>JAPLAA010000013.1 GCA_026393475.1 Actinomycetota bacterium
ATGGAACCGCGCACGGAACCGCCCCTCCTCCCGGGCGTCCGCCTCCGCCCGCCCCTGGACGCGAAGCTATCGGTCCAGGGCCGGACGATCACCTCGGCCGGGGCGGCAGGTCGAGCCTCAGGCGGGTCCCTCGAACCAGCCGGTCACGTCGATCACGAGATCGGTCGCGACCATCGAGTAGTAGCGGAGGCGACCGTCGCCACCGGCCCGGGTGAACGCCGCCGCGGCGCGCAGCTGGGCGGGACCGCTGGCGTTGGCGGTGCTCGCGCCGGGGACCCCACCCTCGCCGAATGCCGTGACGAACCCGGCGGCGGCGTTGTTCACGATGGTCAGGTTGTGGGCCACGCCGATGGCGCCGGCGGGGACCACCACCGGATCGAGTTCTCGGGTGTCGGGCCCCGGGTAGGCGTCGAAGCCGAACGGTGTGCGGGTGTCGACCTCGCGGTACGGGTTGCTCAGCGTGCGGAACCTGCCGACCGTGCTCGACGGCGCCGACGAGTCGGTGAAGTAGCCGGTGACGTCGACGACCAGGTGGTCGACGGCGAACAGGTGCAGGTCGATCGAGCCGTCGGCGCCCAACGGCACGACCACCAGATTTGGTCGGATGTCGCCACGCCCGTTGCTGTTCAGGTTCGAGATCGGCGGACGCGGCGCAGCGCCGGGTGCCACGGCGACCCACCCGCCTGCCGAGGTGGCCGACGACACGGCGGTGACGGTGAGGACGACCGACGACACACCGGTCGTCGGGGTCCCGCTGCGACCGGCGACGGGCGCGTTCACGACGAGGACGGGAGCGTCGGCCCGCTCCGAGTACGCGTTGTCGGCGCCGGCGGCGTCGCGGGTGTCGATCAACCGGTCGGGGGCGAGCGGCACGAACCTGCCGGCGGTGACCGCGCCGGGCGCGTCGACGAACGTGCCGAGCAGGTCGACCACCACGTGGGCCGACACGTTGGTCAGGAGCTGGATCCGACCCTGGGCGTCGACCGGGACGACCGCCGCGTTCGCGACCACCTCGCCGGCGAGCGCGTTCACGTTCGACGTGAACGGCTGCGCGGCACCAGCGGCCCACGCCGTGAGGAACCCCGCCGAGTCGGGAGCCACGTAGGCGATGTTCACCAGCACCGCACGGGTCACGGCACCGTCGACGCCCGTCGTCACCGTGCGCGCCGTGTTGCCGGCGAGGGGTGCAGCCCCGTCGGCCGGTCGGCGCGAATCGAACACCCGCTCCGCCGTCGCCGTCGGTTGGTAGCGCAGCGGCGCCGACGCGGTCGGGATCGGCTGGGTGGGAAAGACGACCTTGCGCACCTGGCTCGAACCGGTGAGGACGTAGTAGAGCGCGAGGCCCGCCGGCTCGGGCACGAAGTCCATGTCCGACATGCCCGGCGCCGTGTGGAACGGCACCGCATAGTTCACCGTGCCCGCCGCGGTGCGCACCCACATGCGTCCGCTCCCACCGTCGCCGAACAGGTAGGCGCCGTCGAACTGGCGCGGCCAGAACCCGTTCGGCACGAACGCACCGCCGGTGATGTAGGTGCCCTGGCTGCGCGGGTAGTCGGTGATCGGATCGATCAGCCCGCCGGTCGGCCCGGCGCACGGCGGGTTCTGCCCCTGCGGACACGCGCCCTCGCGGGCCGGCCAGCCGTAGTTCCCGCCGGCGACCAGTTCGTCGACCTCCTCGCGGGCACCCTGGCCGACGTCGTTGACGAACGCGCGCACCGCGGCGGCGTTCGGATCGAACGCGAACCGCCACGGGTTGCGGAACCCCGACGCGTAGATCTCCTGGCACGTCGTCGTGGGCGTGGACGGCGTGTTGCCGCGCGTACGGCAGCTGGCGGTACCCGCTCCGGTGTAGGGGTTGCCGGGTGCCGGCCCGCCCGTGGCGGGGTCGACGCGGAGGATCTTGCCGTTCAACAACGACAGGTCCTGGGCGGCATCGTTCGAGCCGGCGCTGCCGGAGTCGCCACGCGGGTCGCGACCGGCGTCACCGACGCTGATCCAGAGCATCCCGTCCTTGCCGATCTCGAGGTCGCCGCCGTTGTGGTTGCCGGCGACCGAGCTGATGCCGTCGACGAGCACGACCTCGCTCGCCGGGTCGATCACGTCGCCGGCCATGGTGAACCGGCTGACCCGGTTGACGCAGCCACCCGGCGCACTCGGCGCCGTGCGGGTGGCGTACAGGTAGACGTGGCCGGTCGTGGCGAGGTCGGGCGCGGCGGCGATGCCCAGCAGGCCGCGCTCGCTCTCGGTGCACACGTCGCTCAGGGCGAGCGCCGGGGCGGGCAGCACGACACCGTCGCGCGCCAGGTGCACCCTGCCTGCCTTGCCCAGCACGGCGACGACGCCGGTCGGGAGGCGACGGATGCCCACCGGCACGGGCACCGAACCGACCAGCGTGTCGCTGTAGCCGAACGGCAGCGCTGCGGCCGGCGAGGCCGGGGCGACGGCGCCGACGGCGGGCAGCGCGGCGAGCACGGTCGCGACGACGAGCGACCGCCGGCCACGGCGGGAGTTCTCACGGCGACGGGCGGGTCGAGGGGTCGGACGACGACGCTGAACGAGGGGGTCCACTGCGTGCTCCTGCTGTCGCCCTGTCCGGGGCTGGGTCGGCCGCCACGCCTGTCGGTGACGATAGCACCACTCGTCGCGGCCACGCCGGGGCCACGCCGGGGCCGGTCAGCAGGCCGGGTCGCCCGGCAGGACGCCCGCCACGGCGATCCGGTAGATCACGTCGCCCTGACGGAAGTGGGTGAGCTGATCGGCCTCGGCGAACACCGAACCCACGGCGTCGGCGCGCACCCGGGCGCACTCGGTCGCGGTCGCGAGGTCGAGGCCGATCGACGCCGGCCAGTCGACGATGGTCGGGGCCGGGTCCATGCCGGCGAGGTCGGCCTCCACCACCGGTGTCGCCCGCACCCGGTACTCGGTCGGTTCGAACAACGACTCCTCACCGAGCTCCGCGCCCACGGTCGACGCGAGATCCCCCAGCGCCAGCACGTAGTCGAGCAACGCCTGGCGGGCCGGCGTCACTTCTGCGGTCGGCGCACCCTGGTCGTCGATGCCGAAGCCGAGGGCATAGGCCCGGTGCTCGAAGGTGCCGGCGTCGACCGAGAAGCGCACCACGGTGTCGGGCGCGTCGGCGACCATCATCTCGGCGGTGTAGTCGGGCGGGTCGGCCAGCAGTGCGGCCGTCGAGGCGAGGGCGAGCAGGCGCTGGATGCCCGCCTCGGAGATGGTGCGCACACCCATCGGCAGCAGCAGCGGACCCGGATAGATCGCGGGCACCGCGCCGGGCACGAACGCCCGGCCGTCGCCGGAGACGACGAGCGACGGCACGTTGACGAAGATCGTCTCGGGGGCGACGAAGCCGCCCTCCGCGCCGTACCGGATGACCGCGACATCGGCACCCGTCGGGTGGCCGATCGTTTCGGGGGCCGAACCAGGCGTCGACCCGGGCGTCGACCCGGGCGTCGTGGTCTGCGGACCGTCGGTCGCCGCCGGCTCCACGTCCGGATCACCGCACGCGGCGAGCACCGAGGCGGCGGCTGCGACGGCCGGTGCGGCGACGAGCCCGGCGAGCAACTGGCGACGGGTGAGCCCGCCCAGCACGTGGCGGCGGGTGTCGAGGGGGTGGGAGGTGTTCACGCTCATGCATCCTTCGACGTCGCCGCCCCCGGCCTCGGTTCCCGGGGCAGGGTTCCCGCCAGTGACCGGTGAGCGGTCAGGCCGGGTCGACCTCGTGGAACACCTGTCCGGCGAGCAGTCGGGCGAACTCGACGAACATCGCGTCGACGTCACCGATCACGTTGCGGAACTGACCGTTCAGGATGAACCCGATCGCCCCGAACAGCGCCGTCCACGACTGCATGCCGGCGAGCATCAGTTCGTCGTCGGCGCCGCTGCCGGTGAGCTCGCGCATCGCCCGGAAGTCGTCGCGCACCCCGTCCGGGACGGTGGGCCGGACCGCCGGCACCGCGCCCTGGCGGGCGGCCTCGTCGAGGATGCGCAGCAGCACGAGCGTGAACCGGGTGGCGGGCACGATGGTGTCCTGCGGTGCCGCGTAGCCCGGCACCGGGGTGCCGAACAGCAGCAGGTACTGGCTCGGCTTCTCGCACGCCCACCGGTACGCCGCGTGGGCGACCGCGAGGAAGCGGGCCCTGACCTCGTGGGGGTCGACGGCGGCGTCGGCCGCCTCACCCGCCTCGCCGAGCGCGTTGTAGGCGTCGACGATCAAGGCGGTGAGGAGATCGTCGCGGCTCGCGAAGTAGCGGTAGATGGCCGAGCTCACCATGCCCAGCTCGCGGGCGATGGCGCGCAAGTTGAGGTTCGCCGGCCCGTCCTCGGCCATCTGGCGCCGGGCGATGGCCTTGATCTCGGCCGTCAGCTCGGCCCGAACTCTCGCGCGCACCCCGGTCATGTGGGTCGAGTGTAGCGAAGGTCACGCCGAAACGAGAGCACTGCTCTTGCTTTCTGCTTCGAGGTCGCTACTGTGAGCAGTGCTCTCGACAGAGGGCTTGGATCTCGAACTGAAGGACTCCTCCCATGGCACATCACCTCGTCGTCGGCGCCGGCCCCGTCGGCAGCTCCACCGCCCGCCTCCTCGCCGAGCAGGGCCACACCGTCAGCGTGCTCACCCGCAGCGGCACCGGCCCCGTTCATCCGGCGATCACGCTCGAGCGCGGCGATGCCGCCGATGCGGCGGCGCTCACCCGTCTCGCGCGCCAGCACCAGGCGGCGGCGATCTACAACTGCGTCAACCCGCCGTACCACCAGTGGGACACCGCGTGGCCGCCGATCCACCGCTCGTTCATGGAGGCCGCGTCGGCCTCCGGCGCCGTGCTCGTGATGATGGACAACCTCTACGCCTTCGGACCCGACGCGCCCATGCCGCTCCACGAGGCCGACCCGATGCTCGCCCGCGGCAAGAAGGGAACGGTGCGCCGCACCATGGCGACCGAGATCCTCGAGGCCCACGCCGCCGGCCGACTGCGCGGCACCCTCGCCCGGGCATCGGACTTCATCGGCCCCGAGGTGACCGACTCGGCGATGGGCGACCGGGTGGTCCCCAAGGTGCTGGCC
The DNA here is from genome assembly GCA_026393475.1 of Actinomycetota bacterium. Lineage (GTDB taxonomy): Bacteria > Actinomycetota > Acidimicrobiia > Acidimicrobiales > Ilumatobacteraceae > VFMC01. Next base: position 5,077 of record JAPLAA010000013.1, read on the forward strand.
GGCAAGAAGGTGTCGGTCCTCGGATCGCTCGACGCACCCCACCACTTCAGTTTCATGCCCGACGTCGCGCGCACACTCGTCACGATCGGCACCGACGAGCGAGCGTGGGGCCGGGCCTGGCACGTCCCCAACGCGCCGGCGGTCTCGCAGCGCGAGACCGTGCAGGCGCTCGCCGCCGCAGCGGGCACCACGGTCGGGGTCGGCGCGGTGCCGTGGATCGCCGTTCGCACGCTCGGCCTGTTCGTGGCCATGATGCGCGAACTGCAGGAGACCCGGTACCAGTTCGACCGCCCGTGGATCGCCGACTCGGCACTCACCGAGCAGACCTTCGGGCTGCGCGCGACCCCGCTCGCCGAGCAGGCGGCGGCCACCGTGGCGTGGTTCCGCGACCGTCCGGCGAGCTGATCCGGGGGCGGACAGCACCCGTGCGGCTTCACACAGCGTTCACAGACGGGCAACGGACGGGCAACGGACCGCTGCGAGAGTGCCGCCGCCCCTACGTGTGTGCTGAAAACGCCCGAACCAACAAAGGAACGCCCGTGGCCTACCAAGCTGAATACATCTGGATCGACGGCACGGAGCCGACGCCGTTGCTCCGCTCGAAGACCAAGATCATCGCCGACGGCAAGACCCCGCCCATCTGGGGCTTCGACGGTTCGTCGACCAACCAGGCCGCCGGCGAGTCGAGCGACTGCATGCTGAAGCCCGTCTTCACCTGCCCCGACCCCATCCGCGGTGGCAGCAACATCCTCGTGCTCTGCGAGGTGTACAACGCCACCGACGGCAAGCCGCACCCCACCAACACCCGCGCCGCCACCGAGAAGGTCGCGAAGAAGTACGCCAAGCACGAGATGATCTACGGCATCGAGCAGGAGTACACCTTCCTCAAGCCGGACGGCACCCCGCTCGGCTTCCCGAACGGCGGCTATCCCGCACCGCAGGGCCCGTACTACTGCGGCGTCGGTACCGGTCGCGTCATCGGTCGCGAGATCATCGAAGAGCACACCCAGGCATGCATGGACGCTGGCCTCATGATCGAGGGCACCAACGCCGAGGTCATGCCCGGTCAGTGGGAGTTCCAGATCGGCGCCGCCGACGCGCTCACCGTCAGCGACCACATGTACGTCGCCCGCTGGCTGCTCCACCGCATCGCCGAGGACTACGACGTGGTCGTGTCGTTCGCCGCGAAGCCCGAGAAGGGCGACTGGAACGGCGCTGGCGCGCACACCAACTTCTCGACCGCAGCGATGCGCGAGAGCTACGCCGCCATCGAGGCCGCCTGCAAGGCGATCGGCAAGCGCGTCGACGCCCACATCAAGGGCTACGGCCACGACATCGAGAGCCGCCTCACCGGCGCCCACGAGACGGCCCCGTACAACAAGTTCAGCTACGGCGTGTCGAACCGCGGCGCGAGCATCCGGATCCCGTGGCAGGTCGCCAAGGACGGCAAGGGCTACGCCGAGGACCGCCGCCCGAACGCCAACTGCGATCCCTACACGGTGACCCGCCTCATCCTCGAGAGCGTCTGCGGCGCCATCTGACCTCACGGTCACGGCATCGTCTTCGTCACCTCGTTCTGGTCGAACGAACAGCCTCGGCAGGGGACCGGCACACGTCGGTCCCCTGTCGTGCTTTTCCCGGCCTGGTCGTGAGCGCCGGGGAACGTGCCCGTGACCGATGCCGACACCCTCGGGGGATCTCCCCGCCGAGAACTGCACCCGTTGTCCGGATCCGGCCGGCAACGACAAGACTGGAGTGATGGGCGTGCTCGAACAACAACGTGACTATGTGTTGCGGACCGTGGAGGAACGAGGGGTGCGGTTGATCCGCCTCTGGTTCACCGACGTGCTCGGCAACCTCAAGAGCTTCGCGATCAGCCCCGCCGAGCTCGAGAACGCGCTCGAGGACGGGATGAGCTTCGACGGCTCCTCGATCGACGGCTTCAGCCGCATCCAGGAGAGCGACGTGCTCGCGATCCCCGATCCGAACACCTTCGAGGTGCTCCCCTGGGGCGACCCGAAGGCCACCGAGGCCCGCGTCTTCTGCGACATCCACCACCTCGACGGCAGCCCGTTCCACGGCGATCCCCGCCAAGTGCTGCGCCGTCAACTCGACGCCGCACACGCGATGGGCTACACGTTCTACGTCGCCCCCGACATCGAGTTCTTCTACTTCGCGACCCCCGAGCGCGGCCAGATCCCGGTGACGCTCGACGAGGGCGGCTTCTTCGACCTCACCACCACCGACGTCGCCGGCTCGCTGCGCAAGCAGACGATCCGCACGCTCGAGACGATGAGCATCCCGGTCGAGTACAGCTTCCACGAGGACGCACCGAGCCAGCACGAGATCGACCTGCGCCACACCGACGCGCTCACGATGGCCGACAGCATCATGACGTTCCGGCTCGTGGTGAAAGAGGTCGCCGCCACCAATGGCGTGCACGCCACGTTCATGCCCAAGCCGCTCGAAGGCGTGCAGGGCAGCGGGATGCACGTGCACCTGTCGTTGTTCGAGGGCGACGAGAACGCCTTCTACGACGCCCACGACCCGAACAACCTGTCGCCGGTCGCGAAGAGCTTCATGGCCGGCCTCCTGCGCCATGCGGCCGAGATCACCGCGATCACCAACCAGACCGTCAACAGCTACAAGCGACTGGTGCCCGGGTTCGAGGCGCCGGTGCACATCAGCTGGGCCCGCAACAACCGCAGCGGCCTCATCCGGGTGCCGATCCCCAAGCGCGGCAACCCCAGCGCCACCCGCATCGAGTACCGCTCCCCCGATCCGGCGTGCAACCCCTACCTCGCCTTCGCGGTGCTCCTGGCGGCCGGTCTGCGCGGCGTCCGCGAGGGCTACGAACTGGCGCCCGAGAGCGACGCCAACCTGTTCGAGATGAGCGACGCCGAGCTGAGCAAGCTGGGCATCGACCAACTCCCGCAGTCGCTGAGCGACTCGCTGAAGGTGATGGAGGGCAGCGAACTGGTGCAGGAGGCGCTCGGTGAGCACATCTTCGAGTGGTTCCTGCGCAACAAGCGCAGCGAGTGGCGGGCCTACAAGACCCATGTCAGCGCCTTCGAGATCGACCGCTACCTGAAGGCGCTCTGATCATGGACCTCGTGGCCGTCTACCCCGATCCGCCGCCGCCGGAGTTGGCCCGCACGCTCGACATGGCCGGGTACAAGTGGCAGTCGGTCGGCTCCGCCGAGGACGCCGCGCGTGCCGAGCCCGCGTCGGGCTGGTCGGGTGCGATCGTGGCGTGCGACGCCGACCCCGAGGGCGCGTGGGCGCTGTGCCGGTCGCTGCGCAAGCGCGACACCCCGGTGTCACCGCTGTTGGTGCTGGTGAGCGGATCGCAGCTCGCCGACCTCGAGATGCGCAACGAGTTGTTCGACGACTTCTGCCTCACGCCGTTCCACCCGTCCGAGGTGGAGGCCCGTCTGAAGCACCTGTTCTGGCGCGGTGGAGACGGTGTGCGTCCCGATCTCGTCGAGTACAGCGGTCTCGCGCTCAACCTCGAGACCTACCAGGCCTCGATCGCCGGCAAGCCGCTCGACCTCACCTACATGGAGTACGAGCTGCTGACGTTCCTGGCTCAGCACCCGGGCAAGGTGTTCACCCGCGAGATGCTGCTGTCGCGGGTGTGGGGGTACGAGTACTACGGCGGCGCGCGCACCGTCGACGTCCACATCCGACGGTTGCGCGCGAAGCTCGGCGAGGAGCACGCCAACCTGATCCAGACGGTCCGCTCGGTCGGGTACCGCTTCGGTCAGAGCCGCTGGGGCGCCTGAGCCCCGGCAGGGCATCGGCTTCCGGCCCTCGGCGTCAGCGGAGCTGGTCGAGACCCTGCGCCACGAGCGAGGCGAACAAGGCCTCGCCGTCACGATCGGGGTGCACCCCGTCGCGCAGGATCGAGCCGTCCTGGCTCACCACCTCGTACCAGTCGACGACGACGGTGCCGTCGCGGTCGCTCAGCTGGGCCCGGAGTGCCTCGTTGAAGAGCGCCGAGTCGTCGGCGTAGTCGTCGCGGTACGCATCGACCCACACCAGGGGGGTGTCGTCGGGCAGCACGTCGATCACGAGCGCGACGAGCGCGCCGTACTCCTCGGAGGTCGCGTACTTGCCGATGTCGTTGGTGCCGAGTGCGATGACCCACACGTCGGGATCGGCGCCGTCGGCCAACAACCGGTAGATCGCCTCGATGCCGGCCTCGGGCGACTGCCCGCCACCCGCCTCGATGCGTCGGCTCGTGACGCCGTCGACGGTCACGTCGGTGAAGCCGCCGGCCGCGAGCGTGAACCGGATCTCGTCGGCGGACCCCTGGGTGATCGAGTCGCCGACCATCACGACCGAGGTGGCGTCGGTGGCCACCCCGAGACCGGCCGTACCGCCGTCACCGATGGCGGCTCCGTCACCGGCGCCGCTGCCGGCCTCGCCCGACGGGAGACCGCCGGTGCCGACCTGACCGGTGGCGGTGCCCTGGTCGCGTCCGAACCCGTCGGTGGCGATCCAGGTGATCGCCGTCGCGAGCACGACGACGACGGCGGCGAGCGCGCCGGTGGCGGCCCACCGACGGGGTGGCGTGCGTGTGTCGTAGTAGCGAACGTTCGGCTCGGGGGCAGCCATGGGCCACCAGTGTGGTCGCACACCGGCGGCACGCCACGTCATGCAACATCCGTCACGCCGGGGCGCGCCGGATCACGCCGGACGGGGCTCAACGGGGCTCAGGTGAACGCGGTGATCGCCGTGAGCACGCCGAAGCCGATGAACACGACACCGGCGATGCGCTGCACCAGATGCAACGGCACCTTGCGCACGATCCAGCTGCCGGCGGTCACGGCGAGGCCGGCCACGCTCGCGAGCGCGAGCCACGCGCCGAGCGCGACGGCGACCGTGGCGTGGTAGCGCGTGGCGATGCCGGCGGTGGCGAGCTGGGTGAGGTCGCCGAACTCGGCGAGGCCGACCACCGAGGCCGACGTGAGCGCGATCGTGCGGAACGACGCAGCAGCGACCCCGCCCTCGATCTCGTCGTCCTCGTCGCCCCCGCGCAACAGGACGACGCCGCCGACGAGGAACAGCGCGGCGACGACGAGCTGCACCGGCTGTTCCGGTAGTCGCCGCAGCAACGAGCCGATCGACACGGCGAGCACCACGTGGAACACGAACGCACCGGACACGCCGACCCACACCGCGAACGGGCGGCGATAGCGGGTGGTGAGCACCAGCGACGCGACCATCGTCTTGTCGGGCAGTTCGGCGAGGAACACCGTGCCGAACGCGACGAAGAAGGCCTCGATCATCGGGGGCCCATGCCGATCAGGCGTCGAGCCGTTGGATGCGCGTCGCGTGGCGGGCGTGGGTGCGCAGCACGTCGTCGAGCGCCGGATGGACGATGCGGCCCTCGGCGACGACCGATCGTCCGTTCACCACCGTGTGCCACGCGCCGATCGGGCCGCAGCGCAGCCACGCCTCGATCGGATCGGCGAGCGCGCCCGCGAACAACGGTCCGTCGAGCTTCCACACGGCGAGGTCGCCCACGGCGCCGGGAGCGAGCACACCGATCTCGCCCTCTCGGCCGAGACAGCCGGCACCGCCGACGGTGGCGCACTCGAGGGCCATCCGCGCCGTGCCGGCGTGGGCGCCGTCACGCAGCTTGGCGAGCAGCATCGCCTGGCGAGCCTCGAGCCAGAGCGAGGCGCTGTCGGCCGACGACGAGCCGTCGACGCCGAGGCCGACCTTCACGCCGGCGGCGCGCATCGGCACGATCGGCGAGATGCCCGACGAGAGGATGAGGTTGCTGCTCGGGCAGTGGGCCACGCCGATGCGGGCCGCGCCCAGGCGGGCGATCTCGTCGTCGTTCGGCATCACGCAGTGCGCGACCCACACGCGGTCGTTGCACCAGCCGGTGCGCTCGAGGTACTCCATCGGCCGGCAGCCGAAGGTCGCGAGCGAGAACGCATCGTCCTCCGCGTTCTCCGCGAAGTGGGTGTGCAGGCGCACGTCGAGTCGTTCGGCCAGCTCGGCCGACTGCACCATCAGCTGCTCGGTGACGCTGAACGGGCTGCACGGGGCGAGCGCGATCCGCACCATGGCGCCGTGGCTGCGGTCGTGGTGGCGGGCGACCGCCTCCTCGCTCGCGGCGAGGATCTCGTCGTCGGACTGCACGACCGAGTCGGGCGGCAGGCCACCGTCCTTCACCGACAGGCTCATCGACCCGCGGGTCGGATGGAAGCGCATGCCGAGCTCGCGCGCGGCCGTGATCTCGGCCGACAGCAGGTCGCCGCCGTGCTTCGGGTGGAGGTACAGGTGGTCGGTCGAGGTGGTGCACCCGCTGAGCGCCAGTTCCGCCAGGCCGACGAACGCCGACGCGTGGACGGCCTCCTCGTCGATCGCCTCCCACAAGGGATACAGCGACTGCAACCAGCCGAACAGCGGCTTGTCGGTCATCGGCGGGAAGGCCCGCGTGAGGTTCTGGTAGATGTGGTGATGGGTGTTCACCAGACCGGGTGTGACCAGACAGTCGGTGGCGTCGATCACCCGGTCGGCCGTCGGCTCGGGGTCGGTGCTCGCACCGATCGCCTCGACCAGCCCGTCGGTGATCGCCACCCATCCGCCGGCGAGTTCGCGGCGCTGCGCGTCGAGCGTCGCGACGAGGCGTGCGTTGCGGACGAGGAGGTCGGTCACACCGAGCCGCCGGTCGGTGCGTCGGCGAGCGAGTCGACCAGCAGCTGGATGTCGGCGACCGTGGTGCGTGGGTTCACGACGCAGTACCGCAGCACGGTCTCGCCCGCCCAGCCGGTGGGGGTGACGAACGCGGTGCCGTCGCGCAGGAGCCGATCGCTCCACGCCCGGTACTGCCCGGCGTCCCAGCCGAGTCGGCGGAACACCACGACGCTGAGCTCGGGCTCCATGATGAGCTCGAGGTGCGGGGCGGCTCGAACCAGTTCGGCGCCGGCGTGCGCCACCTGCAGGGTGACCTCGACCGCGTCGCGGTACGCGTCGGTGCCGTAGGTGGCGAGGCTGAACCAGAACGGCAGGCCGCGGGCACGGCGCGACAGATGGTGGGCGAAGTCGCTCGGGTTCCAGTCCTCGTCCGCGTGGTCGTCGGCGTGCAGGACGTCGAGATACTCAGCGTGCTGGGTGTGCGCCCGCCGTGCCTCGAACGGATCGCGATAGACGAGCGCGCAGCAGTCGAACGGCGCGAACAACCACTTGTGCGGATCGACGATGAAGCTGTCGGCCCGCTCGATCCCGTCGTACAGGTGGCGCACGCTCGGCGCGGCCAGCCCGGCACCGCCGTAGGCACCGTCGACGTGCATCCAGAGCCCGTGCCGTTCACACACGTCGGCCACGCCGGCGAGGTCGTCGATGACGCCGGCGTTGGTGGTGCCGCTCGTGGCGACGACGACGAACAGGCGCTCGCGGTCCTCGGCCGACAGGGCGTCGATGGTGGTCTCGAGCGCGGCTCGGGTCATCCGGCCCCGCTCGTCGGCCGGTGCCTCCACCACGTCGGCGTCCATCGCCCGACCGGCGGCGACGATCGACGAGTGGGCGTTGGACGAGCCGATGATCAGTCCGCGCACCCGGTCGAAGCGACCCTCGGCACGCGTGCGCCACCGCCAGCGGGCGGCGATCAGGGCCGACAGGTTGCCGCCGGTGCCGCCGCTGACGAAGACACCACCCGACGACGGCGGGAGGCCCGCGAGGTCACAGATGTACCGGAGCGCCTCGTTCTCGGCGAACACGGCACCGGCGCCCTCGAGCCACGAACCGGCGTAGATGCTGGAGGCGCCGACGACCAGGTCGAACAGCATCGACGCCTCGGTGGGTGCGGCGGGCACGAAGCTCAGGAAGCGCGGGTGGTCGACGCTGATGCACGCCGGGGCGAGGACGTCACCGAACACGCGGAGCGCCTCGAGACCACCGATGCCGTTCGGGGTGACGGTACGCCCCGCCATCGCGGCGAGGTCGGACGCCGGACGACCGGCGTCGAGGGGCGGCGGGTCGAGCCGCATCCGTTCGACGGAGTAGCGCAGCACCGCCTGGGTGAGCACCTCCATCGAGGCGTCGTGCTGGTGCATCATGCCGGGATCACGAGGGCGTCATGTGGTGGCCATGGCGGTGGTGACCGCGATCAGACGTTCAGGTCGAGCAGCTCGCTGCCTTCGCCACGAACCTCGGCGTCCTTGTTGAGGACGCCACCGAGGACGGCGGCGACCACGGCGAAGCTCATGCACACCACGACGGGGAGCACGACGAGCACGACGAGGATGGCGATGGCACCTGGCACGGGCCGATCCTACCGCACGAGGGCCTGACGGCCCAGGTCTCGACGTGGGCCGTCGGCCCAGGTGTCAGAGGGGCTTGTACGCCCAGGCCTCGATCTCGACCGCGCCGCCGAAGGGCAGCGCCGCGACACCGATGGTGCTGCGCGCCGGGCGGGCGTTGCCGAAGCCGGCGACGTACGCCTCGTTGAACGTGGCGAAGGTGTCCATGTCGGTCAGGAAGCACAGCGTCTTCGCGATGTCGCCGAGGGTGGCGCCGGCGGTGGCGAGCTGTGCCTTCAGGTTCTCGACGGCCTGGGTGGTCTGGGCGGACACGCCACCCGGCACGAGCGCACCGTCGGCGATGCCCAGCTGACCGCTGACGATGATCCAGTCGCCGGCGCGGACGACGGGGGTGTACGGACCGAGTGGTTTCGACATGGCAGGGAATATAGAGCCCGGCGCCGGCATCTCCCGAGGAGCCCGGGGGCGATCCCGTGGCGTCGGGCTCCGACCCCTAACCTGGGCCGTGATGCGAACCCCCCGCCGCGACGACTCGACACCCACCCCGTCCGCCGTGTCCGGGCACCGACACGACCCGCTCGTGCCGGCTGGTCCCCGGTCGCGACGCCAGTTCCTCGCCCTCGGCGGCGCCGTCGTGCTCAGTGGCCTCGCCGCAGCGTGCGGCGGCGACGACTCGGAGGAGTCCGGCGCCGGCGGGTCGGGCGGAACGGGCGGAACGGATACGTCCCCGCAGGCCACCGGCGGCCAGGGGTCCGACGGCACGGCGCCGACCGACGGGTTCACCGTCGTCCAGCGCTACCCGTCGGGCCAGCGGCTCACACCGGGCGAGGTGCGCCTGGCGATCTCGATCGCGAGCTCGAACGGGTCGCTGCTCACCACCGGACCCGACGTCCTCACCGGCGTCATCCGCAACGAGCGGGGCGAGACGATCGACCAGGTCGCGGCGCCACGACGCGGCACCGGGCTCGACGTGCCCTACTGGAGCATCACGACCACCATCCCCGAGCGGGGTCTCTACGAGTTCGCGCTCGACGGCGCCACGGGCGATCCGACCCCGTTCCTGATCTTCGATGCGGCCGAGGTGTCGATCCCGGCGGTGGGCACGAAGCTGCCCCCGTTCGACACGCCCACCACCGACGACGCCCGCGGGGTCGACCCGGTGTGCACCCGGCTCGACGGGCCATGCCCCTTCCACGACGTCACCCTCACCGAGGCGCTCGGCGCCGGCAAGCCGGTCGTCTACATCATCGGGACGCCGGCGCACTGCGCCACGGCCACGTGCGGCCCCGGCCTCGACTTCCTGATGGCTGCCGCCGAGCAGTACGGCGACGTGGCGACGTTCGTGCACGCCGAGGTGTACGCCGACCCCGAGGCCACCGAGGTGGCTCCGGCGGTGACCGCGTACACCCTCGACTACGAGCCGGTCGTGTGGATCACCGATGCCGAGGGCACCGTGGTGCGCCGGATCGACATCGTGTGGGACGCCGACGAACTCGGCGAGATGCTCGCCGCATCGCTCGGCTGACTCTCCCGAGAACGCGAACGGCCCGGCCGTCGCCGCAGCGACGGACCGGGCCGGTCCGGAATCGAGTGGGGCCGAGGGCTCAGCTGAAGCTGGAGCCGCACCCGCAGGTGCGCGTGGCGTTCGGGTTCGTGATCGAGAACCCGGCCTGGTTCAGGCCGTCCTTGTAGTCGAGGGTCGCGCCCTCGAGGAGCTGCTTGGAGGCCTGGTCGACGACCACGGCCACCTTCGCCTCGGCCGGGCCGAACAGGGCCTTCTCGTCGTCGGCGGCGAAGTCGCCGTCGAAGAACATCTCGTACGAGAAGCCGCTGCAGCCGCCGGGGCGGACCGCGACGCGCAGCGCCAGGTCGGTGGCGCCCTCGGCCTCGAGCAGTTCCTTGACCTTGGAGGCGGCGGTGTCGGTGAGGGTGATCACGGTGGGGTTCTCCTATGCGTCGGGCTGAACCAGGTGGGACGAACGGGAAGTGTAACCCCAGCCCCCCGTAGAATCATTCCGTGGACCCCACCTCACCCCTCGCCGGCAGGCAGCCGTCGGCACCGGAGGTGCCCACGGAGGCCCAGGTCCTCGACCTCCTCCGTTCGGTCATCGATCCCGAGCTCGGCGCCGACATCGTGTCGCTCGGCATGGTGCCGGGCGTGGCGGTGGCCGGTGACGGCGCCGTCACCGTGGGGGTCAAGCTCACGATCGGTGGGTGCCCGCTGCGCGCCCAGATCAAGAAGGACGTCGAGAGCCGCGTGGCGGTGCACCCAGGGGTCACGAGCGTGCGCATCGACTGGGGCGAGATGACCAGCGAGGAGCGCAGCGAGGTGATGCTGAAGGCCCGCTGGAACGCCCGCGAGAACGCCCCGGACACCGAGATCCCCGTCACGGCACGGGTGCTCGCCATCGCGAGCGGCAAGGGCGGCGTCGGCAAGAGCTCGGTCACGGTGAACCTCGCCGCGGCGATCGCGGCCCAGGGCTTCACCGTCGGCGTGCTCGACGCCGACATCTGGGGCTTCTCGGTGCCGCGCCTGCTCGGCATCGACGACCGGCTCGAGGCCCACGCCGTCGAGGGCAGCGACAAGCCCAAGATCTTCCCCAACGAGATCACGGTCGGACGCGGCACCCTCAAGGTCGTCAGCACCGGGTTCATGGTGGGCGAGGACACGGCGCTCATGTGGCGCGGCCTCATGCTCACCAAGGCGGTCGAGCAGTTCCTCCGCGACGTGCACTGGGGTGAGCTCGACTACCTGTTCATCGACATGCCCCCCGGCACCGGCGACGTCCAGATGGGCCTGGCCCGCATGCTGCCGCGCACCGACCTCCTCATCGTCACCACGCCGGCGCTCGCGGCACAGAAGGTCGCTGCACGCGCCGCCGACATGGCCCGGCGCAGCTTCCTCCGCGTGTGCGGCGTGATCGAGAACATGAGCTCGTTCACATGCGACCACGGCGAGACGTACGCCCTGTTCGGTGAAGGTGGCGGTCAGTCGCTCGCCGACGAGATCGGTGTGCCGTTGCTCGGCAAGGTGCCGCTCGAACCGTCCGTGGCCGCCGGAGGCGACGCGGGAACACCGGTCTCGCTCGACGGCACCGGGGCCGCCGCGGACATGTTCCGTGCGATCGCCCGTCAGATCATCGACGAGGTCGCCCCGCCCACGAACATGGCGGGCTGCTCCGCCCGGTTGATCGGTCTCGTGAACGCGGCGCTCGACGCGAAGGACGCCGCGAAGGACGCAGCGGCCACGGCCTGAATCGGGCCGGTCAGTCCTCGATCTCGTCGTAGCCGGGCTCGCCGGGCAGTTTGATCCCGGCGACCTTGCCGTCGACGAAGACGATCTTCGGCAGGATGCACGGCGGCGGGGGCAGCTCCTTGGCCGTCGCCATCGCCTCGGCCACCGTGCCGAAGCCGGCGAGGAACTGCAGGTTCGCCACCGTCGGGGGCATCATCATCAGCTCACCCGCCGCGGCCCGCTCGAGGGCGTCGCCCGGCGCGACCCACATGCTGGCGATGGTCTCGCTGTCGTCGTGCACCGAGTGCTGGCCGGCCGGCGCGGGCGCGAGGTAGAAGCGGGTGTCGAACCGTCGGGCGCCCTCGCCCTTCGGCGTGATCCAGTGCGCGACCCACGCGAGCTGCTCGATCGCGGGCACCAGGGAGTGCGCGTCGCACAGCTCGAGCAGGTCGACGGTGCCGTCGTGCACGCCGTGGCGGGCGTCGAGGGCCGGATGGCCGTCGGTGACGGTCGCGCCGTCGGGGTCGTGTGCGAGCAGCACCCCGGCCTCCTCGAAGCACTCGCGGATGGCGGCGAGGCGGTGCGCCCGCTCGAGGTCCTCGCCGTCGTGGGTCTCCACCTTGCCGCCGGGGAAGACGTACATGCCGCTCCCGAACGCCGCGTTGAGCGTGCGGCGCAGCATGAACACCTCCACACCGTCGGGGCCGGTGCCGGCTTCGGCACGGTCCCTGACGAGCATCACCGTCGCAGCCAGCTTGACGGGGACGGGTGCTGCGGATTCTGCCTGCGTGTGGGAGGTGCTCATCGTGCCGTAGTCTTGCCGTTCGTGCTGGTGTGGATGGATCTGGAGATGACGGGCCTCGAGCCGTCGAAACACGTCATCGTCGAGATCGCCACGCTCGTCACCGACGACGAGCTCAACGTGGTGGCCGAAGGACCCGACCTGGTGATCCACCAGCCCGAGCAAGCCCTGGCCCTCATGGAGCCGATCGTCGTCGAGATGCACACCAAGAGCGGCCTGCTCGACGCCATCCGCACGAGCACCGTCTCCCTCGCCGACGCCGGCGCGCAGACCCTCGAGTTCATCAAGCAGTACGTGCCCGAGGCGCGCAAGGTGCCGCTGTGCGGCAACTCGATCGGCATGGACCGCCGGTTCCTCGACGCGTACCTGCCCGACATCGAGAACTGGCTGCACTACCGGAGCATCGACGTGAGCAGCGTCAAGGAACTCGTGCGCCGCTGGTACCCCGGGCTCACCAACGGTCGCCCGTACAAGGTGGGCACCCACCGTGCGCTCGACGACATCCGCGAGAGCGTGTCCGAGCTGCGCTTCTACCGCGAGCGGGTGTTCCTGCCGAGCACCTCGCCGGCGGCGGTCGCCGCGGCCGCTGCCGCCGCGGAGACGTCGACCGAAGCGACCGACGCGTCGGCAGACGTGACCCCCGAGGGCTGATCAGCCCGTCTCCTGATCGGGCCGCAACGCGCGGCCCTTCCAGGTCACCGTGCCACCCCGGCGTCGCCGCCACAGGCTGCGGCCCAGCACCCCCACGAGCAGCACCACCCACACCGGGAACGCCACCACCGCCCACCACCGGAACCGCCCGACCCGGCGGGCGAACACGGCGAACTGCACCAGCGACGCGAGCGCGAACCAGACCGATGTCACCGCGCCGCCGGCGAGCGAGGTCACCCAGGCAGCGGTGAGCACGACCGCCCACCACGGGGTGGCGTCGAACCCGATGCCCACCCCCTTCGTCCACCCCTCCACCACCTGACCCAGGTCGCGGGGGTACATGCGGAACGACGTGCCGGTGGCCGTGCCCGCGAACAGGCGCGACCGGGGGAACCGTCGGGCGAGCGCGATGTCCTCCAGCACCGCGGCACGCACCTCGGGATGGGCGTGGCCACCCGTTCGCTCGTACGCCTCGCGGCGCACCGCCACGACCGGTCCGAACGCCACCTGCGTCGGCACGCGCTCCCCCCACGGCGTACAGGCGGCGGATCCCATCATCGCCACCACGTTGAACAGCACACTCGCCTGCTCGTGCTCCCGCACCGTGACGTGGTGGGGCTGCACGGAGACGAGTTCGTCGGGGTGCGCCACGAGCTGAGCGGCGAGGCCGTCGAGCGCGCCACGGCCGAGCGACACGTCGGCGTCGAGGAACACGAGCACCTCGTTCGACGACGCCAGCGCACCCACATGACACGCGTGCGGCTTGCCCGCCCAGCCGGCCGGCAGCGCCGGTGCGCCGATCACCCGGGCGCCGCCCACGACGGCGAGCTGCGCCGTGGCATCGGTCGAGTGGTCGTCGACGACGATCAGTTCGTCACCGTCGCTGAGCTCACCGGCGAGCGAGGCGAGCAGCACCGGCAGCGACGCCGCCTCGTCGCGGGCGGGCACCACCACCGACACCCGCAGGGCACGGGCCGGAGCGGGAGGCAACGGTCGAGCGCGCCACAACGCCACCCATCCCGCCGACCACCCCAGCGCGAACAGCACCGTGGAGACGAGATCGGGCGCGGTCACGACCGACCCAACGACGGACCCAACGACGGACCCAACGACGGACCCAACGACGGACCCAACGACGGGCCCAACGACGGGCCCAACGGCCGACCCAACGACGGACCCAACGACCGACCCACGAACGACGGAGGAACGGCACCGAGCACCCGAGGAGTCTCGCCGCTGCGTCTCGCCGGGTCCACCGGTCAGATCGCCGGCGCGATCACACCGGCGGAGCGTGGCGCGCGGCGAGTGCTCCTGCCCGGTCGGCGATGCGGCGACGCAGCGCATCCGGTTCGAGCACCTCGAACGGCCATGGCAGACCCATCAGATACCCGGCGAGCCACTCGAGGTCGTCGGTACCGATCGTCGCCCTGGTCCCGTGACCGGTGGTCGATCCGGGCCCCAGGTCTGCGATCGCCGTCGACACCAGGCGTCGGATCTCGTCGGGCGTGGCCGCGATCGCGACCACGGCGCGGTGTTCGAATGCCGAGGCCGGCGCCACCCGCGACACCAGCTCCACCGGGTCGGGACCGGAGCGCTCCGAGCTCCGCACATCGCTCACGTCGATCGATGCGATCCGATCGACACGGAACGTCCTCCAATCGTCGCGTCCCAGGTCGAACGCTGCGAGGTACCAGGCATGGCCCAGGCGGACCATTCGCACCGGCTCGACCTCACGACGGGTCGTCGCGCTGCGGCCGTCGACGTAGTCGAAGGTGGTCACGCGCCTGGCCGACACGGCATGGGCGAGCGCCATCACGATCCGCCGATCGGGCAGTGCGCGCTGGTCGCGGAACGGCACCACGGTCGCCGCGTCGAGGTCGTCGAGTCTCGACCGGAGCCTCAGCGGGAGCAGCTGTTCGATCTTGCCGAGCGCGGACACCGCTGCGTCGTCGACCCCGGCGACGCCGGACGTGGCAGCGACCCCGACCACGCCGAGGCCGAACGCGACCGCCATGGTCTCGTCGTCGTCGAGCAACAGCGGCGGGAGTGCTGCGCCCCGCCCCAACTGGTAACCGCCTCCATGGCCGGCGAACGCTTCCACGGGATAGCCGTAGATGCGCAACCGGGCCACGTCGCGGCGGACCGTGCGCGTGGTGACCTCGAGCCGCTCGGCCAACTCGTCGGCCGACCAGTGCCACCGGTGCTGCAACAGGCCGAGCAGCGCCAGGAGTCGTTCGGCGGTGTCCACGACGCGAGCCTCGCAGATTCAACGGACTGATCCTGTCCGCAGAGGTCCGTACCGTCGCCGCATGACCACACGCCAGACAGAACGCCAGACAGAACGCCAGACAGAACGCCAGACAGAACGCCACAGAGAACGCCATTCAGAGCGGCATGGACACGTGAACGACTTCGACTTCCTGACCGGCTCGTGGGACGTCTCCCACCGACGCCTGGTCGAACGGTGGGTGGGCAGCGACGACTGGGACTGCTTCGAGGGCATCACGACGTGCGAGCCACGGCTGGGCGGCATCGCGAACGTCGAGCAGGGCGACTTCCCGTCGCGCGGCCGCTCCGGTCTCGCACTCCGACTGTTCGATCCCGCCGCGCAGCAGTGGTCGATCTACTGGGTCGACAGCGGCACCGGACGGCTCGAGCCTCCGGTCGTCGGTGGCTTCGACGGAAGCGTCGGCATCTTCGAAGGCGTCGACACCGACCAGGGTCGCCCCATCCGAGTCCGGTTCACCTGGACCGTGATCGACGCCGATCACGCCCGATGGGAGCAGGCGTTCTCCGCCACCGATCCCTCCGCCACCGATCCCTCCGTCGCCGATCCCTCCGCCGCCGATGGCGAGTGGGAGACGAACTGGACCATGGACTTCACGCGCCGAGCGAGCACTCGATGAGCCGCACACTTCCGTTCGGCGACGAGATCACGGTGGTCGAGTTGCGCCGCTATCGACTGCACCCCGGCCGATCGTCGTGGCCCGACTGATGCGCACCGCTTCCGTCGACGACCGGGCGCGCGCCCACGAACGGCTCGAGCCGACGGATCGCTCCTGGCTCCGATGACGCCCGCGCATTCGGGCGGGACGGGTTCGATCCCGGACGATGATCCGACGGCAGCATCTCGGTCGATCCGAGTCGGGTCTGTCGGGGTCGATCAGGATCGATGGAGACATCGATCAGGGATCGTCGTGATGTACATCGCGTAAATCACTTGACCTCTTCGGCCGATGATGATTGCCTAGATCACGGTTCGCTGTCCGGCGGACCACGAGACACACGCACCAGGAGAACACACCGACATGATCTGCACGACCGCACCGCAGCAGGGCCGCATGGCCGCTGGCGCGCGCTCCTGCAGCGGCGTGCTCGGTGGCTACCTGTGGAATGCCTCGGTGGGGATGACCATGGATTCGAAGGCATTTGCCATCGAGACCGGCCATGTGGTCACCGCCACCAAGCGTCGCCCGGCCCGACACCTCGGAGCTCCTCCGTCGTAAGCACAGCTTGCGTTCGGAAGCTTTCGCTCCGAGGCCGTCGGGATCACTGATCCCGGCGGCCTTTCGCTTTTTCCGCTTCCGGACGCCGGCACCAGGCAGTCCGACTCCACGCCAGCCAGTTCCCCACCCCAGAACCGTCTCCCGAGAGGAAACACACGTCATGTACACCACCATCAGCACCGACTCCTCGCCCACTCTCGACTCCACCTTCTCCGCCGGCACGAACCTCGACCTCGTTCCGGGAGCCGCAGGCCACCTCACGCGTGAGGCGGTGGATCGGGCGTTCGACGAGCTCGTCGAGCAGACCGACCACGATCTCGACAGCCCCGACACCCCGGCCACCCCCGTCACCCTGCGCACCCCGCAGGCCCGGTGCGCCGACGGCCACGGCACGCTCACCCACCTGTTCTTCTCCGACGACGTCCTCGACATCGCCCGGGCGAAGGCGATCTGCTCGAAGTGCAAGCTCACCGCGAGCTGCCTCGACACCGCCCTCGACCGTGCGGAGCCGTGGGGCGTGTGGGGCGGCGAGCTGATCGAGAACGGGCGGATCGTCGTCCACAAGCGGCCCCGGGGGCGTCCACCCAAACACCCCAGACCGCTCGTGGTCGTCGACGAGTGCCCGATCCCACCCCACCTGGTCGCCTAGCCCTCGCCGGGTGATCAGGTCACCCCGTTCTGGTCGCGCCCGACCTCGGTGAGCGAGAGCTCAGCGAGACGCGGCGCGACCGGAACGGTGGTTTCACCGCCACCCGTGCCGGGCATCTGTTCCGGCGGAGGGTTGCGGACCATCAGTTCTCATCAGTTCTCAGTACATCTCGGTCGTGGGTGACGCATCTGGCGAGCCTGCGACTGGTCCCCGTGTCGCCTCCTGCCACAGCAGCCCCCCGAGCTGTGGCAGGAGGCGCAGGGAGTCCTCCACCCACGCCACCCCGCCGCGTGGGCCCACTCGGTAGCCTGAGCCCGTGGCTCTTGACCGTCGACTGCGCCGTCGGGTGCTGGTCGCGTCACTCGGCGCCGCCGTCGTCATCAGCCTCCTGGCCGGCTGGGCGATCAGCCGCACCGGAGACGGCGCCGACACCGATCCGCTCGACGCGGTCCTCGACACCCCGGGCACGGCGCAGATCCCCGGTATCGAGACCAACGACCAGGTCGACGGCGATCCGCTGCCCTCCATCGATCTCTTCACCAACGCCGGTGATGCCATCAACACCGACGACCTCCTCGGCCAGCCGCTCGTGATCAACCTCTGGTACTCCACGTGCGAGCCGTGCAAGCGCGAGCTCCCGGCGTTCGCCGAGGTGCAGGCCGAGTACGGCGACCGGGTCCGCTTCGTCGGGGTCAACCCGCGGGACGTGCCCGAGACCAACGAGTCCTTCGCCCGCGAGCGCGGCGTCCGGTACGAACTGCTGCTCGATCGCGACGGTGCCCTCACGGTCGAGCTCGGTGTGGCACGCTTCCCCAGCACCTTCTTCGTCGCCGCCGACGGCACGATCGTCCGCCAATCCGGTGTGCTCGAAGCCGACGATCTCCGTACCTACGTGGAGGAGCTGCTCGCTTGAACCTCTCCTATTCGTTCATCGTCGGCATGGTCGCCACGGTCAACCCGTGCGGCTTCGTCCTCCTGCCGACGTACCTCATGTACTTCCTCGGCATCTCGAGCAGTGAGGTCGGCCGCGAGCGCGCCTCGTTGTCGCGGGCGCTGCTCGTGAGCGGCGCCGTGTCGGCCGGGTTCATGCTGGTGTTCCTGATCGTCGGTTCGATCACACGCTTCTTCACCGATTGGGTGGCCGAGAACGCGAAGTACGCGACCGGCGTGATCGGCCTGGTCTTCGTCGTGCTCGGCATCGCGATGCTGTTCGGCTACAAGCTGCCGATCAACACGCCCAAGCTCGACGCCGGTGGCCGCGACCGCACGGTGTCGTCGATGTTCGTCTACGGCATCGCCTATGCGGTCGCCTCGATCGGGTGCACCCTCCCGCTGTTCAGCGTGGTGCTGTTCGGTGCGGCGAACCGCGAGGGCTATGCGGCCGGCGTCGCCAACGTCGTCGCCTACGGCCTCGGCATGGCGCTCGTGGTCACCTCGCTCACGGTCGCGCTCAGCGTCGCCAACACCGGGCTGCTGAAGGCGTTGCGGTCGAGCATGCAGTACGTCGAGATGCTCGCCGGCGCGTTCGTGCTCATCGCCGGCGCCTACCTGCTCTGGTACTTCTGGAAGGTCGACATCCAGGAGGAGCAGGACCCCATCACCGATGCGGTCCAGAACATCCAGAACAACGCCCAGAACTTCCTCAACGACCACTGGCAGCCGGTCGCCGCGGTACTGGTGATGATCGTGGGTGCAGCCGTCGTGGCGTCGATCGTCAACAAGCGGCATCAGCCGCCGCGCCTCGATCCGCCCGGCGCCGAGTGAACGGGCCGGCGGTCCAGGCATGAGCGAACAGTTCGCGGAGCTCCTCGCCACGCCGGGCGTCGACGAGGTGTGCGAGCTGCGCAGCCGGTTCGGCTTCATGGCGTTCCACGGCGGCGCGCTCGAGGAGATGACCGACGTGATCGCCCGTGCGGCCGCCGAGCGCACGGGGGCGAGCTACTACGGGGTGCACCAACCGAAGGGCATGGAGCGGCACATCCCGTCCACCCGTTTCGACCCTGCCGTCAGCGAGCACCTGCGCTCGTTCGTCGACCATGTGCACACGGTGATCACCATCCACGGCTTCGGTCGGCGCGGCTACTTCACCACCCTGCTCGTCGGCGGGCAGAACCGAGCGCTCGCCCACCACGTCGGCGAACGGCTGCGCCATCGGCTGCCCGCGTACGAGATCGCGACCGACCTCGAGCGGATCCCCAAGGAACTCCAGGGCCTGCACCCGAAGAACCCGGTGAACCTGCCGCCGAAGCAAGGTGTGCAGATCGAACTGCCGCCCCGCGTGCGCGGCACCACGCCGCTGTTCTGGGACTGGGAGGGGCCGGGCCTCACGCCGCACACCCAGGCGCTCGTCGACGGGCTCGTCGACGCCGTCGACTCCTGGCCGCACTGACGCCGTCGACTCCGCCGGACGCCCGCCCCCGCGCGGGTGAGACCAGCACGATCTGCTCGACGGCGGACTGCTTGACTGTCGCGATGACCTCGCTCACGCAGTCCGTCCGCCTCGAGACCGAGGGCTCGGTCGCCCTCGTCATCGTCGACAACCCGCCGGTCAACGCACTCAGCTGGCACGTGCGCGAAGGCCTGTCGCTCGGGCTCACCCAGGCGGTGGCCGACGGCGCCTCGGCGATCGTGGTGATCTGCGACGGCCGCACGTTCATCGCGGGCGCCGACATCAGCGAGTTCTCCGGCGCGCCGAAGGGTCCGGGCCTGGGCGAGATCCAGGCAGCGATGGAGGACGCCCCGGTGCCCGTCATCGCCGCCATCCACGGCACGGCGCTCGGCGGCGGGCTCGAAGTGGCGCTGTGCGCCCACTACCGAGTGGCGCTGTCGTCCGCGAAGTTCGGTCTGCCCGAGGTGAACCTCGGCCTGCTGCCGGGCGCGGGCGGCACCCAGCGCCTGCCGCGCATCACAGGCGCGCCGATGGCGCTCGACCTGATGACGTCGGGCCGCCACATCGGCACGGCGGAGGCGCTCGCCTGCGGGCTCGTCGACGAGGTGACCGACGGAGATCTGGCCGCCCTGCGGGCGACGGCCGTCGCGTTCGCCAACCGGGCAGTTGCCGAGCAACTGCCGCTCACCCGCGTCCGCGATCGCGACGACAAGGTGGCCGCGGCCCGTGGCGACGAGCAGCTGTTCGCACGGTTCCGTGCGTCGATCGCGAAGAAGAGCCGTGGATTCCTGGCCCCCGAGGCCAACATCCGCTGCGTCGAGGCCGCGGTGAACCTCCCGTTCGAGGAGGGCATGAAGGTCGAGGCGCAGCTCTTCCGCGAGGTGATGACCGGACCACAGTCGGGGGCACAGCGCTACGCCTTCTTCGCCGAGCGTGCGGCGAACAAGGTGCCCGACGTCCCGGCCGACACGCCGCTCGTCGACATCCGCACCTGCGGTGTGCTCGGCGCGGGCACCATGGGTGGCGGCATCGCGATGAACTTCGCCAACGTCGGCATCCCGGTCACGATCGTCGAGCGCGACCAGACGTCGCTCGACCGCGGCCTCGCCGTCGTCCGCAAGAACTACGAGCGCTCGGCGTCGCGCGGCTCGATCCCAGCCGAGGCCGTCGAGCAGCGCATGGCCCTCATCACCGGCTCGACCGACAAGGCCGACTTCGCCACGTGCGACATCGTCATCGAGGCCGTGTTCGAGAACATGGAGCTGAAGCAGTCGATCTTCCGTGAGCTCGACCAGATCTGCAAGCCGGGTGCGATCCTCGCGACCAACACCTCGGCGCTCGACGTGAACGCCATCGCTGCGGTCACATCTCGGCCCGACAGCGTGATCGGCATGCACTTCTTCTCGCCGGCCAACGTGATGAAGCTGCTCGAGGTGGTGCGCGGCGCGCAGTCGTCGCACACCACCGTCGCGACGGCGATGGCCGTCGGCAAGCGCATCGGCAAGATCGCCGCACTCGTCGGCGTGTGCAACGGGTTCGTCGGCAACCGCATGCTGTTCATGCGCGGCGCCGAGGCCGAGCGGATGATCCTCGAAGGCGCCACGCCGGCGCAGGTCGATCGGGTGCTGTTCGACTTCGGGTTCCCGATGGGACCGTTCGCGATGAGCGACCTCGCCGGCCTCGACATCGGCTGGAACGAGGCGAAGAGCTCGAGTGCGAACGTGCGTGAGGTGCTGTGCGAGCACGGCCGCCGCGGCCAGAAGAACGGCCGGGGCTACTACACCTACGACGCCGAGACCCGCGAGCCCACCCCCGACCCCGAGGTCGAGCAGCTCATCAAGGACTTCGCGATCTCCAAGGGCATCCCCCAGCGCGAGGTGACCGATCAGGAGGTGCTCGAGCGCTGTCTGTACCCGATGATCAACGAGGGGGCGAAGATCCTCGACGAGGGCATCGCCATCCGCGGCAGCGACATCGACGTGATCTGGGTGAACGGCTACGGCTGGCCGTTGTACCGCGGTGGCCCGATGTTCTGGGCCGACGGCGTGGGCCTGGCGGAGGTCGTCGACCGCATCCGCTCGTACGGCGACTCGCTCGGCGGACGCCACTGGGAGCTGTCACCGCTGCTCGCCCGACTGGCCGCCGACGGCGGGCAGCTGCACACCTTCACCAACTGATCGGGTGACCTGCCCGTCACACGAGGTGGGTCAGGGGCCGATTCGCTCGATGACCCAGCCGCCCGCCATCGGGCCGTCGGTGCCGGCCGCGTCGGTGGTCTCGATGCGGCGGTAGCGCAGCCGATCGTGCAGTCGGCTCGGCCGACCCTGCCAGAACTCGAACGCCACCGGGCGGAGCAGCCAGCCGCCCCAGAACACCGGGCGCGGCACCTCGGCCACGTCGGCGAACGTGCGTTCCATGTCGGCCACCCGCTCGTCGAGCTGGCCGCGGTCGGCGAGCGGTCGCGACTGCGGCGACGACCACGCACCGATCTGCGATGCCCGAGGGCGGCTCGCGAAGTACTCGTCGCTCTCGTCGTCGGGCAGCCGTTCGACCGTGCCTGTCACGCGCACCTGGCGATGCAGCTGGAGCCAGGTGAACAGCATGCTCGCCTTCGGGTGCGCTGCCAGCTCGCGGCTCTTGTCGGAGTCGTAGTTGGTGAAGAACGAGAAGCCGCGCTCGTCTGCGCCCCGGGCGAGCAGGTAGCGCGACTGCGGGTACCCGTCGTCGTCGACGGTGCCGAGCGCGAACGCATTGGGCTCGACGCAGCCGGCATCGGTCGCCTGCTGGAACCACTGCTCCCACTGCGCCATCGGATCGGCGACGACATCGGCCACGTCGAGGCCAGCGGTCTCGTACTCCTTGCGACGCGATGCGAGCGTCATGGCGGTCAGCCGGCCGGGATCTGTGTGGCGCCGCGCATGTACGGGCGCAGGATCTCGGGGATCGTCACGCTGCCGTCGGGCTGGCGGTAGTTCTCGACGATCGCCGCCCACACGCGAGGCACCGCGAGCGCCGATCCGTTGAGGGTGTTGGCGATCTGGGTGCCCTTCTCGCCCGCAGTGCGGAACCGGATGTCGGCACGGCGGGACTGGTAGTCGAGGAACCAGCTGACGCTGCTGACCTCGAGCCAGTTGTCGCACCCGGGTGCGTACACCTCGATGTCGAAGCTGCGGTGGTGGCTCTGGCCCATGTCGCCGGTGCAGATCTCGATGATGCGGTACGGCAGACCGAGACCCGAGATGAGGCGCTCGGCCCGGTCGCGCAGCTCGACGAGCATGTCCGCGCCCTGCGCAGGGGTCGTGACGGCGAGGATCTCGACCTTGTCGAACTCGTGGGCGCGCAGCATGCCGCGCGTGTCACGGCCGGCCGACCCGGCTTCACGGCGGTAGCACGGGGTGTAGGCCATCATCCGCACCGGCAGCTGGGTCTCGTCGAGCACCTCGCCGCCGTACAGCGAGGTGAGCGGCACCTCGGCCGTCGGGATCGCCCACAGGTCGTCGCGCTCGATCGCGTACGCGTCGTCGGCGAACTTCGGCAGCTGTCCGGTCGCGGTGAGCGTCGCAGTGGTGACGAGCGACGGCGGCCGGATCTCCTCGAACGCGTCGGCGTTCATGTCGAGCGCGTACTGGCACAGTGCGCGGGCGAGCGTGGCGCCCTGGCCGCGCTGCATCGTGAACATGGCACCGCTGATCTTGGTGGCCCGTTCGTTGTCGAGGATGCCGAGCGCCGCTGCCGTCTCCCAGTGCGGGACGCGCTGGTGCTCGGGGTACTCGTCGAGCAGGCCGAACGGGCCCTTCACGATCGGGTTGTCGTGGTCGCTCGCCCCGTCGGGTGCGTCGGGGTGCGGCAGGTTGGGGATGCGCAGCAACAGGTCGCGGACCTTCGCCTGCACGTCGTCGTACTCGGCGGCGAGTGTGCGCTCCTCGTCGCCCAGCGCGCGCGACTGCGCCTGGATCGCCTCGGCCTGTTCGGTGTCGCCGGCCTTGCGCAGCGCGCCGACCTGCTTCGACAGGTCGTTCACCTGGGCGCGGATGGCGTCGCGACGAGCGACGATCTCTCGCGCCCGCTCGTCGAGCGCCAGCGTCTCGTCGAGCTGTGCGACGAGCTCCGGACTGCCGCGCCGCGCCATCGCGGTGCGCACGAGGTCGGGCTGGTTGCGGAGCAGGCGGATGTCGATCACAGGACCGTCAGGCTACTTGGCGACCCCCGCAGGTCGGGGAAACGATTCCGGCAGTGGGGCGGACCGTGGACCGTGTCGGTCGTGCGATCAGCCCCGCACGTCGTAGAAGTAGCGATCGGCGAACGCTCGGTCGCTGCCCTGCAGCGAGGCCCTGACGTCGCGCGCCTGGCGCACGAGCCCGAAGGCGTGCCAGTCGCCGAACTGGTCGAACTTGCGGCACGAGGTGGTCACCGGTACGTGCAGTCGGCGGAACCGACGGCCGCTGGTCCTGCCGTGCTCGCGCAGCCGGCGGGCGAAGTCGAGGTCCTCACCCATCACC
>JAPLAA010000069.1 GCA_026393475.1 Actinomycetota bacterium
CGCGTCGCGAATTTCGCCCGTCGTCACCATCTCGACCGCGGTCGACAGCGGCAGATGCACGACCTCGGAGTGCGCCCCCTCCGGCCCGTGCGTCTCGCGCTCGACCGCGCGCAGATCGGTGGCGAGGTAGAGGTACAGCACCGAATCGGTCATGCCCGCAGAGGGGTAGAAATCGAGCAGGTGACGCAGCGAACCCGCTTCGAGACCCACCTCCTCGACGAGCTCGCGAGCCGCGGTCACGACGGTCGGCTCGTCGGGGATGTCGCGCATCCCGGCCGGGATCTCGAGCACCATGTCGTCGTACGGCGCGCGGTACTGGCGCACGAGCACCACCGACGGCGTGCCCTCCGCGTCGAACATCAACGGCACCGCCGCGACCGCACCGGGCGATCGCACGACGTCGCGGTGGAACACCTCACCGTCGGGCGACTCGAAACTCGCCACCGCCACGTGCCAGACGTGGCCCTGATGGACCTTGCGGTCCTCGAGATGCCGGAAGCCGGTCATGCCACCGACGGCTTGGCGACCTGCTCGTCGACCACGAACAGGTGCGGGGCACGTGCCTCGTGGCGGGCGAGCGCGGCGTTCACCAGGTCGCGGAACAGCGGATGCGGGCGGTCGGGCCGGCTCTTGAACTCGGGATGGGCCTGCGTCGCCACCCAGAACGGGTGGTCGTCGAGCTCGACGAACTCGACGAGCCGACGATCGGGCGACAGGCCGCTGCAGCGCAGGCCGGCCGCCTCGAAGCGCGGCTTCAGGTGGGCATTGAACTCGTAGCGGTGGCGGTGCCGCTCGCTCACCACGGGCTCGCCGTACGCCTGGTGCACGCGGGTGCCCGGCTCGAGGATCGCGTAGAACGCACCGAGGCGCTGTGTGCCGCCCTTGTCGCTGACGTCGCGCTGGTCGTGCATCAGGTCGATGATCGGGTGTGGTGTGTCGGGGTCCATCTCGGTGGAGTTCGCGCCGACGAGTCCCATCACGTTGCGGGCGAAATCGATCGTCATCGCCTGGAGGCCGAGGCACAGGCCGAGGCACGGGATGTCGTGCTCGCGGGCGTAGCCGGCCGCGGCGATCTTGCCCTCGAAGCCTCGCTCGCCGAACCCGCCGGGGATCACGATGCCGTCGAGATCGGCGAGGCGGCCCGCGGCCAGCAGACCCTCGACCTCCTCGGCCTGGATCCAGTCGATCTCCACCTTGGCGCCGTGGTGGAAGCCGGCGTGCTTGAGGCTCTCCACCACCGACAGGTACGCGTCCTGCAGGTCGATGTACTTGCCGATCAGACCGATCTTCACCGGCTTGGTCGCGGCCTCGACCTTGTCGACGACCTCCTGCCACGGCTGCAGGTCGATCGGGGCGTCGATGCGCAGCACCTCGCACACCGTGGTGTCGAGGCCCTCGCCGTGGAGGATGAGCGGCAGCTCGTAGATGTTGCGCGCGTCAGCGGCGTTCACGACGGCGCCCTCGTCGACGTTGCACAGGTTCGAGATCTTGCGCTTCAGGTTGTCGCTGAGCGGCGCCTCGCTGCGGCACACGATGATGTCGGGCTGGATGCCACGGCTGCGCAACTCGGTGACCGAGTGCTGCGTGGGCTTGGTCTTCTGCTCGCCCGACGGACCGATGAACGGCACGAGCGTGACGTGGATGTAGCAGATGTTGTCGCGGCCGGCGTCCTTGCGGTACTGCCGGATCGCCTCGAGGAACGGGAGGATCTCGATGTCGCCGACGGTGCCACCGACCTCGGTGATCACCACGTCGACGTCCTCCGTCGCGAGGCGCTTGATCCGCTTCTTGATCTCGTCGGTGATGTGCGGGATGACCTGCACGGTCTTGCCGAGGTAGTCGCCACGACGCTCCGCAGCGAGCACCGCCTGATAAATGCTGCCGGTGGTGGCGTTGGAGTTGCGGCTGAGGTTCTCGTCGATGAACCGCTCGTAGTGGCCGAGGTCGAGGTCGGTCTCGCCACCGTCATCGGTGACGAACACCTCGCCGTGCTCGAACGGGTTCATCGTGCCCGGGTCGACGTTGATGTACGGGTCGAGCTTCTGCATCGTCACCCGCAGGCCACGCAGCTTGAGCAGGCGCCCGAGTGAGCTGGCGGTGAGACCCTTGCCGAGGGAGCTGGCAACGCCTCCCGTCACGAAAATGTGCTTGGGCATCGACCAGACCTCCGTCTCCAGGTTCGCCTCAGGCGAACTGACAACGGGAGAGCAGCATATCGCGGCACCCCTCGCAGACGCGCGGATGGCGGGCGACCCCCGGCTCTCGTCGGCTCTCGTCGGCTCTCGTCGGCTCTCGTCGGCTCTCGTCGACGCGCTATCGGCGCCGCTCGGGCACCGAGCCCAGCCGATCGAGCCACCGCAGCGGCGGCGTGCGGTCGATGACCTTCGTGAAGCTCACCACCTCGCTCGCGGCGTTCAGTGCGACCACGATCGCGAGTGCGACCCACTCCCCCGTCGCGCCGGCCGCGACGACCAGGCCGAACCCCACCGCGGCACCGAGCACGTTCGAGCCCGTGTCGCCGAGCATGCAGCGCTCCCGCAGATCGGGCACGAGCAGGCCCACCCCTGCACCGAGGACGAGTGCCATCCCGGCGAGCTCCCACGCCGGCGCACCCAGTGCGACGACCACGGCACCGCCCAACAGGCTCACCTTCACGGTGCGTCCAGGAGCCCGATCGAACAGGTTGCCGAGGTTGGCGCACGCAGCCACGAGCACGCCCCCACGTACGGCGTCCCAACCTCCACCCGGCACGGCGAGAACGCCGAGCAGCACTCCCCACACGAGCTTCACCAGCCCGGTGGTGACCTGACCCCGGGCGAGCGCGCCGAGGTGACCCCGGAACCCCTTGGTCGACGTGGCGCCGACGAGGTCGTCGAGGAGGCCGATGAACCCGAAGCCGACGCTGCCGCCGGCGGTGAGTCCGGCGAGCCGCCGCGCCTCGTCGACCGACTGGCCGCCCGCCGCGGCGACGATCGTGGCGACGGCTCCCACGAGCACGACCGCCAGCACCACCACGACACCGCTCGCCACCGGCAGGGTGTGCCCACGGTAGTTCTGGCGGTGCAGCACCTCCGACGACTCGAACTGTGGTGCCATCGCCCGCCACAGGCCGGCGGCCACCAACGCACCGGCCAGGAACGCGAGCAGCGCGCTCATCGCCCGGCCCGCTTCACGACCGGTATCACCGACGCCACGACCCACGGCACGGCGACGGCGAGCATGATCGCCGGCACGGCGAGGCCGCTGTCGTTGAGCGCGAAACCGAGGAACGCCACGATCCCGAATCCTGCCAGGAACACCCGCAGCGCCGGTCGTGCCTGCAGCGCCGGGAGGACCGCTGCTCGACGACGCCAGGCGATCACGGCCGCGAGCACGACCACGCCGACCAGCACGAACGACCAGAAGCTCGACGTCAGGATCGCCAGGTTGCCGCGCATCTTCCGCCGGATCACGAGCCCGCCGTCGCCGTGCAACAACTCGTCGAGGAAGCGGCCGAGGTGGGTGCGCGACGAGGCAGGTCGGGCCATGTCGAGCGCCGCCAACGCGGTCACGAGCACCACCGATCCGGCGCCGATGGCGACGAGTGGCTTCCAGCCCACACGTCGACCGGCGATCATCGTCACGATCACGACGAAGGTCGGCACGATCGCCAGGGTGCCGCCGACGTCGCTGCCGAACGCCGGCGCCGCGACCGCCACCGCGGTCACCGCTCCCACGAACGCCGCCACCCACGTCGGCGGGACCGGCGCGGCGGACGCTGACGGCCCGCCGGGACCGATCGGGTGCGGAGTCGGGTGCGGAGTCGGGTGCGGAGTCGGCCGGTGCAGCAGGAGCACGGCCGTCACGACGGCGCTCGCGCCGACGAGGCCGAACGACAGGTTGCCGAACCCCTGGAACCTGCCCGCCACCGTGGGGGTGTACCCGAGCGGGGTGTTGATCTGCAGACGGCCGCCGGTGACCACGTCGGCGACGAGCACGAGCCACAGCCCGGCGGCGAGCGCACCGACGGGTGCCCACGGACCGACGCGCGACGCCGCGCTCACCGCGACCGCGGCGAGCACCGAGGCGAGCACCGGCACCATCACCACGACGAAGTTCAGCGGCAGCTGGTGATACGCGACGAGGCCGGTCGCGAACGCCACGATCGGATAGGCCACGACGATCGGCGCCATCATCCTCGCGAGCCGGGCCCGACGCCCGATCGCCGCGACCCCGCAGATCACCATGAGCACCACCAGCACGACGCTCACGGGTCCGACCGCACGGTCGCGCAGCTCGACGCGTTCGGCGAGATCGGCGAGTCGATCCTGCTGGGCCGCCCGGTCGACATCATCGGTGCCGGTCGCCCGCATCTCGGTGCCGTTCATCGACGCCGGCGTCTCGAGTCCGAACGACGCCAACACCGCCGGCGCCACGTCCGGCAGCGTCACGTAGTCGGCTCGGCGCGTCGTGGGACTCACCAGCGAACCCGGCGGGTCGCTGGCGGGCGTCCGCACGCCCACCACGGTGACCTCCGCACCGTCGGCGACCGCCGACGGTGCGACCAGGAGTTCGATCGCGCCGTCGGGCACCGTGAGCTCGGCGAGACGGGCGTCGATGGAACGCAGCAGCGCGGCACGGTCGGCGGCGACCTCGACGCGTTCGAGACCGACGAAGGCGAGCACGGTGACACCGCCACCCACCTCGCTCGGCAACTCGGCCGCGTACTCGTCGACACAGCCGTCGACGTCCATCAGCGCGGCGAGCGCCTCCGGCGGCCCGAACACCGAGGTCGTCACCCCCGCAGCCCGCAAGGTCGCACCGAGCGCACCGGGCACCGCGCCGTTGAGGTCGTCCTCGGCCGAGCGCGTCGCCGACTCGATCACGCCCGGGATGCACCGATCGTCGACCACGTCAGCGACGTCGCTGTCGGCCTCCACCCGGTTGCCGGCGCCGATCGTGAGATGCCCTTCGAGCACCGACGTCTCCGGGCCGATCGCACGCACGCTCATCAGCCCGGCCCGACCGAGGTACGCGTCGAGGGCAGGCGTCTCGGTGGCGACGAGGTCCTGCCACCGCAGGCCGGGCACGCTGACGATCACCACGGTGTCGGTTCGGCCGAGCGGCTGCGACGCCGGGCCCGACCCGGCGGTGAATCCCACCAGGACGAGCACGCCGACGATCGCGACGGCGACGATCGCGACGATCGACCGCAGCAACCCGCGCCGCGATCGCGGATCAACGGTCACGACCACCACCCCGCTTCGACAAGGAACCGGGCCGGACACCGGCAACCGGGACGAGCACCGCCACGAACACCACAGCCCCGACCGTCGCTGCCGCGACGATCGCCGTCAGCGCCCCAAGCCGGTCCTCGCCGAAGGGCCGCTGCACCACGAGCATGACCACGGTGGCGGCCACCGCGGCGACCGTCGATCCGACGACGAGACGGGCGATCGCAGCCCAACGTGGCGCACCGATCGTCGCCCGCACCCGACGGGTGAGCAGCACGGCCGACACCGTCTGTGCCATGCCGTACCCGAGCGCCAACGCGGCGGCCCGATCGCTCTCTGCCATCCACGCAGCAGCGACCGCCATCACCACGACGCCCGTCACCGCGGAGGCGATCACCAACTGCGCGGCCCGACGCACCTCGTCGAGCCCGAACATCACCCGGATCATGATGACCGCGATGCCGTAGCCCATGAGGCCCGTGCCGAAGGTCGCGACCGCGTGGGCGATCGGCGCGGCACCCTGGCTGCCCGCCTGACCGAGCGAAGCGACGAACTGCGCGATGGGGAAGGCGAGCGCGATCAGCCCGGCCGTCGCGAACGCGAGCAGGGGCACCACCACCGACACCGACCGCTCCACCAGGTCGGCGGCCTCCTGCCGGCGGCCGCGCTGCCAGGCGTCGGCCACGCGCGGCGCGAGCGCGGTGGCCACCGGCACCGCCAAGAGCGCGTGCGGCAGCACGAAGAAGGTGAACGCGATCGTGAAGACCGCGACACCACCCTCCGCACCGGAGCCGAGCACCATCGCTGCGCCCATCGGCACGAGGGTCCCGACGACCGACAGCATCGCCCAGCCGATCGCACCGCGCAGCGACATCACCAGCGGATCCTTCGGGGCCCACCTCATCCGCCACCGCACCCCTTGGGCCGACAGGACGATGCCCGGGATCGCGGTGAAGGCGATCACGGCCAGCGTCGTGCCGCCGGCGAGCAGGGCGAACTGCACACCGTCGAGC
>JAPLAA010000018.1 GCA_026393475.1 Actinomycetota bacterium
ACCACGGCACCGTCTCGACGATCTTCGCGGTGCACAACAACGCGCCCTGCTCACCGTGGAGGAACTGGCTGAGCATCCAGTTGCGCTGCTGGATGCCGAACTCGAGCCACTCCTTCTCGGCCCACTTCTCGACCGCGGTGCCGTCGTACACGCTGGGGTCGAAGCCCGTGCCGAGCACGGCCTGGTCGGCGGCGACGGTGCGCTCGACATCGACCTCGGTGTGCCACGGCAGATCGGTGGTGCCGTTCCACTGGCCGGTCTTGGCCTTCTCGTACAGCTTGCGGAGCGCGGGACGGGTGAGCGAGTAGTCCCACGTGAAGATCGCGTCGGCGTTGTCCTTGACGACGTGTTCGACCTCGTACGGGTCGGTCCCGGGGATCGCCAGGATCGCGTCGATGTCGTTGATCTCGGCGCGACCGATGATCTCGGCGTTGGTGTTGAAGTCGATGCTCATGGGATGGGGCTCCTGAGGTGGTTCTGAAGGGGTCCGGATGGTCGGCGAACGCAGAACAGGTGGTGGGTTCAGTGGGTGCTCGCCGGCTGGACCGCCGGCGGCACGAAGGTGGGCAGGATGTGGGTGGTGATGAACGTCCGGGCGGAGCGCTCGTCGCCGAGGTCGACGTGGTCGGACGGCGCCAGGAAGTACGAGATGACGAGCCGGGCGAGGAGGTCGACGAGCCGCTGCGCGTTGGCTCGATCGAGGTAGGGCTCGACCTTGCCCGCGATGAACAGCGACGCCATGCGGATGATGCGCGGCAACCCCTGCACGGTGAGGTTGCCGAGCGTGTCGCCCGGCTCGGAGGCGAGCATCAGGGCGAGGTGGTCGTCGGACCGCAGCTCGACGGTGGCGTACACGACGGTGCGCACGAGCAGTTCCTCGAGATCGGTCGTGTCGTGGATGTGCGCGCTGAGGCGGGTGAAGAAGTCCTCGAGCTCGTGCACGCGCAGGGCGTCGAACAACACGTCCTTGCCGCCGGGGAACATCCGGTAGAGCGTCGCCCGCGAGACACCCGCCTCCGCGGCGATGTCGTCGATGGTGACCTTGGCGATGCCCCATCGCTCGCAGCACGTCTTGGTCGCGTCGAGCACGCGGAGCTCCGTCGGGGTCACGAGATGAGACACTAAGACGATTTCCGTCTCACCGTCAAGGGTCGACCGCCTCAATCATGACCTGACAGGTCGGGAATAGGGCTGCGCTGGTAGCATCGGAACCTCAGCGTGAACACCTGAAGAGGAGATCCCCATGACGCGAGTCCCCACCAAGCGGTTCGCCCTCGCAGCGGTCATCGCCGGCACCCTCGTGCTGGCAGCCTGCGGCGACGACACCGAGGAGAGCTCGGACGCCACCGAGGCGCCTGCGGCCACCGAGGCCCCCGGCACCACCGCGCTCGACACCAGCGCCGACCCCAAGGCCTGCGCCGACGGCAACACCATCACCGACGGTGTGCTCACCATCGCCACCGGCGAGCCCGCCTTCCCGCCCTACGTCCTCAACGACGCCACCCCCGAGGACGGCCAGGGCTTCGAGTCCGCCGTCGCGATGGCCGTCGCCAAGGAGCTCGGCTTCGAAGGCGCAGCGGTCACCTGGGTGCGCACCCCGTTCGACGCCGCCATCGCCCCGGGCCCGAAGGACTTCGACTTCAACCTGCAGCAGTACACCATCACCCCGGAGCGGGCCGAGGTCGTCGACTTCAGCGACGGCTACTACACCGCCGCCCAGGCAGTGTTCGGCCTCGCCGACTCGCCCGCCGCGACGGCGAAGACCATCGCCGACCTGAAGGGCCTCAACATCGGCGTCGCAGCCGGCACCACGAGCATCGCCTACGTCGAGGAGACCATCCAGCCCGACGCCGAGGTGCAGATCTTCAACGACAACGCCGCCGCCAAGGTCGCGCTCGAGTCGAAGCAGATCGACGCCATCGTCAGCGACCTCCCGACGGCGCTGTTCATCACGGCCGTCGAGATCGAGGGCACCAAGGTCTTCGGTCAGATCGAGGGCAGCGGCACCGACGAGTTCGGCCTGCTCCTCGCGAAGGACAGCCCGCTCACCGACTGCGTGAACATCGCGCTGGCCAACCTGAAGGCGAGCGGCCAGCTCGACCAGATCACCACCACCTGGATGTCGGAGTACACCGAGGCCCCGATCATCACCGCGAGCTGAGCAGGGTCCCACGGCCCACTCGACGATCCATCTCGTGACCACCTCATGACCACCGCATGACTTCATGACCGGATCGACACCGATCACGTCCGACGGAGCCGACGCGCGAGCGTCGGCTCCGTCGCGCTCGGGCCTCAGCCGCCGCGCCGAGTACGACCTGCGGCAGCGACGCCGCAGCACCCTGGTGGCCTCGGTGTCGACCGTGCTCGTCGTCGCCGCGATCATCCTCTTCGTCCCGATGATGCCCGGCTGGGACCGGGTGCGGGCGTCGTTCTTCGACTGGGAGACCTTCACCGACTCCCTGCCGAAGCTGTGGAAGCCGTTCTGGCTGAACATCCGCATCTTCCTCATCTGCGCGCCGTGCATCGTGGTGGTCGGCATGCTCGTCGCGGTCGCCCGCGGCGTGCGTTCCCCCGCGCTGTTCCCGCTGCGCCTCTTCGCCACCGTGTTCACCGACGTCGTGCGCGGTGTGCCGGTCATCCTCTGGATCACGCTCATCGGCTTCGGCGTGCCCGGGCTCTTCTCCGAGCGGGCCTGGTACACCAAGCCCGTCGTGTGGGGTGG
The DNA here is from genome assembly GCA_026393475.1 of Actinomycetota bacterium. Lineage (GTDB taxonomy): Bacteria > Actinomycetota > Acidimicrobiia > Acidimicrobiales > Ilumatobacteraceae > VFMC01. Next base: position 2,726 of record JAPLAA010000018.1, read on the forward strand.
CTTCGCCCTCGTCATGTGCTACTCCGCCTATGTCGCCGAGGTCTTCCGGGCCGGCATCGAAGGGATCCACGAGAGCCAACGCGCCGCGTCACGATCGCTCGGCCTCAGCTCGTCGCAGACGATGCGCACCGTGGTGCTCCCCCAGGCCGTCCGCCGCGTCGTGCCGCCGCTCATGAACGACATGGTGAGCCTGCAGAAAGACGTCGCACTCGTGAGCATCATCGGTCCCGTCGAGGCGCTGCGGCGGGCGGGAATCCTCGTGTCGCAGAGCTTCAACTTCACGCCGTACGTCGCCGCGGCCGTGCTGTTCCTCCTCGTGAGCATCCCGCTCACCCGGCTCACCGATCACCTCATGGCGCGCGAACGGCGGCGCACCAGTGGGACGGCGGTGTCGTGAGCGAGATCCACCCCGCGGCCAAGCTTCGGCTCGACCGCGTGCGCAAGTCGTTCGGCGACCGCGTGGTGCTCGACGACGTCACCCTCGACGTCGGAGCGCACGAGGTCGTCTGCCTCATCGGTGCGTCCGGGTCGGGCAAGAGCACGTTGCTGCGGTGCGTCAACCTGCTCGAACCGATCGACGACGGCAGCATCTGGCTCGACGGCGTCGACATCGCAGAGCCGGGCCACGACCCCGACCCCGTGCGCCGTCGGGTGGGCATGGTGTTCCAGAGCTACAACCTGTTCCCGCACATGTCGGTGCTGCGCAACATCACGCTCGCGCCCGTCAAGGTGCTGAAGCGGCCGAGGGCCGAGGCCGAACAGAACGCGCACGAGTTGCTCGGGCGCTTCGGCCTCGAGGACAAGGCTGGCGCCTTCACCGACCAGCTGAGCGGTGGCCAGCAGCAGCGCGTCGCGATCGTGCGCGCACTGGCGATGCAGCCCGAGATCATGCTGCTCGACGAGGTCACCGCGGCGCTCGATCCGGTGCTCGTGGGCGAGGTGCTCAACGTCATCCGCGACATGCGCGGGCTCGGGATGACGATGGTGCTGGCCACCCACGAGATGGGCTTCGCCCGGGAGATCTCCGACCGGGTGTGTTTCCTGCACCAGGGCCGCGTCGTCGAGCAGGGTCCGCCCGAGCAGATGTTCAGCGCCCCCGAACGACCCGAGACACGCGACTTCCTCGCCCGCGTGATCGCCTCCGGCCGGCTCTGACGCGGCGGCGGTTCCGCTCAGACGGGTTCAGGCCGTCTCGGCGAACCTGACGAACACGAGGTCGGGCTCGTCGTAGGAACCCATCGGGCGGCCGGGCACGTCGCGTCGCTCGAACCCCAACCGCTCGACCAGGCGGATCGATCGGGCGTTGTCGGGGTGGATCGCCGCCCAGTACTCGCCGACCCCCAGCGCGTCATGCAGGTGGTCGAGCATCCAGGTCATGCCCTCGTGGGCGTAACCCTGCCCCCAGAACACCGGGCCGAACAGGTAGGCGACCTCGGCCCACTCCCCTGCCTCACGTGTCGGTCCGTAGGTCGTCGCCTCGAGCCGACCGACGATCGCGTCGTCGTGGGCACGACGGGCCACCCAGTTGTGCCAGTGCTCGGTCGGCCAGTCGGGCCCCGGCCCCCGTGCGATGCGGTCGATGCGGTCGTGGAGCGCTTCGACGGTGGTGACGTCGGGGCCGCCGATGAACGCACCGACGCGATCGTCGGCGAGCGCGGCGACGAGGCCGACGGCGTGGTCGTGGGCGAGCGGTTCGATCAGCAGTCGTTCGGTGCGGGTCATCCGGCGGGGAGCATGCCAGATGGTCGGCCGACGCGGGTGCGGAGTTTCAGCGCTCGGCGACGCGCAGCGTGTCGAGGGCGAACGGATGCACGCCCACGTCCTCGAGTGC
>JAPLAA010000106.1 GCA_026393475.1 Actinomycetota bacterium
CCGGTGCGTTCGCCACGCACTGAGCTTGCCATACCGGCCCGACGCGCCGCCGGTGAGCGGGCGTGCGGCCCACGTCGCGATGACCTTCGACCCTGTCGATCTCCACGGCCGGCTGGCACGGTTGCCTCATGGGGACGAGCGCACACACGGCCGGCACCTCGAGCACCGCCAGGACCTACCTCAGTCAGAACGACGCGATCATGTGGACCGTCGAGTCGGATCCGCTGCTGCGCTCGACGATCGTCGGCGTGGTCACGCTCGACGGGACCCCCGATTGGGAGCGCCTGGTCGCCAGGGTCGATCACGTCACACGGATGGTGCCCGAACTGCGCGAGCGCGTGGTGCCGGTGCCGCTGCATCCCACCACCTGGCGCTGGGAGCCCGATCCCGAGTTCGACCTCAGCGCCCACCTGCGACGCGTCGCGGCGCCGTCACCGGCCACCATGCGCGAGGTGCTCGACATCGCCCGTGACAGCGCGCAGCACGGGTTCGACCGCACCCGGCCGCTGTGGGAGTTCATCCTCGTCGAGGGTCTGGCGGACGGGACGGCAGCGCTCGTGATGAAGGCCCATCACGTCGTCACCGACGGCATCGGCGCCGTCCAGCTCGCGATCCACCTGTTCGACCTCGAGTCCGAACCCTCGATGCGGGGAACGACCCCGTCGCGCGAGGGAGAGGTCGCGGGTGCCCCGTCGGTGCGTGGACTCGTGGCCGAGGCGCGTGAGGTGATCGCCCACGACCTCGACGGCGCCGTGCACCTCGTGCGCGCCGCGCTCCCGTCGATCGTGCCGAATCTCCTGCAGTTCGTCCGCGACCCGTTGCACACCGTCGTGGAGACCGTGCGAACGGCGCAGTCGATCGGCCGGACCGTCGCCCCGGTCACCCACACGCTCTCGCCCGTGATGGTCGATCGCCACCGCCACACCCGGTTCGAGACGATCGAGATCCCGCTCGACGACCTGCGCCGCGCGGCCGGCGCCGCCCGGGGCACGCTCAACGACGGCTTCCTCGCCGGTATCACCGGAGGCCTCCGCCGTTACCACGAGGCCAACGGTGCCGAGGTGGAGGACCTGCGTGTCGCCATGCTGGTCAGCCTGCGCACCTCCGCCGACGACGCCGGCGGGAACCATGTCACGGTGATGCGCTTCACCGTCCCCGTCGGGGTGCCCGACGCCGAGGAACGGATCAGGCGGCTCCACGACATCGGCCGGCGTATCCGGCAGGAACGATCCCTCGCCCACACGGAGGCGATCGCCGGGTTCCTCAACCTGATGCCGAACGGTGTGATCGGCTCGATGCTGAAGCACATCGACTTCCTCGCCAGCAACGTCCCGGGTGTGCCGGTACCGCTGTACCTCGAGGGGGTGCGCGTCCGCCGCTACGTGCCGTTCGGTCCGACGGCCGGTTCGGCGTTCAACGTCACCCTGATGACCTACGACGGCATGTGCTGCATCGGCGTGAACATCGACACCGCCGCGGTGACCGACGTCGCGTTGTTCGTGCGCTGCCTGCGCGAGGGCTTCGAGGAGGTCCTCTCCCTGGCCGAGTAGCGTTCCGTGACCATGGCAGCATCCGAGGTCAGACTCTCGGCGAAGCGTGCACCGCTCGTCGTTCCCCCCGCCCGTTCGACCCATGTCCTCGTCGTCAGGACGCCCGGCGACACGTTGCCCGACGCGCCAGGTCGCGACGCGATCGTCCGTGCGCGCACGCGTGCGCACGCCGGAGGACGGGTGCGTGACGGGGCGGCCGATCGGGCGCCGGTCATCGCGCAACTCGAGGGCGGCCAACTCGTCGTCTGGGTCGTCGTCGACCCGAGCGCGTCGACGTTCGATCGCCACACCGCGCTGCGCAAGGGTCTCGCACCACTGCTCGCGGAACATCCCGCTTCGCTCGACATCTCGTTGCACGGCGCTCCCGAGGCGCTTCAAGGGCTCGCCGCCGACGCGGCCTACGTGGCGCTGGTCAACGCCACGCCGCTGCCGACGTGGAAGCAGGGTCCGGCCAGGCGACGGCTCGACGCCATCACGCTGCACGGTGTTCCCGTCGGCACGTCCTTCGCCGGCGTGCAAGCGCTGGCGGCGGGCAGCCAACTGTGCCGCGAGCTGACGGCGGCACCGGCCAACGCACTCGGCCCGTCGACCTACCGTGCCCGACTCGGAGAACTCGCCCGGGCCGAAGGGTGGAAGCGTCAGGAGTTCGGCCTCGAGCGGCTGGAGCGGATGGGGGCGGGCGCCTTCCTCGCGGTCGCTCGCGGCAGCCACCAGCGTGATGCGGCGATCGTGCGTCTCACCTACGACGGTCGTCCCTCGCGCGGTCGGGCGGGTGCGGTCGGCCGGTCGGTGGCGCTGGTGGGCAAGGGCATCTGTTTCGACACCGGTGGCCACAACCTGAAGAAGGACACCTCGATGAACGAGATGCACCACGACATGAACGGCTCCGCCGTGGCCGTCGGTGCACTGCTCGCCGCGAGCCGCTTGCGTCTCCCGGTGCGTCTCGACGTGTGGCTCGCGATCGCGCAGAACCACCTGTCGCCGTCGGCCTACACGCAGAACGAGGTGGTCACCGCGCTCGACGGCACCACCATCGAGACCACCCACACCGATGCCGAGGGTCGGATGGTGCTGGCCGACACGCTCGTGCTCGCGGCGAAGGAGCAGCCGGACGAGATCATCGACTTCGCCACGCTCACCGGGTCGATGTGGATCGCACTCGGTTCGCGGATGAGCGGGGTGATCGCCAACCGCGACGAGTTCGCAGCACGAGCGGTCGTTGCCGGCACGGCGACGGGGGAGCGGGTGGTGTCGTTCCCGATGCCGGCCGACTACGACGAGGCGCTCGAGTCGCAGGTCGCCGACGTGAAGCAGTGCGTGCTCGAGAGCGGCGCGGCGGACCACCTCCTGGCTGCTCGGTTCCTCCAGCGCTTCGTCGGCGACCGTCCGTGGCTGCACGTCGACCTCTCGGCGGTGAGCTGCAAGGGCGGGCTCGGTGCGGTCGGCACCGACGTCACCGGCTTCGGTGTGGGTCTCACGCTCCGGCTGTTGCAGGGCTGAGCCGACGCCCATGCCGGCCGGGCGGCGGTCGGGCGACGGCCGAGTGCCGGGATGCGCATGGCATCATCTGGCCCATGACCGTCATCAAGATCAACGCCCTGACCGTGCCCGCCGAGATGGGGGAGGAGGTGGCCCGTCGCTTCGCCGCTCGTGCCGGCGCCGTCGACGGCCACGAGGGCTTCGAGGGCTTCGAGCTGCTGAAGCCGACCGACGATCGCACGACGTGGCTCGTGGTCACGCGTTGGCGCGACGAGGCGTCCTTCGACGCCTGGCGGAACTCGGCATCGTTCGCCCACGGCCATCGCGGACCCGAGGCCGGCGACGGTGCCGCCGCACCGCAGCCGCCGATGCCGATCCAGGCCGAGCTGTGGAGCTACGAGGTCGCGCTGGGTCGTCCCGCGTCCTGATCTCCTGGCGCGGATCCCTGGGGCCTGAAAACGACGCAGGCCCGGGCACCGTCCGTCGCCACGACGGAGGTGCCCGGGCCCGGCCGAGGCGGCCCGGCTGGGCGGATCAGCCGAAGGGCCCGCCGATCGCCGGCTCGAGGGGAGCGGTGCACGCTCCCAGCGGGCCGCCGGTGTCGTTGGCGTCGTAGATGGTCGACGCATTGAGTCCGATGGTGGTGGTCGCGGCGACGGTCATCTGCTCGATGATCCCCGACGGATCGACCACCTGGACGATGTCACCGGCCACGATGTTCGGCGTGACGACCTCCCAGCACGTGCTGTTGTTGCTGGTGAAGTTGATCCGCTCGTGGTTCGAGGCGTCGGGGATGCCGGTCACCTGCGAGACGAGGATCCGTCCGAACTCCGACGGACGCCACACCTGGATCTTGTAGGTGCGAGGCGACAGGATCGGGAAGTTACCGATCTCGACCGAGTCGCTGTCGGGGTGGACCTCGATGTAGTGGTCGGCCACCGGCGGCTCGCTGACGGCGTTCGTGTACTCGAACATCGTGATCGGGCTGACGACGCTCGAGAACCCGTCGACGGTGATCACCACGGGCACCGTCGCCGGGTTGACCGACGGCGGCGAGAACGCGAGGCACACGCCGGGATCGCAGAGGATCTCGCCGGGCACACCGCCGAAGGTGATCGTCGCCGGGTTGGTGCCGACCAGGTTGGTGCCGAGGATGTCGATCATCGCGTCGCCCTGCAGACCACCGCGGTTCGGGAACATCGACGTGATGGTCGGGATGGGGGCGATGAGATAGTTGAACGTGGCGCCGCCACCGGTGTTGGCAGCGACGGTCGCCTGCACCTGCACGGTCACCGGGATGGTGCTCGCGTTGGCCGGGGTGACCGCGGTGCACACGGTGGTCGACGAACACACCACGCTCGTCGCAGGGTTGCCGCCGAAGGTGAACGACGTCGCGCCCGGCGTCGTGGAGAAGCGCTGGCCGGTGATCGTGACCGCCGTCCCGCCGAGGGTGTAGCCGTTCGCCGGGGCGACGCCGGTGATCGCCGGGCTGACCGGCGGCGGGGCGTAGGTGCCCGTGACGGTGGTGGTGGCTCCGGCGGCGACGGTGACCGTCTGGCAGGGCACCGGGGCGAAGCCCGCCACGGTCTCGAAGCACACCTGGTGCGAGCCGGCGGGGACGTCGGTCCACATGCCCCAGATGTTGCGCGGGACCCCGTCGACGGAGACCTTCGCGCCGACGGCAGGACTGGTGAGCGCACGGATCGTACCGAGGCGGCTGAACGCCCCCGACACCACGGTGGTCTGTCCGGCGACGACGTCGACGACCTGCGGCGCCGGCGTGGCGAAGCCCGGGATGCCGCTGAACGAGATCGTGTACTGACCCGGTGTGAGTTCGAGCCAACTGAGACCCCACTGGCCGGCCCCGTTGCCGTTGATCGAGATGCGCGACGGCACCGGCGGGTCGGTCGTGACGCGCAGCAGGCCGATGTTGTTCGGGCCGGGAGTGCCGGGTGCCGAGGTGTACGTCCCGGTGACGGTGGTGGTCTGGCCGGCGGTGACGACCACGTTCTGGCACGGTGGCGCCGCGAAGTCGCCGACCGGGCCGAAGCACACCTCGTGCGGGCCCGGTGCGATGTCGGTCCACACGCCCCACTGATCGCGTGGGAAGCCGTCGACGAGCACCTGGCCGGGCACCGCCGGGTCGGTGATCACGCGGAGCGTGCCGAGCGCCGTGAAGGCACCGGAGACATTGGTGGTGTTGTCTGCCGTGATGGTGACGGTCTGGGGTGCCGGCGTGGCGAATCCGGGCACATCCGTGAACGACACCTCGTACTGACCCGCCGGCAGTTCGAGCCAGGTGAGTCCCCAGGTGTCGCGGACGATGCCGTCGACCATCACCTGCGTGGGCACCGCCGGGTTCGACGTGACACGGAGCATGCCTTCGCCCGGCTGCAGGATGGCCTGTGCGGGCGTCATGCTGCTCGGCAGGGCGAGGAGCCCAGCCGTCGCCAGGAACAACACCAGCACTCGGCGCGCTGTTCGTCGACCCATCGTCCGTCCTCGTTCGGTCCCTGATCGATCGGTCCTTCGGACCGTCCGCCGCTCTCCCATGGCCGTGCCTCCGCCCGTCTCGCTGTGCTGGTGGGTGCTGATCCGGTGCCGCATCACGCCAGCACCACCGTCGGATCGAGCGCCCGGTTGTTCGCAGGGTCTCGATCGAGTGGCGTCGAGACCGCGCTGATCGCGGGCCCGCCGGGCACCGCGAGTGCCGACACGGCCACGGTGATCGTGACCGAGTCGGAGTCCCCGGCTGCGAGGGATCCCGTGCGGAAGCACGTCACTCGCTGCAGGAACGTCGAGCAGGTCCACTGCGACGCTCCGGCATAGCCGACGAAGGTGATGCCGTCCGGCAGGTCGTGGTGCACGGTGATGACGCCCGTGTTCGGACCGGTGCCGACGTTGTCGACGGTGAGCACGTAGCTCGCCGCGACGCCGACCTGGAAGTCGCCGGCGTGGCTCGAGGCCACGCCGATGTCGGGTCGGCTGGGGATCGGCGTGACCGTGTCGGCAGGGGCGGTGCACGGCTCGGCCGGGCCCTTGGCGACGGCGCTGCCGACTTCGTAGATGGTGAGTTGGTTGCCGGCGACTGCGTCGGTGCCGAGCCACATGATGCGGGATTCGGCGGCCATCGCCAGCGCGACGTCGGCGTCGCTCAACCCGGTGTACACGGCCGTCCAGTTGATGGTGCCGAGGCCGTCGTAGGCGAGGGTTCCCTCACCGGCGCCGGCCGAGTCCGCCCGCAGGGTGCGACGACCGCCGCTGCGCTCGAACGGGTCGCCTGCGGAGATGAGGCGTTGCTCGAGCTGCGTCAGCGGGAGCGGTGCACCCGTCGCGTCCTGAGCGCTGCCACGGACCACGATCGTGCCCGGCGTCGGGTTGGTGGGGGCGAGCGCCCGAACACCGGCGATGGTGGTCTGGTGGGCGTCGCCGAGCTGGTCGATCGCACGGACGAGGTCGCCCGGCTGGAGATTCGGTGTCGTGCCACCCGGGGCGCCGAAGGGATGCAGCGGGTCGCCCGCCCAGCATCCGCCGCCCGGGTGGTTGACCTCGATGAGGCCGGCATCGTTGATCCGGTTGCCGCGGGAGCGGGCGATGACGTCGCCGTCGCGCCAGATCTCGACCGTGACGACATCGATGGGCGCGTAGCCGTCGATGCTGACGAAGTCGCGAGCCGGGAAGGCGATGACGCTGACGCCGCCGAACGGCGGGTCGTTGACGTCGAGTGCGACCACGTCGACGAGCGCGTCGAGCGTGTCGGTGTCGTTGCTGGTGACCGGCTGGCTCGCGTTGGCGACGGTCGCCGTGGTGGTGATCATCGGCACGGCCGCGGCGCCGGGGGTGGCGACGACGTCGATCTCCTTGGTGCCGAGGGAGCCGATGACGACCGTGCCCGGTGCGGTGCAGGTGACCAGCGTGCCGGTACCCGACGGTGCCGACGTGCACGTGAAGCCGGTGCCGACGCCGCCGGAGTCCGTGGCCGACACGAGCGTGAGCCCGGCCGGCAGCAACTGGGTGACCGTGATCGGTCCGCTCGTGGGGAGCTCACCGATGTTGGTGACCGTCACCTGGAAGGTGACGGGCTCGCCGACGGTGAGGTCGCCGGCCGGCGACGTCGCGATGCCGACGGTGAGGTCGGGCTCGAGCGCCTCCTGGGTGGTCACCTCGATCGCCGGGATCGGCGCCAACGGGGATTCGTTGCCCGCTGCGTCGATCGCGCTCACCTGGTACGTGTACGTCGCGGGGACGAGGTTGATGTCGTCGTACGCCCTCGACGTGGCGGCCCGGGTGACGAGGAGCGAACCGTTGCGATAGACGCGGTAGCCGGTGACCGAGCGGTTGTCGGTGGCGGCGCCCCACGTGACGTGCACGCTGTCGAGCGACGGCGATGCGAACTGCACCGCCGCCACGTTGCTCGGTGCCGTCGGCGGTGCCGTGTCGTTCTCGAGCGGTGCGGTGCACGGTGCCTGCGGACCGGCGACGACCGCAGGTCCGAGCTCGGCGATGGTCGACTCGTTCGCGACGAGCGGATCGGCGCCGAGCCACATGATGCGCGACTCGTTCTGCGTGGCGTTGGTGAGGTCGCTCGGGGCGAGGTCGTAGACGGCGGTCCACGACGTGCTGGTCGGGCTGTCGTAGCTGATGGTGCCGTCACCGGGCGCACGGAGCGTGCGGCGGCCGTTCGAGAACAGCGTGCCGCTCACGAAGCGGTGCTCGATGGTGTCGAGCGGGAGCTGTGCGCCGGTGGCGTCGGCGGCACGGCCGTGCACCTCGACCCGGGTGCGACCGGGCAGGCCGGGGGCCGGTCCGACCACGGTGAGCGGGCCGGTCGTCACGTCGGCCGTGTGGGTCTGCTCGGCGAGGCCGATGCCGTCGACCACGCGGACGATGTCGCCGCCGGTGATGTCGGGCGTGACGCCCACCCAGCAACCGCCGCCCGGGTGGTTGATCTCCATCAGCCCCGCAGGGTCGGGGGTGACCGGGGTCGACTGGGCGATGCGGACGAGGTTGCCGCCGACGTTGCGCCACACCTCGACGGTGTAGGGGCCGTCGTTGGCCGGGAAGAACTCGGTGGACACGAAGTCGCGTGCCGGGAACACCGTGATGTTGCGCGGCGGGGTGGGCGGCTCGACGATCGCCTGGGCGTAGCGGTAGGAGCGCACGCTGCTCGGCAGTCCGTCGACGGTCATCGAGACGTTCACGGTGCCGGCGGTCGCTCGTGGCGGCACGACGGCCGTGCAGGAGGTGGACGTGGTGCAGGTGATCTGGCCGGCGACGCCCCCGAAGACGATGGTGGCCGGCGTGTCGCCGAGGAAGTTCAGCCCGGTGAGGGTGACGGTGTTGCCGCCGGCCAGCAGGCCGCGGTTCGGCGTGATGGTGGTGATCGCCGGGTACGGCGGCACGACATAGGTGAAGGGCACGCCGAGGCTGGTCTTGCCGTTGGCCGTGGCAGTGACGACCACGGCACCGAGGGTTGCTCGGGCCGGCACGACCGCGGTGCACGACGTGGTGCTGACACACGAGACGCTCGTGGCCAGCGTGCCGCCGAAGGAGAACGTGGTGCCACCGACGACGAAGTTCGAACCGGAGATGGTGACGGTCTTGCCGCCGAGGATGTGTGCCTGCGGCGGGGTGATCGACGCGATGACCGGTCGCGGGATCTCGACGACGAAGCCACCGGTGACGGTGGTGGTCTCGCCGGCCACGAGGGTGACGTTCTGGCAGGGCACCGGATCGAAGCCGGGCACCGTCTCGAAGCACACCTGGTGTGCGCCCGGGAGGAGGTCGGTCCACAGGCCCCACACGTCGCGGACGACACCGTCGACGGAGATGGTCGAGATCACGGCGGGGTCGGTGACCACGCGGAGCGTGCCGAGCCGGGTGAAGTTCCCGTTGAGGGTGGTGGTCTGGCCGGCGGTGACCGTGACGGTCGAGGGGGCAGGGGAGAGAAAGCCGGGCACGTCGGTGAAGGAGACGTCGTAGGTGCCAGGGGCCATCTCGACCCACGTGGTGCTCCAGGTGGAGCGGCGGGTGCCGTCGATCACGATCTGCGACGGGACGGCCGGGTCGGTGACGACGCGGAGGTAGCCGACGTTGGTCTCGCCGGGCGCGCCGGGCGAGGGGGTGTACGTGCCGGTGATCTCGGTCATGGCGCCGGCGACGAGGTTCACGGTCTGGCAGGGGGGAGCCGTGAAGTCGGCGAGGTCGCCGAAGCACACCTCGTGCGGCCCGGCGGGGAGGTCGGTCCAGACGCCCCACTGGTCGGCAGGCTGGCCGTCGATCGAGATCTGCGCGGGCACGGCGGGCGAGGTGTTCACGCGCAAGGTGGCGAGGCGCACGAAGTCGCCGCGGACGACGGTGGTCGCCTGGTCGAACACGCTCACGGTGACGGGCGGCGGCGTGATGAAACCGGGGACATCGGTGTACTCGACGACGTGGACGCCCGGCGGCAGCTCGAGCCAGTTGAGGCCCCACGTGTCGCGAGGGACACCGTCGACGATCACCTGGGTGGGCACGGCCGGGTTCGACGTGACGCGGAGCATGCCCTCGCCCGACTGCAACACTGCCTGTGCCGGTGCGACCGGTGCAACGACCAACGTGGTGGCGAGCACGCCGGCAAGTGCAGCCCAGCGACGCCAGGACGACATCGTCCTGGTTGCTGTCTGCACCTGTGCGTCCGCCACGGTCGCGCGACGCCAAGCGCCGACAACGCGATCCCAACCGCCCATGGGTTTTCCTTCCGCCCGAAGTCCCTCAGACCCGCCGTCCGAGGTAGGGCAAGTATCGCCACGCGGCGGTCGCGATGACAAGACCCTTTCCGGATTTCTTCAAGTTCTTGACGCTTCGTGGCGGGTTCGAGCCGGGTGATGCCGGGCATCGAGGGAGATCACGCTGGTGACCACGGGGACTCTCGACCTCGAGTCGAGATCGAGGGTTCACCAACGGCGCGAACCCTTTCGCGCTGGGTGTTGGACCGAGACGGTCCGCGACGGACTGCGACGGACCGGGCCGGACCGGGACGGGTCAGCGGACGACGATGGCGTCGTTGCCCCACGGCGTGAGCGCCGCCGGCGCGACCGGCTCCTCGCGAAACGCGGCGGGCAGTTCGTCGACCATGTGCAAGATCGCGCCCAGGCGACCGACGCCCACGAACAGCGCGACGTCGAGCGCGAGCTCCACGATCTCGCCGTCGTCGAAGTGCTCGTGCAGCGCGGCGAACACGTCGTCGTCGATGGCGAGATGGTTCGTCGCGAACAGCTCGCCGAAGCGGATCGCGGCACGCTCGGCATCGGTGAGATCCGGGGCCTCGGCCGGCCGCTCGAGCGAGCACACGAGGTCCTCGGTCAGGCCGGCATCGAGCGCATCGGTGTAGCGGATCGCCATGCAGCTCCGGCACTGGTTGTGGAACGCGACGCGGAGCCGGACGAGTTCGACCAGACGGGGGTCGAGCCGCCGATGGCGCTTCAGCGATCCGCTGAACGCCATCAACCCGGTGGCGAGTTCGGGCCGATGCGCGAAGTAGCGCATCAGCCCGTTCTCGAGCGGGGTGCGCGTGTCGGGCGCGATGGCGTCGATCAGCCGTTGGTCCCACTCGCTCGGGTCGATCTGTCGGATGCGGTCCATGGTGTCCTCCGTTGTCGGCTGGTGTCGGCTGGTGTCGTCTGGTGTCGGCTGCTGTCGGGTTCGGCGCGTCAGCGCGCGGGGAGCTTGTGGTTGTCCCACGTGACGAGATGATCGGGGGTGAACACGACCCACCGCCACATGCGTCCGCGCACGGACGCCTCCATCCGCAGTCCCGTCGTGTCGGCGGGCATCGGCTCGCCGTGGCCGCCCGCGTACTTCACGCCCATCTGCCCGCGCACGATCTCGAGGCCGGAGTCGGCCGCTTCGTCGTCGGTGGTCTCGAGCACTCGCGCTCGCCCCTGGAACATCGCGCCCTGCAACTCGGGGAACCGTTCGTTGCGATCGACGAGCACGGTGCACACCGGGTTGCGACGAAGGTTCGCGATCTTCTGGCCGCGGCAGTAGAAGTAGACCTTGCCCTCGGCCCAGCCGAACCACAGCGGCGTGACGTTGATCCGGTCGCCCGGACCGACCGTCGCCACCCGCATGTTCCACGACGTGAGCATCAGCTCGTCGAGCTCGTCCTCGGTGAGGCTGACTCCTGCGGCAAGGCTTCCCATGTGCGAATCGTGGCACGTAGGGTCCGTCCTCATGGACCCGAGCTCCCGCCACGACGACACCGACCACAGCGAGTCGCTTCACCGCAACGCGAACCACTGCATCCAGTTCGAGGTGCGTCGCGACGACCTGCGCACCCATCGCGTCGAGGAAGCAGTCGTTCCCGAACCCGGCGAGGGTGAGGTCGTGCTCCACCTCGACCATGCTGCGCTCACGGCCAACAACATCACCTACGGCGCGTTCGGCGCGGTGATGGGGTACTGGAACTTCTTCCCTGCCGACGACGGATGGGGACGCGTGCCGGTGTGGGGCTTCGCCGACGTCGTCGCATCGCGCGCCGAGGGCATCGCCGACGGCGAGCGCGTGTACGGGTACTTCCCCATGTCGTCGCACCTCGTGGTGACGGCGGGACGTGTGACCGCGACGAGCTTCGTCGACGTCGCCGAACACCGCGCGTCGCTGCCGCCGGTCTACAACCAGTACCAGCGCATCGCCGATCGGGCCACCGCGCACGACGAGCAGGTCCACGCGGTGTTGCGCCCGCTGTTCACCACGTCGTTCCTCATCGACGACTGGCTCGCCGCGCAGGACGTCTTCGGCGCGCGCACGGTCATCATCGCGAGCGCCTCGAGCAAGACCGGGCTCGCGCTCGCGGCGCTGCTGCACGCTCGTGATGGCATCGAGGTCGTCGGCCTCACGTCGGCCCGCAACGCGTCGTTCGTCGGCTCGGTCGGCTACTACGACCGTGTCGTCGTGTACGACGACATCGCCGCGGCCGACGGGCTCGACCCGACGGTGCCGTCCGTGCTCGTCGACATGGGCGGCGACGCCGCGGTCCTCGCTGCGGTCCACGGCCATGTCGGCGAGTCGTTGCGTCACAGCTGCCAGGTGGGCGCGACCCACTGGGAGGACGTCCGCTTCGGCGTGCAACTGCCGGGCCCGGCGCCGGCGATGTTCTTCGCGCCCGACCACGTGCAGCGTCGCGTGGCCGACTGGGGAGGGACCGGGTTCGACGAGCGCGTCGGTGCGTCGTGGGACGTCTTCCTCGCGTCGGCGGGCGGATGGCTCGACATCGTCGAGGCGCGCGGTGCCGACGCGGTGGCCGCGGCATTCGCCGACGTGCTCGCCGGACGGGTGCCGGCGCACCAGGCGTACGTGATCTCGCTCGACGCCTGATGCGCGCGGCGTCAGCCGTCGCAGCCGCGCCCGGTCAGCTGGTCGACCAGGGCTGGTAGCACGAGCTGCCGTTGCGAGCCCAGAAGGTGCACAGCGCTGCGGCGGCACGGACGTTCTGCACGGGGTCCATCAACGTGAACGCGTCGACCTGCTCGCCGAGCGCCTCGTTCAGGAACGACAGCGTGATGTCGTTGATCTGCAACAGGCCGGAGTCGCTGGTGCGCGAGCGGATCTCGGCCCAGCAGTTCGATTCTCGCCAGGCCAGTCGCGACATTCGTAGGACGTCCCACCCGATCGCTGGTGCATGGATCATCAACAGGTCCTCGTACTGGGTGCAACGCCCGGCGACCTCGGTGCCGTCGGGGCCGGGGATCACGACGCGCGCGGGCGCGGTCGTGGGGGTCGTGGTGGCGGCGGCTGCGGTGGTCGCCGGATGGCCGGCGGTGTGGTCGGCCGGCGGGGTCGGGACTGCGACGGGGGCAACGGTGGCGACGGGTGCCGCCGTGGTGGTGACGGCCGGCTGGCCGGCGGCCGACGACGCGGTGTCGGGCGCGTCGCACTGGCTCGTGCCGAGGAACAAGGTGGCGACCACGGCCGAACACCGTTGCAGGGTGCGACGGCGTCGGCGGCGCGAGTCGGCCTCGCCCGGACGCTCGCCCAGACGCTCGCCCAAATGGTCGCCGGTGTGGGCGGAGCGGCGCATCGACGGGTGGGTCGAGGGGCGGGTCGAGGTGCGAGGGGACGCGTCGGATGACAGGTGGGGTCGGTTCATGGGCGACCTTTGTAACGCAATCGCAACACAGTCCGGTGCGCGGGTGACGGGTGTCATGGCCGCCCGGTGCGTTCGTCGCGGGACCGTGGCGGGTCGGCGAGACTGTGCCCATGTCACCCGCCGTCCGTCGCTTCACCCGTGCTGAGCTGCTGCAACACCACGGCGCGACCGTCGACGACTTCGTCGGCCCCGACGTGCGACTGCTGTTCGTGGGGATCAACCCGGGCCTGTGGACCGCGGCGGTGAACGCCCACTTCGCTCGGCCGGGCAACCGCTTCTGGCCCGCGCTGCACCGGGCCGGGATCACGCCGTGGCAGGTCGACGCGAGCGGCGGCATGCGACCTGCGGACATCGAGATGCTCCACGCCCGCGGCATCGGCATCAGCAACATCGCGCCGAACGCGTCGGCCCGCGCCGACGAGCTGACCGCCGACGATCTGCTCCACGGCGCGGCCCGGCTCGAGGCGACCGTGGCTCGGCTGCGACCCCGTGTCGTCGCGGTGCTCGGGCTGACCGCGTATCGCCAGGCGTTCCATCGGCCGAAGGCGACCGCCGGCCGGCAGGACGAGATGCTCGGGGATGCAGCGCTGTGGGTGCTGCCGAACCCCAGCGGTCTGAACGCCCACGAGACCGTCGACTCGTTGGCGGTCGCCTACGCCGCGGCTGCGCGGGCCGCTGGCCTCGACCTCCCGTAGGGGGCGCGACGATCAGACGACGAGGTCGACGTGCTGCACCGCGCCGATACCGCCGTCGGCGCGGACGACCATGCCCGTCGACCGCACCTGGCCGAGGATCGTCGAGCCGTTCGCGTCGTCGGTGATCGTGAACGGCGAGTCGACCGAGCGCACCGAGATCGCGCCGACGCCGGCATCGGCGAGCGATCGCATCCCCTCGGGCCCCGACAGCGACAGCTCGGCGAAGGCGGCATCGCCCGCGTCGATCCACCCGTTGCCGTCGTCGTCGAGCGCGGCGAGGTCGGCGAAGCCGTCGCCGCTGATCGCGCCGAACAGTTCGCGGCCGTCGGTGATCGCCCCGTTGCCGTCGAGGTCGCGGACGAGGAAGGAACTCGTCCCCGCGGTGAGGCGCACGCGGTCGTTCGTGCCGTCGACGTCGAGGTCGAACGAGGTGGTGTCGTCGCCGAGGCGCGCCATCGAACCGTCGAGCGTGACGATCAGTGGATCCTTCATCGGCGCGTCGCCGGCGCGGATGCGCATCCGGCTCTCCTCGACGAAGTGACGTGACATGGTGAGGTCGAGCCGGAGCTCGCGCTGGTTGCCGTCCGCGTCGGTGATGGACGCCCGGATCGACACCGCGGTCTGCTCGGTCTCCTCGACGCGATGGACGGTGTCGATCTGCATGCCCCAACCGCGGCCTCGCTGCGCCGGCGCGCCGGTGGCGTCGGTGGCCCCTGAGCGGCCGCCGGTCACCTCCGAGGCGTCGATGACGTGGACCGGTCGACCGGTGAACTTCTCGATGATCGCGATCAGCACCTGGAGCTTCGGGTCGGCCGTCGTCGGCTCGTCGTCGCATCCGACACAGCCGTTGATCGCGTCGGCCGCCTGGGCGCTGAGATCGAAGCGGTCCGACCTGCCGGTGCGCTCGGGTGACGGCGGTCGTGAGAGCCAGGTGCGCATCTCGGACGAGGTCTCCTCCGACCGCGCGAAGCGGTGCGTGGCCGCCATCGTCATCGTGGAGGACGCGATCCTCATCGTCGGGACGGTCCGGACCGGCCGCTCGCCGCGCCAGGGTCTCCGGTCGGTCGTGCCGGTCGCCGGTTCTGACACGATGACGGCATGACGACCCCTGCTGCGACACCGGCCGAGGTGCGCGACGACGTCGCCACGTGGATCGGTGCCAACTGGGACCCCGACCTCACCCTGATCGAGTGGCGGCGCCGGCTGGCGGCGTCGGGGTGGGCGGCACCGTCGTGGCCCATCGCCTGGTTCGGTCGCGGCCTGCCCGCGTGGTCGGACGACCTCGTGAACGACGAGCTCGCCCGGGTCGGTGCCGTCGGCACGCCGCCCGGCGCCGGGACCGGTCTGGCCGCACCGACGATCCTCACCCACGGCTCCGACACCATCAAGGGGTTGCTGCTCGAGCGGATCCTCACCGGGGAGGACGGCTGGTGTCAGCTGTTCAGCGAGCCGGGCAGCGGCAGCGACCTGGCGGGCCTCACCACGACCGCGCGCCGCGACGGCGACGAGTGGGTGATCGACGGTCAGAAGCTGTGGAGCACGAGCGCGCATCACGCCGAGCTTGGTCTGTTGCTGGCACGCACCGACTGGGATGTGCCGAAGCACCGTGGCATCACCTGCTTCGCGCTGCCCATGCACCAGCCGGGGGTCGAGGCGCGGCCCGTCCGGCAGATGAACTTCCACTCGTCGTTCAACGAGGTGTTCCTGAGCGGTGCCCGCGTGCCCGACACCCACGTGATCGGCACGCCGGGAGAGGGTTGGCGCGTCGCACTCACGACGCTCGCCCACGAGCGTCGGTTCGGGTCGATCCGCCGCCGGCACTTCGAGCCGGCAGCCGGGCGTGTGCTCGCCGAGGCCGAGCAGGAGTCGGCGGAGTACTTCCGCGTCTACGAGTGGTATCCGCAGCGCGGCGGCCGCGTCGACCTGTTGCGCCCTCGCTCGACCGACACGGGACGCGACGTCGATCCGATCGTGCGCCAGCAGGTGGCGGGGGTGCTCGCGATGCAGCAGATCCAGCAGTGGACCGCTCGCCGTGCGCAGGCGGCACGCGCGCTCGGCCGTGCGCCGGGCGCCGAGGGATCGATCGGCAAGCTCGGTACGAGCATCGTCGCTCGTGGCGCCGCCACGGCCCATGCCCTCATCGGTGGCGCCTCGGGCATGCTCGCCGGCGACGACGCGCCCCTGTGCGGGACGATCCACGAGGTGCTCACCTCGGTGCCGGCGCAGTCGATCGCCGGTGGGACCGACGAGATCCAGCACAACATCCTCGGCGAACAGATGCTCGGGCTCCCGCGCGAACCATCGGCCGATCGCGAGCTGCCGTTCCGCGACGTGCCACGCACCGCTCGCTGAGGGTCGCTGAGGGTCGCTGAGGGTCGCCGAGGGTCGCCGAGGGTCGCTGAGTGGACGAGCCGGTCAGCCGGCGTTGATCTGGTTGCGGAGCTCCTGGGCCCACGCCGCCGCGTCGCGGTACACCTGCAGGTAGCGGGCGAGCTCACCGGGGCGCAGACGTTCGAGCGCGTGGAGGTCCGCCCGCTCGTAGGCGCGCACGGCGTCGAGCACTGCGCCGAGTGGACCCGTGCCGTCGACGAGCGCCTCGGCGACGCTCGGCGCGAGCGGCAGGTCCTCGACGAGCTCGGCCATCGGGATGTGGAACACGACGTCGAGCACCGACAACAGGCCGGCCGTGTACGCGCTGTTCTCCAGGTCGGGCACGTCGACGGTCGCGCGGGCCATCCAGGCGCGGATCGCGGCGAGGGTGATGATCTCGTCGTTCTCCTTCGAGCGCGACGCCATCGTGAGCAGGGTGGCCATCTGGCGCACGCGTTCGATGCCGAGCAGGACGAGTGCGTGGTAGACCGATTCGATCCGCGTCGCGAGACCGCTCATGCTCGAGTTCACGAGGCTGAGCAACCGGAAGGCCAACGTCGGATCGGCGACCACGAGTTGCTCGAGGCGCTTGATGCTCACGTCGGGCGACTGCACCTCGGCGAGCAGGGCGATGGCCGCGGTGCTGCTCACCGTGCGAGCCGACTTGCTGAGCACCTCCGGCTGGGCGAAGAAGAAGCCCTCGAACAGATCGAAGCCCAACGCCATCGCGCTGCGGTACTGGTGGAGTTCCTCCACCCGCTCGGCCATCAGCTGGGCGAACGGCGCCTGGATCCGCAATGCCTTGACGGTCCGCTCGAGCTGGTCCTCGGGGACGGCGCCGACGTCGACCTTCACCACGTCGGCGAGGCCGAGCAGGTCGACGGCCGTGTGGTGCTGGCGGTCGGGCAGGTGGCAGAGCGCCATCCGGTAGCCGGCCGCCTTGGCGTCGAGCGCGTGCACGAAGAGGATGCCGTCCGGGTCGATGTCGCCGCGGATCTCGAGCACCACCTGATGCTGGGGGAGGGTGAGGTGGAGGCCCTTGGCGAGGAACACCGAGTCGACGTGGACGTATCCCGGCTTGCCGTTGAGCAGCTTGTCGACACCCCACTGGAGCAGGGTGTGCTCGACGAGTTGCTGGGTGGTCGCCTCCGACGGGGCGATGCCATCCGGTGCCGGCGCGTCCGACGTCCCGCGATGCATGAGCTGGTACGCGACGGTCTTGCGATGACGGTCGAAGATGGGCTGACGGCCGATGTAGATCGTCTGGTCCGCGCCACTCGATCCCCCCGTGGGGCGCGCGAACTCGGTCGTCTCGGTCATCACGTCCATCATCGGCATCCGACCCCCCCTACTGAAGGGGGGTTTTCGAATCTGTCAGACTCGTGACGCATGGTGGTGGGCAGCAGCCGACCGGCAAGGTGCGGCAAGGTGCGGCACGGTGCGGCACGAGCGAGACGGAGCGACAGATGACCGATATCACGGTGCGCAGGGTGAAGTTCGAGTTCCCGGACGAGCTCGACGACGTGTTCCCGGGCGTCGACCCGGTGAGCGAGACCTACATGGCCGCGTTCTCGATGACGATGCCGTCGCTCGAGCCCTACCTGATCCGCACCTGCCGTGCGGTGGCCGACCGGATCACCGACCCCGAGCTGGCGGCCGATGTGCGCGAGTTCATCGGCCAGGAGGCCCAGCACTTCCAGAACCACAAGCGCGTGAACGACATGATCATGCGCCAGCTCGGTGACGCCACGGCCCTGCGTCTGCAGCGGATCCTCGACGAGCTGGAGGCCGACTACCGCCAGTTCTCCGCCGAGCGTTCCGACCAAGCGAACATCGTCTACGCCGAGGGCTTCGAGGCGATGACCTGTGCGATGGCGCTGACCATGTTCGAAGACGCAGCGGCCGGCCGTGGCGGCGTCGGTCGCGCCGGCACGTTCGGCCCGTGGCAGCAACTGTGGTCGTGGCACGCGGCCGAGGAGGTGGAGCACCGCACGGTCGCGTTCGGGCTCTACGAGCACCTCGGTCGGGGCTACCCGTCCCGAGTGGTCGGGTCGCTGCGGGCCCAGTGGCACTTCCAGCGATACATCGACCGGTTGCAGCGCGTGCTGCTCGAGTCACAGGGACAGCCGGCGAAGCGCCACCGGCCGCCGTGGCTGAAGGACTCGGGGCGCCGTCGCTATCTGAACACCTTCCGTCCTGGCTACGACCCCGCTGCGCTCCAGCCGAACGAGCTGATGGCGAACGTGCTCGCGATGTTCACGCCGGGGGCTCCTGGCTCCGCCAGCTGAGGCGTCCCTTCAACGGCTCGAGCCAGAGGATCGAGACCGCCGCAGCGGCCACCGCGACCGCCCACGCACCCACCGGGAACGCGGCGAGCTGGAGCATGCGGGCGAACGGGCCGAACTCGACCGCCGCGACGGTGACCACGACGACCACGGCCAACGCCACGACGAGCTGGCGGGTCGGGCGCAACGGTGCCCGCCAGAGCGGGTGCTCGGGGCGCCGCTCGCCGAGCACCAGGAAGACCTGGGCGAGGAGCAGCGTCGCGAAGCCGAGCGCTCTGGCCTCCTCGACGGGCCAATCCCGCGACAGCGCACCGAGGTAGGTGCCGATCACCGCCGCGGCGAGTGACAGGCCCACCAACCACGGCCGGGCGAGGGCGCGGACACCGAGTGCGGAGCCGGCGGGTCGGGGCGGCCGGCGCATGACGTCGTCGTCGGCGGGGTCGGCTTCGAACACCAGCGACACGACGGGATGCAGCAGCAGTTCGAGCAGCACGAGGTGCACCGGGAGCAGCAGCAGCGGTCGGCCGAGCAGCGGGATCACGAGCGCCGCGAGCATCAGCGGCGGGTGGAAGGCGATGAGGTAGGCGAACGCTCGGGAGAGGTTGTCGTAGATGCGGCGTCCGCCTCGGACGGCGTCGACGATCGTGGCGAAGTTGTCGTCGAGCAGCACGATGGTCGCCGCCTCGCGGGCGACCTCGGTGCCGCGTTCGCCCATGGCCACGCCGATGTCGGCGGCTCGCAGCGCCGGCGCGTCGTTGATGCCGTCGCCGGTCATCGCCACCACCTCGCCGGCGCGGCGGAGCGCAGTGACGAGCTCGTGCTTCTGCTCGGGCCGCGTGCGGGCGAACACGTTGGTGGTGGCCACCAGACGATCGATCGCCTCTGGCCCGGCCGCAGCGGCCGCGTCGAGGTCGGCACCTGTCGCGATGAGGTCGCCGTCCGCCCCGCTGTGGGGCAGACCGAGACCCTCCGCCACGGCGTGCGCGGTGGCCGGATGATCACCGGTGATCATCACGACCCGCAGACCGGCCTCGCGGCACTGCTCGAGCGCGGTGGCGACCCCGGGTCGGACCGGGTCGTCGAATGCGACGAGGCCGACGATGCGCAGGTGCGCCTCGTCGACACTGCGTTCGGTGGCGGGCTGCGCGGCGTCGCCGGCGGCGACCGCGATCAACCGCATGCCCAGATCGGCGAGGCGCTGGTGTTCCGCGAGCAACGCGGCGCGCTGGTCGGCGGTGGCGTCGGCGTGGGCGACGATGCCCTCGAACGAGCCCTTGGCGACCACCCGTGTGCTGCCGTCGGCGAGTCGCCACACATGGGTGAGGTACTTCTCGTCGGCGACGAACGGCCAGTCGTTGACGAGGTGGGCGCGATGGAGCTCGTCGACGTCGACGCCGCGGTCGCGGGCGAACGCCACGAGCGCGACGTCGAGCGGATCGTAGGGCTCCGGCTCGCAGGCGAGGACCGATGCGATCAGCAGATCGCGCTCGTCGACACCGGGCGCCGGGACCAGGCCGCCGACCACGAGCCTGCCCGCGGTGAGCGTGCCGGTCTTGTCGACGCAGATCACCGTGGTCGAGCCGAGCGTCTCGACGCCCGGCAGTCGGCGGACCAGGGCGCGCTCGCCCGCGAGGCGCCACGCGCCCAACGCGAGGTAGAGCGCGTAGACCATCGAGAACTCCTCGGGGATCGCCGCGATCGCGAGGCTGACGCCGGCGATGACGGCCTGTCCCCACCCATCGCCGTGCAGGAGTTCGGCGACCATGACGGCGATGCAGAACGCGATCGCGACCACGCCGAGCACGGTGACGAGACGGGTGAGCGATCGCTGCAGTGGCGTCTTCACGACGCCGGTGTCGGCGACGAGTCGCCCGATGCGGCCGTACCGGGTGACTGCGCCGGTGGCGACCACACGGGCGACGCTGCGACCGGTGAGCACGGTGGTGCCGGCGAACAGCTGGGCGTCGTCGTCGATCGACTTGGTGACGGGATGCGACTCGCCGGTGAGGGACGACTCGTCGACGACGACGAGCCCGCCGTCGACGATGGCCGCATCGGCCGGGACGATGTCGCCCTCACGCAGCCAGACGATGTCGCCGACGACGAGCTCGCGCGCCGCCACGACGGTGTTCCGACCGTCGCGCCACGCGACCGCCGTCGGGTCGAGCACGCTGCGCAGCCGTTCCAACGTGTGCTCCGCCCGCCACTCGAGGACCCAGCCGACAGCGGCGATGGGGACGAGCGCGACGAGGGCGATGATCGCGTCGGTGGTCTCCCCGAGCGCGACGTAGGTCGGTGCTGCGATGAGGAGCAACGCGACCATCGGATCCTTGAACGGGTCGAGCGCTCGCCGCCACCACGGTCGGTCGCGCGTCGGGACCACGTCGTTCGGGCCGTCGCGTTCCAGCCGAGCGGCCGCGTCGGTACCTGTCAGCCCGTCGACGCCCTCGGGTGGGGAGCCGAAGCCAGCCAGGACGTCGGGTTCGTGGTCGATGCTCGTCACCTGTTCCAGGGTCCTCCTGGAGCAGCGACGGCGCCAGGGCACAAGTGCTCTCCGAGTGCCCTCCGAGTGCCGTCCGCCGGCCGACGATGTCTAGCGTGCCCCGCATGTCCGGTTTGACCGACCCATCCGTCCAGGACGACCCGTTCGACTACTACGCACAGCGTCTGGCGTCGTGCCCGGTGTGGCACGAGGACGACATCGACCTGTGGGTGATCGGCGGGCTCGGCGAAGCCCGTGAGGCGCTGCAGGACGTGTCGACGTTCTCCAGCACGCCGGCGCGGTCACGACGGGCGAGCGACGCACAGATCGCGCACCACCGCACGCTCGCCGAACACGGGTGGCCGCGCCAGGCCACGCTGCAGCGCACCGATCCACCGGTGCACACCCGGTACCGCAAGCTGGTCAACCGGGTGTTCACCCCCGCAGCCGTCCGTGACTTCACCCCGCACATCGACGAGATCGCCCGCGAGCTCGTCGACTCGATCGCCGAGCGGGGATCGTGCGAGTTCGTCGCCGACTTCGCGCTGCCGCTGCCCGGCATCTTCATCGCCGAGCAGCTCGGCCTCGACCGCGCCGACTACCGCAGGTTCCGCCGGTGGGCCGACGCGATGCTCGCCCTCGCCAACCGTCCCCAGATGTCGGTCGAGGAAGCGATCGCCGAGGCGACGATCGAGGTGGAGGCACAGCACTTCCTCGCCGCCGAGTTCGACCGCCGACGCGAGACCCGCGGCCCCGACCTCATCTCGATGCTGGTGCACGCCCACGGCGACGACGAGGAACCGTTCACGATGCACGAGCTGCAGGACCTGATGCACCAGTTGGTCACCGGTGGGTTCGAGACCACGACCGCCGCGCTGTCGACGGGCATGCTGCTGCTGGTGCAGCACCCCGACCAGCAGCAGTTGTTGCGCGAACAGCCGTCGTTGATGGGCAACTTCATCGAAGAGGTGCTGCGGTTCGACGCCCCGGTGCAGGGGCTGTGGCGGCAGGCCGTCTGCCCGGCCCACGTGGCCGGCGTCGACATCCCCGAAGGCGCCAATGTGATGATGCGCTTCGGTGCGGCCAACCGCGACCCTCGGGTGTTCGACGAGCCCGATCGGTTCGACATCACCCGCAGCAACGCCCGCAACCATGCGGCGTTCGGTTTCGGCGCGCACTTCTGCGTGGGCGCCGCGCTCGCACGGCAGGAGATGGCGAGCGCGTTCGTGGCGATCCTCGACCGGTTCGAGTCGTTCGATCTGGCCGAGCCGATGCCCGATCCCGTGCACGAGCCGAGCATCTTCCTGCGGCCGATGAAGCGCCTGCCGCTCACGGTCGTGCCGAAGGGCTGACGCCGTCGCTCAGGGCGCTGAGCGGAAGCGGCGGAAGAAGGTGCGCACGTCGTCGACGAGCAGCGCCGGTTGTTCCATCGCGGCGAAGTGACCGCCCGCCGGCATGTGGGTGAACTGCTGCACGTCGTACACCTGCTCGCACCACGAGCGCGGCGGCCGGTACAGCTCGTGGGGGAACATCGCGATCGCGGTGGGCACCTCGACGCGCCCGGTGAGCGCGCCGAGCCCGCCGCTCTTCATCGACTCGTAGTAGAGGCGCGTCGACGAGTTGATCGTGCCGGTCACCCAGTAGACGGTGATGTTGGTGAGCAGCTGGTCGCGGGTGAACGTCGAGAACACGTCGCCGTCGCAGTCGCTCCACGTGCGGAACTTCTCGAGGATCCAGCCGGCGAGGCCGGCGGGTGAGTCGTTCAGGCCGTACGCGAGGGTCTGCGGCTTGGTGCCCTGGATGCGCTGGTAGCCCGTCTCCTGATCGCGGAAGTGCGCCATGTCGGCGAGCCCCTGCATCTCCTCGGGCAGCACGCCCGCCAGCGGGTCGCCGTCGGGCGGGCGGGGGATCGCCATGTTCACGTGGATGCCGTACAGGTGCTGGGGATCGAGCTGGCCCATGTGTGCGGTCGCGATCCCGCCCCAGTCGCCGCCCTGCGCGGCATAGCGCTCGTAGCCGAGGCGCGCCATCAGGGCGACGTTGACGGCGGCCACCCGGCGGATGTCGACGCCCGGCACGGTGGTCGGACCGCTGAAGCCGTAGCCGGGCATCGACGGAGCCACGACGTGGAAGGCGTCGCGTGCATCGCCACCGTGAGCTGTCGGATCGGTGAGCGGGCCGAGCACCTCGAGGAACTCGCTGATCGAACCGGGCCAGCCGTGGGTGAGACACAGCGGGATGGCGTCGGGGTGCGGGCTGCGCGCATGGATGGCGTGCACGTGGATGCCGTCGATGTCGGTGGTGAACTGCGGCCAGCGGTTCAGCTCGGCCTCGGCGGCGCGCCAGTCGTACGTGGTGCGCCAGTACTCGCACAGGTCCTGCACCGTGCCGATCTCGGCGCCGTAGTCCCAGCCGGTGCCGGGGATCTGGTCGGGCCAGCGGGTGCGGGCCAAGCGGTCGCGCAGGTCGTCGAGGACTGCATCGGGCACGGCGATCGTGAAGGGCTGCACGGCCGCGAGTCTGTCAGGGGCGCAGCGAGCGGAGCGTGGCGAGCGCGTCGTCCGCGAGATCGTCGTCGGAGATGTCGGCGAGGTCGCGCGCCGCGCTCCCCGCGGTGAACCCGATCGCGACCGGGCTGCCGACGAGATCGGTGAGGTCGAGCCACTCGAGGAAGCGTCCGTCGTCGCGAGTGACGCCGATGAGGTCGGTGTCGGTGTCCCACGTGCGTTCGTCGGCCACGACGGCGACCTTCTCCAGCACGCCCATGCCGAGTCGGGAGATCGCGATGGCGTGCGACTCGGGCAGCGGTGGCGTGAACGCGACCGAGCCGGCCTGCAGTACTCCGAGCGGCAGGGTGATCACGATGGCGCCGCCCTCCACCACCTCGCCCGCGTCGGTCGTCACGATCGCCCGCGCACCGTCGTCGGTCACGGCGGCGACGACCGAACCGAGTCGGATGTCGAGGCCGGTGGCCAACGCCTCGGCGAGCGGGGCGTAGCCCGACGGGATGATCGCCTCGCCGCCGGCGATCTCGTCGCCCTCGTCGCCCCACCAGGTGCTCAGCTCGTCGAGGTCGGCGCCGAACTCGTGCTCGACGATCCGGCGGATCTCGAGCAGCACCAGTGCTCGGGTGTCGTCATCGAGGTCGCCCTCGTCGACCCATTCGTCGAGCACCTCGTCGACCATCGTGGCGAGGTCGACGTCGTCGTCGAGTTCCTCGGCGCGACCGACCGCGTCCTCGAGCACCTCCAGTGCGATCGAGCCGATCGCGACGGCGATGGTCGGATCGATCGGCCGACCGTCGCGGTCGAAGGTGACGCTGTCGTCGAGGTCGGTGACCGCCCACGGCACGCCGACCGCCGTTGCCAGTTCGGCGACGGCGTTGCCGTCGACGCCGTGGATCCACGAGGCACCGAGATCGATCGGCACGCCGAGCGACGTGTCGGTATGGACGCGCCCGCCGATGCGGTCGCGTGCCTCGAGCACCACCACCGGTACGCCGGCGTCGGTGAGCGCACGGGCGGCGCCGAGCCCCGCCAGGCCGGCACCGACCACGATCACCGGAGCCTGGACGCCGGCACCGAGGAGCAGCGCCGCCGCCCGTCGTCCGCTGGCCAGCGCGCCGTGGGTGGTGGCCGGCGCATCGACGTCGGTGTGCTCGCCGGCCAGGACGATGCGGCCCGACACCGGCGCCTGGAGCGCGAGCCGATCGTCGGGCGTGGCCCCGACGGGCAGGAACGAGTACGAGCCGAGCGCGAACGGATCGGTGGCCCAGCGCGTCAGCAACACCCGTGCAGCGGGCTCGTTGCTGTCGGGCTCGTTGCTGTCGGGCTCGTTGCTGTCGGGCTCGGCGTCGCCGCCCGTCTCGTCGCTGCATGCACCGAGGGCCAGCACGGCACCGGCGGCCGCCCCGCCGGCGAGGAACGCTCGCCGGGTGAGTGGTCGAGACATCCGCACGCCGACGAGTCTGGCAGCCGGCGACGTCGGCATCACTACCATCTCGGCCCGTGGGTGTGCCGTACGGGGTGTCGAGCATGGTGGCGCCGTTGCGTCGTGTCGGGGTGCGGCGGCCGGGCGCGATGTTGTCGGCCGACCACGAGCGCTGGCACTACGCCCGACCGCTCGACCCCACCTCGGTGCTCGCCGAGCACGACCGGTTCACTGCCCTGTTGACTGCGGCGGGCGTCGACGTGGTCGCGTTCGACGACTGCCTGGACGACGATCCCGCCGACACGACGATCCCGCCGACTGCCTCGCCGACGGCCTCGCGGACGGCCTCGCGGACTCGGTGTTCACGTACGACCCGTCGCTCGTCACTCCTGCCGGTGCGGTGCTGCTCGCCCCCGGCAAGGGGCTGCGGCGCGGGGAGGTCGCGCTCCACGAACGGTTCTACGCGACGCAGGGCATCCCGATCGTCGGCCGCATCGAGGCGCCGGGCACGTTCGAGGCGGGCGACTCGTTCTGGGTCGACGACCACACGCTCGCCGTGGGCCG
>JAPLAA010000081.1 GCA_026393475.1 Actinomycetota bacterium
CCCAGTCCCACGGCAGGCCGTCGAGGATCGCGTCGCGGGGCACGTCCTCGACGCTCTCCATCATCTCGGCCAGAAACACCCGGTCGTCGGGGCGCACGGGTGCAAAGGTGACGCCGCAGTTGCCCATCAGCACGGTGGTGACGCCGTGCCACGAGCTCGAGGTCATGAGCGGGTCCCACGCCACCTGGGCGTCGAGGTGGGTGTGGAGATCGATGAAGCCGGGCGTGACGAGCAGGCCCGAGGCATCGATCTCGCGGCGGGCCGTCTCGCCCGAGAGGTCGCCGATGGCGGTGATGCGGTCGCCGTCGACAGCAACGTCGGCGCGGACGCCCTCGGTGCCGGTGCCGTCGATGACGGTGCCGTTGCGGATGATCAGATCGTGAGCCACGAGTCCCCCTTGCGAGCTGCGATCGGACGACAGTACCGACCGCACCTCGACGAGGGTCGACTCAGAGCGCCTCACGGCGCCCGACGATCGTCACAGGTGGGGCGTCACAGTCCGCTCGTCAGAGGGTGGGGCGCCACGCCGGATCGTGGTAGCCGACGCCGGTCGCCTCGACCGCGGCCGCCACCCGGAACGCGGTGAGATCGTCGTAGGTGCGGCCCACGACCTGCACGCCCGTGGGCACCCCGTTGTCGGAGCGGCCCGACGGCACGGCCACCACGGGACACCGGCTGAACAGGTTGAACGGCAGGGTCATGCACATCATGATGTGGTGCTTCACGTCGACACCGTTCACCATGAACGGCCCCTCGATGTACGGCTTGCCCACCTCCAGGCCGTCGGTCGCGATCGTGGGGCAGATCACCGCGTCGTACTGCTCGAACAGCTGTCCGAGCGGCTCGTAGAGGTGACCTTCGAGTTCGAGGCCCTCGTAGTACGAGATCTCGCTCGTCATGCTCTTGGCGAACGCACGCGTGTAGTCGTTCAGCACCTCGCCGTGCTCGACCTCGACCGCCGCGATGCCGGCGCCCATGATCGCGGCGAAGTGAGCCTGCCCGGCGGTCCAGATCTGGTCGCGGGTCCAGGGCAGTGTCACCTCGTCGACGGTCGCGCCGGCGGCGGCGAGCGAGGCGCCGACACGTCGGGTGTTGGCCTCCACCTCGGGCGCGAGCGGCCAGTCGCCGAGGCCGAGGCACAGGGCGATCTTCAGGCCGGCGACGCTCTCCTGCTCGGCAGGGATCTGCGGCGGGTAGCGCAGCGACACCACGTCGCGAGGGTGCGACCCGGCGATCACGTTCTCCAGCAGCGCCGTGTCGGCCACGCTGCGGGCGAGGGGGCCGTCGTGGCAGAACTGGTCGAGGTTGTACGGCGGCAGCGCCGGCACCCGGCCGAACGGGGGCTTGAAGCCGACGACGCCGCTGAACGACGCCGGGATGCGGATCGACCCACCGATGTCGCTGCCGGTACCGAGCGGCGCGTAACCGGCCGCGAGGGCAGCACCGGTGCCACCGGACGAGCCGCCAGGGGCGAAGTCGGTGTTCCACGGGTTGCGGGTGATGCCCCACATCGTCGTGTGGCAGAACGCTGCACAGCAGAACTCCGGTGTGGTGACCCGGACGTGGATGACGCCGCCGGCCGCTTGGATCCGCTCGATGATCGGGTGGTCGAACGCGGCGACCTCGTCGGCGAGCGTGAGCGAGCCCTGCGTCCACGACCGTCCCGTCATGGGGTGCTCCTCCTTGGCCGCCACCGGCAGGCCCTCGAGCGCCCGGGGGCCACCGTGCTTGCCGAGATAGCGCTCCGCCGAGTGCGCTGCCTCGGCGCGGGCCTCGGCGTACCGCCGGTCGCACACCGCGTTGATCGTCGGTTCCAATGCCTCGATGCGATCGATGAGGGCGTCCAAGAGTTCCACGGGCGACAGCTCGCGGGTGGAGAACCGGCGCAACAGCTCGGTGGCGGACAGGTAGGCGAGGTCGTCGTGCAGCACGCCGACGATTCTGCCCCATACCGGCCGGCCCCGACGCCACGTGTGGCTGGATCCGAACAGTTCCCTGATCGACGGTTCAGCTAACGTCGGCGCCGTGGCCGACCTGCACCGACTGCTCGCTCCGCGCTCGATCGCCGTCGTCGGCGGCGCCCCGGCAGAGCGCGTGGTGGCCCAGTGCTTGAAGCTCGGCTTCCCTGGCCCGATCTGGCCAGTGCACCCGAAGCGCACCCACCTCGCCGGTTTGGCGTGCATCCCGTCGCTCGACGACCTCCCCGAAGTGCCCGATGCGGTGTTCCTCGGCGTCAACCGCCACGCCACCGTCGCCGCCGTCCGCACGCTCGCAGCCCAGGGCGTGGGCGGCGCCGTCTGCTACGGCTCGGGGTTCGCCGAGGCCGGCGAGGGCGACCTCCAGGCCGAACTGCTCGAGGCCGCCGGCGACATGCCGCTGTTCGGCCCCAACTGCTACGGCTTCGTGAACACGTTCGACCGGGTCGCGCTGTGGCCCGACGAGCACGGCATGCGCCGCCACGAGCGAGCGGCCGCGATCGTCTCCCAGAGCGGCAACGTCGCGGTCAACCTCACGTTCCAGCAGCGCGGGCTGAGACTCGGCCAGATGATCACTGTCGGCAACCAGGCCAGCCTCGGCACCGAGGACGCGATCGAGGCACTCCTCGACGACGAGCGCGTCACCTCGATCGGACTGTTCCTCGAAGCCGTCCGCGATCCGCAGCACTTCGCCACCGTCGCCATGCGGGCCGCCGACCAGGGGGTGCCGTTGGTGGCGCTGCAGACCGGCCGCTCCGCTGCCGGCGCGGCGATCGCCACGTCGCACACCGGTTCGATGGCCGGCCGGGCAGCCGCCTACGACGCGATGTTCGAGCGGTACGGCGTCGCCACGGTGCGCACGCCGGCGGAGCTGCTCGAGACCCTGAAACTGCTCGACGAGGGCGGTCGCCTCACCGGCAACCGCATCGTGTCGCTCAGCTGCTCGGGTGGTGAGGCGTCGCTGGTGGCCGACCGCTCCGAGGCCACCTCGCTCGTGTTCGAGCCGTTCGACGACGACCATCGCACCCGCATCGAGGGGACGCTCACCGAGCTCGTGTCGGTCAGCAATCCGTTCGACTACCACACGTTCATGTGGGGCGATCGTGCCGCGATGGCCGCCTGCTTCGCAGCCGTGATGGACGGTCCGCAGGACGCCACCATGCTCGTCCTCGACGCGCCACCCGGACCCGACAACGACCCGAGCTCGTGGTACACCGCGGCCGACGCGCTCGCCGATGCGGCCGCGGCCACCGGGCGGCGGGCCGTGGTGGTCGCCACCATGGCCGAATGCATCAACGAGCCGTTCCGCGATCACCTGGCCACGCGAGGACTCACCGCGCTGCTCGGGCTCGGCGAGGCGCTCACCGCACTCGATGCCGCGACGGTCGTGCCGCCCGACCGGGTCGATCCACATGCAGCGGTACGCATCGCCGGCGACACCCAGGTGATCGACGAGGCCACCGCGAAGGCTCGCCTGCGCACGCTCGGTGTGGCGGTGCCCGACGGCGAGGTGGTGCCGCGCAGCGACGTGCTCGAGGCCGCCGAACGAGTCGGTTACCCGATCACCCTCAAGGGCCTCGGACTCGCCCACAAGAGCGAAGCGGGCGCGGTGAAGGTGGGCCTGCGCGACGCCGCCTCGCTCGCCGCAGCGCTCGATGCGATGCCGACCACCGGCGCCGGCTGCCTGGTGGAGCGCACCGTCACCGATGTCATCGCCGAGGTGCTCGTCACCGTGCGCCGAGACGCACCCGTCGGCTGGGTCGTGTCGCTCGGCTTCGGTGGCGTGATGACCGAACTGTGGACCGACGTCACCCACCTGCTCGCGCCGGTCTCGCACGACGACGTCGTGGGGGCGCTCGACCGGCTGCGCAGCGCACCGCTGCTGCACGGCTTCCGCGGCCGGCCTGCTGCCGACGTGCACGCCCTCGCCGACCTCGTCGTCACGCTCGTCGACTCGGTGGTCGGCACCAAGGCGGTCGAGGTGGAGCTCAACCCCGTGCTCGTCGGCCGCGAGGGCGCTGTCGCCGTCGACGCACTCTGGATCGAGGAGATCTGATGACCACCACCGGATCCACCGGCTTCCGCGTCGAGATCGCCGACGGCATCGCCGTCGTCACGGTCGATCGCCCGAAGGCCAACGCGATCGACGCGGCGACGAGCTTCGCCATGGGCGAGGCGTTCGTGGGGTTCGAGAGCGACCCGGCCGTCCGGGTCGCGATCGTGCCCGGCGCCGGCGAACGGTTCTTCTCCGCCGGCTGGGACCTCAGCGCCGACGAGGCCTTCGACAGCGACTACGGCGCCGGCGGGTTCGGCGGCTTCGTCGATCTGCCGAACCGCACCGTGCCCGTGATCGCCGCGGTGAACGGCATGGCCGTGGGTGGCGGCTTCGAGATCGCGATGGCTGCCGACATGATCGTGGCGGCCGATCACGCACAGTTCTGGCTGCCCGAGGCGGCGCTGGGCATCCTGCCCGACACCGGCAGCGTGCGGCTCCCCAAGCTGCTCCCACCGCAACTCGCTCGCGAGGTGCTGTACGCCGGACGCCGCCTCAGCGCGGCCGACGCGGAGCGGTTCGGCATCGTCAACCGTGTGGTGCCCGGTGCCGAGCTGCTCGCCGCCGCCCGTGAGCTCGCCGGGCGCGTGGTCGCCAACGCCCCGCTCAGCGTCGCCGCGATCATGGACATCGAGCGCCGCACCGCCCACCTCGGCCCGATCGAGGCGATGGCCGAGCTCCGCACCTACGAGAGCTACCGACGCGCGATCGACAGCGACGACGCCCAGGAGGGCACCTTCGCCTTCGGCGAGAAGCGCCCACCCGTCTGGCACGGCCGCTGACCCCAGCTTCGTGAGCCGGACCCGCAACATCTGCGGGCGGCGCTCACGGACCGACGTTGTTCGTGAGCCGGACCCGCACCATCTGCGGGTCGCGCTCACGGAACGTCAGTTGTACTGGCCTTCGCCGAAGATGTCGCTGCGGCGGTCGAGGATCGGGGCGACGTCGCGGGCGAGGCGGGCGACGTTGTCGACGTAGCGCTCGCCGTCGGCATCGGAGTGGCTGACGCACAACGTCCACGACTCGCTCTTGCCCCACGGCGGCAGGAACACCCCGCCGTTGTGCTGGTACAGGAAGTGGCAGTGGCTGATCGCGAGATCGATCTCGAGGAACTCGCGGTAGTTCGTGCACGGGGTGCCGTGGAAGACCACCGACCCCTTGAACCCGTACACCGCCCCGTATGCAGGCTGGCCCTGGTCGTGCAATGCGGCGAGCGATCCCTCGAGCATCTGCCGCCCCAACTGCTCGGCACGAACGTACGACTCGGGGGTGAGCACCTCGGTGAGCACCGCCCGCGCCGCGGCCATCGTGAGCGGGTTGCCGTTGAACGTGCCCACCTGGTCGTACCGACCGTCGGTGATCGCCGCCATCACCTCGGCGGTGCCACCGATCGCGCCGCACGGCACACCGCCGCCGAGCGCCTTGGCGAGGCACACCATGTCGGGCTGCACGCCGTACAGCGCGGTCACGCCACCGGGGTGCACCCACCGTGGGCGTGGACGAGATCGAGCACGCCCTGCAGGTAGCCGGGCTGCGGCGGGATGATGCCCGCGTTCATCATCATCGGCTCGAGGATCATGCCGGCGACCTGACCGGGGTGCGCCTCGAGCGTGCGCTGCAGCGCGGCGAGGTCGTTGAACGGCACGATCCGCACGAGGTCGGCCATCTCCTGGGGAACGCCCGAGCCGGGCACGCGGAACGGCTCGTCGACCGGACCGAGCTGGGCGGCGCTGCGGAACGCCGAGATCATCAGCGCGTCGTGGTGCCCGTGATACGTGCCCTCGATCTTGATGACCAGTTGGCGACCGGTGATCGCCCGCATCAGGTGGACGGCGTCCATCGTGGCCTCGGTGCCGGAGTTCGTGTAGCGCCACATCGGCAGGCCGAACCGCGACGCCAGGGCCTGGCCGACGACGATCGTGTCCTCGGTGGGCTGGGCGAAGTGCGTGCCGAGCGCCACCCGGCGCTGCACGGCCTCGACCACGGCCGGGTGGGCGTGACCCACCACGTTGACGCCGTAGCCGCCGTGCATGTCGACGTACTCGGTGCCGTCGGCGTCCCACACGTGACCGCCGAGGCCCCGGTCGACCCACACCGGCACCGGACGCGAGCTCGCCCAGCTGGAGGCGACTCCGCCGGGCATCACGTCGCTCGCCTGCCGCCACAGCTCGGCCGAGCGCGTCGTGCGGGCGAGGAACGCAGCCTCCTCGCGCTCCACCAGGCCGTCGAGAGTGGTGATCGGAGCTTCGGTGCTGGTCATGAGGTTCCCCCGGGTCGTCGGACGTGCCGGACGTGCATCGCAGAGTGTGAGATACTGAGCACTTGTCCAACAAAGGTACCACAGCCGGCTGATCGACCCGCCGGAAGGTGCCGAGCCAGGAGGGCCTCATGGCATCCGTCCAGCACCCCACGCTCACGTCCGCCGAGTACTGCTCGCCCGAGGTGTACGAGCGCGAGCGCCGGGTGATCTTCCACGGCGGTTGGTTCATGGCGCTGCGCGCCGACACCCTGGCCAAGGGCAACCGCCGCGTGATCGACGTGGCAGGCGAGAGCATCCTCATCGCCCGCGACCTCGACGACCGCATCCACGCCTACGCCAACGTGTGTCGCCATCGCGGCGCCCGTCTGTGCGAGAGCGACAGCGACTCCACGCAGGGTTCGCTGATGTGCCCGTACCACGCGTGGACCTACGCGCTCGACGGCCGCCTCATCGCCACCCCGCACCTCGACGCCACCGACGTCGACAAGGACGCGATGTCGTTGTGGTCGGTCGCCGTGCACGTGTGGGAGGGCTTCGTCTTCGTGAGCCTCGCGAAGGAGCCCGTCCTCTTCGCCGACTGGATGGAACTGCACGGGCAGGAACTGTTGGCCCTCGAGCGATACGGCCTCGGCGGACTGCAGGTGGCCGTCACCACCCGGACCGAGGTGCGTGCGAACTGGAAGATCATCGTCGAGAACTACCAGGAGTGCCTGCACTGCACCCGCGTGCACCCGGAGTTGGTGGAGATCGTGCCCGTGTATCGCACGGGCTGGGTGTACGACCCGGAGCGCCCCGACGGCGGCGTGACGTTGAAGGACCACGGCAACAGCTTCAGCATCACGGGGACGTCGTCGCTGCCGGTGCTCCCCGGCCTCGACGACCTCGATGCCACCACCTATCGCGGGGCGACGATGTTCCCGAACTCGTTCGTCGACGTCACGGGCACGAGTGCGATCGTCACCACGATGTACCCGCAGGGCCCCGACCACACGACCGTCGTCACCGAGTACATGTTCGCCCCGTCCACGATCGCCGCCGACGGCTTCGACCCGTCGGAGATCGTCGACTTCAGCGAGCTCGTGGCCGCACAGGACTTCGGTGTGTGCGAGCGGGTGCAGCGGGGCGTGTCGTCGTCGTTGTTCACGACCGGCGTGCTGACGGCCAAGGACGACCTCGTGATCGGTTTCGTCGAGCACTACCGCCGCACGATGGGCACCACCGAGGGCTGAACGCGGCGTTGCTCCGCACCCTCCTGATTGATACCCTCGGGGGTATGTGTCGACGAGTGACGTGCAAGACCTGCGGCAAGCCGTCGTGGGCCGGATGTGGGGCCCACGTGGAGCAGGTGCTGGGCGATGTCCCCAAGCGCGACCGATGCCAGGGCCACACCAAGGCCGAGGTGTCGGCCGCCGCGGCAGCGGCACCGAAGAAGCGTTGGTTCAGCCGAGGCTGATCGCCTCGACCGGTCGCTGCGCCGGGTCAGCCGGCCAGCACGCGCAACGAATCGACCGGCAGCTCCACGTCGACCGGCTCGCCCTCGCGGGCGAGCAGCTCTCCCCCGTCATTGGAGACCACCGCCTGCAGCGTCTGATCGCCGACGGCGAGGTGCACGTGGGTGACCGGGCCGGCGAACACCAGGTTCTGCACCCGAGCCGCGAGCACACCGGTTCCAGCAGGGACGAGCCGCACGCGCTCGGGTCGCACCAACACGGTGCACGCCCCCGAGACGTCGCGGGTGTCGGCCGCCACCACCTTGCCGCCGATCGTCACCTGTCCGGCGGCGCTCACGGTGGCCGGCAACAGGTTGGCGAGACCGAGGAAGTCGGCGACATAGGCCGTGGCAGGCTGGTCGTACACCTCGCGGGGCGCACCGATCTGGTCGATCTCGCCGGCCCGCATGACCGCGAGGCGGTCGCTCATCGTGAGCGCCTCCTCCTGGTCGTGGGTGACGTAGACGAAGGTGATGCCGACGTCGTGGTGGAGTTGGCGGAGCTCGAGCTGCAGCGTGCGGCGCAGCTTGGCATCGAGTGCGCCGAGCGGTTCGTCGAGCAGCAACACGCGCGGCCGCAGCACGAGCGACCGTGCGAGCGCCACCCGCTGCTGCTGGCCGCCGGACAGCTGGTGCGGCTTCCGGGCTGCGTACTCACCGAGCCGTACGAGTTCGAGCGCCTCGCCGACGCGGCGGGTGCGCTCGGCCTTGTCGACCTTCTGGAAACGCAGACCGAACGCCACGTTCTCGGCAACCGTCTGGTGCGGGAACAGCGCGTAGCTCTGGAACACCGTGTTCACGGGTCGGCGCTCGGGCGGGACGTCGCGCATGTCGGCGCCGTCGATCCGCACGATGCCCACCTCGATCGGCTCGAAGCCGCCGATCAACCGGAGTGTCGTCGTCTTGCCGCACCCCGACGGTCCGAGCAGCGAGAAGAACTCCCCCGCTTCGATGGTGAGGTCGATCGACTTCAGCACCTGCTGGTCGCCGTACCACTTCGAGAGGCCGGTCAGTTCGATCCGACCGCCACCGCGCATCTCGCCGATGGCGAGATCAGCGGCCGGTGCAGCCGTGGAACCGGTGCTCGAGTTCACCATCGCGACCCCCGTGCGTCATGGTCACCCTCGGGTGAGGGCCTGGACTGAACGGTCGTTCAGTGAACGTGGAATGTAGCCGACGGACCGATCACGCGGTGCCGAGGAACAGGATCGCACCGGTGGGCGCTGGCGACCCCCCAGCGGGCTCGATCGTGACACCCCACGCCTCGGGCGCCTCGTCGATGTCGACGACCGCACGCAGCGTGCCGTCGTCGGCGGACTGCAGCACCCGCATCGGCGTCGTCACACCATCTGCGACCAGCCACAACTCGTACGCCGAGCCATCGGGAGCGGCCGACAGACCGTCGGCGATGAGCACGGCTTGCCCCCTGTCCGACGACCA
>JAPLAA010000026.1 GCA_026393475.1 Actinomycetota bacterium
CTGCTGACGATCAGCCTCAGCACACCGTTTGCTCCTCGAGGTGCTGCCGAGCAGTACTGCTTCAAGCTCATTGCCGCAGTGCTTCCGCTCTGACTCACGCGACACAGATCCGTGTCGCAGCTGCCGGTAGAAGTCCGGTAGAAGACGCCTTCCCGGGACGCGAAAGGACCCCAGCTGAGCTGGGGTCCTTTGGTGGGCGAGGGGGGACTTGAACCCCCACGTCCTTTCGAACACTGGCACCTGAAGCCAGCGCGTCTGCCATTTCGCCACTCGCCCGAGTGGAAGCCTCACGCTAGCAACTCCGTTGCGCCTGCCCAACCCGGTTGCCGGGCCTTGTGCACGCCCGAAGCGAGCACGCATCGGGCCGCCCGCGAGCGGAATCGGGGCGCGGCCA
Source organism: Actinomycetota bacterium (assembly GCA_026393475.1). Taxonomy (GTDB): domain Bacteria; phylum Actinomycetota; class Acidimicrobiia; order Acidimicrobiales; family Ilumatobacteraceae; genus VFMC01. Next base: position 395 of record JAPLAA010000026.1, read on the forward strand.
ACGTCGTCGACACCACAACTACCCTGGTAACCGTCATGGGCTTGCAATCGTTCGAGCGTGCCTTAGGGAATATGGTCGACTCCGTGTTTTCGCGTTCCTCCCGCAGCAGCACCATCCGACCCGTCGAGCTCGGCCGCCGTCTCCTGCGTGAGATGGACGATCACCGCAGCGTCGACGTCAAGGGTCGTCGCATCGTGCCCAATTCCTTCACGTTCCATCTCAGTCCGCGCGACCACGCGGGCTTCGCCGAGATCGAACACGCGCTGATCCACGAGCTGGGTGAGGCCGCCCGCGAGTACGCCCGCGACGAGAACTACCACTTCGTCGGTCCGGTGTCGGTCGAGATCGTCGTCGACAACGCGCTGAAGCCCGGCCGCTTCGGCATCGCCAGCCATCTGCGCGAAGGCAGCGTCGCCGGCGTGTCCTACGAGCCGGCGCCATCGGCACCGGCCCCGGCCGCGCCCGTGTACACCGACGACCAGAGCTTCGCGATCGTCGAGGCGCCACAGGTGGTCGACCCGTTCGCTGCTGCCGCCGCACCGCCCGCACCGGTGGCGCCGCCGCCCGTCCACGCCGACCCGGCACCCGCAGCGCCGGCCGCGACTGCGATCCCGGCCAACCCGGACCGCCTCGGTTCGTCGGTCGGCCGGCTCCAGCTGCCGTCGGGCGAACGCGTCACCGTCGGCCATCGTCTCGTCTCCATCGGCCGCCTGCCCGAGTGCACGGTGTCGCTCAACGACCCCAACGTCAGCCGCCGCCACGCCGAGATCCGCCCCGGTTCCGAGCTCACGATCGTCGACCTCGGCTCCACCAACGGCACCAAGGTCAACGGTCTGCGCATCGACGGTGAGCGCGTGCTGGTCGACGGCGACATCATCAGCCTGGGCAGCTCGCATCTCCGCTTCGAGGCATCGTCCGCGTCGGCATGACCGATTCCGTCCTCGAGATCCTCAACTACGCGCTGCTCGCGTTGCTCTACCTGTTCTTCGCGCGCGTCCTGTGGGCCGTGTGGAGCGAGGTGCGCGGCCCGCGCGTCGGTCACCTCGTGCCCGCACCGGTGCACGAGATGGATCCCACCATGCCCGCTCCCGCACCAGCGCAGGCGAAGCGCAACACGCGCGCGAAGCGCGGCCAGGTCACCCGCCTCGTCGTGGTGCAGCCCCGCGAACGCAAGGGCGCGCAGTTCGCCCTGGTTGGCGAGCTCAGCATCGGCCGTCTCGCCACCTGCACCATCTGCATCCCCGACGACGCGTTCGTCTCCGCCAACCACGCACGGCTGTACACGATCGACGGTGTCACCTACGTCGAGGCTCTCGGCTCCACCAACGGCAGCTACCTCAACGGTGCACGGCTCGGCAGCACACAGGCGATCACGGTCGGCGACCGCCTGCAGATCGGCTCCACCGTCCTGGAGGGTGCCTGATGGCTGCACTCCACTGGGGCGCGGCCACCCACGAAGGCCGCGTCCGCGACGCGAACGAGGACGCGTACGTCGCCGAACCGATGGTGTTCGTGGTGGCCGACGGCATGGGCGGCCACCAGGCCGGTGAGGTCGCCAGCGCCCTCGCTGCTGGCACCCTTCGCGACCGCCTCCAGGGCGGTGCCACCAGCGTCGACGTCGTCGTCGCAGCCGTGGTCGAGGCCAACGCGGCGATCTTCCAGACCGCGCACATCAACGCTGCCCAGCGCGGCATGGGCACCACGCTCACCGCGATCGCCGTGTTGCCGGCCGGCGACGGTCGGCCCGACCAGTTCGCGATCGTGAACGTCGGCGACAGCCGCGTGTACCTCGCCCGCTCCGGCGAGCTCACCCGCGCCACCGTCGACCACAGCTACGTACAGGAGCTGCTCGCCACCGGCCACATCAACGAGGCCGAGGCCCGCGCCCACCCTCGCCGCAACATCGTCACCCGCGCCCTCGGCATCGAGCCCACCGTCCGCGTCGACTCGTGGCTCATGCCGCTCGTGCGCGCCGACCGGTTCGTGCTGTGCAGCGACGGCCTGGTCGACGAGGTCGACGACGAGGAGATCCACCGGATCATCCTCGCCAACGCCCAGCCGCAGGCCTGCGCCGACGCCCTCGTGGCCACCGCCGTCGCCAACGGCGGCCGCGACAACGTCACCGTCATCGTGGTCGACGTCGTCGACGGGCTCGATCCCGATGCGGTCGCCGGCATCCCCGCAGATGCGACCGACGACGACACCGTGCAACTCACCCGGTCGATGACGCTCGGCGACGCCGCAGTGCCACCGACGCTCGAGAACCCCGTCGTGGAGTCGAAGATCCAGCAGCAGCTCGGTCGACAGATGACCGTGAAGACGTTCCTGCTGCTCCTGCTCGGCGCCGTCGTGGTCACGGTCGTCATCGTCGTGGGCATCGTCGCCCTCACCGGCGACGACACGCCCGATCCCGCTCCGACGACCACGGTGGTCACGACCGTCGCGCCCACCACCACGGCCCCCGCCACCACGGCCCCCGCCACCACGACCACGCGGCCGACGACGACGACCACGATCCGACCCACCACCACGACGTCTGCGGGGACGACCACGGTCGCTCCATGAGCACTCCGTCACCACTCGCGTCCGCCCGGCGCAGCACCGAGCTCGGACTGGTGGTGATGGCCGGCGCCATCACCGCTGCGGCCTACACGGTCGCGTCGCTCGGCAAGAACGCGGAGATCCCGCCGATCATCCTGCCGTTCCTCGGCGTCACGCTCGGCCTGCTCGTGCTCGCCTCGATCGCCACGCGCATCCTCGCCCGCGGCGCCGACCCCACGCTGCTCCCGCTCGCTGCGCTGTTGCACGGCATCGGTTACGTGATGATCACGCGGCTCGACGATCGGCTCGCCGGCCTCCAGACCACCTGGACCTTCATCGCCATCGCGGCCTATATCGCCGTGCTGTTCGTCGTGCAGCGCACGACGGACCTCGCCCACCAGACCTGGACGTTCTTCGCGATCGGTGCCGGCCTGCTGCTGCTCCCCCTCGTGCCAGGGATCGGACGCAGCTTCGGCGGGGCCCGCATCTGGGTGAGCATCGGCCCCATCAACTTCCAGCCGGGCGAGTTCGCCAAGATCTGCCTCGCCCTGTTCTTCGCCGGCTACCTCGCCGAACGGCGCGAGCTCATCGCGGCCAACACCTGGAAGGTCGGCCCGTTCCGCCTGCCCGAACCGCGCCACCTGCTGCCGATCGCACTCGCCTGGGCCTTCTCGGTCGTGGTGATGGTGGGCCTGAAGGACCTCGGCGCCTCGCTGCTGTTCTTCACCCTGTTCGTCGTGATGCTGTGGGTCGCCACCGAGCGCACCAGCTTCCTCGTGATCGGCACGGTCCTGTTCGCCGGCGCGGCCTACGTGGCCTGGCGCACGTTCGGCAACGTGCAGACCCGCGTCGCGATCTGGCTCGACCCCTGGCCGCAGTACGAAGGCCGCGGCTACCAGATCGTGCAGGCCATGTTCGCCCTCTCCAACGGCGGCATCGACGGCACCGGCCTCGGCCTCGGCAGCCCGAACAAGATCCCCGAGGTCAAGAACGACTTCATCTTCGCCGCGATCGGCGAGGAGCTCGGCCTGATGGGCGCCACCGCGGTGCTGATCGCGTTCATGCTCATCATCGGCGCCGGTCTGCGCATCGCCACGCGCGCCGAGCGCCCGTTCGAGAAGATCCTCGCCACCGGCCTCACCACGATCATCGGCCTGCAGGCGTTCATCATCATCGGCGGCGTCATCCGCGTCGTGCCGCTCACCGGCATCACGTTGCCGTTCGTCAGCTACGGCGGCTCGAGCCTGCTCGCCAACTACATCCTTCTCGCGCTGCTCATGCGCATCAGCGACTCGAGCGCCCGCCGCCTCGGCGAGGTGCCCGACGACCTCACCATCGGCGAACGTTTCGAGGCGCGCACCGCGGCCCGGCGTGAACGGCGAGACGCAAAGCGGGCGCGGAAGGCCGTCGGTTGAACACCCGCATCCGACGCCTCGCGGTCGGACTTCTCGTCTGCTACCTCGCGCTCTTCGTGCAGCTCAACATCCTGCAGGTCGGCCGCGAGGAGGAGCTGACGAGCGACCCGCGCAACGACCGCCAGACCATCCGCGATTTCAACCGACCCCGCGGGCCGATCATCTCCGCCGACGGTGTGGTGCTCGCACTCAGCGAGCCCGTCGACGATCCCGGTGCCGAACTCGAGTACCAGCGCGTGTACCCGAAGGGGTCGCTGTTCGGGAACGTCACCGGCTACTACACGTTCGCCTTCGGCAGCACCCAGGTCGAGAAGCAGCACAGCGACGTCCTCGCCGGCACCACCTCGCAGCAGCAGATCAAGGGACTCTCCGATCTGTTCAGCGGTCAGGACCTCTCCGGCTCGGTGGTGCTCAACATCCGTGCCGACGTGCAGCAGGTGGTCGCCGACGCCCTCGGCGGACGCGAGGGTTCGGTCGTCGTGCTCGAGCCCAGCACCGGCGACGTGATCGCGATGTACAGCTTCCCCACCTACGACCCCAACCAGGTCGTGGTGCCCGACGGGCAGCAGGCCACCGACGTGTTCGACTTCCTCAACGCCTACCCGGGCAAGCCGCTGCTGGCCAACACGTACCAGGAGCGGTACATGCCCGGGTCGAGCTTCAAGGTGATCACCACCGGCATCGCGCTCGAGAACGGTGTCACCACGCTCGAGCGCAGCTGGCCGAGCGAGAAGGAATGGGTGCCGCCGCAGACCACCGACCCCATCCAGAACTACGGCGGCACGTCGTGCGGCGGCACGATGGTCGAGGTCTTCTTCCGCAGTTGCAACATCCCGTTCGCCCAGATGGCCGTCGAGCTCGGCCCCGAGCGCATGGTCGCCGGCACCCGGGCGTGGGGCATCGGCGAACGGCTCCCGATCGACATGCCCGGCGCGGTCGCCAGCTCGTTCGGTGAGGTCGAGGACTTCACCGACCAGCTGCCACTGCTCGCGATCGGCGGCTTCGGTCAGGGCAACGACGTGATGGTGCCGATGCACATGGCGATGGTCGCCGCGACGGTCGCGAACGGGGGGAAGATGATGGCGCCGCAGGTCGTCGACGTCACCCGCTTCCACGACGGCTCGGTGCTGGAGCGCAGCGAGCCCCAGGTGTGGAAGACGCCGATCTCGCCCACCACCGCGGCCACGCTCAACTCGCTCATGGTCGGCGTCGTCAACCAGGGCACGGGTCGCCAGATGCAGCTCGCGGGCGGCATCCAGGCCGCCGCCAAGACCGGCACGGCGCAGCTCAACGCGACGGGCGAGCCGCAGCGGTCGCACGCCTGGATCATCGGCTTCGCGCCGGCGGAGGCACCCCGCTACGCGATCGCGGTGATGTTGAAGGGCACCAACGACGAGATCAGCGCCGGCACGGGCGGCAAGCTCGCCGGACCGATCGCCAAGCAGATCCTCGACTACCTCTTCGCCACCGAGGCGACAGCGGCGGCGGCGCCGCCGACCGATCCCGCGACCGTTCCCCCGACACCGGCCGCAGCACCGTGACCACCCACAGCAATCCCAGCTGGATATCCTCGCGACACCGCATCGGGCGCCCTGCGTGCTCGCTCCCGACGCGACCACGCCAAGTAGGACCCACGTGACCAACAACAACGAGCGCATCGTCCTCAACGACCGCTACGAGATCCAGAACCGAATCGGCCGTGGCGGCATGGCCGACGTGTTCCTCGCGCGCGACGTGCTGCTCGACCGCCCGGTCGCGATCAAGGTGCTGTTCCCCGAGTTCGCGACCGACCCGAACTTCGTCGAGCGCTTCCGCCGCGAGGCCCAGTCGGCCGCCAACCTCAACCACCCCAACATCGTCAGCGTCTACGACTGGGGCAAGTACTCGAACACCTACTTCATGGCCATGGAGTACGTGCAGGGCCGCACGCTCGCCGACATCCTGCGCGCCAACGGACACGTCAGCTCCGTGCAGGCCGCCGAGATCGCGAGCGAGGTCTCGGCCGCGCTGAGCTTCGCCCACCGCAACGGCGTCGTGCACCGCGACATCAAGCCCGCCAACATCCTCATCGGCACCGCCGGCGCGGTGAAGGTCGCCGACTTCGGCATCGCCCGCGCCATGAACGCGCCCACCGAGAGCAACCTCACCCAGGTCGGCTCGGTCATGGGTACCGCCACCTACTTCTCGCCCGAGCAGGCCCAGGGCGCGCAGCCCGACCCGCGCAGCGACCTGTACTCACTCGGCATCGTCCTGTACGAGATGGTGGCCGGCAAGCCGCCGTTCACCGGCGAGAACCCGGTGGGCATCGCCTACAAGCAGGTGCACGACGCGCCCCAGCCGCTCAACCAGCTGGTGGCCGACGTGCCTCGACCGTTCGAGGCGATCGTCGCCAAGCTGCTCGCGAAGAGCCCCGACATGCGTTACGCCGATGCCGACGCGCTCCGCGACGACCTCCGCCGGTTCCGTGCCGGCGAGCCGGTGCTGGCTCTCGCCGGCATCACGCCCACCGCGCCGCCGCAGGCCAACGTCGCCACCACCACGATGCCGCGCACCACCGCCGTGCCGTCGCAGGCAGCCGGTGCCGCCACCTACGCCTCCGCCGCACAGCAGGCACGCACCACGGCGATCCCGCAGCAGCGCATGCCCGAGGCGCAGCCGCCGGTGCAGTATCAGGCCCCCAACCGCAACGGCCTCTACGCCGTCATGGGGTTCATCGCCGTCATCGCGCTCGTCATCGGCGGTGTGCTGCTCTACAACACGCTCACCAAGGACGACGGCGACGAGGTGGTCGAGCCCACCACGGTGGCCGTGCCGCAGGTGGTCGGCCTCACCTACGAAGCCGCGGTCGCCGCCCTCACCGAGGCCGGTCTCACGTTCGAACCCGTCGCGCTCGCGAACCCGGCCGATCCGGCCACCCCCGAGAACCAGGTGTGGCAGACCGACCCGGCGGCCGACACCGTCGTCGAGATCGACACGCCGGTGAAGGTGTTCTTCCAGCCCGTGCTCGAACCGGCACCGGTGCCGAACGTGGTGGGACAGAACCTCGAGGAGGCCAAGCGCATCCTCAGCGAGGCGCAGTTCGTGCCCGGCGAGGTCACCAGCGAGACCAGCGATCTGCCGAAGGACACCGTGATCCGCACCGTGCCCGCCGCGCTCGAGCTGCTCAAGCCCGGTGGGACCGTGGCGATCGTGCTGTCGGGCGGCCCCGACACCCAGCCGATCCCCGAGGTCACCGGCTTCACCCAGGACGCAGCCAAGCGGCTGCTCGAGGGCGCGCCGTTCTCCTTCGTCGTGACGATCCAGACCGAGGCCAGCGCCGACGTCACCTCCGGTTCGGTCATCCGCACCGAACCCGCCTTCGGTGGCGAGCTGGCACCGGGGTCGCCGATCACGCTGTTCGTGTCGAGCGGAGTCGAGCAGGTGCAGGTGCCGCCGGTGGTCGGCCTCACCGAGGCCCAGGCGAAGAACCAGATCACGTCGAAGGGCCTCACCGCCAACGTCACCTTCGTCAACGTGCCGTCGGGCGACGCCAACGACGGCCGTGTCATCTCGCAGAGCCCCACGGGCGGCAACCTCGTCGCACCTGGTTCGGCCGTCGGGCTCCAGGTCGGTCGAGCCGTCGCACCGCCGACGACGTCGACCACCACGACGACCACGACGATCCCGCCGACCACCACGTCGTCGACCACCACCACGACCACCACGATCGTCGGCCCCTGAGCCGACCATCGGTGAGGCCGGTGACGGCCGGTGACGGCCGGTGACGGCCCGCCGTGCGAACCCGTCAGGCGACGGCGGCGGCGCGGAGGAAGTTGCGCAGCAGGTCGTGACCCGCGGCGGTGAGGATGCTCTCCGGGTGGAACTGCACGCCCTCGATGGGCAACTCGCGGTGGCGCACCCCCATCACGATCCCGTCGGCCGTACGCGCCGTCACCTCGAGGCAGTCGGGCATCGAGCCCGGAGCGATCACGAGGCTGTGGTAGCGGGTGGCCGTGAGCGGGCTGGGGAGCCCGGCGAACACGCCGGCACCCTCGTGCTCGATGTGGGAGGTCTTGCCGTGCATCAGGTGCGGCGCCCGTTCGACCGTGCCGCCGTACACATGACCGATGGCCTGATGCCCGAGGCACACCCCCAACACCGGGATGCCACGCTCACCGAACGCGGGGATCGCGGCGCAGATGATGCCGGCGTCCTCGGGACGCCCTGGGCCCGGCGACACCAGCACGGCATCGGGCGCCGTGTCGAGTGCCTCGTCGACGGTGAGCTCGTCGTTGCGGACGACCACCGGATCGGCGCCGAGCTCGCCGAGGTACTGCACGAGGTTGTAGACGAAGCTGTCGTAGCTGTCGATCACGAGAACCCGAGGTCCTGCCATCCCGACAGCGTAGACTCGTCGCCCGTGGCTCCTCCCAAGAGAAAGACCGGCGGCCGGACGACCCCGAAGGGCACGCGCCCTGGCGAGGGTGGTCGACTCGCCAGTCACGGTCATGCTCACGAACACGCCTACGAAGACGGTCGTACCGTCGAGGCGTCGTCGCGCTACACCCCGCCCGTCTCCCGCACGGCGATCGAGAGCCCGAGGTGGGTGCCGATCCTGATGTTCGTGCTGCTCGGCCTGGGCGCGCTGACGATCCTGCTGCGCTACATCGTGTGGCAGGACACCAACATCCCGGTGTTGATCGGCCTCGGGTTCCTCCTCGGCGGCCTGTACACGGCCACCAAGTGGCATTGACCCCCTGATCCACGCCTGATCCACGCCTGATCCACGCCTGATCGGGCCTGATCCGGGCCGATCCACAGGGTTGATCCACAGGGCAACGACGCCCGGCCGGTCAGGTGGGCGCAGCGGTGGACGACCGGTGTCCCCCGGATGACCGACAGGTCGCGACACGGGGTGAACGAGGTTGCGGACGCGTTACACGGCTGTCATTCGTCACAAGGTTGTCCACAGGCTGTGGACATGTGGACGACGGTCAGTCGTAGATCGGTGCGACGAGGTCCATGTCCTCGAGGCAGTGCCTCGGCGGCGGTGGATCCTCGTCGGGGGCCAGGGTCAACTTGATCTCCAGGCCGCACACGCTGCAGCGATACCTCACGTTCACCTTCCGCAGCTCACCGGCGGGCGGCGGCGGCGGCAGCGGCGTGGTCATGCTGCGCAGCATCGCGATGCCGCTTTTCCACAGGACGACGCCCATCAAGATGCCCGTCCCCCACCAGATGACGGTTCCGAACGACGGCATGTGCACAGGCTAGGCGTCGCGCCCCTGGTCCGTCACCACGGCACCTGACACACCCGACACATCTGGCCAGGCGAGACGGCGCGCACGGCGGCCGAACCGTCGACCTCCGGTCGAGGTGTCAGCCCAACCGCTCGATGAGCGTCGCGTTGGCCATGCCGCCGCCCTCGCACATCGTCTGCAGTCCGTAACGACCGCCGGAGCGCTCGAGCTCGTTCAGCAACGTGGTCATCAATCGGGCACCCGAGCAGCCGAGCGGGTGCCCGAGGGCGATCGCGCCTCCGTTGACGTTCACCTTGTCCATGTCGGGATGCAGCTCCCGCTCCCACGCCAGCACCACCGACGCGAACGCCTCGTTGATCTCGACCAGGTCGATGTCGTCCATGGTGAGACCGGCCCGGGTCAGCACCTTCTGGGTGGCGGGGATCGGCGCGGTGAGCATCATCCGCGGGTCGTCGCCGGCCAGCGAGAAGTTCACGAAACGGGCGCGGGGCGTGAGGCCGAGCTGCACGGCGCGTTCCTCGCTCATGATGAGCAGCGCCGACGCCCCGTCGGTGATCTGCGACGAGTTACCGGCGGTCACCCGGCCGCCGTCCTCCTCCGACCGAAACACCGGCTTCAGCTTGCCCAACGACTCGAGCGTCGTCTCGCGCAGCCCCTCGTCGACGGACATCAGCGATCCGTCGGCGCCCTGCACCGGCAGGATCTCGCGCTGGAACCGGCCCTCAGCGGTGGCTCGTGCCGCGAACTGTTGGGACCGAACGCCGAACGCGTCCATCTCGTCGCGCGTGATGCCCCACTTGTCGGCGATCATCTCGGCCGAGATGCCCTGGGGCACCAGTCCGCCCGCTGGTGCGTAGCGGGCACCAACGGCAGGGCCGAACGGGAAGCCGAACTTGCCATCCGACATCGACGCCCCCATCGGCACCCGGGTCATCACCTCCACCCCAGCGGCCACGACGACGTCGTACGCGCCGGCGATCACGCCCTGCGCAGCGAAGTGGGCCGCCTGCTGGCTCGATCCGCACTGCCGGTCGATCGTGGTCCCCGGGATCGATTCGGGCCACCCGGCCGCGAGCACCGCGTTGCGGCCGACGTTGGCGGCCTGCTCGCCCACCTGCATCACGCAGCCCATGATCACGTCGTCGACCAGCGCGGGGTCGATGCCCGTGCGATCGACCAGCGCCTGCAGCGCCTGGGCCGCGAGGTCCACCGGGTGCCAGTCCTTCAGCTTGCCGTTGCGCCGGCCGAGCGGGGTGCGGATGGCGTCGACGATGACCGCGGTGGGCATGTGCTCTCCTCGTACTCGAACGGGCTCGGCGCAGAGCCGGCCGGATCGGACAGCTCGCAGTCTGCTGGCTGCACTCGGCCCCACCCAAACCGGAGCGCCCGCCGAGAACCGGAGCAAATGCCCTGGCACGACGTCTCGCGGGCCGCCGACTGCATGCGAGAATCTGGCCCATGACCACGTCCATTGCAGAGATCGACGCCATTGTCACCGGAACGACCGCGCCGCGGAAGTTCCTCGAACTCGTCGCCGCGAACGGCGACGTCCCCGCCGTGCACTCGATGAAGGACGCGACGCCGGGCAGTTGGAACGTGTGGACCTACACCCAGGTCGCCGAGCAGGTCGCCAAGGCGGCCGCGGGCCTGCTCGCCCTCGGCGTGCAGCCGGGCGAGCGCGTGCTGCTGATGATGCGCAACCGCCCCGACTTCCACTGGCTCGACCTCGCCGCGCAGTTCGTGCGCGCCACGCCGGTCAGCATCTACAACTCCTCGTCGCCCGAGGAGATCCAGTACCTGTCGCACCACGCCGAGGCGCGCATCGCGATCGTCGAGGACGCCGGGTTCCTCGAGCGCATGCTGAAGGTGAAGGGCGAACTGCCCGAGCTGCAGCACGTGTTCGTCATCGAGCCGCCCGCCGACGGCTGCCCCGAGGGTGTCCAGCCGGTGGCCGCGCTGTTCGGCCACGGATCGGCCGACCTCACCCAACTCGGCGCCGACACCTCCCCCGACGACATCGCCACGCTCATCTACACCAGCGGCACCACCGGCCCGCCCAAGGGCGTGATGATCAGCCAGTACAACGTCGTGTACACGGTGGAGTCGCTGAAGCGCTGCATCGACTTCGACACCTTCGTCGGCAAGCGCGCCGTCAGCTACCTGCCGATGGCCCACATCGCCGAGCGGATGATGAGCCACTACCAGGGCGCCATCCTCGGCTACTCCGTCTTCTGCTGCCCCGACCCCAACCAGCTCACCGTGTACCTCAAGGAGGTGCACCCCGAGATCCTGTTCGGCGTGCCCCGTGTGTGGGAGAAGATCTACAACGGCGTCAACGCAGCCCTCTCGGCCAACCCCGAGGCCAAGGCCAAGTTCGACGAGGGCCTCACCGCCGCCCTCGCCATCAAGCAGGCCGAGCGAGACGGCACGGCCACCAAGGAACAGCTCGACACCTGGGCGTTCCTCGACGCCGTGGCCTTCGCCAACGTCCGCGGCCTCGTCGGTCTCGACTCGGTGCTCACCGGCGTCACCGGCGCGGCGGCCATCCCGCGGCCCGTGCTCGAGTGGTTCAACGCGATCGGTGTGCCGCTCAGCGAGATCTACGGCATGAGCGAGTCGAGCGGCCCGATGACGTGGTCGCCGAAGGCGAACCGGCCCGGCTACGTCGGCCAGGAGGTGCCCGGCTGCGAGATCCGCATCGCCGACGACGGCGAGGTGATCGCCCGCGGCGGCAACGTCTTCCAGGGGTACCTGAAGCAGCCCGACAAGACGGCCGAGACGGTCATCGACGGCTGGCTGCACAGTGGCGACATCGGCGAGATGGACGCCGACGGCTACGTGAAGATCGTCGACCGCAAGAAGGAACTGATCATCACCTCCGGCGGCAAGAACATCAGCCCGGCCAACCTCGAGGCGGCGCTGAAGACGATCCCGCTCATCGGCCAGGCTGCTGCGATCGGTGACAACCGCAAGTTCTGCTCGGCCATCCTGGTGCTCGATCCCGAGGCGGCCGGCGTGTGGGCCCGCGAACACGGTCGGTCCGATGCGACCGTCGGCGAACTCGCCGTCGATCCCGAGGTGCTCGCCGAGGTGCAGGCCGGCGTCGACCTGATCAACCAGCAGTTCGCCCAGGTCGAGCAGATCAAGAAGTTCGTGCTCGTCGGCGAGGAGTGGATGCCCGACAGCGACATGCTCACGCCGACGTCGAAGCTGAAGCGCCGCGGCGTGAACGCTCGCTACGCGGCCGAGATCGAATCGATGTACGCCGGGCTCGACTGACCCGACTCGACTGCGGCATCGACCGCGATGTCGACCGCGGCGTCGACCGGCGACTGCTCCGGCGGTTCGACGGTGGCGCCGCGGTGCCCGCTCGCAGGGATACGGGCCAACACCAGTTCGTCGCGCAGCACGGTGCCGGCGCGCACCTCGCCACCGCTGCGGTCGAGGTGGAACGCGCGTCCGCCGACCGCGGCGACGAGCGGTGCCCCACCGGCGGGGTCCGTCCCGGCCACCCAGATCTGTCCCTCGTGGGCGAACACCGCTGACGGGGTGACCGCCGGCGTCAGCAGGGCGAGCGTCCAGCTCCGTCCCTTGGTCCCGGCGACGGTTCGCGCCAGCAGATGCGAGACGCCCGACGACACCACCAACGACAGCTCGCCCTCGGGACCGGCCACCGGTCCGACCACCTCGTGCTCGGCGGTGAGGGGGAAGGTGACCTCGCGTGCGTGGTACGGGCCCTCGGCGCCCTCGAGCACGGTCCAGCCCATCCGTCGGCCGCTCATCACGACCTGGCCGACGATGACGATCGCGTGGTCCATCGACGCCGCCCCGCGCACCACGAGGTGCGGGTGTTCGACGGTGAACTGCTCGTCCGGTGTCCAGGTGACGAGATCGTCGCTCGTGCCGTGCCAGGCACGCCCGTCGACGTCGCCGAAGAGATGCCACCGCTCCCGGTGCCGCACGAGCGAGGCCGGGTCGAGCTGCTCGTGCATCCGGCCGACCTCCACCAGGGCACCGGGACGGCCGTGCCAGATGCGGGTCGACCGGTCGTCGTCGCCGGCCAGGCGGCCGATCACGGCGACGCTCGACCCGTCGGCGGCCAGCACGGGCACGCCATGGAAGCTCGGACCGCCGACGTCGTCGACCGCCGGGGCGGCCCAGACCGACTCTGCGTCGCCGATGACGGCGACGCAGAGCCGGCAGCGAGGAGCCGGGGCGGGCGGTGGCTCCTCACGTTCTCCTGCGGTGATGCTCATCCGATGTAGAAGCTGCTCACCCGATTGTCCCAACCGGCGAGCATCGTCGGGGACTGCGTTCCTGCGGAGGTGGGGCCGGTGTACTGCGGCGCACCACCGTTCGTGAGGTCGAAGAAGTACGACGGACACGCACCAACCCGGTAGCTGCTGGTGACGTTGTTGAAGCCATAGCTCGACAGGTTGAGATACGTGTATTGCGTGGTGAGTGCGAGGACCGAGCCGGTGTAGTTCGTGCCGGTGTAGAGCCGCAGGAACGAGCTGCACGACGCTCTCAGCAGTCCCGATGAGCCGGCCGGCGCCGCCGCCGCCGATGCGGCTGCAGCCGCATCGAGTGCGGCGATCATCTCCGCCTCGGAGTCGTAACACACGGTCTCGATCCCATCGGTCTGACACGCACGGGCAGCATCCCACCCGAAGCGGAGATCGATCTCCGTGCCTTCGTAGTCGGCGATCCAGGGCTCGGGCGGCGGCTCCTCGGTGACGGTGTCGATCGCGTGAGCATGTCCGAGCGGCATGGCCACGAGTGCCAAGGTGATGAGGAAGGGGGTTTTCATGGCTTCTCCTGTGCTGATGGGTGGGGTCTGACGATCACGTGCGACGTGGACACGTCGAGGGCGACCGTTGCGCAGGCGGAGGAGGGGTCCGAGACCTTCACGGACCATGTGGCGAGGTCCATCGAGTCGAGGACCTCGCGGGCGATGGCGGCGACATCGGCCGTGGTCCGGCACCCGCCCGCATTGACACGGTCGACCAATGCGGCCTGGAGTCGAACGGCTGGATCATCGGTGATCCCGGTGATGTCGGCATCCGCGAGACCGGCATCGGCACACGACCAGTACTCGGGAAGCGGCAGCACCTGCAGCGCCAGTCCCTCGCCGACACATGCGACGAGGCGAGGAACCTCGGGCGACCCGGGCGTTGTCGGCTTCGGTACGTCGATCTCGGGGAGGTCGCCGCGTGCCCACAGGTCGGCACATGCGGCGACTGGGTCGGCGGTCGGCTCGATGACGATCGCCGAGGAGTTCGAGACCGACGCGCGACACACGACGCCCGCGGCCGGCGCCGACGGACGGGTGCCGACGAAGGCGGCGACGCCTGCTCCCCCGACGACGACGATGGCCGAGACGCCTGCGGCGACCAGCCACCGTCGCCGGCGGGGAGATCCGTGAGATCCGCGAGATGGGGAAATGGGAGATCGGTGGTGCGGGAACGCGATGACCGACGCACCGTCGGGCATCGGGTCGGCGACGCCGGTGATCTGCGCCACCAGGTCGTCGGGTTCGGTGTCGGGGTGCTCGAGCAGCGCGACGGAGCGCACGTGCGATCGCAGCACGTCGAAGGGGTCGGTCATCTGGATCCGCCTTGGTCGGGTGGTTCGGTACGTTCCGCAACGGCGGCCCTGAGGCGTGCCCGGGCACGCGACACGCGCACCTTCGCGGCATTCGCCCTCACCCCGAGGATTTCTCCGACGTCCTCGGGTGACAGGTCGTCCAATGCGGTCATCAGCAGCACTTCCCGGTCGGCCGTCGACAGCGAGGCGAGGGCGTCCATCACCATCTGCAGTTCGATGCCGGCGTCGTGATCGGGGGGTGGTGCGTACGCCACGGGGTCGAGACGGGCGACCTTGTCGTTCAAGGCCTGCCACCGTCGCTCACCCCGTCGGCGGTTCTGGACGATGTAGCGCGCGGTGGCGCGGAGCCACGTGGTCGCGCTGGCTGCACCGTCGAAGTGCAGTTCGTCGATGCGCTGCCAGGCAGCGGTGAACGTCTCGTTCACCACCGTGTCGGCATCGACGTGCGGGTACACCACCCGCACATGGGCGTACAGCCCGCGCTGGTGCTCGCGCACGAGCGCGGTGAAACGTGCATGGGCGTCACCATCGGGTTGGTCCGCGCGCCGAGACGTCATCACACACACTCAATGTCCGGCACCGGCACATCGGTTACACCGGCGCGTGAACTTCGTCCGAATGATCGCGGACGCGACGTGCGAGCCCGTTCAGCGGGCGAGCTTCGACAACAACCGCTGCAACGCGAGGATGTCGCTCTCGGTGACCACCTGGGCGAAGTTGCGCTGCACCGACCGGCGATAGATCACGTTGGCATCGCGCCAGAACGAGCGGCCGTCACGGGTGAGGTGCACCGAGACCGCTCGGCGATCGGTGGGGCTGGGCGACGGCTCGCGCGCGACGTGACCCTCCTCCTCCATCCGGTCGAGGCGACGGCTGAGGCTCGACGCCACCTCGTCGAGTTCGCTGCACAGCTCGCTCACCCGCATCGATCCGCCGGCGCGTTGCAGCGCCGCCATCACCTCGAACCAGCTGAGCGGGATGTCGAACTCGTCGACGAGATCGGCGTCGATCTGGCGCTCGATCGCGTTGGTCGCCACGCACAGCTGGCGGAGCAGTGCGATCCGCTCGGCGTCGAGACGAGGCATGAGGCCGGTGCCTGCGGGTCAGCCGAGCGATGCGGACGTTGCGGACATGGGCGGACGGGGGCGCGATCAGGCCGTGGCCTTGAGCGCCGCGCCGAAGGCGGCGAGGGCGAGGTCGATCTCGCCCTCGGTCACCACCAGCGGCGGCATCCAGCGCAGGGTGCGGCCGTAGGTGCCGGCGTTCATGAGGATCAGGCGACCCTCCTCGAAGCAGTGCTTCGTGATCGCGGCGACCCGTGCGGCGTCGCTGAACTCGGTGCCCACCATGAGCCCGAGGCCGCGCACCTGGACGATGACGTCGTGCTCGCGCTGCAGCTCGCGGATGCCCGCCTGGAGCTGCTCGCCGCGGGCGTTCACGTTCTCGAGGAACGCCGGATCGCTCATGATCTCGATCGTGGCGAGCGCGGCGGCACAGCCCATCGAGTTGCCGCCGTAGGTGCCGCCGTGGCTGCCGGTGGTCCACTTGTCGTCGAGCTCGCGGCGGGTGCCGAGCGCCGCGAACGGGAAGCCGCTCGCGATGCCCTTGGCCATGCAGATGATGTCGGGCTCGATGTCGTAGTGGTCGACGGCGAACATCTTGCCGGTGCGACCGAAGCCGCTCTGCACCTCGTCGGCGATGAACAGGATGCCGTGCTGCTTGCAGCGCTCGACGATGCCCTGGATGAACGCCGGCGGCGCCGGGATGTAGCCGCCCTCGCCGAGCACGGGCTCGAGGATGACCGCGGCGGTCTCCTCGGGCGCGGTCATCGACTTCAACAGGTGATCGAAGCCGGCGAGCGCTCGCTCGGCCTCGGCCGCCTGATCGGCGACGAGCGGGTCGGGGTACGGGGCGACGAAGATGCCGGCCGGCAGGGGCGCGTGGCCCGCGCGGTAGCCGGTCTTCGAGGTCGTCATCGCCATGGCCAGATGGGTGCGGCCGTGGAAGCTGCCGCTGAACACGATGACGTGCGGGCGCTTCGTGGCCTGCTTGGCGAGCTTCACCGCGGCCTCGGTGATCTCGGCACCGGAGTTGGCGTAGAAGAAGGTGTCGATGCCGGCCGGGGTGATCTCGGCGAGCTTCGCGGCGAGCGGCTCGAGCAGGTCGTGCTTGAACACGTTCACCTGCGCGTGGATGAACCGCTGCGCCTGATCGGCGATCGCCTTGGCGACACGGGGATGGGCGTGGCCGGTGGAGTTCACCGCGATGCCGGCGGCGAAGTCGAGGTACTCCTCGCCGTCGGTGGTGGTGACCCAGCAACCGTGCCCACTGGCCACCTGCAACGGGGTGACCGAGAACCAGACATTCGACAGGTGCGACATGCGCTCAGCCTATGCCGATCGGGCGCAGCGGTCGATCAGACCATCACCTGGACGAGCTCGCCGGCGGCCGTGTACTCGACGTACCCACCGCCGCGCGGTACCGACACGTACACCCGGACGACCACCGAGAAGTCGGGGGTGAACACCGAGCGCTCCACGATGATGTGGGTGACGACGCCCTCCTCGACGGTCGGCATCAGCGACGGCGCCTCACCGACGGCCCGCGACAGGAACGTCCAGTCGACGTCGGTGGTGGCGAACAGGTTCGCCTCGAGGTCGCCGTCACCCACCAGGGTCACCGGGCTCGACGCACCGACGAAGCCGTCGCGATACGGGTACTCGTCGACGTGCAGCGCGTTGGCCGGATCCTGGGCGGTCGCGAATGCGTAGTCGGGGTAGATGGTGACGTTCATCAGCTTCGTCGGCGCGCCGCCGATCGCTGCTTCGTAGGTGCCGATGAGGGCGGTCGCGCCGGCCGGGTCGAACAGCGAGACGGCCGGGGCGGGCACCGACGCCGCGGGCACCGCCGGGACGGTCGGGAGGGAGACGGGCAGCGACACCGGCGGGACGTCCGCATCGGTGGGCACCGCAGGCACGGCCGGCAGCGAGATGTCGGCGGGAACGACAGGGTCGACGTCGTCGAGCGCGTCCTGGGCGTCGGCGAACACGCTGTCGAGCGTCGCCTCGGCGTCGTCCAACACCCGCTCCGCCTGTTCGTTGGCATCGCGGCCACGCAGGAACGCCCACACGCTCACGCTGATGCCGACAACCGGGCCGATGATGAGCAGCGCGACCACCAGGCCGCCGAGGCCCGAGCGGCGCGACCTGGGCATCGTCGACCCGAGGGCTGCGCCGGGCGCCGGCTGGAACGGCTGCACGGGCGGCTGCTGGACGGCGCCGAGGAACTGTGCGGCCGTCGGCGGCGGGACGTCGTCGAAGCCGGGCAGCGGGGTCGACCGTGAGGTGCCGGGCGCAGGGTTGGGTGCCGGCGGGTACGGCGCGGGCGGCACGACGGGCGCCCGGTTCGTGGGCGTGGGGTCGGTCGTCGGGTTGGGAGGTGCGAAGGACATGGGGTGCTCCTGTGGGTTCGGACACGTGGACCGAGCGGCCACGCTGCATTGGCTGAGATGACTGGAGAGGACTGGAGGACACGGCCGGACGCGCGTGCGGGCGCGCGAGGAGAACGTGTCGACGGACTGGTCGGCCAGGGGGCCGGATGGGACGGACGACGGGTCGCCTACCCGATGGCGATGACCTCGCCGGCGGCAGACACCTCCACCAGGCCGTTGCCGTTCGGCCCGGTGACGTTGATACGGATCGTGAGCGGCAGCGCCGGGTCGAGCGTCGTCCGATCGACGGTGACGTGCGAGACGACGCCGTCGTGCACGCCGGCGAGGGTGGGGGCGGCCGACACGAGTTCGGCGATGCGCTCCCAGGCGACGGCGTCGGCATCGAAGGCGAGGAAGGCGCCGACGTCGCCACCGAAGACGATGGCCGGCTCGCTCGGCACGATCGAACCCGCCACCCACGCGTACCCCGCCACCCGTCGGTCGGCGCTGCGCGCCGTCACGAACACCCGGTCGGGGTAGAGGCGCACCTGGGTGAGCCGGCCGCCCTCGCTGTCGACCGCGGCGGCGAGTCGTTCGACGACGGCACCGGCGGCGCCGGGCGCGAAGAAGGTGTCGACACCGTCGGCGAGTCCGAGCGACGTGCGATCACGGGCGTCGAGGGCCGGCGAGGCGCCGTCGGCGACCGAGGCGGCGGCGTCGGACGTCGACCGCCCGACCATCGAGGCGGCGAAGAGGACGAGCGCCAGCGCCACCGCAGCTGCGACGGCGAGCGCGGCGGCGGTGTCGGGTCGACGCCGCCGGAGGGTGACCGGCGTCGGCGGGTGCAGGGTGATCGTCATGTGAGCAGTGTGCGCTCGCCCGTCGGATGGGGGCTGAGTAACCCCTACTCAATTCCGCTGCGTACCCCACGCGCCGGCCACGCGGACGACCTCCGTACCGGACGCCACCAGGGGCGCTCGGCACGGAGGTCGGTGCGGGACCGGTCGCGACCGGTGGGATGGGGCCGGTCGGCCGGTCGGCCGGTGGGCCGTCAGGCGAAGGCGGCGGCGAGCACGTCGGCGTAGGTGTCGGCGAGGTGGAAGGTCATCACCTCGCGCACCTTCTCGGGCACGTCGTCGAGGTCGGGCCCGTTGCGCTTTGGCAACACGACCTCGGTGAGGCCGGCCCGGTGGGCGGCGAGCACCTTCTGCTTCACACCACCGATCGGCAGCACCTTGCCCTGCAGGGTGATCTCACCGGTCATGCCCACGGTGGGCTTCACGACCTTGCCGGTGAGCAGGCTCACCAACGCCGTGGTCATCGTGACGCCCGCCGACGGACCGTCCTTCGGCACCGCACCGGCGGGCACGTGGACGTGCACCCGCTTGGCCAACGTCGCCGGATCGACCCCGAGCTCCTCGGCGTGCGAGCGCACGTAGCTGAGCGCGATGTGCGCGCTCTCCTTCATCACGTCGCCGAGCTGACCGGTGAGGGTGAGGGTGGGCTCGGTGGTGGCCGCGTCGCCCGCGAGCGGGAACGCCGTGGTCTCGATGAACAGCACGTCGCCACCGCTGCCGGTGACGGCCAGGCCGGTCGCGACACCGGGGACGTTGGTGCGCTCGGGCACCTCGTCGTCCACCTTCGGACGGCCGAGCCAGTCGCGCACCTCCGGCGAGTCGACCTCGATCGGTGCCGTGCGCTTCCCGGTGGCCACGGCCGCGGCGACCTTGCGGGACAGCTTGCCGAGCTCGCGTTCGAGCGAACGGACGCCTGCCTCGCGGGTGTAGCCGGTGATCGTGGTGCGCAGCGCCGCCTCGGTGACGGCGACCTCGTCGGCCTGCAGGCCCGATCGCTCGAGCTGGCGGGGCAGCAGGTAGCGCTCGGCGATGAAGACCTTCTCGTCCTCGGTGTAGCCGTCGAGGCGCACGAGCTCCATGCGGTCGAGCAGCGGCGCGGGGATGGAGTCGGCCACGTTCGCGGTCGCGATGAACACGACCTGGCTGAGGTCGAGCTCGACCTCGAGGTAGTGGTCGCGGAACGTGTGGTTCTGGGCGGGGTCGAGCACCTCGAGCAGGGCGGCGGTGGGGTCGCCGCTCCAGCCGCCGGCGCTGAGCTTGTCGACCTCGTCGAGCAGCACGACCGGGTTCATGCTCCCGGCCTCGATGATCGCCCGGGCGATGCGGCCCGGCTGGCTGCCCACGTAGGTGCGACGGTGCCCGCGGATCTCGGCTTCGTCGCGCACGCCGCCGAGGGCGACGCGCACGAAGTTGCGACCCATGGCCCGGGCGATCGACTCGCCGAGGCTGGTCTTGCCCACGCCTGGCGGACCGACGAGGGTGACGACGGTGCCCGCCGCCCTGCTCTGCTCGGCGACGTCGCGGTCGGCACGCAGCTTGCGCACCGCCAGGAACTCGACGATGCGGTCCTTCACGTCGTCGAGGCCGTAGTGATCGGCGTCGAGGATCTCGCGGGCGGTGGCCAGCTCGAGCTGATCGGGCGTACGGGTGGCCCACGGCAGTTCGAGGATGCGGTCGAGCCAGGTGCGCACCCACGAGTGCTCGGGGCTCTGCTGGCTCATCCGTTCGAGCCGGTCGATCTCCTTGTCGATGAACGACGCGACCTTGTCGGCGAGATCGGGGCGGATCGCCTCGAGCTTCGAGCGGTACTCGCCCACCACGTCGTCGTCGCCCTCGCCGAGTTCCTTGCGGATCGCGGCGAGCTGCTGGCGCAGGAGGTAGTCGCGCTGCTGCTTGTCGACGCCTTCGGTGACGTCGGCGCGGATCTGTGCGGTGACCTGCAGTTCGGCCAGGTGGTCGCGGGCCCAGTCGGCGACGAGCTGGAGGCGGGCCTCGAGCTCGACCGCGTGCAGCACCTGGTCGCGCAGGCCGCCGTCGACCTCGCTCCACGTGACGACGGCGTCGGCGAGCGCACCGGGCTCGGCGATGGTGCGGAGGATCTCGGGCAGGCGCCGGCTCTGGCGGAGCTTGGCGATCTCCTCGAGCACCACCCGCAGTTCGCGGGCCACGGCCTCGACCCGCGGGGTGGGGCGGGGGTCGGTGAGCACCTCGACGTCGGCGTGGTCGGCGCCGCGGTCGCTGGTGTGTCGGGCGAGGATGCGAGCCCGGCCCTCGGCCTGCACGATCGCGGCGGGCTGGCCACCGGGCAGCGAGCCACGGCTCGGCACCCGTGCCACGACGCCGAGGGCGGCGGACGTGAGCGGGGCGGCGCTGGGGTGGGCGGACTGTCCGCCCGCCGCGGCCACCGGTGCCACGAGGAGCACCCGCCCGTCGCCCGCAGCGGCAGCCTCGACCGCGAGCCGGACGGCGTCGTTGTCGAGGGCCAGGGTGACGAGGGTGCCCGGCAGCACCACGGTGGGCAGCGGCAGGACGGGGAGGGAGAGGACGGGCGTGGAGGTGAGGAGCGAGCGGTCGGGGTCGGTCACATCGGTCATGGGCGAGACGGTATCGTCATGAAACTTGATTGCAACCCACTCATGTTTGTGGAGCGGACACGACGCTCAACTCGTGAGTGCTGCCGCCTTCTCCAGTGCCTCGTCCCACGACGCCTGCGCTGCGAGCAGCGCCCGGAACGGCATCACCATCTTCGGCATGCTCACCCCGAGCACGCCGCGCAGGCGTCCCTGCCAGCCATAGAGCGCCGCGAACGACCCGTCGGTGCTGCCCGCGAACACGTGCACCTCGTCGTCGCCGTGGGCGCGACCCACGAACTGGATCCGGCTCTCGAACTGGTCGCTCCAGAAGAACGGCACCGATTCGTACGGAGTGGGTGCGGATCCTGCGGCGACGGCCAACAGGTTCCGCGCCGCCACGGCACCCTGCTCGGCAGCGTTGGTCCAGTGCTCGACGCGCATCACCGCGTCGTCGTGCGGGTCGAACACGTGGTTGTGCCAGCGGGCGCAGTCACCTGCCGCATACACGCCTGGCACGCCGGTCCAGAGGGTGTCGTCGCACACGATGCCGTCGCGGAGCTCGAGCCCGCTGTCGGCGAGCCAGTCGGTGGCCGGCGACACCCCGATACCCACCACGACGACGTCGCTGCCGATCAGCGTGCCGTCGCCGAGTCGCACGCCGGCCACCCTGCCGTCGACACCCTCGATCGCCGACACCTGCACACCGCAGCGCAGGTCGACGTCGTGGCGGGCGTGCACGCTCGCCACCGCGGCACCGAGCTCGACGCCGAGCCCGCGGATCAGCGGCGACGGTGCACCCTCGAGCACCGTGACCAGGCAGCCCGCCTGGCGAGCCGTCGCGGCGACCTCCAGCCCGATGAATCCGGCCCCGATGACGGTGACCCGCGTGGCCTCGCCGAGGCGTGAGCGCAGATCGAGCGCGTCGGCCAGTGTGCGCAGTTCGCAGATGCCGTCGAGCGCCGGCTGACCGGGCAGCCGGCGCGGTGCGGCGCCCGTGGCGATCACCACGCCGTCGTAGGGCACCTCGCCACCGTCGGCCAGCGCGATCGTGCGCCGCTCGGTGTCGAGGCCGGTGGCACGCACGCCCAGGCGCAGCTCGAGACCGAGCTCGTCGAACGCCTCCGGCTTGCGGAGCCGGATGCGGTCGCCGTCCCACTCGCCGGCGAGCAACTTCTTCGACAACGGTGGCCGGTCGTAGGGAACCTCGTCCTCGGCGCCCACCAGCGTGATCCGACCGGCGAAGCCGTCGGTGCGCAGCGTCTCGCAGGCGCGCAGTCCCGCCAGGGAGGCGCCGATGACCACCACGTGGTCGAGCGGTCCGGTGTTCGCGCCCACGTCAGCGCTCCTCGAGGGCACGGAGCATGGCGTGGTCGACGATGTCGTCGTACTCGGGGTGCTTCGCGATCCAGCCGGCGATGAACGGGCACAGCGGCACCGCGACGTTGCCGCTCGCGCGCACGTCGTCGAGCGCTGCGCGGGCGACCGTGGAGCCGAGGCCCTGCCCCTCGTAGGACGGGTCGATCTCGGTGTGGGTGAACACCACCCGGTGCGCCTTCGCGACGTATTCGGCGAAACCGGCGAGCGCGCCACCGACGCGCACCTCGTAGCGGCGTTCCTCGGGGACGTGCACCACCTCGACGGCGGGGACGGCCGGTGGGGCAGGGGTGGCGGACGGATCGTCACTCATGCGTTGGACACTAGAACGCACCGGCGATTCACGCCGCTGCCCCGCCGACGCGATCGGAACGGCCGCGGCACGTGCTGGGCCGCCGCGATACCGTCGACGCCCATGTCGCTCCCCGTCGACCCGGTCATCCTCTCGCCCGCCCCGCCCTGCACCCTCGCCGACGCCGTGGCGATCGCCACCGGGTTCGGCATCACCGCGACATCGGCAGTCGACCTCGGCAGCGAGCGCGACCGCACGTTCATGCTGCTCGGCGCGAACGGGGAACGGCTCGCGGTGATGAAGGTCTCGAACGCGGCGGAGTCGGTGGCCACCCTCGACATGGAGGCCGACGTGGTCGGCCACATCGCGAGCGTCGACCCCGACCTTCCGGTGGCGCGGCCACGCCCGGTGCCGGGCGCCGAGGACGGGCCCCGACGGCTGCCGTGGACGTCCGAGCTGGGCACGCACTGGGTGCGCGCCTACGACCTGGTGCCCGGCCACGCTCGCCACGACCCGCGACGGCTCGACGACCGTGCGCTGGTGGCCTGGGGCCGCTCCACGGCGCGACTCGGCAGGGCGATGCGAGGCTTCGTGCACCCGAGCGCGATGCGGGTGATGCCGTGGGACGTGCAGCACGCGAGCAGCGTTCGCACGATGCTCGACGCCATCGCCGACCCGGCCGCCCGCGCCTCGGTGGAGCGGGTGATCGACCGTTTCGACGAGGTCGTCGTCCCGCGCTGGCCGGCGCTGCGCGCCCAGCTCGTGCACGGCGACCTCACCTGCGACAACGCACTCGTCGACGACGACGGCCTCATCACCGGCATCGTCGACTTCGGCGACATGAGCCACAGCGCGCTGATGGCCGACGTCGCGTCGATGCTCGATTCGATCTGCACGGGTCGCGATGGCGACGAGCTGTTCCGATCGGCGCGGCTGCTGCTCGACGGCTACCAGCGGGTGACGCCGCTCGAGCCGATCGAACTCGAGATCGTGGGCGAGTTGTGTGCAGCACGGGCAGCCGTCGGCGTGGCCATCTCGAGCTGGCGGGCGAAACAGGGCCTCGAGGACCCCACCTTCGCCACGCGCTACAACGACACCGCACTCGCGATGATCGACACGATGCTCGAGCTCGGCTGGGACGGCGTGCGCCGTGAGCTCGGCGGCGGCCACGGCGGCGACGATCTCGTCGGCCGACGGACGCGTGTGCTCGGCCCGGCGATGGAGTCGCTCAGCTACACCACACCGGTGCACATGGCGAGCGCCGACGGTGCGTTCATGTACGACACGGACGGCCGCGCCTATCTCGACATGTACAACAACGTGCCCGCGGTCGGCCACGCGCACCCGCGCGTCACCGAGGCGATCGCCCGCCAGTCGCGGGTGCTGAACACCAACCTGCGCTACCTCCACGCGTCGGCGGTCGAGCTGGCCGAGCGGCTCACGGCGTCGTGTCCGCCGTCGCTCGACACGGTGTTCTTCGTGAACTCCGGCTCGGAGGCCAACGACCTCGCCTGGCGCCTGGCCACCACCTTCACCGGCAACACCGGCGGGCTGTGCACCACCCGCGCCTACCACGGCATCTCGCACGCCATCGCGCCGTTCTCGCCGGAGACGCTCGGCCCCGAGCACCTGCCCGACTGGCTCGAATGCTGGGCACCGACCGACACCTACCGCGGCCTCCACACGGACGCGTCGTCGTTCCGGGCGGCGCTCGACGCGCTCGCTGCCAGGGACGTCCGACCGGCGATGGCGATCCTCGACGGCGTGCTGCAGAGCGACGGGGTGTACGACCTCGCGCCCGAACTGGTGCAGGCGTGGGTGCGGATGACCCACGACGCCGGCGGGCTGTGGGTGGCCGACGAGGTACAGGGCGGCCACGGGCGCACCGGCGAGGCGATGTGGTCGTTCGAGCGGTTCGGCATCGAGCCCGACTTCGTCACGCTCGGCAAGCCGATGGGCAACGGTCACCCCGTCGCCGCGGTCATCACACGCCGCGAGATCGCCGAGCGCTTCGCCGCTGACACCGTGTTCTTCAGCACCTTCGGCGGCAACCAGGTGTCGGTCGCAGCGGCGCACGCCGTGCTCGACGTGCTGCGCGACGAGCGCGTGCTGCCCCGTGTGGTGGAGGCGGGCGAGGCACTCCGAGCCGCGGTTCGCGAGGTCGCCGTCGACCACGAGTGCATCGGTGACGTGCGCGGCATGGGGCTGGCGAACGCGGTCGAGATCGTCGCCGATCTTGCGACGAAGGAACCCGACGCGGCCACGACCGAGGCGATCAAGAACGGCCTGCGCGATCGCGGCGTGCTCGTCGGCACGACCGGCACGTCGGGCAGCATGCTGAAGGTCCGTCCCACCCTCGCCTTCACCGCCCGCGAGGTCCCCGTCTTCGCCACCGCACTCCGCGCCACCCTCGAGTCGCTCCCTCCCCCGCGATGAGAGATGAGTGCCCGTGGCGCGCCGATCTCTCATCGCCCTCGTGGACCTCGACCGGGTGATGAGAGATGGGGGCGGCACCGCCACTCATCTCTCATCGCGAAGTCAGGTCGTGAGGTGGAGTGCGGTGAGGCCGCGGATGACGAAGGTCGGGTGGTACTCGGGCTCGGCGGCCAACTCGACGTCGGGCAGGCGGCGGGCCAGGCGGTCGAGCGACACCTCGAGCTCCAACCGGGCGAGGGGTGCACCGATGCAGAAGTGGATGCCGCCACCGAAGCCGACGTGCGCCGGATCGCCACGGCCGACGTCGAAGCGGCCCGGGTCGTCGAAGCGCCGCGGGTCGCGGTTGGCCGCACCGAACAGCATCGCGACCTCCGCGCCCACCGGCAGCGGCTGACCGGCGATCACCACGCCCTCGTCGAGCACCCACCGCTCGAACAGGTGCAGCGGCGCGTCCCAGCGGATCATGTCCTCGATCGCAGTGCGCGGCGACACCTCGCCGCTCGTCACCCGCTGCCACTGGTCGCGGTGCAGCATCATCGCCCGCATGCCGTTGGCGAGCGAGTTGACGGTCGCCTCGTGCCCGGCCTCGAGCAACACCATCGCGGTCGAGACGATCTCGGCCTCGGCGAGCGTCTCGCCCTCGTCCTCCACGGCGACGAGCCCGCTGAGCAACGACGCGTCGGGTCGGCGGCGCTTCTCGGCGATGAGGGCGCGGGTGTAGTCGATGAACTCGCCGGCCGCCGCGTCGGCCGCGACCTTCAGTGCGTCGTCGGTGCGCAGCTCGTACATCTTCACGATCGCGTGCGACCAGTCGAGCAACGCCTGGGTGTCGGCGCGCGGCACGCCGAGCATCGAGCAGATCACGGCCACCGAGTACGGCTGGGCGTAACCGGTGATGAGATCGAAACGACCCTGCTCGACGCACGGCTCGATCAGCTCGTCGGCCAACGACTCGACCATCGGTCGCAGCGCCTCGACGGCGCGGGGCGTGAACACCTTCGTCACGAGTCGGCGCAGCCGTGTGTGATCGGGCGGTTCGAGCGCGAGCAGCGACCACCGCTCGTGCTCGTGGAAGCGGCTCCAACGCGGGTCGGGCTCGGGCTTGCCGAACTGCTCGTGCGAGTAGCGATGCGTGTAGGCACGGCCGAGCCGGCGGTCGCGCAGCGTCTCGTGCACCTCGGTGTAGCGGGTGAGCACCCACTGGTCGGTGCGCTCGTCGAAGAAGATCGGCGTGGCCTCGCGCAGCTCGTCGAGCACCGGGTAGGGCCACTGCACGAACGCTGGATCGGTGACGTCGAAGCGTGCGATCAGGTCGTCGAGCGATGCCATGCGACGAGTCTGACTCAGCCGGCCGACGTCGACCAACGCACGCGCAGTGCGACGGGCTTGCGGAAGATCGTGCCGGCCACCGCGCTCGGCTCGACGAGCTCGAGGTCGTGCAACCGGTCGAGCACCGCGTCGATCGCGGCGCGGGTCTCCATCCGCGCGAGCTGCGCGCCGAGGCAGGCGTGCGGCCCCTGTGCGAACGCCACATGGGTGCGGGCGTTGGGCCGATCGAGTCGGAAGGCATCGGGGTCGTCGTACACGGCTGGGTCGCGGTTGGCGGCCGCGAGCGACACCACCACGAGGTCGCCGGTGCGGATGTGTGAGCCGGCCAGCTCCACGTCGACGGTGGCGTAGCGGTCGACGCGGGCAGCAGCGGGCTCGAGCCGCAACGACTCCTCGACCGCTGCATCGACCAACGCCCGGTCGGCTCGCACGGCATCGAGTGCGGCCGGGTGCAGCAGCAGATGGCGCAGCGCGTTGGCGGTCATGCCCTCGCTGGTCTCGATCCCGCCGAACAGGAACACGGCCGCGTTCGACACGACCTCGGTGGGCGTCAGCACCTGGGCGGCGCCGTGCAGCACCGAGTCGGGACGGCGGGCGGACGAGTCGAGCGCCGAACCGAGGAGCCCGAACGCCTGCCACGCCGCCGGGTCGACCTCGCGACCGAAGGTGACGTCGTCGACGGCGGCGACGATCCGGTCGTACCAGCCGAGCAGCGTCGCCGGGTCGAGCCGTTCGAGCCCGAGCGAGTGGGCGACGACCGCGACGGCGAGCGGGCCGGCCAGCTCACGACGGAGCTCGGCCTCGCCCCTGGGTGCGAGCTCGGCGACCAGACGGCCCGCCATGCGCGTCACCACCGTCTCGTACCGCCGGGTGACCTCGCTCGGCCGGTACGCGGCGGCGAACGGATCGCGGTGGCGCGCATGCGCCGGCCCGTCGGTCGAGAGCATGCTCGGGCCCACCACCTGCGCCGTGCTGAACCGCGGGTCGTCGACCGTGAAGCGCTCGGCGTCACGCATCACGGCGACGGCGAGCTCTCGACCGGTGACGACCCATCCGCCGATCGCCTCCACCCGGGCGAGCGGCGCCTCGGCGCGCAGCGCCGCGAGGACCTCGTGGTGGCGGGCGTCGAGATCGTCGAGCGTGATGTCCTGACCCACGGCCCGAGTCTCGCACCCCGACCCGCACCTCGACCCCAGGAGCCCGGCCTGTGCGCTCGGCCCGAGACGAACGCCACCTGCGTCGTAGCCTCCCGCGCATGGATCTCACCTACCCACCCGAGGCCGACGTGTTCCGCGCGAAGGTGCGCGCGTTCCTCGACGCGAACCTGCCCGCCGACTGGAAGGGCATCGGAGCGCTGAACCACGAGGACGCGGCGGCGTTCACCACCCAGTGGCGCAAGGTGCTGCACCAGAACGGCTACCTGGCGCTCAGCTGGCCGAAGGAAGTGGGCGGCGCAGGGCTCACGCCGTTGGAGAGCGTGGTGGTGGCCGAGGAGTTCGCTCGCGCCGGCGCACCCACGGGCGGCCCGAACGACGGCTTCGGCATCACGATGCTCGGCAACACGATGCTCCGCTGGGGCACCGACGAGCAGAAGCGCCACTACCTGCCCCGCGTGCTGTCGGGTGAGGACCTCTGGTGCCAGGGCTACAGCGAGCCGGCCGCCGGCAGTGACCTCGGCAACCTCGGCTGTCGGGCCGTGCTCGACGGCGACGAATGGGTGATCAACGGCCAGAAGATCTGGACGTCGGCCGGTCACCTGGCCACCCACATCTTCGTGCTGGCCCGCACCGACCCGACCGCCGCCAAGCACCGCGGCATCACCTTCCTGCTGGTCGACATGCGCCAGCCGGGCGTCGAGGTGCGGCCGATCAAGATGATCTCCGGCGAGGCCGAGTTCAACGAGGTGTTCTTCAGCGACGCCCGCTGCCCCAAGGAGAACGTGGTCGGCGAGGTGAACGGTGGCTGGGCCGTCGCGATGACCCTGCTCGGCAACGAGCGCGGCGCCGGCGCATCGGTGCAGGCGCTCGGCTTCCGCGGCGAATTCGACAAGCTCGTCTCGCTGGCCAAGGAGCGCGGCGCGACCGATGATCCCGTGATCCGTCAGCGACTCGCACGAGCGCACACCAAGGTCGAGATCATGCGCTTCTTCGGCTACAAGGCGCTCACCAGCTTCCTGAAGGGCACGGCTCCGGGTGTCGACGCCTCGATCGGCAAGCTGTTCTGGAGCCACCACCACCAGGAGATCACCGAGCTGTCGCTCGACGTGCTGGGCGCCGACGCACTGGCACCGGTGGGCCAGACACCGCAGCGCGCCTTCGGCTGCGACGCGCCCGGCTCACCCAACGACAGCGCCAACTGGGCGGGCGTGTTCTACAACGCCCGCGCCGGCACCATCTACGCCGGCACCAGCCAGGTGCAGAAGGGCATCGTCGGCGAGCAGATCCTCGGCCTGCCGAAGGAGCCCCGAGCCGACGGCGGCGCCTGGAACACCATCCCCGGCCACGGCTGAGCCGAACTCGGATCGCGGCCGATCACGGCCGCAGTACGGTTGCGGGCATGCGCCGACGATGGTGACCTGCCCGTGCTCCTCCCGGACGACCGACCCGCCCTGTCGTGTCCGTCGTTCCACTGAGGAGATCTCCACATGTCCGTTCCCCGGGCGCCCCGCGCCTTCCTCACCGCCGGCATCGGCGTCGTCCGATGCGCGCTCGTCGTGCGGCTGCTCGACGAGTGGTGGTCCTACCTGCCCGCCGGCACCATCGACGATCAGGTCACCGACCTCGGTCTGTCGTACGGCCAGGCCGGCTGGCTGCTCGCACTGCTCACTCTCGGCGGGTTGATCGGCAGCCCACTCGCTGCACTCGCCGACCGAGGTCATCGTCGCCTGCTCGCGGTCGGCGGCACGCTCGCCATCGCCGTAGGACTGCTGGCCTTCGCCGCAGCCGCTCCGTTCCCCGTGCTCGTCGTGGCGGCGACGGTGATGGGCGGTGCGAGCGACGTCATGATCCGTCCGCTCGAGTCGTCGCTCGCCGACACCGCCGACGGCGAGCTCGACAAGCTGCTCGGCCGGCAGCACCTGCTCTCCTGGGCCGGCGACTTCGTCGCGCCGGCGCTGCTGGGGATCGGCGCAGCGACCGTCATCGGATGGCGCGGGGTGTTCGCGTTCACCACGATCGTGTTCGTCGTGTTCGCCGTGTCGCTGGCCAGGACGCCGTTCCCGGCGCCGGCGCCGATCGTCGATGGCGACGATACCTCGCTGCTCCGGTCGGCCCGGACCCTGCTCCGCCACCGTGAGCTGTGGCTGCTCGCCGCAGCGGAGTTCGCGCTCTTGCCGCTCGACGAGGCATTCCTCGGCTTCGCCGTGGCACGAGCCGCAGCCGAGGGTGACAACGCGCCCGCCCAGCTCCTCGCTGCCGGCGTCACGCTGGGCGGGCTGACGGGGACGGCGCTCGTGGCACGCCGCGGGCTCGACCGGCCGCTCGTGGCCGTCGGCTGCGGGCTGCTCGTCGGAGGTGCGCTCGCAACCGCCGCGCCGCTGGCGATGCCGCTCACGATCGCTGCACTGGCGCTCGTCGGCGCCGGCACCGCCGTCGTATGGGCCAAGGTGCACCACCGCACGTTGACCCTGGTGCCGTCGCGGTCGGCCACCGTGCCGACGATGGTGGGCATGCTCAGCACCCCGGCGCTGCTGGTGCCGGTCGCGATGGGTGTCACGGCCGACCGGGTGTCGATCACCGCAGCGCTCATCGGCGCGGCCCTGCTCGCGATCCCGCTCGCGGCAGTGGTACTGGCCCTCGGTGGCGGCCGTGTCGATCCCGACGAACTCGACGAGCTCGACTGAGGGCCGGTTGGCAGCCGTCTGACGGGGTCAGTCGGAGGCGCCGGACAGTTGCATGCGGCGCATGCGCCAGTTGGCGACCGCCAGCGCGACGAGGGTGACGATCGCCAGTCGACCGATCGCGGACGTGCCCTGCGGGATGCCTTCGCGGACGAGCCGCGCCGGCGCGTCGTCGAGCAGTCCGACGAAGATCGCCCGCGACTGCCAGGTGGGCGACAGCTGAGCGATGCCGGTGAGGGCGGCACCCAGCAGGCGCTCGACCAGGAACACGACCGCCAACGACCACACCGCCGTACGACGCGTGATGCACCCGATCGCGATGAACAGCGCGACGTAGCTGATGCTGCCCACCGCCGCGGCGATGAACGCCGGACCGGCGCTCGACGGCGACCCGGCCACCAGCGCGGCGAGCGCACACGACGGCGCGATCGTCACCAGGGCCACGGCCGAGCCACCGAGCCACCGACCGAGCACGATCTGCCATGTCGGTGCCGGCGAGAGCCACGTGAAGTGGAACGTGCCGGCGCGCACCTCGGCCCCGAGCACGGAGTCGCCGATGACGAGCGCGGCGATCGGCACGGCGAGACCGAAGATGCCCTCGGCCGCGACGTTCGCGAACGCCCGGTCGGCGCTGCTCCCGACGGCCCGGCTGAGCAGTCCGAACAGGATCGCCCCGACGCACGGCAGCAGGATCGCGGCCCACCGCTTCGGCGGCAGGCACGACTGCAGCGTGTACCGCAGGATCGCTCCGAACCGCGACCGTGGGCGCTGCGCGGCGGAGGCGGTCACCGGACCAACTCCCGGAACAGGCTCTCGAGCGAGTCGTCGAGCGCACGCACCTCGAACAACCGGATCGACGCCTCGCGAGCGAGCCGCGGCAGCGCGGTCGCGACGTCGCGGGCCTGCAGCGTCTGCACCACGAGCGCGTTGCGTCCGGCGTCGAACGTGATGCCGGCGACCGAGTCGAGCCCGACGAGCGCCGCGGCGAGTCGGCGCGGCTGGTCGGCCCGCACCAGGACATGACGCGGCCGATCGTCGAGCGCGTCGCGGATGGCCCGCTGCCCACCGGCGGCCGCCAACCGACCGTGCATCAGCACGATCACCCGCTCGGCCATCCGCTCCACCTCGTTGAGCACGTGCGAGCTGACGACGACGGTGCACCCGCGCGCACCCAGTTGCTTGAACAGGGCGATGAGGTGCTGGCGCTGCACCGGGTCGGCGCCGTTCAACGGTTCGTCGAGCACGAGCACGGTCGGGTCGGTCACGAGCGCAGCGGCGACCTTGGTGCGTTGACGCATGCCCTTGCTGAACCCGTCGACGCGGCGGTCGGCGGCGTCGACGAGACCGACCTCGTGGAGCACCCGGTCGACCGCGCCGCGGTCGGTGACGCGGTGGAGGTCGGCCACGTACTGGACGAAGCGCCGCGCGGTGAGCCCGCCCGGCACCGCCTCGTCCTCGGGAACGAGGGCCATGCGCTCGTGCACGCTGCGATCGCGGCGCGGATCGCGACCGTCGACGCGCACGGCTCCCTGGTTCACGTCGACGAGGCCCACCATCGCGCGCATGAGCGTGGTCTTGCCGGCACCGTTCGGGCCGAGCAGACCGGTGACGCCCGGGCCGAACGAGCAGCTGAGCTCGCTCAGTGCGACCTTCGCCCCGAACCACACCGACACCTGTGCCACCTCGACCGTGGCGTCGCCGACGAACGCCGGATCGGTGGAGCGGTCGGCCGTCGCGGCCGTGCCGGGCATCGGGGCGGGCCAGTGGATGGGTGCGTCCATCAGTGCTCCGTCCAGCGGTAACGGCGCCACAGCACGGTGAGGCCGAGGGCGACGACGGCGAGGAACTCGACGAGCGCGAGCAGCCCACCGTTGGCGACGCCGCCGAGCGGCGAGCGAGGGTCGATGTTGCCGAGGAAGATCACGTCGCGCAGGTACAGCGGGAGGGCGAGCACGTTGATGAGCGCGGCGGCCGATCCCTCGCCGGCCTGGAAGTCGCCGACGAGCACACCCGACGCGATCGACGTCACGAGGAACAGGCCGATCACCGATGCGCCGGCCACGATGCGCCGGTCGGTGAGCGATGCGATCGCCACACCGATCACGGCGTAGTGCACCGACAGCACGAGCACCGCGAGCGGCACCTTCCACAGCACGTCGAGGTGCCCGGTGAAGTAGTCGAGCGCGCTGTCGCTGACGAGCATGTTGCCGATGAAGAGGATCATCTGCGGGATGAACGAGAAGGCGAACAGGATCGCGACGATCGCGCCGACCTTCGCCGCCACGTAGTCGATGCCGACGAGCGGTCGCGAGAACATGAGCGGCAGCACACGCTGGCGTCGATCGGGACAGATGACGTCGGGTGCGACGATCGCGATGAACAGCAGCAGCGCAGACGACACGCCCACGTAGTCGCGGTAGGTGATGATCTCGATCCGGTCGGTCAGTTGGTCGCGGGTGACGTAGCCGACGCCGATGTTCACGATCGCCGGCATCGTCACGACGGCGAGCAGGGTGAACGGCGCCACCTTCTGTCGCCACGAGCGGCGCAGGCCGAGCGCCCGCCGAACGGATGCCTTGAACAGCGCGAGCGTCGCCGCACCACGGCGGCCTCGCGGCCCCTCGTACGGGCGGTACCCGCGGTCGTAGACCGCGCCGCCTCCGCCGCCGAGCGCACCCGGCTGCATCACGACGACTCCCCGGCCCGCCGGAGGAACACCTCGTCGAGCGACGTGGAGCGGGTGGTGAGCCGGTGCAGCGGCAGACCGAGGTCGGCCACCAGATCGCGCACCCGGTCGAGGTCGTCGTCACCGTCGATCGTGACGTCGACGAGATCGTCCACCACCCGCGCCGTCAGACCGAGCCCGGCGAGGCCGGCGACCAGCGCATCGCGGCCCGACCCGACGTCGACGGTCACCACACCGGTGCGCTCGAGCAGCGACTCGGTCGCGCCCGACACCACGAGGTGGCCGCCGTCGATCATCAGCACGTGGTCGCACACCTGCTGCACGTCGTCGAGCAGATGCGTGGCCATCAGCACCGAGATCCCGAACGTGCCGAGGCGAGCGACCAGAGCGAGCATCTCCTCGCGCCCGACGGGGTCGAGTCCGGCCGTCGGCTCGTCGAGCAGCACCAGTTCGGGATCGCCCACGAGCGCCTGGGCGAGCTTCGTCCGCTGGCGCATGCCGGTGGAGAAGCCGCTGATCGGGCGGAACCGGGCCTCGTCGAGCCCGACGAGATCGAGGATGTCCGAGGCCCGCTGACGCGCGTCGCGAGCCGGCAGGCCGCTCAACTCGCCGAAGGTCGCGACCACGTCGGCGGCCGTCTGGTCGAGCGGCAGGCACTCGTGCTCGGGCATGTAGCCGAGACGGGAGCGCACCTCGATCGGATCGGCCGCAACGTCGACGCCGCACACCTCGAGGCGACCCTCGCTCGGCCGGGCGAGCCCGAGCATCAGCCGGAACATGGTCGTCTTGCCGGCACCGTTGGCGCCGACGAGACCGACCAGGCCGCGCGGCACCTCCACGGTGAGGTCGTCGAGCGCGGTCACCCCCGGATATCGCTTGGTGAGCGACTCGAGGCGGAACAACGGCCCGGTCTGCACGATCGTGGAGTCTCACACACTCGGCGCGCGGGGCGCCCGCGCGGTGCCGCGTGAAGCGTCAGCTCACCGCGTCGAGCGACTCGCGCAGGGTGCCGACCAACTGGTCGATCTCCGCCTCGGTGATCACGAACGGCGGGGCGACCATGATCGCGTTCGCGACCGGACCCGACCCGGCCGGGTACACCCAGAGGTCACGCTCGAGCGCGGCCATCACGACCTCGTCGCGGCTCACGTCGATCTCGATGCCGTAGAACAGGCCGCGACCGCGGATGTCACGAACGGCGGACTGGCCGTCGAGCGCCTCCCGCAGACGCACGCCGAGCAGTTCGCCCATCACCCGGCA
This sequence comes from Actinomycetota bacterium, assembly GCA_026393475.1. Taxonomy (GTDB): domain Bacteria; phylum Actinomycetota; class Acidimicrobiia; order Acidimicrobiales; family Ilumatobacteraceae; genus VFMC01. Next base: position 35,273 of record JAPLAA010000026.1, read on the forward strand.
CCGTTCGATCAGCTGCTCGCGCTCGAGGATCTCGAGCACCTTGAGCGACGCCGCGCACGCGGCATCGTTGCCGGTGAAGGTGAAGTACATGAAGCCGCTGCCGCGCAGCGCCTCGGCCACCTCGTCGGTCGCGGCGACGGCGCCCATCGGCACGTATCCGCCGCCGAGCCCCTTGCCGCCGACGATCACGTCGGGCGTCATCGGGAACTGCTGGTGTCCCCACACCATGCCGGTGCGGCCGTACCCGGTCATCACCTCGTCGGCGATGAGCAGGATGTCGTGCTCCTTGCACGCCTGGCTGACGACCCGCCAGTACTCGTCGCTCGCGGTGAGGCACGCGCCAGCGGCACCCGTGATCGGTTCGGCGATGAAGCCGGCGATCGTGCCGGGATCCTCCTGCTCGATCACCTTCAGCACCTGCTCCGGATCGTCCCAGGGCACCTTGGGGAACGGCAGCAGCAGCGGTTCGTAGCCGGCCTGCCGGCCGGTGTGGCTCGCCGCGGCCATCGTGCCGATCGTCATGCCGTGATAGCTCGGGTGGCGACCGATCACCTTCCACCGGTCGGTGCGGCCCTTCGCCACCTGATAGGCGCGGGCGAGCCGCAGCGCCGAGTCGGTGCTCTCGCTGCCACCGCTCGTGAAGAACACGTGGCCGAAGCCGTCGGGCAACCAGCGGTCGACGAGCGCGTCGCGCAGCTCGAGCCGGGCGGGCGTGGGCCACAGCGGCACGACGTAGCCGCCCGAGGCCATCGCGTCACGAGCCGCATCGGCCACCTCGGCCCGGCCCCATCCGATGTTGCCGACGATCGCACCCGCCGCCCCGTCGAGGATGCGGCCGCCGTCGGCGGTGTGCAGGAAGCAGCCCTGGCCGCCGACGATGGTGGGATAGGTGGGCGCCCCCGGGACGAAGGCGTAGCGGCTGGGATCGCGCGTGTCGGTCATCGAAGGCAGTTTCGCACGCCACCCACCCACCCCGCGATGAGAGATGAGTGCCCGTGGCGACCGCATCTCTCATCTCGTTCGGAGGAACCCGGTGTCCGATGAGAGATGGGGTCGGCAGCGCCACTCACCTCTCATCGCGGGGTGTTCACTCGGCCAGGTGGTGGCGGAACATGATCGACAGCCGCGGCCCGTGGGCGTGGGCCACCTTCGGCACACAGTGCTCCCAGTCGTGCTGGCAGGCGCCGCCCATCACGAGCATGTCGCCGTGGCCGAGCAACCAGCTCTGCGACGGGCCACCCGTCTTGCGGCGGATCTGGAACGGTCGCGGCGCGCCCAGGCTGACGATGACCACGGTGGGGTCCTCGTGCTCGTAGCGCTCGCGGTCGGCGTGCCAGGCCACCGAGTCGCGGCCGTCGCGGTAGAGGTTGAACCCGATCGCGTCGAACGGCCGGTGGTAGCGCTCGCTGAGCGCTCGGCGGGCGACGCCGAGCACCGGCACCGGCTCGTCGGACTTCGAACCGATGCTCCACCACGCCGTCAGCCGCGGCTCGAGCATCAGCTGGTCGAACATCACCACCTCGCGCTGTGCCCAGCGCAGCCGGGCGACGAGCTCGCCGAAGAGCAGGTCGGATCCCTGCATCCAACGCGGCATCAGGTCGACCCAGCTGTCGGCGTCGAGCTGGGTGCGCTCGACGCCGGTGAACGACGTGTCGACCCACGGGTCGTCGATGCCGAACAGCGACGCCTGGTAGCTGGCGGGGACGAAGGCGGCGGGGAGCGATGCGACGGTGGACATCGCGACAGCTTCGCGAACCGAACACACGTTCGCAACCCATGTCTGCGACGAGATCGCGTCGCGCCTGGTGAGGTGTGCTGGCAGACTCCCGAACGTGATCTCCATCGACGACGCCGGCGACCCGCGGCTCGATCCCTATCGGTCGTTGCGGGCTCGCGAGAGCACCGAGGTGCTGTGGGCCGAGGGGCCGACGGTGGTCGAGCGACTGCTCGGATCGGGGCTCACGGTGCGGTCGCTGCTGCTCACGCCTGCGGCCCACGCACGCCTCGCCGATCGGTGCGTACTCGAGCACCACAAGGTGTTCGTCGCCGATCAGCGAACGGTGAACGCGGTCGTCGGCTTCGACCTGCACCGCGGCGCCATCGCCATCGCCGACCGTCCGCCGCCGCGACCGCTGGCGGACGTGCTCGACGGCGCTCGACGCGTGGTGGTGCTCGAGGGCATCAACGACGCCGAGAACCTCGGCGCGATCGCCCGGTCGGCTCGCGGCCTGGGCGCCGACGGGCTGGTACTCGACCCCACCTCCGCCGACCCGTACTACCGGCGGTCGGTGCGGGTGTCGATGGGCGAGATGCTGCATCTGCCGATCGCCCGCGCACCGCTGAGCGAGATCTTCGATGCGCTCGACGACGGCGGATTCCACACCTGGGCGTTGACGCCCCGTCGCGACGCGACCCTGATCGGCGACCTGGTCGCGGCTGGTGTGCCCGCACGTCTCGCCGTGGTGCTCGGTGCCGAAGGGCCCGGCCTCAGCGATGCGGTGCTCGGCTCGCGGACGAACGTGCGCATCCCGCAACGGGCCGACGTCGACTCGCTGAACGTGGGCCATGCAACCGCAGCGGCGCTCGCGATCGTGGCATCATCGTCGCCATGAGCGAGATTACACGCGAGATCACACGGGTAGGAGTCGTCGGCTGCGGCCTCATGGGTTCGGGCATCGCCGAGGTGTGCAGCCGTGCGGGCCTCGACGTGATGGTCCGTGAGATCGACGCGGCGGCGGCCGAAGCCGGCCAGAAGCGCCTCACCGGGTCGCTCGACCGCGGCGTCCGCTCGGGCAAGCTCAGCGAGGAGGAGCGCGATGCCGCGCTCGCCCGATTGAGCTTCACCACCGACCTCGGCGATCTCGCCGACCGCCAGCTCGTGATCGAGGCGGTCATCGAGGACGAGTCCCTCAAGACCGAGGTGTTCTCGATCCTCGACAAGGTCGTCACCGACGAGCACGCGATCCTCGCGTCCAACACCAGCTCGATCCCGGTGATGAAGCTCGGCATCGCCACCCAGCGCCCCGAACACGTGCTCGGCATCCACTTCTTCAACCCGGTGCCGGTGCTCAAGCTGGTCGAGCTCGTCACGAGCCTGCTCACGTCGCCCGACACCGCGATGCGTGCCGACGCCTTCGCGACCGAGGTGCTGCACAAGAAGGTGATCCGCAGCCAGGACCGGGCGGGCTTCATCGTCAACGCGCTGCTGATCCCGTACATCCTGTCCGCGATCCGGATGATGGAGTCGGGCTTCGCGACGGCTCCCGACATCGACACCGGCATGGTGGAGGGCTGCAACCACCCGATGGGTCCGCTGCGCCTGGCCGACCTGATCGGCCTCGACACCACCCTCGCCGTCGCCGACAGCCTGTACGCCGAGTTCAAGGAGCCGCTGTACGCCTCGCCGCCGCTGCTGTCGCGCATGGTGGAGGCGGGCCTGCTCGGCCGCAAGGCCGGCCGCGGCTTCTACGACTACCACTGACCTGCCGGCGGGGTCAGGCGGTCGGCTGGGCGATCAGCGGTCGGGGCGCAGCGCCTCGATGACGAGCCACGGCCCGAGGAACCGCTCGGCCATCTCGGTGGCCGGACCCTCGTCGATGTGCACGCCGTCGGCACGGAACCCGGGATCGTCGAACCGGCCCGTCTCGCGGGCCCAGGCATCGAGGTCGACGACGCTCACGTGGTGCTCGAATCGTGCCGCTGCCTCGCGCACGATCTCGTGGTGGGCGGCATAGCGCGCCAACTCGTTCATCTCCGGGTCGTCGTCCCAGTCGTGCGTCGGCGTGGGCGGCACGACCCAGACGACGTCGGGCACGCCCGAGGTGACGATCTCCATCGTGAGGTCCGCGAACGCGGTGACCATGCGCTCCTGCGCCCGCGGATCGGTGGGCCCGATCGGTCCTTCGGCCGGATCCCACTGGCGGTTCGCTGCGTCGCTCACGGTCGACATGAGCACCACCACGTCGGGCCGCAGTTGGCGGATGGCGTCGGGCATCACCTCGGTGAGGGTGCGGCGCGAGTTGTCCTCCACGCCGTCGAGGTCGAAGCTCGTGATCTCGGCATCGGGCACGAACGTGCAGCCCTGGCACCACGACACCGACACCTGCGCGTGCTCGGGGTGCGACATCGTCCACGCGGCCAACCCCTGCGCCACGTAGAGCGCGGTGCTGTCGCCCACCACGAGCACACGCACGGGACGTGGCGGTGCCGGCGGCAACAGGAGCGTGGTGGGCACCGTGGTGGTGGTCGACCTTGGTGACGCGGGTGACTCGGGCTCCGACCTGATCGCAGCGTCGGACGGCACCGGACCGGCCGACGCGGCGCGTCCCGGCTCGCTGGTGGCAGTGCTCGGCGCGGACTCGGACGGCGCGGATACGAGCGGCACCAGGGCCTCGCCGTCGTCGGCCGCGATCGCCGCGGCGTCGAGCAGTTCGTCGTCGGCGCTGATCGCCGGCGCCGTGGGCGCCCCCAACACGGCCGATGCCAGGACGACGACGCTCGCGATCGCGGCCAGCCGGAGCGTGGGCACCGGTCGCCACGAGGTGCGCCGCACCGGGCGCTCGACCAGCCGGTACGACAGGAGCGACACCGTCACCGTGATCGCGAGCGCACCGACGAGATGCGGCGGCGAGGTGAGATCCCACCCGCGTTCGCGCAACAGTACGAACACCGGCCAGTGGAACAGGTAGAGCCCGTAGCTGATCGCGCCGGTCGACACGAGCAGTGGCGTCGACAGCAGGCGGCGCACGGGTCCCGGCGCCTGCAGGGAGTACACCAGCAACGCCGACAGCACGGCGAACAGCGGCAGCCATCCCTCGTAGGCGGGGCCGTGGTCGGACGGCAGCACCATCGCGGCGACGAGCAGGCCGGCGAACGACGGCAGGGCGAGCCGACCGGCGTTGGCCGGCACCCACCGCCGGTGCAGCACGGTCGCGAGGAGCGCGCCCATCAGGATCTCCGCGAGCCGGGCAGGCGTCGCCCAGTACGCAGCGTCCGGGCCGGCGAGCTGCGCGATCACCGGAGCCGCGATCGACGCGAGCAGGGTGAGGATCGCGACGGCGACGGTGAGCCGCCGGCGCATCCATCGCGCCGACTGGGCGGCAGGCCGATCGACACCGTCGGCACGACGGCGAACTCGCCGCACGACGACCAGCACCACGACCGGCCACACCCAGTAGAACTGCTCCTCGATGGCGAGCGACCAGTAGTGCTCGAGCGGGGAGGTGGCCGAGCCGAACAGGTCGCCGTAGCTGCCGCCGCCGGCGAGTTGCACCCAGTTGAACACCTGCAGCGCGGCACCGACCACGTCGCCGCGGAGATCGGTCACCTCCGAGAAAGCCCCGAACTGGCGGGCGACGACCACACCGACGAGGCACAGGCTGCTGGCAGGCAGCAGACGCTTCACACGACGGCCGTAGAACGCGCCGACGCGCACGGTGCCCGAGCGGGCGTGCTCGACGAGCAACAGGCTGGTGATCAGGTACCCGGAGAGCGTGAAGAACACCGACACGCCGAGGTACCCGGCGGGGACGAACGGCAGGCCCGCGTGGAACAGCAGCACCAGCAGCACCGACACGCCGCGGAGACCGTCCAGCGCTGGTTGATGTGGGAACTCCTGGTGCACGTGGGGTGACTCGAGGTGGCTCGTCGGGATGGGTTCACTCGCGCCGACGGGCAGGCGCACCGCTCGCGTCGGACCACGCGCCGCCCCTCGGTCGGAGCATGAATGTACGACACCGAACCCCTGGTCACACGTCGTGGACGGCGCTGAACGCCTGTCCTGGACGAATCAGGGCCGGACGGCCCACCACGATCGCCCCGTCAGGGGACGCGTGCCCCGTCCGGGGTCAGACGTAGCTGCGGCTGTCGATGGTGCGAAGCCGCGACGCCATCGCCGCGAACAGCTTGTGCGACATCGCCGGCACCTCTTCGATGGCGCTGCGCAGGGCGCTCCGCGTGAGGACCAACAGCGTGCAGTCGGTGACGCACTCGACCGTGGCCGAACGCACACCGTCGTCGAACAACGACAGCTCGCCGACCATGGCGCCGATGCCGAGCTCGGTGACCTTGCGGCCGTTGCGCCGCACGGCGACGGTGCCCTTCAGCACCACGAACGCCTCGGAACCCACCTTGCCCTCGTGCATGATCACCCGACCGGCCGGGACGTCGACGACGTCGCTGCGCTCTGCGATCTTCTCGAGGTCCTTGCGCGTGCAGTCGTTGAAGAGTGCGACGTTCTTGAGGTGGTCGATGTAGATCCGCTTGATGATCATGGGCCGGACCCTAGTCGCGCCCGGGCGCGGGAATCGGCGGAGCATCAGCTCACGATCGACCGATGATCGCGGGACCCACAGGGGGCGCGCCGCCCGCCGCGCCCCCCGTGGGTCCATGTCCCCCGCAACCGCATCAGCCGCGGACGGAGGCACCCCAGGCGGCGGCGATCGCTGCGACATGGCGTTCGTCGGTGCCGCAGCACCCGCCGATCACCTTCAACCCGGGCAGCTTGGCGCGGAGCCCGACGTAGGACGCGGCGAGCTCTCCCGGATCGCCGTCGTCCAATTCCACCATCTCGTCGAGCTCGGCATGGCTGAGCTTCGACGCGTTGGCCCGCAGGCCGCCGATGCGCGCCGCCCACGCCGCCGATCCGTCGAGCACGCCCTCGAAGTGCGTGGGATGCGCGCAGTTGACCATGTAGTGGAGCGGCGCGGCCGATGCGGTCGCGGCATCGGTCGTCTCGATCGCCTCTGCCAACGTCATGCCAGAGGGCAGCCGGCCATCGGTCTCCACGGTGAACGAGATCACCGAGGGGAGGCCCGCAGCGGCGGCCGCGAGTGCGATCCCGGCCGCTTCCTCCATGTACCCGATGGTCACGCCGGTGACGACGTCGGCGCCGGCCGTCGCGAGTTGTCCGATCTGAAACGAGTGATACGCCCTGGCCGTCTCGATGTCCATCAGGCCGTCGAGTCGGTAGCCGTCGCCGCGTGGACCGACCGTGCCGCCGATGAGGAACGACCCGGCGCCACCCCATCCACGCCGTACGTCGGCCACCACCTCGACGGCGGCGGCGATGTGCTCGGCGAGCGAGTCGCCGTCGTGGCCGAGCGTCGCGGCCCAGTCGGGGTTGGCGCGCCATGTGGGTGCCTCCAGCACGACATCGGCGCCGTGATCACGGGCGATCGCCGCATAGTGCTCGTAGTACTCGGTGAGCAGCGCGCGGCCGTCCGGAGTCAGCGCCAGCGGATACGCGGCGAACGCGGGGAGGTCGACCCCCTTCAGGAACACGAGCCAGGTCTCGAGCCCGCCGTCGGTCACGACGAACTCGGTGTCGGTCCAGTGCTGATGGCGTGGTGCAGTGGTCATGTGTTCATCACACCTCGGCGATGCCGTCGCCGCTCGTGGACTGTCTGAGGATCGTCTGAGGATCGTCGGCGCGGGGTCCGAGGTGGCCGGCGACGAACTCGACCGCCAGCGCGACCGCCTGGTCGACCTCCAAGCCGTCGGCTTCGGCGGCCCACCGGCCGTGTTGCTCGGCCCCGACGCGCAGCGTCACGCCGGCGAGCACGTCGTCGAGCCGAGCCGACTCCGGACCGTACGACGGCCGCAGGTCCGAGCGAACGCCGACCGCGCCGAGGACCGCCGCCGCGCGATCGTCGCCCACCACCACCAGGATCTCCACCAGGTGACGGACGGCCGTGACCGCGTGGACGAAGTTGCCGTGGCGCAGATAGCCGAGCAAGCAGTCGGCCGACACCTCGAGCGCAGCGCGCGCCTCCCCCACCCGGGCGAACTCGGTGGCCAGCGACAGCTGCGACACCGACCGGACGAACGGGTTCCCGGCCGTCACCGCCATTTCGATCGCCCCTCCGAACGCAGCGATGGCAGCAGGATCGCCCAGCGCGCTGAGCGCCTCGGCCCGTGTGTAGGCCATCCACGCGCGATCGGAGGGCGCCACCGCCTCTGCGTCATCGCGGTCGAGACGCGCCAACGCGGTCACGGGGTCGCCACCGAAGATCTCCGCGAGGGAGGCGTTCACCACCGACAACGTGACGAGGTGAGCGTCGCCCACCTCGCGACCCACCCCACGCAACTCGTCCGTCAGGCGGGCGCAGTCCTCGAGGCGGCCGGCGTAGATGGCGACATCGGACAGCACCTCGAGCGCAGCGCCGCGCATGGCGAGATCGGGAGCACCGTCGTGCACGGCCGTCGCCAGCGCCCACGCCCGATCGAGGTCGCCCCGGTTGGCGGCCGTCGCGGCGACCATCAGGCAGGCGCCGGCGAGCTCCGCAGCGCGTTCGGGATACCGGTCGAGCAGTGCCTGGCTCCACGTCGTCGGTTCGGTCCAGAACGTCCAGTACGCGGCGAGGTACAGCGAGCCGCTGATCGTCGACGCGAGCACGGGTTCGTGCTCGCTCGCCCAACGGTGAGCGGCGCGCACCTCGCTCACGATCGAGTCGAGCCGACGGCGCGCCCCTGCCTCGTCTGCGCCGCGGATGCCGCGATCCACCTCGGCCACTGCTGCAGCCACCCAGCGGGCGTGTCGCACATGGGTGTCCGACGCGTTCCCCGACTGCTGCAGCCAGGTCGTCGCGACCACCTTCACCGTCTCGAGCAGGCGGTACCGGGCGACCGGACCCGCGAGGTCGACCGCGAGGAGCGACCGCTCGGCGAGCGCGGCCAGCGACGAACCACACGACGTCGAGGCGCCGACGATCTGCGCCGCCTCGGCAGCGGTGAACGCACCGGCGAAGACCGAACACTCGACGAACACCTGGCGCAGCTCATCGTCGAGCAGATCGGCCGACCACTCGACGAGCGAGCCGAGGGTGCGGTGGCGGTGCGTCGGGGTTCGGTGGGAGACCTGCAGGAGTCGGCCCCCCTCACGCACGGCGGTGTCGAGTTCGGCGAACGTCATCGACCCGAGCCGAGCCGCGGCCATCTCGATCGTGAGCGGCAACCGGTCGAGGTGTTCGACCAACGCCACCACCGCTGCGGCGTCGACCGGTCCGGCGTCCCACCCGGTTCGCGCTGCTTCGGCCCGGGCGATGAACAGCTCGGCCGCCTCGTCGGCTCGCAACGGGCCGACGTGGTGCACCTCCTCGACCCCCACGCCGAGTCGCACGCGGCTCGTCGCCAGCACCGTGACCCGGCCGTCGACGGGAGCGAGCAGACCGTCCACGACCGCAGCCGCCGCGTCGATCACGTGCTCGCAGTTGTCGAGTACGACGAGCGCGTCGAGGCGGGCCATCGCGCGGATGGCCGCGTCGGGCCGCGCGTGGTCGACCATGGCGTCCAGCGTCAGGGCGACCGCCGGCAGCACGCCCGTCGGATCGTCGAGCGAGGCCAGCTCGACCAGGTGGACGCCGTCGGCGTAGCGACCGGTGCCGGCCTCGGCGACCGCGCGGGCCAACGTCGACTTCCCCACCCCACCGGGCCCGACGAGGGTGACCAGTCGTGTCCGGTCGAGCCGGGCGCGCACCTCGTCGAACTCCTCGTCGCGACCGATCAATCCGGTCGTTCGCGACGGCATCGGCTCCTCACGATCGAGCTCGGCGACGAACCGGTACCCGCGGCCGCGCACGTTCTGCACCACGTGCTGCCGCTGACCGTCGTCGCCGACCGCGCGCCGGACCTCCTTGATCCTCGTCGTCAGCGCGGATTCCGACACGAAGCGATGACCCCACACCCCGTCGAGGAGCTCGTGCTTGGGCACGACCCGATGCCGCTGCTCGAGCAGGTGGACCAGGAGGTCGAACGCCTGCGGTTCGAGATGTGCCGGCACGCCGTCGCGCAGCAGCCGACGTGCATCGACGTCGACCTCGCAGCCACCGAACCGGTACATGTCGTCATCATGGCGCAGCGACACTCGACACCGTGTCGAAGCGCTGGACGGGGTCAGTCGCTGAGCGGACCCCACGCGTGCATGCCGGCCCACGCGACCCGGATGCACGGGTCGAACGTCGTGCACCTCACGTGTTCCCGGGAACGACGAAGGCCCCGCCGGAGCGGGGCCTCATACCGTGTGAGCTGGGGTTTCGTTCGTGGAGACGAGGGGAATCGAACCCCTGACATCTACCTTGCAAAGGCGAATCGGTAGGAAGAACACGCTGGGATAGCGCGTCGCTATTGCCTCTGAGCTGGTGTTATATGTTTGTCCCGTACCAACCAGTCCCGTACCAACCAGTCCCATTCCGTGTTGACACGTCTGTGTACCTGGCGTGTACCTGGAGCGTACGATTGCCGCATGGCATCCATCCTCGAGAAGCGGTTGAAGGACGGCTCCCGCGCCTACCTCGTGCGGTACCGAACGGCCGATGGGGCGGAGCGGTCCAAGCAGTTCAAGCGCAAGCGCGACGCCGACGCATACGTGAGCCTCGTCGAGGTCGACCGGATGACCGGATCGCTCATCGACCCGAGGCTCGGACGGATCACGGTCGGTGAGTGGTGGGACCAGTGGTGGCCAACGGTGACGAACCTGCGCGCCAGCACGCGGGCCCGCGATGCCCAGCACTTCAAGAACCACATTCGACCGGTGTTCGGCGACACCCCGATCGGCAAGGTCGACCGGACGACGGCCCGGAAGTGGGTGGCTCTGCTCGGCGCTCCCACAGGCGGCAATCTCGCGCCGGCGACGATTCACAAGGTCGTGCAGGTTTTGAACAAGACGATGAACGCCGCGCTCGAAGACCGACTGATCGCGATCAATCCGGTCGCCAAGCTCCCGCTGCCGAAGATCGAACATGAAGAAATGCGGTTCATCACATCGGACGAGATCTGGCTCCTCGCCGAGACCATCGATCCTCGGTACCGAGCCTTCGTACTCGTCGCCGGCTTCAGCGGACTCCGCCTTGGCGAACTCCTCGGCCTCCGATGGGACTGCGTCGACCTCGCCCGCCAACGAATCCAGGTTTTGGAGACGCTCGTCGACATCGAGGCCCGAATCGACTTCGGCCCACCCAAGACCAAGGCCAGCTTCCGCTACGTCCCCGTGCCATCGTTCGTCTGCGAGGCACTTGCTGCGACAGGCTCGCTGCAGACCGACGGCCGTAACCTTGTTTTCCAGTCCCCCGAAGGTCATCCGATACGTCCAGCGCTCTTCCGGCGCCGTTTCTGGAAGCCGGCAGTGCGGCGCGCCGGTCTCTCCCCACTCCGCATCCACGACCTCCGCCACACCGCCGTCTCACTCTGGATTGCCGAGGGCGCCCACCCCAAGCAAGTCGCCGCCCTCGCCGGCCACGCGTCGGTGTCAGTCGTCCTGGACCGCTACGGCCACCTCTATCCGTCTCAGCACGACGACCTGCTGACTCGAATGGAACGCCGTCGTCAGCCACCATCTTCGTGATTGGCTCACATTGCGCTGAAGGCACTCACGACCGACGGCACGCTTCCTCGGCAGGCCCACCCAGGAGGTCACGGCGCCGTCAGCGCGAGGCGGTCGCCGTAGCGGAGCGACAACGTTGACCAGATTCGACCTCTCATTCGCCCGACGCAGATCACGGTTCTCCCGATCGAGATCTCTGATTCGTGCCCGCCCAACAGTGGTGGCACCAGGCCGCTGACCGGTGTGGGTCGCAGCCCGCCGAACCTCCAAGCCCAAGATCTCATGGTTGACGTCTAGCTTCTTCGCAATCGACTCGATTACTTCCTCGGCGACGGGTACTCGTGCTGATGGTCGGACACTATCCGCGCCTCCCTCTCACGCACATCCGCCGGACACGGACCCGGCCACATCGCTGCTGGCAGGAAATCCCCACGAGGGTTGGAGCAGTCACCGATCCCGGTGCGATTCCCGCGACGATCATCGGAGGATCGAGGCCTAAAGGTTGGAGCCCGCACCAGACCCGGGTCGGGCGACGTTGTCTGGGATAACAGTTCTGCGGAGCCATCGGAGCGCGTCGGCAAGATCAGGATTTGCCGCGATGAGTGGACTCGACTCGGCGGTCGCTCTACGAAACGCACCAGCGAGCCCAACGAGCGAGACCGCCAGATCGGGATCGCTGAGCCATCTCTCAGCGTCGTCGAAACGCCCTTCGACGAGCCACTCCACAGCTTGCTGGAGTTTGCCCTTCAGTAGTGGCGTAGCAGTGGCAATCTGAACAAGTGAGCCGTGTCCTACGAGGCGAACGGCCGCCAGCCGAACACTTCGAACATCGCCCAGACCCCGGAGAGCGTGAGCAACGACGTCCGGGTGATCACATGTCCCCGAGTGCTGCACAGCCACGATGGCGTGGTGTCGGACCCACTCGTCTGGCGAATCGAGCAATGCGTCTAGCCACTGCATCGCCTCAACCGCACGAAGCCCGATCTCGCTCAGGACGAACACCAAAGACTTGGTGTCGTCAAGATTGGCGGACTCAAACATCGGTCGAAGCACTTCAAGGTCGGCCTGCTCGTAGACCTGCTTCAGGATGGCATTCGCGAGGTTTCCTCGTTCCTCTGGCCGCAGCGACGACCGGACGTGTAAATCCACCAATTCCGCAATCGGTCGATTGGGTATTCTCGACAACTCAATCACCCTCCCAGCAGGCGGTTGACTTGGTTCAGTAGCCTTTCCTCATCGGCTATCCGAGCAGTGTGGCCCGGATCAATTGATGAAAACACGCCGCTGACTTGATCTGCGCGTCGGTTTGCAATGCTGATCTCAAGCATCTCCTGAAGCTCCACGAGATCACCGCGGCTCATTCCACGAATTACCGATGGATCAACCATCGGACCTGACAGAATCAGGCTACCCGTGTTTGAGTCTACTTTCAGCGCATAGTCACATCCAGTGTTGTGGACGAGCACTTCGCTAAGGCCAACCTCGACGAAGTAGGTGTGTATGTCATCGACGGTCAGGTTGTAGGCCGCGCCTGAGACCATCGTTGACACATCGAGCCCGCCCACGACGACTGTTCGGCCACCAGCACTCAGGACTTCATCACCGACATCCAGGTCCTCCGCTTGTTGCCAGGCCTGGTCGGTAACACTCCAGAAGGGGTGATCTTCAGTCGTCACCACGCGCGCGCCACCGATATCAAGTTCGACGAGAGTGTCCTGGTGAACCCAGAGGTGGGTCACCTTCCGAGAGCCGCGTTCGCCGGTTTCGGGGTCGTAGGCGAGAACTTCGTCGCCGACTTCGATTTCCGAGATCGGCTTCATCCTGCCGTCGGCCATGAGGACTCGGGTTTCGCCGCTAAACGAACACAGGGCACCGATGGCGTCATCGACGGTGTGGGTGGCGCCCTGGGCGACATCGTCGGTTCCGCGCAAGAGGCCCGGGAGCTCCTTGACGGCTCGTCCGGAAACGACTGGGACCGGAAGGACTGCGCAGCTGTACCACGATCTATGCCAACAATCCCACGCGTCCATTCCGTCGCCGACGGCCGGCAAGAAGGAGACGAATGTGGATAGTACGCCCTTGTTGGCAAGGTCGTCGTTCGTGCCAGCGATTGCCAGCGTCGCTTGTTGTTGCTGGTCTCGGCATTCATCTCCGCATGCAAAGTACGCGACTAGTGAGGATTGCGAGTTCCACTGGCCGCCGGCCCACGGGTTGCAGACGTCGCCTCCAGATAGTCCGTGTGTACCCTGACCACAGAATGAGGTTCACCCCGTTTGACGGACATCTACCTTGAGGGCTGATGAGCCCGGATTGGAGTGTTCATGTCAACGAGTAAGGGTTCCGGCCGGTCGCGCCGGAAGTTCACCCCTGAGTTCAAGGCCGAGGTCGTCGCGATGGTCGAGGCCTCCGGGGGCAAGATCGCCCAGGTCGCCCGAGAGATGCGTCTACATGATTCGTCGGTCGGCAACTGGGTCCGTGAGGCCCGCGAGGCCAAGGCCGGCCAGGCCCCGACGGCGGCGGAACGGGCGGAGATCCGCGAGCTGAAAGCCGAGCTGGAGCGGGTCACGCGGGAGCGTGACATCTTGGGAAAAGCTGTCGCCTACTTCTCGGCGTCGCACCCGAAGAACGTGTGACCGCGGTGTACACGTTCATCGCCGAGGAGCAGGCTGATCCTGAGTGCGTCTGGTCGGTCACCGAGATGTGCACGGTGCTCGAGGTGTCCCGGTCAGGGTTCTACGACTGGCAGAGTCGTGGCCCGTCGCAACGCGAGATCGAAGACAGGGTGTTGGCCCGTGAGATCGAGCTGATCTGGGTCGCGTCGGGTGAGACCTACGGGGTCCCGCGGATAACGCGCTGGTTGCAGTTGCAAGGGTTCGAGGTCAACCACAAACGGGTCGCCCGGATCATGGGTGAGCTGGGCTTGGAGGGCGAGTCCGGCCGGCGGCGGGTCCGGACCACGATCGTGGACAAGGGTGCGACCGCTGCGTCGGATCATGTCCGGCGGGACTTCAACCCGCCCGCCCCGAACGTCGTCTGGTGTGGTGACATCACCTACCTACACACCGGTGAGGGCTGGCTCTACCTCGCCACCGTGATCGATCTGTTCTCCCGGCGAGTGATCGGCTGGGCAGCAGCCGAGCACATGCGCACCGAGCTCGTCACCACCGCGCTCGAGATGGCCGTCGCCACCCGCGGCGGGCACGTGGCCGGGGTCGTGTTCCATTCCGACCGCGGGTCGGTCTACACCTCGAACACCTACGGCGAGCTCTGCGCCCGACACGGCGTGATCCAGTCGATGGGCGCGACCGGTGTCTGCTGGGACAACAGCGTCGCCGAGAGCTGGTTCGGGACGATGAAACGCGAGCTCGCCCACCGCCGGCGTTGGGCAACCAGGGCCGACGCCCGCCGCGATCTGATCCGCTGGATCGAGGGCTGGTTCAACCCGCGACGGCTGCACTCATCGAACAACTACCGCAGCCCCATCGACTGGGAGAACCTCTACTACCGTCGCGGTGACGGCATCGCCGCATAGCAACCCGTCCGCCAAACGGGGCGAACCTCA
>JAPLAA010000054.1 GCA_026393475.1 Actinomycetota bacterium
GAGATCACCGCCAACATGCACACCGTCGCCGAAGCCGCCGACTCCACCGCCAACGGCGCCAACGACTCCAGCCGCGCCGCCAGCGAACTCGCCCGCATGGCCAGCGACCTCCAAGCACTCGTCGGACAGTTCCGCTACTGATCGGGGCCTGACCGGCCGATACACACAGCGGACCTCCGCACCGGTCCGAGCCGTCCACGGCGACACCCGGTGCCGATCGTCCGCCCTCCGCATCACCGTCCCCTCAGGAGCACCAGCCGATGTCCACGAGCGTCTTCCTCGGTCGTCAGCCCATCTTCGACCGGAAGCGGAGGACGTACGCGTACGAGCTGCTCTACCGCAACGGCACGGAGAACCTCGCGTTCTTCCGCGATCCCGACGACGCCACCCGCCGCGTGCTGGAGGTGGCGATGCTCGAGTGGGGCTTCGACCGTGTCGTGGGCGACCGCTACGGCTTCATCAACGCCGCGTCGGGCATCCTGCACAGCGGCATCCTCGAGATCCTCCCCGCCGACCGCGCCGTGATCGAACTCGTGCAGGACATGGTCTTCGACGGCACCGTCCTCGACGCCATCCGTGGCGCGCACGCGCGCGGTCTGCGCTTCGCCCTCGACGACGTGACGACGACCGACCGACCGGGCTTCGCCGACGTGGCCCCGTTCATCAGCGTGGTGAAGGTCGACCTGCAGGCCGTCGGTCTCGACGGCCTGCCGTCGCTCGTGACCGACGTGAAGGCGCTGTTCCCGAAGGCCCTCCGGCTCGCCCAGAAGGTGGAGGAGCACACCGAGTTCGAACACGCCGCGACGCTCGGCTTCGATCTGTTCCAGGGCTACTTCTTCGCCAAGCCCGAGGTCATGGGCCGCACGGAACGGCCGGCCAACCTCACCGCCGCGGTGCAGCTCATGGGCGAGGTGAACCGACCCGAGGTCGACCTCGACCGGGTCGAGCAACTCATCGCCACCGACCCGACGCTCGCCTACGGCCTGCTGCGCCTGGTGAACTCGAGCTCGTACGGCCTCACGGTGCACGTGCAGTCGATCCGCCACGCGATCGTGATGCTCGGCCTGTCGCAGGTGCGTCACCTCGCGGTGCTGCTCTCGATGGCCTCGTCGGCCCAGGCGGTGAGCGAGGAGTTGATCGTGCTCGCCGCGACGCGGGCGAAGATGGCGGCCGGCATGGCCGGCGGCGACCAGCAGCTCGCGAACGCCTGCTTCACGGCGGGTCTGCTGTCGGTGATCGACGCAGTGTTCCAGTGCCCGATGGCCGAGCTGTTGGCCGACCTGCCGCTGCAGACCGACGTGCGTCGAGCGCTGCTCGACGGCAGCGGCGAGATCGGCGAGATCCTCGCCGCCGTGTACGCGTTCGAGCGGGCCGACACCGCTGCACTCGAGCGGCTGCACCCCGACGCGGCGCTGCAGCTGCGCGATTGGTTCGGCGAGGGTGCCCAGTGGGGCGAGTCGCTCCGCCGCGAGCTCGCACCCCAGGCCTGATCTCCAGCGCCGCGAGAACAGCCAGGACGCGCCCAAGGCGCCACAGGACGCGCCCAGCACGCGCAACGGCCCGGGGTCACCCCCGGGCCGTTCTCGTCCGATCCTGTGTCAGCCGCTGTGTCCGGCGCTCTGTCCGGCGCGACGCGCGATCAGCGTGTCACTGCATCACGAACTCGAGGAAGTACACCTCGTGCACCTCGTCGGGGTAGGCGTTCGCGAGGCGCTGGGCGAGCAGCTCCTTGATGTTCTCGCGGCCCTCGGGCTCCTGCAGCGTCGCCATCGAGTTGCCCGACAGCGTCGACACGATGATGTCCTTCGCAGGCGCGGCGTTCAGCGGCTCGCCGGCACCCTCGCCCGCAGCGACGCCGATCACCCCCGGGCAGAGACCGAGCGAGACCGTCACGCGCAGATAGTGACCGTCGTTGAGGTTGATGCTCATCGACTCGAGGTCGAGCGTGTTGTGCTCGGCCGTCATGGCATCGGTGCCCGGTGCACAGCCCTCGAGCTGCACGATCGTCGTGGTCGTCGCCGATGCCGGCGTTGCCGCCGCGCCGCGTCCGCCCAGCATGTAGCCCACACCGGCGAGTGCGACGCACATGCCGATGAGCTTGACGGGGCTCTTCTTCTTCTCGCCGTCCTCGCCGGCCTTGTCGTCCTTCTTCTTTCCCATGAGTGACCGTCCGTGTCGTCGGGCCCCCGTCGGTTCCCGCTCGTCGGGCCCGGTGGAGGTTCTTGCGTTCTTGACTGTCCGGAGACGAAGCCATCGATGCCAGGAGGCAGCGGCGGATCGGCCGTGGGATCAGTCGTCGATCAGTCGTCGATCAGCCGTCGATCTGCAGGGCTGCGTCGAGCGAGATGGCCGAGACGATCGTGATCTCGACCCGTCGGTTCAGCGCACGGCCCTCGGCCGTGCCGTTGTCGGCGATGGGCACCTCTTCGCCCCAGCCGGCGATCTCCAACCGCTTGTCGAAACCGCCCTGCAGGTCGAGGAAGCGGCGCACCGAGTTGGCCCGGTCCGCCGAGAGTTCGTAGTTCGTGTTCGCGTCGCCGACATTGTCGGTGTGGCCCTCGATCTTGATCTCGTTGGGGATCTTCTGGAGCGCGGGCACGATGGTCTGCAGCACCACCTGACCGCTCAGCTTGAGTTCGGCACTGCCGCTGTCGAACAGGAGCGCGGAGTCGACCACGCTCAGCACGAGCCCCTCGCCGTCGAACTTGAACAGGAGCTGATCGCCGACACCTTGCGAGTCCGCAGCCGCCTGGATCGCCTCCTCCACGCTCTCGAGCGCACCGAGCGCCTCCTGCGCGGCCTCCTGCTCGGCATCCTGGCGCGCCTGCTCGATCTGCAGCTCCGTCGGCGTCGCCATGCCGGTGCCGTCACCGTTGCCGGTGCCCTCCGCGTTCGCGGGCATCACGTTCGAGTCGAGCACACCTTCGCCGCCGTCGAGCGGCGACGTGCCGCTCTGGCCCTCGCTGATCGACACCACCTGCGAGCTCGCACCACCGCCGCCGAATTCGCTGCGGAAGCTCTCGGCCAGCTTCTTGAACTTCTCGAGATCGGTACGACCGATGGCGAACAACACCAGGAACAACGCCATGAGCAGCGTCAGGAGGTCCGCGTACGGGATCACCCACGCCTCGTGGTTGACGTGCTCCTCGTGCTCTTCGTGTTCTTCGTGCTTGTGGCCCTTCCTCCCGCCGTGGCCACCGCCGCTCATGCGTTGGCCTCTCGGAACGCCTCGGCGTCCGAGGGCGACAGATAGCTGAGGAGGCTCTCCTCGATGACTCGCGGGTTCTGGCCGCCCTGGATCGCGAGCACGCCCTCGACCACCATCTCGCGCGCCTGGGCCTCCTGGGCGGAGAGGCGCTTCATGCGGGCCGACAGGGGCAGCATCACGCCGTTGGCGAGATACACACCGAGGAAGGTCGCGACGAACGAGCCGGAGATACCGGCACCGAGCTTCTCGGGTTTGTCGAGCTCGCCGAGGGTGGCGATGAGACCCACCACGGCGCCGATGATGCCGAACGTCGGAGCGAAGATGCCGTACGACTGACACCAGTCGGATGCCACCTTGTGGCGAACCTTCATGGCCTTGATGTCGGTCTTCATCACCTGCGCGACCGCATCGGGGTCGCTGCCGTCGATGGCCAGCTGCAGTCCGCGCTTCATGAACGGGTCGTCGAGGCCCGCCATCTCGGACTCGAGTGCCAGGAGGCCTTCACCGCGTGCCTTGCGGGCGAACTCGACCAGCGTCTTGATCGTGTCGACGCCGGGCTGAGGATCCTTGCCGAGCGTGGTCTTCAAGATGGCCTTGATCACGCCGGTGGAGGCCGTGAACTCGTAGCTGGCGACGGTGGCGCCGAGCGCGCCGAGACACACGATGAACAATGCCGTGACGTTGCTGATGAGATAGACGGGGCTCACGTGGTGCGTGACGGCGCCGAACATCACGGCGACGAGTGCGACGAGGAGGCCGACGAGTGTTGCGGGCATCGCTCAGCCTTCCTTCTGATCTCGTGTCAGCTGCTGCACGGGCTCGCCGTCGCGGTGGACCGTCGGCAGGGGCGAGACGACCGCGGCAGCGTGCACCGGATCGACCGCAACGGCCGACGCAGCCGACGTGCCGGCCGATGAGGCCTCGATGCCGTCGACCGCGAGGCGCGCCGCCAGGCCGATCGCTCGGGCTCGGAGGTAGATCACCTGCTCGACGATCTCCTCGGGTGACTCCACGACCACGTACTCGGTGCCGTTGAGCAGGTGCACCACGGTGTCGTGGTGCCCTTCGAGGCGTTCGATGTGATCGGGGTTGATGTAGAGCGGGTCGTTCTGCCGCAACCTCGTGAGGCGGATCATGGCGCTGACTGTTCCGACGGGGCGCGGACGCGCCATGAAGCAGGGTGTCGAACTCCGTCTCCGCGCCGTCGCATCCGTCACTCATCCGCCGATCGCCCGGCTCCGGATGCGGCCGGCGATCATCCAGCAGCACCGAACAGGTTGCATCTCGGCCGCGACACCGGACGATCCTCTCCGTGGAACCCGCAGAGGATCTCTCCCATCAGCTCTGGACGATGCGCGAGCTGCTCGAGCAACTCGTCTACAAGCTCGAGGTGCAAGGGCTCCTGCTCGCGTCCGGCCGTGCCCGGTGGATCCCCTACGTGACCGCCGAGCTCGAGGCGATCATCGAGGCGATCGGCGAGATCGAGGCGCTCCGTGCCTCGGCCTCCGGCCGGCTCGCCCGTCAGCACCGTCAGTCGCCGCACGCCAGCCTGGCCGAGCTCATCGACCACGTCGAGGCACCGTGGGCCGGCCTGCTCGCCCAGCACCGGCTGCACCTGCTCTCGCTGCAGGCCGAGATCGAGGAGATCTCGCGGGCCAACCACGAGATGGCCAAGCGCAGCCTGATGCGCTCTCGCGAGATCATCGCCTCGCTCGGCGAACAGACCGTCGACGTGTACGACCCTCGCGGCATGACCACCCCGCTCGCCGTCGGCTCGCTCCGCCTGGACCGGACGGTCTGACATGCCGAACTTCTCCTCGCTCAACACGGCCTTCTCGGGCATGAACTCGCAGAAGCGGGTGCTCGACGTCATCGCCCACAACATCGCCAACTCCAGGACCGAGGGATACCACCGTCAGCGCGCCGACCTGAAGTCGCTCGGCGGCACTGCCGCCACCGGTGTGTTCAGCGGCCGCTCGCAGAGCTACGGCGTCGACGTCGTCGGGGTCACCCGCGCCTACGACGTGTTGCTCGCCGGCCGTGCCGTCCGTGAGGACGCCGCCCGAAGTGCGGCGAACATGACCAGCACGTCGATGTCGACGGTGGAGGGTGTGTTCCCCGAGCCCAGCGACCTCGGCCTCGCCAACCAGCTCGACGTGTTCTGGGGATCGTGGACCGACCTCGCCAACGACCCCGGCAGCCTCGCCGCCCGCACCCAGTTGCTCGAGAACGCCGACACCCTCGCGACGAACCTCCGCCGCTCGTCGAACGATCTCCAGGCGGTCGCCGACAGCGCGGTCAGCCGGATGTCGACGCTTGCCGCCGAGGTGAACGACCTCGCCGACCAGATCGCGAACCTCAACCGCACGATCAGCACCACCTTCGGTGAGAACAACGACCTGCTCGACCAGCGCGACGTCCTGGTCGGCCGGATGTCGAACCTCACCGGTGCGGTGGCCCGCCCGTCCGACGCGAACGGCATCGACCTCTACATCAACAACCGCTCGATCGTCAGCGGCACCATCGTCCAGCGGGTGGACGGCACCACCGGCCCGCTCACCTGGCAGTCCGACGGCGCCAACGTGAACCCCACCTCCGGCGAGGCGCAGGCGCTGACGGCGGTGATCAACGATGTCGTGCCCCGCTACAAGACGGCGCTCGACGACATCGCCAGCACGCTCGTCACCCAGGTGAACGCGTTGCACACCACCGGCTACGACCAGTCGAGCACCACGGGCCGCAACTTCTTCGACCCGGCCAATCTGACCGCCGCGACGATCAGCCTCTCGGTCGACGTCGCCGGCCAGCCCGCGAACATCGCTGCAGGCGCACCGGTGCTGCCGGGGCCGGTGGCACCCGGCGTGCTCGACGGCGAGATGGCCCGCCAGATCGCTGCCCTCGCCGACGCCGCCACCGGTGCCGACACGAAGTACCAGTCGTTGATCACGACCCTCGCGGTCGAGACCCGCTCGGCCCAGGGTCGGGCGGCGATCCAGGACCAGGTGGCCGACACGGCCATCCGCGACGCCGACTCCGTCGGCTCGGTCTCCATCGACGAGGAGATGGCCAACCTCACCGCGGCCCAGCGGGCCTTCGAGGCCAACGCCCGGATCATCACGGCGATCGACGAGATGCTCGGCTTCCTGATCGAGCGCACCGGGGTGGTCGGACGATGAGAGTGACGAGTTCGATGATGCTGCGGTCGACCCTGCGCGACCTCAGCCAGGGACTGAGCCGGCTGCAGGAGACGCAGACCAAGCTCGCCTCCGGCAAGGAGATCACCCGACCGTCCGCCGATCCTGGCGGCACGTCGAGTGCGATGGGCATGCGCCAGGACCTGCGCCGTGCCGACCAGCGTCTGCGCTCGCTCAACGACGCGCAGGGTTGGCTGGAGACGGCCGACGTCACGTTGACCTCGTCGCTCGACTCGCTCGGCCGTGCCAAGGAGATCGCGGTGCGGGCCGCCAACACCGGAGCGCTCGGCGACCCGGTGGCGCGGCAGGCAATGGCGGCCGAGATCCGCTCGCTCCGGTCGGAGATGCTCGCCCTCGCCAACACGAACTACGGCAACCGGTCGATCTTCAACGGCACCGCATCCGGTGCGGCGTACGACCCGAACGGTGTCTACCTCGGCAACTCGTCGTCGATCGTCCGCGACGTGGCGCCATCGACCTCGATCGCCGTGAACCTCACCGGCCCCCAGGTGTTCGGCACCTCGGGCGGTCCCGTCGGCGACGTGTTCGAGACCCTCGACCGGATGGCGGCGGCCATCACCGCGGGCGACGCGGCCGCCATGGCCACCGAGCACACGAACCTCGACGGTTTCCGCTCCAGCATCGGCGCAGCCACGGTGGAGATCGGCACCCGAGCGGCGCGCCTCGCCGAGGCGAAGATCCGCGCCGAGGACGGCAAACTGCTGCTGAAGACCCAGCTCAGCGAGGTGGAGGACGTCGACGTCGTCGAAGCCCTGATCACCGCGAAGGCGCAGGAGAGCTCGTACCAGGCGAGCCTGCAGGTGGCGGCGAAGATCCTGCCCCCGTCGCTGCTCGACTACCTGCGCTGACGATTCCCCGGCCGCCGGCCCCGTATCACACC
Source organism: Actinomycetota bacterium (assembly GCA_026393475.1). GTDB lineage: Bacteria > Actinomycetota > Acidimicrobiia > Acidimicrobiales > Ilumatobacteraceae > VFMC01. The sequence goes on from JAPLAA010000054.1 coordinate 7,304, forward strand.
GATGTCGCTTCGTGAGCGATCTGCGCCGTAGCAGCGCATCGCGCTCACGAAGGACTGTCGTTCGTGAGCGATCTGCGGCGTAGCAGCGCATCGCGCTCACGAAGGGGTGTCGGACGGGGCGATCTGTTGCGGCCGGTCGTCACCCGACGCGACGCGGGCGAGCCGGGTTCAGGCGCTCGACGACTCGATGTCGTCGCTGCGCTCGTCGACCCACGGCCGGGGTGACGCCTCGACCGGCTTGGGCTTGTCGGCCTCGACGGCGGTCTGGGCGTCGCGCAACACTCGGTTGACGAACCCCACGGCGATCCACACGGCGAAGGCCACGCCGAACGACCGGATGAGCGCCATGTCGACGCCGACGCCGGTCATGGCCGAGTCGTACAGGTCGAGCCCGGTGAACGCGGCCGACACGGCCACGGCGATGCTCAGCTTCCAGGGGGCGAGCGGACCGGGATCCGCCGGCGGTGCGTCGACCACCGCACCCTCGAGCCCTTCGAGCTTCTCCTTGTTCTTCTTCCCCATGTCGGCTCCCGTCCTGTCACCCGCGACGGGTCAGGACGCCTCCCACTCGGCCTCGGCCTCGACCTCGCGCTGGTCGCCCGTGCGCAGGACCACACGCACCGACAGCCGCTTGACGCCCTCGTCGCGCTTGAGCGACTCGATGAGCTGATCGGTCGCGGCGACGGCGAGCTCCACCTGACGTCGCGAGGGCGCGCTCGACGAGCCCGGCAGCCGCGACGACGTGATCTGCCGTGCACGATCGGCACGATCGGCACGATCGGCACGATCGGCACGATCGGCACGATCGGCACGATCGGTCGTCGGATCGCCGACGGGACCGTCACGATCCGAGCCGTTCAGCAGATCGGCGTCGATCTCGAGCGAGGCGTGCACCGTGCCCGCGGTCGCGTCACGGTCGACCGCGCTCACCAATCCAGGGTCGTGATCGCCACGCAGGGCGCGGCGCACCGACTCGGCCATCCGGGCCATCTCGACCTGGTCGTCGTCGCCCGGCACCGTGGGCTCGAGCCGATCCGACGGGTCGGTGTGCTCGACCCGCGCGGCCGCCGGCGTGCCCGGCACGGTGGGGATCGGGCGGACCGCAACCTGGGGCTGCGGTGCCGGGGCCCGGCCGGGCCATGGCGAGGCAGCGGCCGGACCAGCGGCCGCGGCAGCCGCAGCGAACGCCGGGGCCGCTGCCGGGGCGACCCGACGGGCGGGTGCCACCAGGTTCGCCGGCGACGCCAGCACCCGGGTGTGGTTCGCCGCCGAGGCGGCAGAGGCGGCGCGGGCGATCTCACCGGGTCGCGGCGGCAACGTCGGCAGCACCCTGGGACGCTCGGCGACCGGTGCCACGGGGGCGGTGTCCGCAGGAGCAGAGACGCCAGCGGGATCAGCGGCGTCGGGTGCGTCCGCGACGTCGGCTGTCGTGCGCTCCACGGTGACGGGCCGGGCGACACGACCGCGACCGCGGTCGCCGCCGAAGACGGGCTCGGCCGTGATCGCCGAGAGCTCCTCGATGATCTGCTCCACCCGCACCATCGTCGGCGGGGTGTCGTACACGGGGCGGCGTGAGGGGTCGGCGACCGTGCTCGGAGCGACGATCCTCGTCGGCGGCGCGGGCGGCGTGGAGGTCGGGTGCGTGGATGTCGGGTCGGGGGCGTTCGACGCGGTCGGGTTCGTGCGGGAGGCGACGATCGTCCCGTCGGTCCCGCGGCCGTCGATCTCCTGCTCGGCGGCCCTCGCCGCGGCGGCGAACGCCGTGGCGAGCTCCGCAGCGATCGCCCGTTCGCGCTCGGCGGCACGCGCCTGTTCCTCGGCAGCACGCGTCGAGGCTGCGGCGCGCTCCGTCGTCTGGAACGACTGGGCCTGCTGCGTCTGCTGCACCTGCTGCTGTTCGGCGGCCTCGGCCATGAGCGCGGCGAGCACCTCCGACAGCACCGGGTTGACGGCGGGCGTCGGCCCGTCGTCGCGCTGGTCGAAGCGGCCACCGATCCCGCTCGTCGGCCGCGACGGCACGACCGGCACGGGCGCGGTCGGCGTCGCGGCGGCCGAGGAGCCCAGCGAGGCGGGACGCACCCCGAGTTGCTGGGCGAGTCGCGATTCGAACTGGGCACGCTCGTCGGCGGCGGACTCGGCCACGATCCGCTCGAGCGCCTGCTCCATCGTCTCGTCGTCGAGCGCCACGGTGACCTCGACACCGAGATCCGACGCGAAGAAGCCACCGATCCCGCCACGACGGATCCGGTTCGCCGCCACGACCCGCACCCGGGCCCCGAGCGAGGTCTCGGCGAGCGCGATCGCTTCCTCGAGCGTCGGCGCCCGGAAGCGCATCGTGTCGCTCCCGTCGCCGCCGGCGGCCCCGGGGTCACCGGCTCGAGCGGCGCGTTCCAGCTGCTGCTGGTACTGCTGGTGCTGAACGGACGCGTCAGTTGACGGCGTAGGCATCGAAGTCCTCCGGGCTGTTCTGGCTGCTGGCGTGCGGCTGGTTCACGGGGTTGAGCTCGACGTTGGCGATCACGTCGATCTGCAGGTGGTCACCGATCTCGGTGTACGCCACCACCGGCACGCCGGGGACGGTGGCGCGCACGAGGCGGGCGACGGCGCTGCGCAACGGCGCCGAGCAGACGAGCACGGGCGTGATGCCATGGCTCGCGGTCGCGGCGACCAGTTCGTTCAGCTGACGGATGAGCGCATCGGCCTCGTCGGGCAGCAGCTCGAGCTGGCTCACCCCGTCGGCGATGCGAAGTCCCTGCATGAGACGGTTCTCCGACGACGCCGACATCGTGACGGCCGTGAGGCGACCGTCGGCGGCGAGGCCGGTCGTGATCGCCGGACCGAGATCGTGACGTGCCGCCTCGACGAGGGCCTCCACCGATCGCTGGGTGCGGGCCCGATCGCCGACGGCTTCGAGGATGCGGACGAGATCGCGAATCGGCACGCCGTCGTCGAGCAGGCCCGACAGCACGCGCTGCACCTCGGCGGTGGTGACCCCGATGGTCATCAGGTCGTCGACCACCTGCGGATCGGTCGCACGGACACCGTCGACCAGCACCTTGACGTCGGTCCGGCTGAGCAGACGTCCGGCCTTGCGTCGCACGATCTCGGCGAGGTGGGTGACGATGAGCGTCGACCGGTCGACCACGGTGTTGCCGAAGATCTCGGCCTGGGCCTGGAACTCGGCCGGCACCCAGCGGGCTGCGAGCCCGAACACGGGCTCGCGGACGTCGTCGCCGGGGAGGCTCTCGAAGGCATCGCCGATCACGAGCACGCGGCCGGCGGGAGCGATGCCGCGCCCGACCTCGACACCGTGCACCCGGATGACGTACGTGCCACCCGGCAGATCGGCGGCGTCGCGGGTGCGGATCGATGGCATCACGAAGCCGAGCTCGGAGGCGATCTTGCGGCGCAGCGCACCCACCCGGTCGAGCAGGTCGCCACCGCTCGCATTGTCGACGAGCGGGATCAGGTCGAACGCGATGTTCAGCTCGAGCGGCTCCACGCGGGCGTCGACGGCCAGCTGCTGCGGCGACTGCGGCGGTGCCGCCTCGGTCGCGCCCGGCAGCGCCGGCGGCAGGTCCTCGATCGCCAGTTCGTTCTCGCGCGGAAGGCGGCTCGACACGAACACCAGGGTGCCGCCGATCAGGACGAACGGCAGCTTCGGCAGGCCCGGGATGAGGCCCATCATCAGGATGACGATGCCGGCCGCCCGCATGGCCGGCCGCTGCCGGCGGAACTGGGCGAACACGTCGGAGCCGAGGTCGCTGCCGCCGGCGGCACGGGTGACGATGAGGCCGGCCGAGATCGACACCAGCAGCGCCGGGATCTGCGACACGAGACCATCGCCGACGGTGAGGAGCGAGAACGTCTTGATGGCCTCGCCGACGGGCATGCCCATCTGCACCACACCGATGAGGAAGCCACCGATGAGGTTCACCATCGTGATCACGAGGCCGGCGATGGCATCGCCCTTGACGAACTTCGAGGCACCGTCCATCGCGCCGTAGAAGTCGGCCTCGTCGCCGACCTCCTTGCGGCGGCGCCGTGCCTCCTCCTCGCCGATGACGCCGGCGCTGAGATCAGCGTCGATCGCCATCTGCTTGCCGGGCATGGCATCGAGGGTGAAGCGTGCCGTCACCTCGGCGACGCGGCCGGAACCGTTCGAGATGACCACGAACTGCACGAGCGTGAGGATGAGGAAGATCACGAGGCCGACGACGAGGCTGCCGCCCACCACGACCGAGCCGAAGGTGGCGATCACCGCACCCGCATGGCCCTCGGAGAGCACGGCGCGCGAGGTGGCGACGTTCAGGCCGAGCCGGAGCAGCGTGACCACGAGGAGCAACGACGGGAACGAGCTGAACTCGAGCGCCCGCTTCACGTTCATGGAGACGAGGAGGATGAGGATCGACGTCGAGAGGTTCGCCACCAGCAGGACGTCGAGCACGCTCGACGGGAGCGGGATCACCATGACCGCGACGACGAGCACGACGGCGCCGGGCAGCATCACCTGTCCCAGTCGACTCTTCTCCAAGGCTCCTCCTCCTCTGTCCGGCCGCGTCCTGCGTGTCGTCTTCACGGCCCGGCCGGACGTCCCTGCGAGGGGGCCCGTGAGAACCGGTCTGGAACCTTCCTGCGCATCTCCGCATGTCCCGGACCATCACAACTGTTCGCAGGAAGCCGACCTTGTCGAGAAGGTTCCTGGGGGCCGTCACCGCCGTGATCCGCCGTGATCCCACGCAGTGACATCGCCTCCTCGAGCCGCCTCGACGAGACGACAGGAGGTCACATGCAGTTCGAGACACGACGGTTCGGGACGATCGCCATCGGCGACGACGATGCCTTTGCCGTGCCCAACGGGATCCCCGGGTTCCCCGACCTGCGCCGCGTGGCGCTGCTCGGGGCGGGACCGGCACCGGGGGTGAACCCCGGCGACGAGTCCTCGCTCTACTGGATGCAGGATCTCGACGACGGCGATCTCGCCTTCATGTGCCTCGTGCCGTGGGAGGTGTTCCCCGACTACGAGATCGACATCGACGAGAAGTCACTCGGGATCGCCGACGAGGCCGACGTGCGCGTGCTGTCGCTCGTGACGGTGCACCGTGACGCGGACACCCCTCACCTGACCGCGAACCTGCGTGCCCCGCTCGTCGTCGACGTGCACCACCGCAGGATGCAGCAGGTGATCCTCGCCGACTCGCGCTGGCCCATCCGGGCACCTTTCGGCGTGCTCGCGGCGAGCGAGGTGGGCTGACATGCTCGTTCTCACCCGACGCGTCGGGGAGAGCATCCTCATCGGTGACGACATCGTCGTCACCGTGTTGGAACTCAACCGCGACCAGGTGCGCATCGGTATCCGTGCGCCCCGCTCCGTGAGCGTGCACCGCGAAGAGGTGTACCAGGAGATCCTGCTGTCGAACCAGGCAGCCGCCGCCGACGATGCCGACCTCGTCGCCACCGTCGTCGGTCCCTCACCCTCGTTCAGCCAGCTCCCCCGCCGCCGCTGACAGCCGGCGACGCTCGAATCACCCGCCACGCGCCACGGCCCGGGAACCCGCTCGATGCGGGTCCCCGGGCCGTTGTCGACGGTCGACGCTGACCGTCGGACGGTCAGCGGTGGTCAGCGGTGGTCAGCGACGATCGGTGAGCTTGTCCTTCACCTTGTCGACGGCGTCGCGCAGCTTGTCCGCTCCCGAGTCGAGACCTTCCTTCACCTTGCCGGCGGTCTCGTCCACCTTGCCCTCACGACGCAGTTCGTCGTCACCGGTGAGGTCGCCGGCAGCCTGCTTGACGCGGCCCTTGGCCTGGTCGAGGTTCGAGTCCTTCATGTGAGCCTTCCTCCCCGGGGCGAGCGCCCCGCGATCGCCGTCCTCGTCGGGTCGTGAGGACGTCCGAAGATGGGGTTCCCACCTGGGCAGCACTCGAAACCAACGGGTCGGCCAGCAGATCGGCCGGCAGATCGGCCAGCAGGGCCGGTCAGGCCGCGGGCGCGCGCTTCGGGCGACGACCGGTGATGCCCTCGAGCATCGTGTCGTCCACGTGGTACTGCCGGGGCAGCGGGAGCACGGTGGCCGACAGGATGCTGCCGCGCAACCGGCGCACGAACGCGAGCACCTTGGCGACCGCCTCGTACAGCTGACCCGGGATCTCGTCACCCACCTCGCACGATCGCCACAGGGCACGGGCGAGCGGCTTGGCCTCCACGATCGGCACACCGGCCTCACGGGCCTTCTCGCGGATGCGCATCGCCACGTTGTCGATGCCGGCCGCGACGACCTTCGGCGCCCCACCCGACAGCGGGTCGTACCGCAGCGCGATCGCCACGTGTGTCGGGTTGGTGATGATCACGCTCGCGGTGGGCACGTCGGCCATCATGCGGCTGCGCGACATCGCCATCTGCAACGAGCGGATCCGCTGCTTGACGTGCGGATCGCCCTCGCTGTTGCGCATCTCGTCGCGGACCTCCTGCTTGGTCATCTTGAGGTCGAGGATCGTGCTGCGCCGTTGGTACATGTAGTCGACGAGGGCGACGACGATGATGGCGTAACAGACCACGCGGGTCATCGCCATCAGCGCCCGGGAGCTCTCGGCCAGTCCGTCCATCAGCGACACGCGTCCACTGTTGGTGAGGTTCTCGGCGACCCGGGTGACGTGCGGCCACGACAGCCACGTGATCAGGACGCTCTTCGCGACCTGCTTGGCGGTGTCCCACAACGACTTCGGCGAGAACAGGCGCTTCGTGCCCTCGATCGGGTTGATGCGTTTGAAGTCGGGCTTGAGCGGGTGCAGCGACAGCATCAGCCCGGTCTGGCCCACGTGGGTGACGACACCGACGAGCGTGCACACCCCGAGGAACGGCAGCAGCGCCATGAGTCCGCCGAACATCGCCTGACCCAACAGGTCGACCGCCTTCTGCGAGTCCGGTTGGGCCGAGATGGCGCGCAGCGAAGCGAGCGAACTGATGGCCACGTTGCTCGTCGCGCCGATCGTGGCCGGGATGACGTAGGTCGCGACGAGCAGGGTGATCCACGGCCCGAGGTCCTGCGACTTCGAGATCGTGCCCTTCTTGCGCGCGTCCTTCTTCTTCTTCTCTGTGGGGGCCTCTGTCTTCCCCTCGCGCTTGCTCATCCGGAGAAGACCCCCAGCGCCGCGCGCAACCCCCGACCGATGAGCGAGTCGACCGTCTCGGGGAGCAGCACCATCGTCGCCCCGAGCAGGGCGAAGGTGATCAGTGACTTGACCGCGAACCCGATCACGAGGATGTTCAGCTGCGGCGCGGCCTTGCCCAGGAAGCCGAGTGCGACCTCGGTGCAGAACAGTGCGGTCAGCACCGGCAGGGCGATCTCGATCGCTGCGGCGAGCAGCGTGGCGACGAGCTTGGCCAGGGTCTCGGTGACCTTCGCCCCGTCGATGTGCCCCAGCGGTGCCATCTCGACCGAACGGATGAAGGCGCGGACGATCAGCACGTGGCCGTTGATCGCGAACAGGATCGCCACGCCGACCAGTTGGTGCAGACGGCCGACCGGCGTCGACTGGTTGCCGGACATCGGGTCGATGACCGCGCCCATGCTGAAGCCGACCTGGAGGTCGATCAGTTCACCCGCCGACTGGATCGCCGAGAAGATCACGTAGACGAACAGCCCGAGCGTGAAGCCGGCCAGGAGTTGGGTGAACAGCATCCCCACGAGGTTCGCGGTCTCGAGGCTCTGCACCTCCTTGCCCACCTGGTTGCCGAGCAGCAGCGCAATCGAGACGGCGATGCCGACGCGCACACGTGGCGGGACGGCCGGCGTGTTGAACGGTGGGCAGATGGCCACCCACGCGCCGGCGCGCACCAACACCAGGCAGAACCCCACGAGGGTCGCCGGGTCGATGAAGAGACGCATGGCGCGATGTGGACCGTCAGCCGTTGAGCAGCGCGGGGACGCTGTCCATCAGCTCGTGGCCGAACGACACCATCGTCGCCAGCATCCAGTTGCCGCTGACGGCGATGACGATCGCGCTGCCGATGAGCTTTGGCACGAACGTGAGCGTCTGCTCCTGCAGTTGGGTCACCGACTGCAGGAGGCCGATGACGATGCCGACCGCGAGCACGACGGCCAGGAACGGTCCGGCCACCTTGGCCGTCACGATCAGGGCACGTGTGCCGATGTCGATCACTTGTTGACTGGTCATGGGATGGGTCCTCGCTTATCCGTAGGAGGTGAGGAGCGTGCCGACGACCAACATCCAGCCGTCGAGCATCACGAAGAGCAGGAGCTTGAAGGGCAACGACACGAACGACGGTGGGAGCATCATCATCCCGAGTCCCATCAGCACGGCCGAGACGACCAGGTCGATGATGAGGAACGGGATGAAGATCACGAACCCGATGATGAAGCCGCTCTTCAACTCGGAGAGCACGAACGCCGGGATCAGCGCGTTGAGGGGCACCTCGTCGCGCGCCACCGGCGTCTCGGTCTTGGAGGCATCGAGGAACATCTCGAGCTCGCCTTCGCGTGTGTGCGCCAACAGGAACTCGCGGAGCGGTCCCTGGGCTGCATCGAGTGCGTCGCCGGTGGTGATCTCGCCGGCCAGGAGGGGGTCGAGCGCGACCTCTTTCATCTCGCTCAGGGTGGGGCCCATCACGAACAGCGTGAGGAACAGGCTGAGACCGACCACCACCTGCTGCGGCGGCACCGTGGGGATGCCGAGCGCATTGCGGGTGAGGGAGAGCACGATCACGATGCGCGTGAACGACGTGCACAGCACGAGCAGGCTCGGTGCGATCGACAGCACCGTGAGCAGCAGGATGATGACGACGGAGTTCGACGACTCCTCCGTGACGTTCGGGAAGTTCACGTCGATGCTGGCGTCGGACGAATCGCCTTCGTCGACGCCGGGTGTGCCGGTGTTCCCCGTCGGGCGGTCGAACGGATCGGAGACGTCCGGGATCTCCGGGACCTCGGGTGGCGTCGGCGCCACGGCCGGTGCGGCCGAAGCGACGGCCGGTGCGGATCCCGCGGCGAGCGCGGTGCCGGGCGACAACAGGGTGCCGAGGCCGGCCGCCACGAACGCGATCGCGACGACGAACACGAGGCGAGCGAACGTGCGCTTCGACGACGACCTGCGGGCGCGCGTGCGATCGAACGATCGATCGAGCGGGAGGACGGGATCAGCCACGTCGGGTCGTCGCTTCCCGCAGCGACTCGAGCAGGCCGTTCGGCCGCGGCGTGTGCGGCGTTTGGAGCGCGCTCGGATCGATCGCCTCGCGGACGATGGGCGCGCCGACGCCGGCGGCGGTGTCGTCGGCCTCGGTCGCGGCGAGCCAGGCGGCCAGGTCGAGCTCGGCGAGCACGGCAGGGGCGGCCTGGTCGGACGCTGCCAGCAGGTACACCTTCTCCGCGAACTGCACGGCCACGACCTGTGTGGTGCGGCCGACACCGACCCGGCCGAGCACCCGAAGGCCACGACGGTTGCCGGCGTTGCGCGACGCACCACCGGTGCGACCGCCTGCACCGAACCCACCGATGCCACCGATGCCGGACATGCCGGAGGTGGTCGAGCGCATCGAACGTGAGGCGCCACGGGCCGGTGCACGGCGCAAGGACGGCCCCGTCGACCCGAACCCCTGGCGACGGCGCAGGAACCAGTAGGCGCCGAACATCAGGCCGAGCACGACGCCGAGCGAGACGATCATCCGGACCACGAGGTCCAGGAAGCTGACGTCGGTCATCGGGAGTGCTCGCCGGTCGGAGCGATCTCGGTGATCCGGATACCGAACTCCTCGTCGATCACCACCACCTCCCCAGCGGCGATCTTGCGTCCGTTCACGAGCAGGTCGATGGGCGACCCGGCCGCACGGTCGATCTCCACGACCATGCCGGGCGCGAGGCCCAGCAGGTCGCGCACCTGCATCGTGGTGCGGCCGAGTTCGGCCGTCACGACCAGCTCCACGTCGTGGAGCACGCTCAACGACGATGCCGGCACCCCACCGGCGAGCATCCCACCGAGACCACCACCGAAACCGGCATCGAGCGGCGCCGGCTCGAAGGCCTCGGCCACGGGCTGCGGCTCGGGCTCGTACGCCGGCTCCTCCCTGGGCATGGTGAGACCGGCGAGCGCCGTGAGCGAACCGTTGTCGACGATCTCGGCGATGAACGACGGCTGCATGACCTCGGCCTTGGTCACCGCGGAGGGACGCAGCGAGGTACCGGCAGTGGTGTTGATCGCCTCGGTGGCCTCCGCGAAGGTCGAGTTCAACAGCGAGGCGTTGCCGAGCAGCCGCTCGGCGACGTCGTCGTTGACCGCCAGGACGAGCGAGCTCGTCGGGTCGCCCTCGAACGGCATGTTGAGGACGGCGTCGCCCTCGTCGATCGGCCAGTCATCGCTCGCCCGCGTCTCGTCGCCGAGACCGAGCTTCTGCGCCAGCACGAGTGCGGCCGCTTCGATGCCGGCGATCAAGCTCGCTCGCGAGGTGGCTGTGTCCGTCACGTCAACTCCTGTTTCGCCGTGAGGCCTGTCATGGATCCGGGATGGGCGCCCGTGGGTGCCCTCCGGATCTCGCCCGGGGTGGCTCCGGATCGGGCCTGGATGACGTGGACCGTGTCGTCCGGGCCGGATCTGTCATGCAGGTCGGTCAGCGCCGTGACCTGCAGCGCGCCCGATCGGCGCGCCCGATCGGCGGGCGCCCGGCTCGGTCAGCGGGCGCCGGGCTTGGTCAGCATCAGCGGCTTGACCGGCATCGACGACGCGTTCGGGTCGGCCTTGCTGTCGATCAGCATCGCGAGGCGGCGGTTCTTGCGACCGATGCGGGCGCGGTACGTCGGCGTCTCGCCAACGACCAGCGTGAGCGGCTCGTCGAGGGGATGGCTGAGGGGGAGGATGTCGCCCACGCGCAGCTTCACGATCGCGTCGGCCGTCATCTCGATCTGGCGGAACTGGGCCGACACGGTCACGGGCGTCTCGCCGATGTGTTCGTGCAGGCGCTCGCGCGTCTCGGCCATGTTGTGCATCGACTGGCTGCCGTACAGCGAGGTCGCCGACAGCGCCTCGAGATGCGGTTGCAGGCTGGAGAACGGGATACACAGCGTCGCGGTGCCGGCGACGTTCTCGATGCGGATGTCGAACGAGACCACGATCACCATGTCGGTCGGCGCGGCGATCTGCGCGTACTGCGGGTTCGACTCCTGGCTCATGATCTTCGGCTCCGTGGCCACCACGGGCTCGAAGGCGTAGCGCATCTCCGGCAGCGCTCGTTCGAGGATGCCGCGAATGAGTTGGAGCTCGAGCTCGGTGAGCGGACGGGCGGGGTGCTCGAGGTGGCCGGCGCCGCCCATCATCAGCTCGATCGCACAGAAGGCGACCTCGAGCGGCAGCTGGAAGATCGCGGCACCGATCAACGGCTCGAGGCTGAGCATCGTGATCAGGTTGGGGTTGGCCAGGTCGCGGACGTACTCGTCGTAGGAGCGTTGCTCGATCGACTGGATGGTCACCTGCGTCACGCTGCGCAGCTGCGACGCGAGCATGGTCGAGAAGCCGCGCGCGAACGTCTCCTGCACGATCTGCATGGTGCGCACGTGCTCTCGCGAGAGCGTGCTCTGCCGGCGGAAGTCGTACAGCTTCGGTTCTCCCCGGCGGCGTCGACCGTTCTTGGCGGCGCCGGGGTCGGTTGCGGTGTCTGACATCGGTCTCGTGGTGCTCCTGCGATTCGAGGTGGGTCCGTCGGACCCGGTGTCGGAACTCGTCCCCCCTGACTGTCGGGTGCGGCGTCGATCTGTCGATCAACGTCGCACCCAGCAGCGACGGGCCCGCCGGCGGGTGGACCGGGGAGTGGACCGGCGGTGTGCCGGCGAGTGGGACGAGCCCCGCGTGGGGATCAGCGACGCAGGTTCACGACCTCCTGCAGCACCTCGTCGGAGGTGGTGATCACGCGGGCGTTGCCCTGGAAGCCGCGCTGGGCGACGATCAGGCGGGTGAACTCCTCGGCGAGGTCGACGTTCGACATCTCGAGGGTGCCGGCCGACAGCAGGCCGCGGCCGCCACCACCGGGGACGCCCACCTGGGCCAGACCCGAGTTGGCGGTCGGTCGCCACGCACCGGCCACGCGCTCGAGACCCTGCGGGTTGTTGAACACGGCGAGCGCGAGCTGACCGATGGACTTCGTGAGACCGTTCGAGTAGCTGCCGGTGATGATGCCGTCCTGGCCGACGCTGAACGCCTGCAGGGTGCCGGAGGCCGCGCCGTCCTGCTGGACGATGGCGGCCGTCGTGGCGCCGGCGAACTGGGTGAGGCGACCCTGGCTACCGGCGGCACCGAGGTCGAACACGATCGGGTTCGGGTAGCCGGGGATCACGCCGCCGGCGACGTTCATGTTGCGGTCGGCCGGGCCGACGAGCTCGCCGCCGCCGCTGAAGGTGAGCACGTTGTCGGTGATCGCGAACGGCGTGGCGCCCGGGCCGTGGGTGCCCGTGACCGTCCACGTGTTCGCCGCGGTCTTGGTGTACGTGAGGTTGATCGGCGTCGTGGTGCCCTGCTGGTCGTAGCCGGTGAGGGTGATGGTGGTGGCCGTACCGATCGGCGCGTCGGCCGACAGGTTGCCGCCGACGACGGCGTTCTGGCTCTGGTTCGGGTTGAGCAGGTCGCCCACGCGGATCTGCACCGAGCCGGGTGTGACGTTGGTGTTGATCGCACCTGTCACGTCGGCCTGCCAGCCCTGGACGAAGAAGCCCTCCGCCGTGGTGAGGTTGCCGGCTGCGTCGAGGGTGAGCGCGCCGCCGCGGGTGTACATCGTCTCGCTGGCCGTGCGGACCTGGAAGAAGCCGTCGCCCTGGATGGCGAGGTCGGTGCTGCGGCCCGTGCGCTGCAGGGCGCCCTGGGTGAACGACTGCACCGTGGCCATGAGGCGCGAACCGAGGCCGATCTGGGCGGCGTTGGTACCGCCCTGCAGGCCGGCCACGGGTGCACCGGCGCCCTGGAGGGTCTGGGTGAGGACGTCGGAGAACACCGTCGTGGAGCTCTTGAAGCCGACGGTCGACACGTTGGCGATGTCGTTGCCGACGACGTCGAGCATGACCTGGTGGTTGCGGAGGCCGGAGAGGGCGGTGGACATGGAGCGGATCATGATGGGTTCCTTTGGTCGAGTTCGTTCGTCGGGTTGGGCTGGGTCTGGGGCTGGGTCTGGGGGGAGGTCACGTGCCGGTCGTGCCGGTCGTGCCGGTCGTGCCGGTCGTGCCGGTCGTGCCGGTCGTGCCGGTCGTGCCGGTCGTGCCGGTCGTGCCGGTCGTGCCGGTCGTTGGTGCCGGTGGTGCCGGTGGTGCCGGTGGTGGAGAAGGTCGTCACGGGTCCCTGGGCGATGGAGGTCACGGCGTCGATCGGGACGTCCCAGGTGCCGGCGCGCAGCACCATGGTCGTGCCCGTGAACGACACCGACGTCACCACCTGGCTGACGGGCACGCCGTCCTTGCCGGCGAAGGTGACCTGCTTGCCGATGATCGAGCCGCCGAGGTTCAAGCGGTTGGTGGCGCTCGCTTCGCTGATCGACTTCGAGATCTGGTCGAGCTTGTCGACGACGCTGAGCTGCGCCGACTGCGAGATCATCTCCGACGCGTCGGCCGGCTTGCTGGGGTCCTGGTACTTCAGCTGGGCGACCAGCAGCTTCAAGAACGCGTCGCGGTCGAGCATCGTGGAGGGGCCCGACGAGGTCGACGACGAGCTGCTCGAGCTGCTGGAACTGCCGCTCGAGCTGGAACTGGCGGAAGTGCCGGAGGCGTCGGCCTCGGTACGGGCGCTGGGGCTCCGTGCCGAGAGGACTCCTCCGACGGCGGCGATGGTCATGTGGTGCTCCTGTGGGTTCCGGTGAGTTCTGTGGGGATCAGGTGGATCAGGTGGGATCAGGTGGCTCGCGCCGGGTGTCGTCAGATAAGGAGGTCGAGGCCGCCGGCGGCCGACGACGACGGACGGGTGTTGGCGACCGCGCGGGCTGCTGGTGCGTCGGTGCGAGCGGTTCGAGCGAGGCCGTCGAGGCCGCCCGGACGATCGGGCAGGCCGCGCCCATCACGGCCCTGATTGCCCTGCTGGCCCTGGGTGCCTCGGTGGCCCACGTCGAGCGAGCCGAGCATCGTGCCCGAGGCCTCGAGGTCGCGACGGAGTTCGTGTGCCGACGCCGCGAGGGCATCGCCCACCGCACGGTCACCGGCGGTGAGCCGGAGCTGCAGCCCGCCGGCGCCGGTGGCCGCCTGCAGGGTGAGCGGACCGAGCCCCTCGTCGGAGAGATCGATCGACATGCGGTCGAGACCCGGGGTGCGCAGCAGCTCGCCATCGCGGCGGCGGGTCTCGGCCGCGCTGTCCGTCCCGGCGAGCGCCGCCGCCTCTGCCGCCTCGGCCGCTGCGGCGTCGGCCGCCGAGACGAACGAGACGCCGTCGGCCGTGGCGGCGCGGTGACCGGCGCCGACGGTCTGGACGGTGAGCGGGTTCCCGGCGCCGGTGGACGTCGAGTTGTCGGCGCTGTCGCGCTCACCGGCACCGGCGGCCGTGGCGGCGACCGCAGAGGGAGCCGCAGCATTGGCGAGCGCGGTCGGTGCGGCGGGCAGCGAGGCACCGTCGTCGCGTCCGTTCGCCCGGGCCTGCAGCGCCCGAGCCGCTGGGAGCGCGCCGGCCGTGGCAGCGGCACCGGCAGCAGCTGCTGGATCGGCGTCGGCTGCGGCGTCGCCACCCGCCGCGGCCGCCGCGGCCGCCGCGGTCGCGTCGAAGGCGACGGCGGCCACGGCGCCGATGGCGGTGTCAGCGATGGCAGCAGCGCCTGGATCGGCAGTGGCAGCCGTGGTGGCCGGTGCCGTCGAGGGCGCCGTCGCGACGGCTTCACCGGTCGTCGGCGCAGCGCCGGTCGTCTGGGTGGCGCCGTCCGCGAGGGCGGCAGCGGCAGCAGAGTCCGACCCGGTGTCGACCGACGGGGTGGCCACGGCACCGGCCGTCGCCACGGCGGCGTCGACCGTCACGGCGGCCTCCGCTGAGGTGGCCGATGAGGTGACCGCTGGCGCGGTCGCAGCGGCCTCGACCGCGAGCTGGTCCGACGCCTCGGTCACCGCCGGCACCAGCGTCGGCGCCGCCGCCGGCGCGGTGGTGGCGGCGGGTGCCGTCGGCACGACGACCGGTGCCACGACGGGCGGCATCGTCTCGACGCCGGCGGCAGGGGCGGTGTCGTCGGCCCCGGCATCGGTCGCATCGGTCGCATCGGTCGCATCGGTTGCATCGGTCGTGCCGTTCGATGCGGCATCGGTGGTGTCGGCGCCATCGCCCGAGCGTGCGCCGTCGTCGCGGCCGGCACGTTCGGTCCGGCGCAGCGCGGGCCGCACCTCCTGGCGCGCCGACCCGGCGTCCGCGCGGCCCTCGCCCACCTCTCGATCGGCGTGGTGATCGGTGGGCCGGTCGGGCCGGTCGGCACGCGACCGGTCGGCGCGGCCGTGATCACCGAGTGCGCGTTCGAAGTGGGCCGAGAACCGATCGGCCGCGTCACCGGTCCGCTGCCCCGCCTGGTCGGCGGCGCCAGTCGGCAGGTCGATCACCGGCATCGCGCGAGCGCTGCTGGTGGGGCCGGAACGGCCGGGAAGCGTGATGTTGCTCATCAGATCCGTCCTGTCGCGTCGAGAACCTTGGTCAGGTACCGCTCGGCCTGTGAGCCGGGCTGCACACCGCCGGCCCGCGCGATCGCGCCGGGGCCGACGTTGTAGGAGGCGATCGCCTCGTCGAGGGAGCCGAACCGATCGAGCGCGCTGCGCAGGTAGCGGGCGGTCCCGTCGATCGCCGAGGCCGGGTCGTACGGGTCGACGCCCATCGACGCGGCGGTGCTCGGCAGGAACTGCATCATCCCGACCGCGCCGGCGCTGCTGACGGCGTCGGGGCGAAAGCGCGACTCGACGTACCCGATCGCGGCGAGCACCTTCGCGGGGATGCCGTAGCGGGCACCGGCTGCTTCGAAGACGGCGGCGTGCGGCGTCGATGCGGCGACGGCACCCTCGATGCCGACGACGCCGACCGCTACGGCGGCGCCCGATGCGACCGGCGCGGCGGCTGCCGGCGTCGCGAACGCAAGTGTGCTCGTCGCGCCGACCGCAGGGACGGCGCCCGAGCCGGCCGTCGTGCCAGCGGTGGTGAGACCTGACTGCTGCCACTGGGCCTGCAGCTCGGCGACGGCCGCTTGGAAGACCTGGTCGAACGAGGCGCCCGATGTGGCGTCGCCCGGCGTGGTCGTGCCCGTCGTGGGATCGGTGCCCAGCAGTTCGGTCAGCGATGCCGAGGGATCGGCGGCGATGGCAGCCGCAGCGGCGGCGACGCTCGCACCAGCCGCCGTGTTCGGCGCCACCGCGGTCGAGGCGGCGGTCGAGGCGGCGGACGAGACGGATGCGGCGGCGGCGCCGGTCGAGGATGCGGTGGCGGTCGCGGCAGGCGTCGACGAGGTGTCGACCGGCAGGGTGCGGCGGACGCCGAAGCGTTGTTCGATCTGGCCGATGCGAGCCTGTACGGCACCGATCGACGCGATGGCGGAGACGCCGCTCATGCCAGCTCACCACCGGGCTCGCGTCCGCGACGGGCGAGGACCAGGTCGTCGATCTCGAGGATCTGCTTGCGCTCCTCCTCGGCCTCGTCGGCCTCGCGCAACCGCGTGCCCAGCCGGTCGAGTGCCTCCACCCGGCGGGCGGCGATCGTCCACTCGTCGCGGGCGACCACGGTCTGCTGCAGCGTCTCGTCGGTGACGACGTGCTGCACCTCGGCGGCGCGCACACCGGCATCGCGAACGGCCTGCATGGCGAGCAGTCGTCCGCTCTCGGTCACGTCCTGCGACGCCTCCTCGAGGCGTTCCCACGTGTGCTGCTCGGCGGACACCGCGCGCTGGTGGTCCTGGCTGCGCCGCGCGAGTTCACCGCGGGCACCGCGCTCCTGCAGGGAGCGCACACGGAGCACGGCCTGCAGCCGCTTGCGGTTCATGCTCGACCGCCGACGGGTCCGAGGATCTCGCGCAGTCGTGCGAACGACCGCGGCGCATCCCACGCGTCGTGCGTGCGCTGGGTGAGGAAGCCCTTGATCACGTCGCGCATCGCGACCGCGCGATCGACCGTCGGGTTGGTGCCCGGCACGTACGCACCGATCTCGATCAGGTCCTTCGCCTCGGCCTCGGCGGCCATCAGCCGGCGCAGCTCGTACAGCAGGTTGCGCTCCTCCTCCGAGGTCACCGCGTTGGTGACGCGGGAGACGGAGGCGAGCACGTCGATCGCCGGGTAGTGGTTGGCGTGGGCGAGCTTGCGGGACAACACCACGTGACCGTCGAGGATCGAACGTGCCGCGTCGGAGATCGGCTCGTTGTGGTCGTCGCCGTCGACGAGCACCGTGTAGAGACCCGTGATCGAGCCGACCTCGGCGGCGCCGGCGCGCTCGAGCAACCGGGGCAGCAGCGAGAACACGCTCGGCGGGTAGCCACGGCTCGTGGGCGGCTCACCGGCACTCAGGCCGATCTCGCGCTGGGCCATGCAGAAGCGGGTCAGCGAGTCCATCATCAGCATCACGTCGGCGCCCTGGTCGCGGAAGTACTCCGCGATGCGCGTCGCGACGAAGGCCGCACGGAACCGCACGAGCGCGGGCGCGTCGGACGTGGCGATCACCAGCACCGAACGCTCGAGGCCCTCGGGGCCGAGGTCGTTCTCCACGAACTCGCGCACCTCGCGGCCGCGTTCGCCGATCAGCGCCACGACGTTCACGTCGGCTGCGGTGTTGCGGGCGATCATGCCGAGCAGCGTCGACTTGCCGACGCCCGAGCCGGCGAAGATGCCGACGCGCTGACCGCGCCCGGCCGGGATGAGCGTGTCCCAGGCGCGCACGCCGAGGGACATCTTCTGGTCGATCATCGCCCGACGCAGCGGGTGGGGAGGTTCGCCGTCGAGCTCGACGTCGACGAGGCCGTGGATCGGGCCACGGTCGTCGAGCGGACGGCCCAGGGCGTCGATCACGCGGCCGAGCAGCGCCGGGCCGACACCGATGGACGACGCCTTGTCGGAACCCTCGACGCGGGCGCCGACGCGCAGACCCTTCACCTCGCCGAAGGGCATGCAGGTGATCATCCCGTCGCCGACGGCCACGACCTCACCGTTGAGGTCGAAGCCGGGCTCGGCGATGCGCACGCTGGCGCCGATCGGCAGGTCGAGGCCCTCCACGTCGAAGCGGAGACCGAGCACCTTGCAGATCGAGCCGGAACGAACCGGACGGACGGCCTCTCGCGCATGACCGAGTCGGATGGCGAGGTCGTCGTGCAGATCGGCGAACGCAGTGGGCAACGGGAGCTCCTGATGGTGTCGGTCCCCGATCCGTGGGTTCCTCCAACGGCGTCGTCCCTGAGCCGATGTGTACTGGTTGTCGTCGAGCCGCAGTGCGCTCGACGTGATGTGCTTGATCGTCCGGGTCGCCCCGGGTGTGCACGGATGCCCGTGCCTGGTGGCCCTACGACCCCTATGAGACGTATTCGTCCGTGCCCCGTGTGACCACGACCTGGCCGCTCTCCTCGAGCGCCCGGATCACACGGACGATGGCGCCCTGCGCCTCTTCCACGGTCTTCATCTTCACCGCGCCGAGGAGGGTGATCTCCTCGTCGAGGTTCTGCGCCGCACGTTCGGACATGTTGCGCATGATCTTCTGCTTGACCTCGGCGCGCACACCCTTGAGGGCGGTCGCGAGCTCCTTGGCGTCGACCTGGCGCAGCACGAGCTGCACGGCACGGTCGTCGAGGGTGACGATGTCCTCGAACACGAACATGCGCGAACGCACCTCGTCGGCGAGCTCTTCGTTGTGGTGCTCGAGACCTTCGAAGATCGAACGTTCGGTCGCGCGGTCGGAACGGTTGAGGATCTCGATGAGCGTCTGCACGCCGTCGGCCACGGCCTGGTTGGTCTGGCTCTTCACCACCGACGACAGACGCTTCTCGAGCTGCCCTTCGAGCATCGTGATCACCTCGGGCGAGGTCTGGTCGAGGGTGGCGATGCGGATCGACACCTCGCGCTGCAGTTCCTCGGGCAGGCCGCCCACCACCATCGACGCGATGTCGGGGTGCACGTGGGCGAGCACGAGCGCGATCGTCTGTGGGTGCTCGGCCGAGAGGAAGTTGAGGATCTGGCGCGGGTCGGCGTTCTTCAGGAACTCGAACGGCGCCTTGACCATCGACTCCTTGAGGTTCTCGATGATCTCCGTCGCACGGATCGGGCCGAGCGACGCCTCGAGCAGGTCGTGGGCGGTCTGGAAGCCGCCGCTCTGCAGGTGGTCGCCGGCGACGACGAGGGCGGCGAACTCGGTGAGCGCGACCTCGCTGTCCTCCTTCTTGATCGTCTGTGCCTTCACGATCTCGGCGGTGATCTGGGTGACCTCCTGGTCGCCCAGCAGCTTCAGCACCTTCGACGAGTGCTCCTGGCCGAGCTTCAGCAGCAGGATCGCCGCCTTCTGCGCACCGCTCAGGTCGGACTGCGGGATCGCGGGGAGGTTGTCGCTCATCGACGGGCCCCGGCCTTGTTCTCAGCCAGCCAGGCGCGCAGCACGTTGGCCACTTCCTGCGGCCGGCGGTCGGCCATCTGGGTGAGTTCGTTCATCACGATCGCATCGCGGTCCGGTGGCCGGTTGATCGCGATCGGCACCGACTCGTTGTCGAGCTCGGAGAGCGGGTCGATCGCCGAACCGGGGCCGAGCGACGGGCGCGGTCCGGTGGTGATCTCGCCGATGTTGATCGGCGTGACGGTGACCGTCCGGGCCTTCTTGGCGCTGCGGTAGCCGAGGATGAGGGCGATGATGATCACGAGCAGCACGGCGATCGTGCGCACCATGCCCATCATCTGGGTCTTCGACGCCGCGGCTTCCTCGGCCGCGGCCAGTGCCTCGGCCTCGGTGCTGGCGGTGGTGTCGAAGGGCAGTGCCTCCACCTCCACCTTGTCGCCGCGCTGCTCGGAGTAGCCGATCGTCGCTTTCACCAGTGCGTCGATCTGGTCGATCTGCTCGGGTGTCACCGTGGCCTCGTCGACGACGATCGCGACGTTGACCTGGGTGACCTTGCCGGGCACGATCGTGCGCTGCTCGACCACCCGGTCGATCGCGTACTGCGTGTCGGCCTCCTCCTTCACGTAGCCGGACGCAGCCACCGGCGTACCCGTGCCGTCGTCGACGGTGATGTCGTCGGCGGTGAGCGCACCGTCGGGGCCGAGGATGCCGGTCTCGCCGTTGCCGTTGGCACCCTCGGCGTCGGCGCCGTACTCCTCGCGGGACGCGCTGTTGGCGATGACGTACGGCAATTCCTCACCGTCGGGGTTGAGCGTGCCGTAGTCCTCCGACGTCTGCTGAGCCTGGTCGAGGTCGAGCTCGGCGGTGACCGTGACGCCCACCTTGTTCGAACCGAGCGCCTTCGACAACATGGCGAGGATCGAGGCCTGCATGTCGGCCTCGTACGCAGCGGTCGCCTTGGTGCGATCGTTCATCCCGCCTGCCGCCATGCCGCCGGACGTGCTCCCGCCGCCGACGGAGAGGACGTTGCCCTCCGAGTCGACGATCGAGACGTCCTCGGGCTTCATGTCCTTCACCGACGATGCGACGAGGTGCATGATCGCCTCCACCTCGTTGCTGGTGATGCCGCCCACACCCTGCGGCACGACGAGCACCGCGGCCGAGGGGGAGGCCGGCTCGTCGACGAACAGCGACTCGTCCGGCAGCGCGAGGCGCACCGAGGCGCTCTGCACACCGTCGAGCGCGGTGAGGGTCTTGGCGAGCTCGCCCTCGAGCGCACGCTGGTAGTCGACGCGCTGGCGGAACTCCGACGTCGTGATGCCCTGGTTGTCGAGCAGCGCGTAGCCGTCGTTCGACGACGGCAGGCCCTCGCCGGCCAGTGCGACGCGCAGGTCGTACACCTCGGTCTTCGGCACCATCACCGTCTTGCCGCCGTCGGCGAGGTCGTACTGCACGCCACGTCCGGCCAGCGAGTCGACGACCGACGCCGCGTCGGCGGCGTCGAGGTCGGTGTACAGCGCCGTCATCGGCACGGCGTCGGACGACCGCGACAGCACCAACCCGCCGGCGATCACGGTCAGCAGCACGGCGCCGAGGGTGATCTTCTGGATCGGGGTGAGCTTGCCGGCGAGCTCTTTGGCTCGGCCGAGTGCATTGGATTGATCTGGAGTGGGCATTTAGACCTGCATGCGCATGATGTCGTTGAAGGCCTCGACGGCCCTGTTCCGCACCTGCACCGTGAGTTGGGTGAGCAGCTGAGCCTCGGTCGAGGCGATGGTGTAGTCCTGGATCGACTGCAGGTCGCCGGTGGCGGCCTGCAGCGCCAGGTCGTCGGCCTTCGCTTGCGCAGCCGACAGCTTGTTGAGCTGTTCGGTGAGCACGTTGCCGAACGACGAACCCTCGCCGCCGCCGGCGACGGCAGCGGTGCGGTTGCCGGGCTGGATGGAGCCGGCGACCGTGATGGGCGAGATGGGCATGATGGGGAGGGCCATGATCACTTCCCGATCGAGAGGATGGTCTCGTAGGCCTCTTTGGCGCTCTCGAACGAGCGCACGTTGGCCTGGTAACCACGCTGGGCCAGCTGCATGTAGACCATCTGGTCGGTGAGCGATACGTTCGGGCGGCGGATCATGCCCTCCTCGTCGGCCAGCGGGTGGTTGGGCTCGTAGGCGACGATGCCGTTCGGATCACCGAACTGCACGCCCGACACCATCGCGCCTTCGCCCAGGCTGTCCTCGCCGACGATCGGCTCGACCTCGACGAAGCGTTCCTGGAAGGCGGCCTCGTCGGTGCGGACCACGTTGTTCATGTTGGCGACGTTGTCGGCCACGGCGTTGAGCCAGGTCTTGTAGACACCCATCCCGGACGTGGCGACGCCGAGGATCGAGAAGACTTCTGACATGGGGTACCTCCTTGCAACGGTTGATCAGCGGATGATGGGACTGGCGGGGTGGATGGTGTGATGGGGGGTGGGTGGCCATCCGTGGCCCCACCGGTCACTGACCGGTGATCGCTGTTCGCAAGAGCGTGTACTTGCTGTTGAGCGCCTGCACGACGAGCCGCTGGCGCAACACGTTCTCCTTCTCGGCGAGGAGCTCGAAGTCGATGTTCACGTTGTTGCCGTTCATCCGGGTCGCGGCGCGCGACTCGGCGACCGACACGTTCGTCGCGGTCGGCGTACCGTCCGCGAGCGCGGCGCGCAGGCTGTCCTCGAAGCTGACGATGCGAGCCCGGTAGCCCGGGGTCTCGAGGTTCGACACGTTGCCGGCGATGGCCTGCTGACGCGCGTCCAGGCCGTTGATCGCCATGTGGAGTGCATGGGTGGTGCCGTCGGAGATGCCCGAGACGCTCATCACGCTCATCGGTCCGCCACCTTCGTTCGCCGCTCGTCCGCCATGACCCTGACTGTGTGGATCGGCCGCGGATTGCAAGCAGCGTTGGCCAGGTCCTTCGTCAAGACTTTCATGAGGCGAACGCCTCGCGTAGCCGTTGGAAGACCGCCGGCAGCTGTGCGTCGACCTGGAGGGCGCCACACGCGGCCGTACAGCCGCCGCGCTGCACGTTGGCGTCGGCGACGATCTGCACGTCGCCCGCACGGTGACCCATCACCACGGCCGACTCGAGCACGGCGGCGAGGTCGGTCGGGTTCACGCGCAGCACCACGTCACCGCGGTCGGGTACGAGGCTGAGGGCCCGTTCGACGCTCGCGACGGTGACGTCGTCGAAGGTACGCAGCTCGCGGCCGACGATCTCCTCGGCGAGCGACACGGCCAACGACAGCACCTGCTGCTGGAAGTCGTGGAGGATGCCGAGATCGACGTGTTCGATCTGGTCGAGCGCGTTGGCGAGCGCGGAGGCCGCCATCTGCATCTGCTCGGTCGCCCGGCGATGGGCCTCGATCGCCGAGCTCATCACGGCCTCGGCCTCGCGGCGTCCGGCGAGGCGGGCGTCCTCGAGCGCCTGGGAGTCGGCGAGGTTGTGGGTGATGCGCCCGGTGTTCGAGCTCGCCAGGCGAGGCGGTTCGAACCGGAGGGGCTGCAGTCGTGTGGATTCCTGGCGCAGCCCTTGCTGCGGTTGCAGCGGGGAGGCGCCGGCGGTCAGCGGAACAGATCGGGATCGATCGTCGAGTCTGCTCTGATCCACTGGCTGATGACCTCCGCAACACGTTGTGGGTCGGTCTCCGCGACATGCTCGGCGATCGCTTGCGCGTACTCCACCGTCATCTCGCGGGACGCACCCCGAACCTGGAACAGACCGTCCGAGATGTCGATGACTTGTCCAGTGACGCCCCCACCTGCGACGGCACCTGCGGCGGAGCCCTGACGCGGCCCAGCGGCGACGCCAACGGTCGCCAGTTCGGCCCGATGGGTGGCGGCGCGCGCCTCGGCGAGGGCGAGGGTGTGCGCTGCGGTGTCCGACAGCTGGCGGCCCGAGCGACGACGCCGGCGACGTGCCCGCGGCGCGAAGTTCATCGCCATGATCGTGGTGCTGATGATCAGCACCACGATCCCCGCGACGAGCAGGACCGTCAGGAGGTCGGCGGCGAGCACGGCATCCTCAGATCTTCTGGTCGAGCGTCGATCCGCTGGACGACGAGGCGAACCGCGGCGCCTTGCCGAGGGCCGGCCGATCGCTGAGGATCTGGTGCGCGAGTTCGGTGAGCCCGGCCGTCTCGGTGAGCAGCGACATGGCCCACGGCTCGAAGCTCGACGGCATCGGGGGCACCCCGGCGGGCACGTGGAATTGCGGCGGCAACAAGGTCGCCTCGTCCACGTGGTCGATCACGCTCAGCGACACCAGGTAGGCACGCTGCTGCTCGATGACCTCCGCGTACGCGCGGAGCAGGTCGTCCCACAGCGCGATGGCGGCTGCCTCGGCGGCGTCGGGCGGGCGGACCATCAGGCTCGTGCCGAGAACTGGCGCGGTGCCGCATCGGCACCGGCGAACGCGGGAACGGGACGCGTGACCGGTGCAGCGAGCGCCGACGACACACGAGGTGCGGGCGCTTCGGCGGCAGCGGGCGCGGCCGGAGCTGCGGCGCTGACGGCCGCCTGCCGGAACGCGTCACCGAGGCCGGCGAGCAGCGTGCGGGCCTCGTTGACCTCCTTGGCGCTCTTGCGCATGTTGGCCGTGGTGAGCAGATCGATGACGTACCGGTAGATCGACGCGAGCTGTGCGGCGTGTTCCCATGCGTCGAGGTCGAGCATGCACAGCAGCTCGTGCGTCAGATCCTGGGCGTGGACGAGCAACTCGTGGGAGCGCTCGATCTGCCGGGCCTCGATGGCGACGAGCGCTCCAGCGAGGTCGCGGTCGAGGCGGTCGTACGCCATGACGACGACCCGTGCCGGCGAGGCCGTCTCGAGGCCTCCATCGGTGAATCTGGCTCGGAGTGACTGTGGTGACATGACTGACCTTCCATGGTTCGTCGAGGGTGGACGGGGGGTGGGTGGTCCCTGAGGACCGTCCGGCACCGCGAGGGCGATGCCAGGGGTTGCGGCGGTCAGTTGCTGCCGCCGCCCAAGCTGTTGATCTGGCTGGTGAGCCAGCTCTGCTGGTTCTGCATGTTGTTGAGCAGGTTCTGCACGGCGGTCCACTGCCGTCGGTACGAGGCCTCCTTCACGGCGAGGCGATCCTCGTAGCGGGTGATCTGCTCGTTGAAGGCCGTGCTGCGCGTCTCGTACGTCTTCGCCGAGCTGGTCAGCGTCCCGCCCTCGCTCGTCGCGGTGGCGACGAGGTTGACGAGACGAGCGGCGACGCCGGGCGAGTAGCTCACCGGGCCCAGCGTTCCCGTCTGGCCCTCGGCGACATCGACCTCGAGTCCTCGGGCCTGCGAGGTGTCGGTGTCGAGCAGGCGGAGTCGCTGACCGACGCCCACAGCGGCCTTGCCGTCGATCGTGCCGACGACGTCGGTACCGGTGTTGTTGCCCCACGCGGCTGGAGTGGTGAGGACGTCGGTGTTCGTCTCGAACGAGCCAGCGCCGCCGTAGCCCACCGCGGTGAGGCGCACGCCTCCGCCACTGGCCTCGGCGTTCACCTTCAGACCGGCGCTCGACATGGCCGCGTTCAGGCCGACGACGATGTCGTTCGCCGTGGCGCCCGGGGCGGCGTCGTAGGTCGCGACGACGGTGCCGACGCGCACGCCGATGCGCTGGCCGAGCGGCGAACCGCCGATGAGGATGTCGCCGGTGGTGGCGCGGGTCGCCGCCGTCGTGACCTCGACGCCGTACGTGCCCGCCACCGTCTTGTCGGCGGCCGCCGCGAACGACACACCGTTCGACGAGCTCCCGCCGCGGGCGAAGAGCCGCTCGACCGCGGACGGGTCGGCAGACATCGCTGCGGTGAACTCGGCGCGGTTGAACTTGAGTGTTCCGTCGCGCTGCAGGTCGATACCGATGGTGGACGCGAGACCGTTGGTCGCGTCACCGACGAGTGCGGTCACGGCACCGCGGACCTGCTCGGCCAGCCGCCGGATGCCGGCATCGCCCGCCAGCGGCGACGACTTCTTCGTCTTCGGGTCGTACTTCGTCTGCAGGTTGATGTCGGCGATCACCGAGTTGATCGACGTGACGAGGCTGTTCACGGCATCGGCCGTGGCCGACTCGTTCATGCCGACGCTCACCGTCACCGCCGATGCCGCCTCGGCGAGCGCCGTGAGGCTCACCCCGGGCATCACCTCGCTGAAGACGTTGCTCCCGGAACTGACCGAATAGGCGCCGGGTCCCGAGCCGACGGTGATCCTCGCGTCCTGGGCGGTCGACGTCTCGATGAGTCCGCCCACGCCGGCGAAGACGGCGTCGTCGAGTGCGACGGTGCCGTTCACACCGGTCGACTTCGAGTTGACCTGCAGCAGCCAGTTGCCGTCGGAGACCTTCACCGAGGAGGCGGTCGCGCCGACGTTGGCCGAGTTGATCGCGGCAGCCACGGCAGCGAGGCTGCGATCCCCGGTGGACACGACGGCGACCGTCGCCGAGCCGGTGCGGAGGCCACCGCCGACGTCGAAGGTGAGGTCGCCGGTGCCGGTCGCGACGGCGAACGTGCCGCCGATCCCGGCCGAGGTCACGGTGGTCGCTGGGTTCGACCCGATCTTCACGGAACCGTCCGTACCGGCGATCGCGGTCGCGTCGGCGGTGAGCCCGAGCGAGGTGAGGGCTGTTCCCCCGGTCACCTGCACGATGGCAGCCGATCCCTCGTGTGCCGTGGTGAGCCGGAGCCGGCCGGTGCCGTCGAGCGCGGTGGTGGCGCCGCCGCCGGTCGCGGTGATCGCGGACTGGACGGCGGCTGCGAGATCGGCGGACGAGTAGGTACCGGCGGCGAGGGTGAGCGTGCGAGCCACCCCGTCGATCGAGACGTCGACGGTGTTGTTCGAGCCGTTGATCGTGGTCGAACCGCCGAGCGCGGTGGCGCCCGACTTCACCGCTCCCACGGTGGCCTGGGTGACCTCGACGACGTACTTGCCGTTGGCCACGCCCACTCCGACGGAAGCGGAGCCGAGGCCGAGCTTGGTCGTGGTGGTCGAGAGTGCGAGCGACGACGCGGTGGTGACCACCGAGGTGCTCGAGGCCACGGCGGACGCGCTGCGGATGCCGTGCGAGCGAGCGAGGCGATCGACCGTGAAGCTGATCGAGCCGGCAGCAGCCGACGACGACAGCGAGGCGGACACGGCGCTGGTGTTCGACACGGTCGAGGACAGTTTGGTGATGCCGCCGGAGACGATGTTGGCGGCGGCGTTCCGGAGCGAGTCGAAGTTGTTGCGCAGCCTGGACACGGCGTCGCTCTGGAGCTTGACGGCCGATTGACGGGTGACCAGACGGTCGATGGGTTGCCGTTCCGCGGTGATGAAGCCGTTGACGATCGACGTCACGTCGAGGCCGGCAGCGGTGAAGCTGATGCTGTTGGACATCGGAATCTCCTCAGGTCGCAGGTCGGTCGAGTGCGGTCACGGGTTGGGCCCGGCTGCAACGGCCGGGTGAACGTCGGTCACGGCACGGATGCCGTGACGTCGTGATGTTGAGTGGTGTTGTGGGTGCCGAGATGGGCGAAAGGGGGCCCGGCGACGCCGAGCCCCCTTCCTCCGTCGAACAGCAACCGATCAGCGCAGGAGCGACAGGATCGACTGCGGGATCTGGTTCGCCTGAGCCAGCATCGCCGTGCCGGCCTGGGACAGAACCTGGTTCTTGGTGAACGACACCATCTCCATCGCCATGTCGGTGTCACGGATGCGGGACTCCGATGCCGAGATGTTCTCGGTGGTGACCTGCAGGTTGTTGATCATCGACTCGAAACGGTTCTGGAGCGCACCGAGGTTGCCACGGGTGCTCGAGACGGTCGCGATGGCCGTGTCGAGAGCCGTGATGGCCGAGGCGGCACCGGCATCGGTGGTCACGTCGAGGGCGTTCACCGACAACGTGGTGGCCGAGACGCTCGCGATCGAGAGCGCAACGGTCTCGCCGGAGTTGGCGCCCACCTGGAAGGTGCCACCCGAGCCCGACGCAGCCGAGGACGCGCCGTACAGGCCCATGCCGGCACCGGCGAACGCCGTACCCACACCGACAGCGGTGAGGGTGAACGTCTCGGTGGCGGCCAGACCGGCGTCGATGGTGATGGCGAAGCCGGCACCGACGGTCTGCGATGCCACCTTGATCTTGCTGGCGGCGGCCTGGTCGGCAACGTTGGCGCTG
This sequence comes from Actinomycetota bacterium, assembly GCA_026393475.1. GTDB lineage: Bacteria > Actinomycetota > Acidimicrobiia > Acidimicrobiales > Ilumatobacteraceae > VFMC01. The sequence continues at coordinate 34,984 of JAPLAA010000054.1, forward strand.
GACGACAGCGACGCCTTGATGGCCGACTCGAGCGTGGAGGCCAGCTGTGCACCGCTGGTGTAGGTCGCATCCGCGATGTCGACCGTACGAGCGGTACCACCGGTGACGGTGATGCTGAACGTGTCGGTCGCGCCCACGACCACCGAGCTGTCCGCGTCGAAGCCGGTACGACGGGCGGCCTGGATGCCGTAGGAACCGTCGAGCAGCTGCGTCGAACCGAACTTGGTGGTGGTCGAGATACGGCTGATCTCCGTGCTGAGGGCCGTGATCTCGGCCTGGGCCGCAGTGCGGGCTGCCGTGTCGTTCGCACCGGTGTTGGCGCTCTGGACGGACAGGTCACGCATGCGGTTCAGCATGGTGTGGACTTCGTTGAGCGCACCTTCAGCCGTCTGGACGACGCTGATGCCGTCCTGGGCGTTGCGGGTTGCCTGGCGAAGACCGCTGGTCTGGGCACGCAGGCCCTGGCTGATGACGAGGCCGGCCGCATCGTCCGCAGCGCGGTTGATACGGAAACCCGACGAGAGCTTCTCGAGGCTCTTGCCGAGCTGAACACTGGTGCCGGCCAAGTTGCGTGAGGCGTTGTTGGCCATCACGTTCTGGTTGATACGCATTTTCTTCCCTACCTCCGTGTGGGGTGTGACTGATCGGGTTCCAATCCGTTGGGACCCTGCCCTGGTTGGGCCCTCATCACTGTTCGGACCCCTCGACCGACCGCAGGGGTTTCGGCGCCGAATCCCCCGCCGTTCCCCCGGGCTTCCCCCGGATCAATCCGTGGTCAGTTCCGGCGCACGATCGCGTCATGCCAGCTCAGGTACCGATCAAGCCTGCAGACCGCGTTCGCGAGTCCGGATCAGGCCTGGGTGGGTCGGAACTCCCAGTGCCACGGTTCGCGCGGCACGGCTTCGACGAAGCCGAAGCGGTGGGCGTTGGTGCGCATCCACGACATCACGGCCGGGTCGTTCACGTCGGCGTCGAGGGCGAGGCCCCAGCCGTGGTTCGAGGTGCCGGGCACGGCGCCGTAGCCGCCCTCGGAGTAGAGGCCCTTGCGGGCAACGAGATCGACCTGCTGGTCGTAGGAGCGGTAGGTGTCGGTGACGCGCAGGGTGACGCCGTCGGCGGCGGCGGCCTGGACGGCCGCCTTCCACGCCTCGGCCGCGGGTGCATAGAGCGCATGGCCGCCCTGTCCGATGGGCTGGAGGACGCCGGGCGGGATCCGGCCGTTGCCGTATGCCTGCAGTTCGGTGGGCACGGGCATCGGGCCGTAGCCACCGATCTGGCCGACGCTCGCCCCGGTGGTCCCCACCAGTCCCTCCGTGTAGGCGCCGCCCATCGCAGAGGCGAACATCGACGTCGGTTGCACGCTCGGCCGTGCCTCGAGCGCCGCCTGGTACACGGCGCCGAACGGGTCGAACCCCGCTGCGACGGGGTCGGGCACGACGGAGTCGAGCGAGAACCCGGCCTGGTACGTGCCGGCGGTGGCGGCCGCGCTCTGCGGCGCGATCCGTTGCCGGATGGCTGCCAGGCGGGCCTCGATGGCGGAGATGGGTCCGATCGAGAGCATGGTGTCGATGACCGTCCGGCGGGCCCGCGGATCGTCCAGTCGCCAGTCGTTCTCGCGCCGGTTCTCGCGCCCATTCTCGCGTCCATCGGCCGAGGACCCTGGCGCGAGCTGGACTTCTCGGGACATTCGTCCTGAGCAGTGCATGCGAATCAGCCCCTGAGGAGGGACAGATGCAGACCGGAGAACTCACTTACGGGGCAGCGCCTGAGATCGTCGCCGAGCTCGTGTCGATGGCATGGAGCACCTTCGTCGGCAGCGAACTCGGCCAGATCGACGACGTCGTCTCCACGGAGAACGTGATGTGCTCGTCGATCTCGATCAACGGCCCGTGGAGCGCAACGCTGTTGCTGTTCTGCGATGTGCAGGTCGCGTTCGCCAGCACCGCCTCGGTGTTGGGGATGGAGCCGCACGAGGTGGAGAAGGCAGACGTCCTCGACATCATGGGCGAGCTGGCCAACATCATCGGCGGCAACCTGAAGGGCGCCGTGAGCGACGACAACGCAGCGTGGAAGCTCTCGCTGCCCGTCGTCTCCGAAGGCATGCAGACGGTGCCGGGCAGCAAGCTCACCACCGAACTCGCCTTCATCGGACCGTGGGGCACCATCGGGTGCCAGGTCCGCGAACACGCGGTCTGACCGCACCTCACCCCCTCTGGTCGCGCCCTGGTCGCGCCCTGGTCGCGCCCGTCGTCAACCGACGACGAGGTCGCGCCAGATCCCGGACGGGATCGTCGCCACGCCGGTGGCCTGCACGTCGCGGGCGAGCTGTGCATCCGAGGTGACCACCACCGCGTGCACCGAGCCGAGCGCCCCGCGGGGAGCCGCCCGCGCCAGATCGCGCACGGTCCGGCCATCGTCGACGACCATGACCTCGGGGTTGACGCGCCCGAGCGCCGTGCCGTGCGCGCCGTGCGGGAACACGACCGTGATCCGCGTGCCGAAGGTGTGTGCGGCGGTCGCGCAGAGCTCGAGGCACCGGCGAATCGCGACGTTGCGATCGGCATCGGCCCACAGCGCCATGACCGTGTCGCCGTCGACGAACACCCGCGACCCACCCGCTGACGGCTCGTCCGACGCCGGTGGACCGCTCCCGTTCACCATCGACGCGCCGACCGCTGCGGTGCCGCCTGCGGTGGTGCCGCTCGCGACCCCGGCGAGCACGCCGTCCTCCCGTCGTGGCGGCCCGCTCCCACCCGCTCCTCGTGGCGGGTCGCCGTCGACCCGGCTGTCCTCGTCCTCGCTGTCCTCGTCCTCGCTGTCCTCGTCCTCGGGCCAGAGGTGCACGAACACGAACAGCGACACCGTGGCGGCGATGAACCACCACGTGCCCATGTAGCGCACGAGCAGCCCCACCTTCGGGAGATGTACGCGGGCGACCCCGGCGACGTCGTCGGTGGTGATGTCGAACTGGTCGGGCTGGTCGCGGTTGTCGCCCTGGATCACGAGCGTGCCGTCGAGGCGCACATCGACGAAGCGGTGCATGATCAGCTTGCCCTTGCCGGCTCCGTCGGGCACCGCGTAGACGACGACGTCGCCGATCTCGAGCTCGTCGACCGAACGAGCGATGACGATGTCGCCCGTGTGGAAGTTCGGCAGCATCGAGTTGCCCTTCACGATCACGTACGTCGTGTCGCCGCCCCACTGCGACGGCCAGGCGACGAAGCCCACGACCGCGATGGCGATCCACCCCAGGAGCTGCCCGGCGCGCCGGCGCCACGACGGCGCCGACCGCGTCGGGTCGGCGTCGATCGGCGGGCGCGAGCCACTGCCCGGCGACCCGATCACGGGGTCGCCGGTGGGGACACCCTCAGATCGTCGGCGGTCACGGAGGAGTTGGATGCGGAGAGTCCAGCACCTGTGGCGGCTCCGAGGGTGGCAACCGTCGCTCCGTCGAGCACATGGCTCACCACCAGCGCCCCGTCGAGGTGCACCGTGGCCGTCGCGCCGTCACGGGTGAGCGCCACCACGACCGAGGGCGCGACGGTCACCGGCGACGACGCCAGGACCGTCGTCACGCCACCGTCGACCAGGAGCAGATCGACCCGGGGGACGACGTCGCCCACCACCACCGCGGCGAGGTAGGTGTCGGCACCGTCGTGGTCGAGCACCACGCCGGTCTCGTGCACGCCGACGTCGGCGCCGGCGAGCTCGACCGACACCGTGGCCGACGACAGGGCGGTGCCCAGGGTTGCGATCGCCGGCGTCGCGGCGGTCGCGGACACCCGTCCTCCGCTCACGGTCCACGTGCCGGCGTGCACCGTCCACACGAGGCCGCTGCACCGTGCGGCATCCGACACGGTGCGGCCTGCCAGGTCGCCGACGGTGAGATCGAAGTTGTCGCAGGTCGCGAGCGCCGGCGCGCCGGCCGTCGCAGCACGATCGAACGCGACGAGTGGATCGCTCGACAACCCGCCGAGGCTCGTCGCACCGGCCGCGGCGATCGCCCGACCGCCGAGGACACACGTGGCCGCGAGGGCGATCGTGAGGCCCAGTTGCCGAACGCGTCGGGCGCTTCTGGCGCTTCTGGCGCTTCTGGCACTGCTGGCGCTACTGGCGCATCGCGCCCGCCGGCTGTGGGTCTGGGCTCGATCGTTCCGACGCACGGCCGGCACCGGGATCAGGCGATGACGACTGCGATGTTCAGCACGAGCGCAGCGCTCACGTCGATACCGCCGTTGGAGGTGAGGTCGATGACGAAGTCGTCGGTCGCCGCGTCGCCATCGACGTCGGCGAGGGTCGGCACGACCATGTCGTTCGTGGTGGTGAGGTTCGCCGGACCGACGCCGTCGAGCGCGACACGGGCGAGTTCGCCGACGCAGACAGCGTTCACGTTGAGCAGCTCGACAGCCGTGACCTCGAACAGCTGGGTGGTCGCGTTGTACGCCGTGGCGTACGAGACGTCGATGCCGTCGGTGTCGCAGCCGGCCACGACGGCCGTCTCGGCGCCGAGGGTCTCGGTGTTCAACCCGCCGAGGGTCGCGGCAGAGGCACTCACCAATGCGGCAGCGATGACCGCGCCGAGGACGGCGCCGGACTTCGACTTCAACTTCAACTTCATCTGCCGCTGCCTTCCCTGACTCGTGCACTCCGACTCGTACGAGTCGGACGCGTCGGCTGACATGCCGGGATCGTGACCCCGTCTTCACGAGGTATTGATCCGTTCTTGTCGGGAGTGACCGTCGGGACGCGGCGTGATCACGCCACCCTTTCCCCGGGAATCACCCGTACATCCCCCGCGGGTGACACCCGCGACGCGATGACGTCAGGAACGATGAGGCGGGTGGGGTCGGCTCAGCGGCCGACGAGGTGCATCCACCCGCGGCACGACAACACCCGGGCCCCGTGGGCCTCGGCCACGCGTGCGGCGGCGGGATCATCGGTCACGAAGAGCAGGGGCAACGCAGGGTCGACCGGGGCGATGAGCTCCCAGAGCACGTCGCCCATCGATCGACCCGGCGGCACCGTGCGCACGTCGACCCGCTCGCGCTGCGGCAGGTCGCGGGCGCCTTCGCCGAACACGACCGCCACCGGGCTGGCGAACCGGGCGGCCACACGGGCCGTGGCGTCCACGCTCCAGGGCCGCGACTTCGCAAACCCGGCACCGGGCCATGCGGCCGCTGCGAGGCTGTCGCCGTCGACGAACACGTTGGGCACGGCGCTCCGCCAGCCGAGCGGTCGGGTGACCGGCACGAACGCCCAGTGCTGCGACCGTCGCACCATCAGCGCCGGATGGGCCGCCGACTTGGGCGGGCGCGGCCGGGGGGTGAGCAGAGCGAGCGCGAGACCTGCCGGCACCATCGCGACGAGCCACCACGGCCCCACCGTCGATCGCAGCCAGTCGCGCTCGACGTACGCCAAGGCGATCGAGGCACCGAGCACCGCGCAGCCGACCAGGACGAACAGGGTGCGGGCGACCGAGCGGCGTCGGTCGTCAGGCACGACCCCGCGGGCCTCCCCACCGACCGGACCGACAGGACCGACCGGACCGACCGGACCATCGGGAGGCGGCGCGCCGGGCGCGACCGGACGCGCCGTCGCGGGACGCGGGCGTTGTATCTGTTCGACGGTGGAGTCCAGCAGTTCGATGTCCCTAGTCCAGCATCAACGGCACCCGAGGACGCGGCAATCGCGAGCGAGTGCCCGCAGGCTCAGGTGCATCGGGACGTAGGATCGCCGACGGTGGACGAACCCTTGATCGACGTGCTGATCGTCGAAGACCACGACATGGTGGCGCAGGCGCTCTCGTCTGCCCTGTCGGCGACCGGGTGGTTCCGCGTCGGTGGGTGCATGCGCACCCGTGCCGAGGCGATGCACGCCATCACCGCCCGTCCGCCCGACGTGGTGGTGCTCGACCTGCGCCTCGCCGACGGCGACGACACCACCTCGTTCATCCCCGACATCCTGGCCGCGGCACCCGACGCGAAGGTGCTGATCGTCAGTGCCTGGGGCGACGACTGGTCGGTGTCGCGGGCGGTCGAGGCCGGCTGCCACGGCTACCTGTTGAAGGAGCAGGGCCTCGACGATCTGGTCGACGGCATCCGTGCGGTGGCCCGCGGCGAGGCCACCTTCGCCCCGTCGGTGCTCAGCCGGGTGCTCAAGCTCCTCCGCCCGGGCACGGTCACCACCGAGACGCTCACCGCCCGCGAGACCGAGGTGCTGCGCCGCCTCGCCGACGGCCTCACCACCGAGCAGATCGCGGCCGATCTGTACGTGAGCGTCAACACGGTGCGCAACCACGTCAACAACATCATCCGCAAGCTGAACGTGCACTCGCGGCTCGAGGCCGTGAGCTACGCGATCCGCAACGGTCTCATCCGCGTCGGCTGAGCGGTCGGCTGAGCGGTCGGCTGAGCGGTCGGCTGACGGATCGGGCCCTGATCAGGCGGCAGGGCGGGCGATCGTCTTGTCGACCCGGGGCAGTTCGATGAACGTGCGGCCCGGCGTCAACGCCACGACCGACCCGTCCTCGGCCGTGAGGGTGAACGGCAGGAGCCGATCGGCCCGCGTCCAGGTGGCCGCGATGTAGTGGCCGCCCGTGAACACGTACGCCCGCCCGGAGCCGATGGTCTGGGCATCGGGGCTGTCGGAGATGCCGGGCAGGTAGTTGACCTCCAGCACGACCACGTTGTTCGTGGTGACCTGCCCGCTCAGCGCGTCCTCGTGCACGCGGCGCTCCATCGTGCGCCGGTAGAGACCGCTGGCCTCGTCCCACGCCCACTCGACGTCGATCGAGTCGAGCGTGATCAGCACGCCGGGGCTGGGCACGCCCTGCACGGCCGCACCGTCGGCGCGGTAGGTGAACTGCTGCTGGGGCGGCTGCGAGCCCTGCGGCGCCTGGGTCCACAGGGCACCGGTGCTCGAGTAGAGGTTGTGGGGCGCCTTGCGATCGCCGGAACGGAAGTAGACCGGCGCCCGGCTGGGGCCGATGTCGACGAGATCGCTCGCCCGGATCGCGTCGGTGACCGTGCGATTGCCGCCGCTCCAGGCGAACAGCGGGCCGTTGAACGCGCCGAACAGATCGATGTCCTGCAGACGTCCCGACCGGATCGGGCCGACCGGATCGGCGCCCTGGCTCTGGAACACGAAGGCAAACCGCGTGAGGTTGTCGTTGACGATCTCCTCGACGACGATGTCGGCCTCGTTCATGCCGCTCTGCGGACGAGCGCCGGGGGCGTTGTCGATCTTCACCACCAGCGCCGGGAGCGCGGCGACGAACGGGTCGGTCGCGAGCACGCCGGTGAGCGGGTACACGGGCGGCGGCGGTTCGGTGGTCGTCGTCACCGCCTCCGTCGTCGTGGTGGGCAGGGCCGTCGTCGTGGGTGCTGCGGTGGTGGTCGGCGCCTCGGTGGTGACGACGGCGACGGTGGAGGCGACGGCGGTGTCGACCGAGACCTCGGCCGCGTCGCTGCACGCGGCGAGGAGCATCGCCCCGACGAGCGGGACGACGATGAACATGGCGGCGCCCAGAGGGCGGCGTTGACGTGGTTGCACGATGGAACTCCTCGAAGGTGATCGACCGGGAGCCGCCACCCCGGGAACCGCACCAGTCTGCCGTCTCCACCGGCCGCTCGGGCATCGGCTTCCCGACGGTCGGGGCTCGGCGGCGTACGATTCGGCTCGTGGGTCGATCGGGCGTGGCGCTGTGTCTGGCGGCGGCCGTGCTGTTCGGTGCCTCCACCCCGGCCGCATCGGTCCTGGCCAGGGACATCGAGCCGCTGGTGCTCGCCGGACTGCTCTACCTCGGCGCCGCCCTCGCGATGGTGCCCTTCGTCGGACGTTCACCCGTCCGGGTGAGCGCGCTGCGGGCCGATGCGCGGCTGGTGCTCGTCGCGATCGTCGCCGGCGGACTGGTCGGCCCCGCGCTCCTCACCACCGGGCTCACCCGCACGTCGGCATCGTCGGCGTCACTGCTGCTGAACCTCGAGCTCGCGGCGACGGTGGCCGTGGCGGCGACCGTCTACCGCGAGCACCTCGGCGCCCGGATGTGGACCGCGGCCGCCGTGGTGACCGCCGGTGGGGCGCTGCTCGTGTGGGACGGCGCGGACGGATGGAGCCTCGGTGCGGTCGCGGTGGTGGGTGCGTGCGTGTGTTGGGGCTTCGACAACGGTGCGACTGCGCGCATCGACCATGTCGCCCCGCACCACGTGACGCTGTTGAAGGGGCTCGTGGCCGGCAGCTGCAACCTGGCGATCGGACTCGTGTGGTTCGGTGCCGGCGACGCGACCGCCGCGCAGGTGCTCGGGGCGCTCCTCGTGGGAGCGCTCGGCTACGGCGCCTCGATCACGCTGTGGGTGCGCGGGGCTCGCATGTTGGGGGCCGCTCGTGCCCAGGTGGTGTTCGCCACGTCGCCGTTCCTCGGTGCCGTCATCGCCTGGACGTTCCTCGACGACGCACTCGTGGCCCGGCAGCTGGTGGCGATGGCGTTGGCGCTCACCGGTGTGGCGCTGTCGTTGCGGTCCGGGCACGAGCACCTCCACCACCACGACCCGCTCGACCACGAACACGAGCACGAGCACCTGCCGGGACACCCCGACGACCACCACGCGCACGTGCACCCCGATGGCTTCGTCGGGCGTCACGCCCATCCGCACCACCACGACGAGCTGGTGCACGCCCACGACCACGTGCCCGATCTGCACCACCGCCACCCGCACTGAGCGCGTCGGCGCCGGGTGACGCGTCGTCCTGGCGGCCCGCGATCAGACGAGTTCGAGCGAGTGCCCGGGCCGCACCACGGTGAGCCGCTCGCCCGCGTCGAGCGCATCGAGCTCGTCGCGGAACGCCTGCAGCGGGTTCTCCAACCACGGCGGCGCGCCGCGTTGCGGTCGGATCGGGCTGTAGGTGCCCCAGTGGATCGGCACCACCTGCGTCGGGCTGAGCCACGTGGTGGCGATCGCCGCGCGACCCGGATCGAGGTGCCGGTCGCCGAGCGTGGGACCCCAACCCCAGATCGGCAGCAGGGCCACATCGAGTGGCCCGAGGTCGTGCATCTCGTCGAACAGGTCGGTGTCGCCGGCGAAGTAGATGCGCCGATCGCCCACCTCGACCACGTATCCGACCGGCGCGGCGGTGACCCGCGAGTGCGGGCCGCGTGCGTCGGAGTGGTTGGCCGGCACGACGACCAGTGCGATCTCGGGCGTCTCGCCACGGGCAGGCCGCAGCACCAGCCGATCGCCGCGCACCACCTCGTCGAGCCGACGTGCCCGCAGGCCCGCCACGAGCGGCGTCGCGCCGCGCGGCAGCACCAGCTGGGCGTCGCCCGCGACACGGCGGAGCGAGGTGACGTGGAGATGGTCCATGTGCACGTGCGAGATCGCGACGGTGTCGACACGGCCGATCTCGGGTGACGCCACGCGACGGCGCAGATGTGCCATCCGCGGGGTGAGCGCCGGGTCGGTGAGCAGCCGGAAGCCGTCGAACTCCACCAGCACGGTCGCATGGCCGACCCAGGTGACGGTGATGGGCAGGCGGGTGGTCTCCACGGTGGAGATCCTGGCAGAGCTCGCCGAGCGGGGTCCGTCGCCCTGACCGTCGCCCTGACCGTCGCCCGGTCAGCCGCCCGAGAGGGCCTGCATGAGCACGACCTCGTCGATGCCGTCGAGCGGCGTGTCGAGCTGCCGGCACCGGTCCTGACCGAGGAACACGACCATGTGCTGACGCAGTCGACCCTGCTCGTCGACCACGCGGAACGTGATGCCGGGGAACTGTCGGTCGAGATCGGCCAGCAGTTCGCGCACGGTCGTGCCCTCGGCCGTCACGTTCGCCTCGCCCGCGGTGTACGACCGCAGCGGGGTCGGGATGCGCACCTTCACCGGTGTGCGACCTCGACCGAGTACACCTCTGGCAGGTGTGCGGCGATGCAGCGCCACGTCTGGCCTTCGTCGGCGCTGGCCCAGATCTCGCCGCTCGTGGTGCCGAGGTACAACCCGAGCGGCGACCCGCCGTCGGAGCACATCGCCTGGCGCTTCACGGTGAACCAGCCGCGTGCGGGGAAGCCGTTGTCCTGGCGGTGCCAGGTGGCGCCGGCGTCGTGGGTGACGTACGCGGCGGGCCGGCCGTCGGGGCTCGTCCGTGGCCACACCTCGGTGCCGTCCATCGGGAACACCCAGGCGGTGTCGGGGTCTCGCGGGTGCAGCTCGATCGGGAAGCCGATGTCGCCCACCTCGGCGGGCATGTTGGCGCCGATGCGTTCCCACCGCTCCGACGGCCGGTCGATGCGGTAGATGCCGCAGTGGCTCTGCTGGTACAGCCGATCGGGGTTCGTCGGGTGCATGCGCACACAGTGCGGGTCCTGCCCCCACTCGGGGTTCGGGTCGGGGAGGAAGTCGACGGTGCATCCGGCGTTCATCGGCCGCCAGTCGACACCACCGTCGGTCGACTCGAACACCCCGCCGCCCGACAGCCCGACGTAGAGGTGCGCCGGGTCGCGAGGGTCGACCATCACCGAGTGCAGCAGTGAGCCGTCGGGCGTGCCCTCGGTGTCGGGCCACTCCGCCCACTCGCCCCACATCGGATGGTCGTTCCACCCGCTCACGGGCGACCACGTGTCGCCGCCGTCGTCGGAGCGGAACAGCCCCTGCGGCGACGTGCCGGCATACCAGACGCCCGGCTGGTCGGTGTGAGCCGGCGTGAGCCAGAACACCGTCCGCACCGCGCGCCCGTGGGCGTCGCCGGCCACGAACGCCGGCGGCCGGCTCGCCTCGGTCCAGGTGACGCCGAGGTCGGTCGACCGGAACACGGTGGGCCCGAGGTGACCGGTCTTGCACGCCATCACCATCGTCGTGCGGTCGCGCGGATCGAGCACGAGGTGCTGGACGATGTGCCCGAGGAACCTCGGCGGGGTGATCGCCCACCGGTCGCGCGCCGCGTCGGCTGCCATGACGAACGCCCCCTTGCGCGTGCCGACGAGCAGGACCGGACCGTCGAGGTCGTCGGGCATGCGATCACCGACCGGCTCGAGGTCGGGCCGGGTCAGGTGGGTGTCGTGCGCGCTGGCGGTCATGCGGTCGTTCCTCTCGTGGGCGTTCGTGCACCTCGGGCGGCACCGACGTCGGGTGTGCCCGGTGTGGACGATGCTCGACCCTCAGACTCATCGTTCGACCGTGGCACCGCTCGCTGGGCGAGGTGCACGACCGGCCGGTCGTCAGGACAGCCGGCGGCGGAGTTCGACGACGACCTCGTCGCCGGCGATGGCGGTGAGCTCCTCGGCGAGCGATTCGATGACCGGCCGATCGCCCACGTACGCCTCGGGCTCCTCCGTGCAGCACCACGCCATCGCATCGCCGTCGTCGCCCCAGTCGGCGCGGGTCCAGCCGTGCACCGTCGCGACCTCGACGTCGTCGTCGCGCATCTCCCAGTCGACCTTCACGGGGAGCTGCCAGCACACCGACGGCTTCCAGTCGAGCGGTGACTCGTCGGCGTCGACGGCCCTGAGGTGCAGCGCGCACCCGGCCCCGCCGGCGAAGCCGGGCCGGTTGAGGAAGATGCACGCGCCGTCGACCACGCGCGTGTTGGTGAACGTGTCGTCGCTGAAGACGCCGGCGGCTTCGGCCGCCTCGGCGTGGAACTGGAACCGCTCCGCGGGGAGCGTCGCCGCTAAGGCCGCCACGTTGCGCGCGTCGTCGAGCCCGTCGAGTTCGGCGCCGAGCGAGCAGCAGCCGTGCCCGAGGTGCGCGGCGCGTTCGGTGCCGATGCCGTGGCAGCCGCGCCCCCAGATGCACGTCCAGTTGGAGGTGAGGAACGACCGCTCGAAGCGCCACAGCGTGTCGCCCGCGTCGACCTCGACGTACTCATCCTGCCCGTCCTGCCCGTCCTGCTCGTCACCCATCGCGACCCGACCTCTCGTATGTCCGTCCGTCCCCGCTCGCGGCCGCCTCACGCCACCAGGCGATCGCCCCGCGGGCCGCGGCGACGCCCGTGCTGAACGACGCCTGCAACAGGTAGCCGCCCGTGGGCGCCTCCCAGTCGATCATCTCCCCGGCGACGAACACCCCCGGGAGCCGTCGGAGCATGAACCCCTCGTCGATCTCGTCGAGAGCGATGCCGCCGGCCGACGAGATCGCCCGGTCGATCGGCATCGTCGCCACCACGGTGCACGGCAATGCCTTCACGAGCGCGGCGAGCGACGCCGGGTCGGTGGGCAGGTGCCGCCCGCCCAGCTCGCGCACGAGCGCCGCTGCCACCGGCGACAGCCCGAGGCCACGGCGGAGGACGGTGCTCGTCGAGTCGCCGGGGCGGGCACGCGCGATGCGATCGGCCAACTGCTCGACCGAGCGGTCGGGGCGGAGGTCGAACGTGAGGGTGGACGAACCCCCGGCCTCGATGCCGTCGCGCACCGCGGCGGCGAGCGCGTACACGGGCCCTCCCTCGATCCCGGCCGCGGTGATCACCACGTCGCCGCGCACCGCGACACCGTCGACCGTCAGCTCGACGTCCTTCACCGGGACGCCCTCGTGGCGGCCGATGAACTCGTCGCGCCACGGCACGAGCAGCCCGCAGTTCGCAGGGCGCATCGGGGCGACGACCACGCCCGCGCCCAGGAGTGCGTCGACCCATCCACCGTCGGAGCCGACGCGGGGCCAGCTCGCACCGCCCAGTGCCAGCACCACGGCGTCGACCTCCGACGTGATCCGACCGTCGGGTGTGTCGACCACGATGCTGTGCTCCGACGGGCCGAAGCCGACGAACCGATGCCGCGTCGCGATCGTCACCCCCGACGCCGTCAGCCGCGCCAGCCAGGCGCGCAACAACGGTGTCGCCCGGAACGACGACGGGAACACGCGCCCGCTCGACCCCACGAACGTCGGCTCGCCGAGGCCGGCGCACCAGGCCCGCAGTGCCGTCGCGTCCCAGGCGCGCACGGCCGCCTCGAGGCGAGGACGGGCGGTTCCGTAGTGGTCGAGCAGGTGGTCGAGCGGTTCGCTGTGGGTGATGTTGAGCCCGCCGCGGCCGGCCAACAACAGCTTGCGGCCCACCGACGCCATGTGGTCGTGGACCGTCACCGACCAACCGACGTCGGCGAGCACTTCGGCAGCGATCAGACCCGCCGGACCGCCACCCACGATCGCGGCGATCGGCCGACGGTCGGGTGACGCGTCGGTCGGGTCGGGCATCGGCCCAGGCTATGACCCGCGCGATGATCGCTGCGTGACGACGCCCACCACCTTCGCCGCGACCATCGAGCGCAGCGGTGCGACCGCCACCGGCATCGAGGTACCCGAGACCGTGTTGGCATCGCTCGGTGCGGGCAAGCGCCCGACGGTGACGGTCACCATCAACGGTGCCTCGTTCACCACCACACTCGGCTCGATGGGCGGCCGGGTGATGATCCCGCTCAGCGCGGAGCGTCGTGCGCTCACCGGGACCGCCGGCGGCGACCGGGTCGACGTGACGATCGCGCTGGACACCGCGCCGAAGGAGATCGCCGTACCCGACGACCTCGCGGCTGCGCTCGAGGCGAACGGGCTGCGCGCCCGCTTCGACTCGCTCGCCCCGTCGCACCGCAAGGAACACGTCCGCGCGATCGAAGAGGCCAAGGCCGCCGAGACGCGGGCGCGGCGCATCGACAAGGCGATCGAGAAGCTCCGCGCCACCTGACGCGACCTGACGCGACCTGACGCGATGGCGTCGTGGTCGGCGTCGTGGACAACCCCGGTGGTTGGAGTCGGGGCTGCGAGGGAACCACTGAACATGAGTTCTCCCTCCGCTGCACCGCCGCGCTCCGCCCCGGCTTCTCGGGCGACCCTGCCGGCGGGCCCCGAGCTGTCGTTCCCCGCGCCCGATGAACCCGAGCCGCAACTCGAGCGGCAGACGATCGCACCGCCGATCGCGACGCCGACACCCCGGCGGCGTCACCTGGTGGTCGTCGCCAACCGGCTGCCCGTCCGCCGTGTGTTCGACAGCGGCGACGACGAGCCCGCTGAGGACTCGAACCCGGCGTCGACGACGGGCACCGGTCGATGGGAGCGCAGCCCGGGCGGCCTGGTGTCGGCGCTCGAGCCGGTGGTGCGCACCAGCCGCACGAGCTGGGTGGGGTGGACGGGCTCACCGGACGAACCGTCGGCCCCGGCGCTCGAGGCGTTCGAGCACGAGGGCATCGACCTCCATCCGGTGTCGATCACCGCGGCCGAGCAGCAGGGGTTCTACGAAGGGTTCTCCAACGGCACGCTGTGGCCGCTCTACCACGACGCGATCTTCGTCCCGCAGTTCCACCAGGCGTGGTGGGAGGCCTACGAGGCCGTCAACCGTCGCTTCGCCCAGCAGACGGCGGCGGTCGCCTCGCCCGGCGCGACCGTGTGGATCCACGACTACCAGTTGCAGCTCGTGCCGAAGCTGCTCCGCGAGTTGCGACCCGATCTGCAGATCGGGTTCTTCCTCCACATCCCGTTCCCCGCGCAGGAGCTGTTCCTGCGCCTGCCGTGGCGCGCCGAACTGACCGAGGGGCTGCTCGGCGCGGACGTCGTCGGGTTCCAGACCGCGGTGGGTGCCGACAACTTCCGGCTCGTCGCCCGCCGCGTGCTCGGCGCGCGCCTCGACGGGCGCCATCTCCTGCACGGCGGTCGGCGGATCCGTGTCGGCACCTACCCGGCCGGCATCGACGCCGCACGGATCCGGGCGATCGCGACCGAGCCGGCGACCCGGGCCCGGGCGGTCGAGATCCGCCACGAGCTCGGCGATCCGCACACCGTGCTGCTCGGCGTCGATCGGCTCGACTACACCAAGGGCATCGAGGTGCGCCTGCGGGCGTTCCGCGCGTTGCTCGAGTCGGGGCGCATCGATCCGTCGAGCACCGTGTTCGTGCAGATCGCCCAGCCGAGCCGCGACGAGGCGCCCGGTTACGCCGAGACGCGCGCCCTCGTGGAGCAGATGGCGGGCGCGATCAACGGCGACTTCGGGGCGCTCGGCGGCACGGCCGTGAAGTACCTGCACCAGGGTCAGGACCTGCACGAGCTGGTGGCGCTGTACCTCGCCGCCGACGTGATGCTCGTGACGCCGTTCCGCGACGGGATGAACCTGGTGGCCAAGGAGTACGTGGCCGCGCGGGTCGACCTCGACGGCGTGCTGATCCTGTCGGAGTTCGCCGGCGCTGCGCACCAGATGCGCCAGGCCGTACTGGTCAACCCGTTCGACGTGCGAGCGCTCGAAGCAGCCGTCGACGAGGCGGTGAACGGCGACCGCCGCCAGCACCGGCGGCGGATGGCAGCCCTCGGCCGCGGCGTCCACCGCGACGACGCCGCCTGGTGGGCCGGCCAGTTCCTCGCCGACCTCGAGGCCGTCCCGCCGGTGTCGACATGACCGGTGCGGGCACTCGTGCGGGCACTCGTGTGGGCGGTATCGACGAGGCGCTGCGAGCGCAGGTCGAGCGGTTCGTCGCCCACCCCGTCGTGCTGGTGGCGAGCGACTACGACGGCACGCTGTCGGAACTGGTCGACGATCCAGGGCTGGCCCGTCCGAACGAAGCGGCGGTGCTCGCGCTGCGGCTCCTGGCACAGCTGCCTCGCACCCATGTCGCGCTCGTGTCCGGTCGATCGCTGCGCGACCTCGCCGTCCTGAGCGGCCTGTCGGGCGAGGCCCGCCTCGTGGGCTCGCACGGCAGCGAGTTCGAGCCGGGCGTGATCGACGGGATGCACCCGGGTGCCGACACCCTGCTCGACGCGATCACGACGACGATCGCCGACCTGGCCGGTCGGGTGCCCGGCGCGCGCGTCGAACGCAAGCCGGCCAGCGTGGCGTTCCACACCCGCCAGGTCGACCCGCTGCTCGTGCCCGACCTCGTCGCGTCGGTGCTGCTCGGCCCCGGAACGATGCCGGGGGTGAGCGTGAAGCACGGCAAGGACGTGGTGGAGCTCACCGTCGTCGACACCCACAAGGGCAACGCGCTCCAGCAACTCCGCGCCGCGGTCGGCGCCGACGCCGTGATGTTCGTCGGCGACGACCTCACCGACGAGGACGCGTTCACGATGCTCGGCCCCGACGACCTGGGCGTGAAGGTCGGTGCGGGCCCGACGTCGGCCGGCCACCGCGTCGACGACGTCGCCTCGGTCGCCGAGCTGCTCCGTCTCGTCGTGAGTCGACGGGCCGTGCGGTCGTGACGGCGGCGCGACGCGTGAGCGTCGGGACGTCAGCGACCGAGATCCGTTGCCGTGTCGACCGCTGTGGACAGCAGGTCGACCGCGAACGGCCACGGATCGGCGAGACCGAGCCCTCCGACCCCCACGAGCACGACCCGCCCGTCGGCCAGCCTCGCCGCCGCGAATCCTTGCGACCCCCACGCCTGGACACCGATTCCCTCGATCGCGATCTCGTCGCGTGAGCCCATCGGCTGGAAGAAGGAGCCGGACTCGGCTGGGATCAGCTCGACCTCGACCCCGCCGGCGATCACCGAGTTGGGGGCGTTCGGCAGGACGTACCTGCATTCGTCGCCAGGTGTGTTCGGATCGGTTCCGGCGGTCGCCACAACGGAGAGTCCCGTGGCTTCGAGGTCAGCGATCGACAGGAGGTCACATGCGACGACAGGCGCTCCCGCTGAGGTGGTGTCGTCCAGCTCGATCGTCGTCAGCGTGGTCGACGTGGCCGATGTGGCCGCGGCTGACGGGTTCGATCGATCCGGTGAACACGAAGCAAGCACGCCGACCGCGCCCAACCAGAAACACAGCGCCAGGATCGTCGTGGGCTGCACCGACGCGCCCGCTCGGCGTGCGGGAGCCTTCGCTGTTCGACGCGGGTTCGTGATGCCGTTGAGCGGTCCGTCGAACGGCTGGCTTCGACGGTCCACACGACGGTCCTGACTGAGCTCTCCCCTGACCGACACCAACAGACGGTCGCGCCTGAGGCGGCAACCGCGGCGGATTGCACCAAAGGTTCACGACCCGTTCGGCGTGGATTCAACGAGTCCCGACGCCGGCACCCGGCCGACACCGATCCCTCGCCCACGAGGCCCAGCCGTGAGGACGTTCCTGTCGCCGTCCGAGAGCTCCAGCCGCACCTTCACCACGCCCAGGAAGCCGAGACGCGTATGGGGTTGCAACGAAGAAGCCGACCGTGCAGCATGAGCGTTGCCCCCTGCAGTAGCGGGTGGAAGTACACCCGGTGAGCCCTCCGGACGGTGGGTAGCCGGGTGTTGCGCGTTCGGGCCCGACGTTGCGGATGTCCGAGATGATCGCCTCGGTGATCCGTCGGACGCGATCGAGCCGATGACTGCGCGTTCCGACTGCAGCGCTGCCGTCGCTGCCGCACCGTTGGCTGACCCGTCGCCTTCGACGCCATGGCGACATCCGTGCTGATACATCGCTGATACGCCGCTGATTCGTGGTCCGGAAAACGACAAAAGGCCCCGCCCGATGGCGGAGCCTTCCTCTGTCACGACACCGAATTGAGCCGGTGGCGTTCAGCGCGCTCGAAGGGACTCGAACCCCTAACCTTCTGATCCGTAGTGGAAATCGGCCTCATCCGTCTCGTGCCGCCATGTATCAGATCATGCCGCTGAGCAGGACAAATACATTGATCACCGGACGGGGTGGGACTCGTTGGTACGGGCTGGTATCAGCCGTTTTGATACATATCTGATACATCGCCGTTCGGCGGTCGAAATCCTCCTTCTGACCATCTGTGTGTTGTACGCAGGTCGACAACACGCTGCGTATCGGAAACTCAGCGGTCCTTGATGGCGTCGAGGGTGCTGGTGGTGGTGCGCGACGCTGCGGCGCGGGTGAGGGCGAGTGTCACGAGTGTGGTGGCGATGAGTGTCCTTGCGAGCGAGGTCCAGCCGACGTCGTTGATTCCTGCGGGGAGGTCGTGGCGGCGTACGGCGAGGCCGGTCGTGAGGGCGGCGAGTGCGAACGCGGTTGCGAGGATCGCTGCGAGTTCGAGGGTGGCGAGGGTCCAGATCCGTCGGCGGTCGAGGCCGGCGATGGCGTAGAGGGCGTGGTCGCTGCGGCGGAGGCGGAGATGCAAGAGCGCAATCGCGATGAAGGCGAGAGTGGTGATCGCCCAGTAGTACTGCGACGGACGGTGTTCGAAGCGGTACTGGGGCGTGTCGAACTGCTCGGCTGATGGGAGTGCCCAGCGCTGGCTGTAGCCGTCGAGGACCGGCAGCGCGGTGTCGATGGATCGGTTGACGTGGTCTCGGCGTGATGTGTCGACGTAGAGGGCGCAGGCGGCAACGGGCCCGGGTGTGGGGTCGATGGTGACGATGTTGCCCGAGGATCCTGCGCCCAGAGCGGTGAGGGCGACGGTTCGGGCGGTGGTGTCGTAGCTGGTGCCGTCCTGGTCGACCAGTCGGAGCGGGAACGGGGTGTTGGAAGGTGAGGCGACGAGCGCGTCGGTGTCGACGAGTGCTTGTGCCGTGTCCGGCCCGTCGGCGGGTGATGGGTTGGCGGCTCGGAGGAAGTCGATGATGTCTGCGCTGACGGCTCGGACGGGCACGTAGGGCCCGTTGCCGCTCCAGAGCGTGAACGGCTCGGGCTCGCGCATCGCGACGGATGCTTCGACGCCATCGATCGCGCCAAGGGTGCCGCAGGTGTCGGTGGACAGGGTGTTGCCGGCGGGGTTGTCCTGTTCGACGAGCAGTGTCGCCCAGCCGGTGTCGATCAGTTCGCGTTCGTAGTTGCGGACGTCTGTCGTGCTGTTGATCTCAGCGAGCGTGGCGCCGGTGATCATCGCAGTGATCGCGAGGGTCAGGCCGAGGCTGAGCGCAGGACGAGCGAACGTGTTGGCTGCGGCCTCCGCGGCCAGACGGCGGAGGCTGGTGCGGCGCTCACGTCGCATGGAGACCGTCTTCTGCGAGCCGGAGGACCGTGGCGGTGTCGGGGAGCGCATCGTGGTCGTGGGTGACGACCAGCACGCAGCGATGCTCGATGGCCGCGCTGTCCACGAGTGCTTGCATGACACGACGTGCGTTGTCGCGGTCGAGCTGGTTGGTGGGTTCGTCGGCGAGCAGGATCGGTCGAGTCGAGGTGAGCGCTCGCGCGACCGCGAGGCGCTGCAGTTCGCCACCTGAGAGTTGCCGGGCCTTCGCGTCGGCGAGGTCGCCGATGCCGACCAGGTCGAGGTTGGCGCGGGCGCGTTCGCTCGCCTGCTTCGACGGCATCCCGTCGAGACGGGCGAGCAGCGCAGCGTTCGCAAGGACGGTGCGTGCGCCGAGCGAGTTCAGGGTTTGCAGCACCCACGCGAACGGTGCCGGCCGATCCGTGTCGATGCCGATCTGTCCGTGGGTGGCCGGCAGGACCCCGCCGATCACGGCGAGCAGCGTGGATTTGCCAGTGCCCGATGGTCCTTCGACCGCGACGGCCTCGCCCGGGACGAGTTGCAGAGTGACATCTTCGAACAGCACCCGTCCGGTGGGGAGCCGAAAACCGACACCGCTCGCGGTCAGCACGGCGTGGCGCGGTCCGGATCGACCGACACGAGCGTGCCATCGGACAGTTCACCGTCGACGAAGACCGTGCCGACCGACGACGAACGCACCGTCACCGGCACCACTGAGCGGGCGTCGCCGACGACGGCAATCACGCACGTCCCGCTGCCTCCGGTGATGATCGACGAAGCGGGCACTGTCGCAAGCTGCACCGGTTCAGCGAGGCGCACCGACCCGGCCGCCGACGCCGGCAGACCATCGGCCAACAGACCGGTCTCACGCAGCATCGACTCCAGCGCAGCAACATCGCCGATCGCCCCATCGGCGTCGACGCTCACACGCGCGGGATTCGTGTCGACACCGAAGACCATCGGCGCCTCGTCAGCTCCACCCGGACTGCTCTCATCGGCGACCGGTGCGGTGACGGTCACCGTCGCTGACGTCAATCGCTCCGCCACCGACATCACCGCGTCACCAGGAGCGATCGGAACGCCCGGCTCGACCGAAACCGCAGTCGGCGTGAACGGTTCGGTCAGCCACATCAACTCGCCAGGCTCCACCGTCGCGTCCACAGCCATCCCGAGCGATGCCTGCCAGAACCTGATCGCGTCACGACGCTGCGCCGCAGATGGAGCAGCCACCCCCTCGAAGAACCCGACCGAACGCAACCACGCAACGAAGTCGTCGCTGTCCCGACCCTTCGACGTCGCCGACACCGCGCCGGTCAACGGACGCGGTCCGCAGTACGACACGACCGGAAACGAGTCGACCTCGAACACTGCGACGCCGCAACCGACCTCCACACCCGGCGCGGCGAACACCGCCGACACCACACCCGCCGACGACGAGCGCACCACCCCCGGCGACGACCACACCAGATCCGCAGAAGCGTTCACAGGCAGATCCGTCGGGCGCGACACCACCGACACCGTCGCCGCAGCCGACCGCCACACCCACAAGGCCAGCAACCCCGCGGCGAAGAGCCCGGGGAATCATCGAGCCGACCCCGACGATTCCGCCCCCGCGCGATCTCGTTCAGCCTGTGTGCTCACACCGAACATCATCCGCCACCGAACAACGACGGCGGACAACGCCCGTCACCCATCGCCTCGTACGCCTCGTCGTTCAACGGATTCCAGTTCTCGTCCATGAACTCGAGATCCGACGGCACCGGCACGCCGATGTGGTCGAGACACACACGAGCTGTCTCGTCGAAGATCTTCATCTGCGCGATCGGATAGCCACCCAACACCACCGGATCGGTGAGCTGGAATGCGATCTCGGTCTGAACGAAGAAGCGCTGATAGCAGTCGTTCTCCACGGAATCGCCGGACTGACCAGGCGGCAGCAGCGGCGCATCGCTCGACGTCTGATAGCTGACCACGCCCGTCACCTCATCACGACCCGTCTCGTCCAGCCGACCGCCCGCCCCGCGAACACAATCCTCGAACCTTGCAAAGCCGCTCTGATACTCGGCGAGCGTGACCACCTGGTCCTCGAAGAACTCCTGCTGCTCGGCAGGCACATCAGCAGCAGCCGGCAATGAGTATCCGTCGGGCGACGTATCTGGCCCGGACTCGTCCGAGCCACACGCACCGCAGACCACGACAGCGACCGCAAAAAGCATGCGACCGCCGAACCGGCCTACGGCACGCGTGAAACCCGGACTCATCTCAATCCGTGAACTCTTGCACGCGCGCCGAGACCGTCAACGCGCATCCGCCCGAGGTTGGTGCCCGGGACGTGCCACCGACCGCAGTCCAACTCCCGTACTGGATCGAACCCTGGCTGCCGTTACTGCAGGTCTGCCGGACTCGCTGGAGCCCCCCGCCCACCGCCGTCGTGCACCGACCAGTGGTGTAGGTGCCATTGTTGACTGCGCCGGTGCAGTTGGTCAGGTAGGCCGAGGCTGTGCCTCCGCTCGCAATTCCGACGACCGAACCTCCAGTCGCGATGAGAACGCACAGCATTCGCTTTCCGAACGATTTCTTCATGATTCCTCCTTAGGAAACAATTGAGATCGTCCGCCCACAAAGATCGTAATCCCTATCCTGCCATCAAATCAAGAATAATTCCTGTCATGCGAGCTGTCGGAAGCCCACTCGCCGTGGCGTCTTTCAGCTCAGAGATCTCGCCTTAGTCACTGTGTTCGCGATGGGTTCAGGGCTCGTGTATTTCTACCCCTCGAGCTTCTCAAGGACCTCGACGAAGATTCACGGGTTCGCACCACCAGCTATTCTGGGCGGATGAACCGTTCATTTCAGCAGCCAAGTCGCGGAAATACAAAGCGCTTGCCGGGCGTCCGAACGACCTAATCCAGGACGCATGTTCCTTCGTTGATCAAGGTGATTGCAACTTGCGTTAGGTCGCCGAACAGTTGCGTCCCGGACTCGATGTCGTCAGGTACGTCATACCCATTGGCCTCCAGGCACGGCTCAAGATCACGCCGGAAGGTGTCGAGGCTCTCCTGGTTTCCGGCCGCAAGGACTGCGGCGTCCGTCGTCTGCCACTCGAGTTCTATCTCCGAGAAGAATCTTCGATAGCAGCGGTCGACAGCAGATCCATTGTCCGGGCCCGAGACCGTGAGTTCTCCCTTGACACCGAAGCGAATCAGACCCGTCGCCGGGTCGCTCGCTACATCGACCACGTTCCTCTCATCAGCGTTGGCGCACGCTTCGAACTGCTGGAAGGCCTCGGTGTATTCGAGCGTACTCACAACCCCATCCTCGAACGCCGCCCGCTGTTCAGGCGGGATGTCGTCCAGGTTTAGCGCGTTCGAGGAGGGTGGCGCCGCTGAAGTGTCGGAGCCACCCTCCCCACAACCAGCGCCGCCGAGTATCAGCAATCCCGCGACCGGCAGTACCGACCACGACCGGCATAGAGCCCAGCGGCGATCTCGCATTACTGGAGCTGCCAGGTCTTATTGCTCATAGTGAGGCCGCATGTCACGGTCGAGAGAACGTTCACCCCTCGCCACGGACCGTAGAGAGTCGTGCCTCCACCAGATCCCGAACACGTGACCTTCGCTCGCTGCTGATTTTCCGGGTACGGGTTGCCCACGTTCGCTGTGTTGCACGAGGTGTTCCATGTGGTTCCACTCGTGTAGCCACCGCAGCCTGTGAGGCCTGCGTCTGCAACACCGCTTCCCATTGCAACCGTGCTTCCGGCCGCGACCAGAGCGGCAACAATGAATCGACGAAATCTCATCAGAGTTCCTCCTTCGTTGGCGCCCGCTGAGAAACCGTCTCACATCACAACGTGGACGGCAAGCGGTCTTGCCAAAAGTCAGTTGAGCCGTCAATACTCGCGAGAGAAGGGAGCCGCATGCACTCAGGTGGATTCGATGTCTGAGCTATAGCGAGCTGTGCTGCTGTCAAAGAGCGCCGAAGAGGATCCCGATTTCTTCCACCACATGCTTGCCGGGCGTGCGCGGTGCGAGCACGAGCGATGAGGCACGCTGGAACATCGCATACCTCGACCGGCATCTTGAGAGCGTCATCGGGCTCAACGTTCTCGAAGCGCTCGGCGTGCTCGTCGGCATGGTTGATGATGTCTTAGATCGAGATACGGAGCGCCACCGGGTCGGAAGTGGCCTCGTCAACGTACCTTGATGCCAGTCGGTTCACCAGAGCCCGCAGGACTCAGAGTCGCCCCAGCGCCGTGCCAACGAGTGTTGTTGTGTCACGTCGCACCTGCTCAGAGCGGGTGCGGCAGTCCAGGCTGTACCGTCCGTCCCATCCTGTCCCAGCACGTTTCGCGGCAAAATTCGCGGCAAGGACTGCGCAGGGCCTGCGGACTCCGTTATCTGCAGTGCGTCACGGAGACGTGACGGACCCCTTCGTCGGGGTGGTCGTCGGCGTGTTCGATCCGCTTCTGAGCTTGCGGATCCGTGCGATCTTTCGGTCGGTGTCGGATCGCCGGATCGGGTCGGTGATCCGACCGAGGCGCACCCCGGCGAGGAGGTAGGCGAGGTCGACGGCTCGCTCCGAAACTACGGGCGGGCCACGGATGCATCGCGAGGTCCGCGACGGCGGCAACGTCGTGAGCGTCGAACGGGTCCGCCGCCCGCTGCGCCTGAACGGGATGGCCGACCACATGCGCACCGAGCTTGTGATCGATGCGCACAACGGAGCGATCACCGCCCGTGGCGGTGACATCGCCGGCGTGATCGCACACGCGGATCGCTGACGCTCACGCTGGCGTCGATACGTCAGCGTCAGCGTCAGCGACTCGGACCGGCTCGCCGACAACGACGTCGTCGCGTCGGTCGAGTCCAAGGGCGACAGCTACGACAACGCGATGGCCGAGAGCTTCAACCGGCTCTACATGTGGAACTGATCTACCCGAAGGGACCGTGGCGGGGCCTCGATGCCGTCGAGTTCGCGACCCTCACCTACGTCGGCTGGTTCAAGTAACCGGCGCCTCCACGGCGAGATCGAGCCCGGCGCCGGCTACACGACACCGGCAGGCTCGAAGCCGACCGATACCCGCAAAGTGAACCGAACTGGGATCCCTGGAGGCTCTCGTGTGCCCTGGGTTCTGCGCAATCAGCTTGCTTGGTCGCGGGCGTGGTGGTGTGGCGGAGCTCGTGCTCGATCGGGCTGGGCATGCCGAGTGAGCCGTCCCCTGGTCTATTGCCGCCATTCGGGCCAGCGTTGGCAAAGAATCGATCTTGACTGCAGGTCTCGGTAGTCCTACGATGTATTCACGGGCAAAAAAGAGACTGGTGGCAATTCCTATGAGATCCGCTTCACTGTCCATTTTGACTCTACTTTTGGTGCCGAGCCTTGCGATCGGATCGACATCTGATAACTCTTCACCGGTGAAAGACCCAGTTGGTAGTACTCAGTCCTTCCCAGACGCCATCGAGGACGGAGTTGGAAACACGTTGTATCGGGTTGACGTGCGGCCTGTCGATATGGAAGTCCCTGGCGAGAAGGGCATGATGATTGTTCCGGGCTACGAGTGGACCTATTCGATTGCACCGAGCGAAGGGCCAAGCAGAGCAATGGGATGTTCCGTAGTCGTTTCAGCATCGCTGCCGTTCATCCAGTTCGCTCAGGTGAGAGCAACCGCGACTGTCAATGTTTCACCCGAATGCCTCCCCTTCAAATGGAACCATCAGATGTTTCGGCTTAACACCCTGCGCGGTGGAACGTACCCCAGCAATTCCACATTCTTTACGATAGCCCCGGGGTCGTTTGACACTGACCAGAGGAGTTCGCCTTGCGGGAGTTCCTCAGGTGCCAGTAGTTGGAGCAATCGAGTCAATGGGACGATTTACACCTCGACGTTCCTGGCTTGTTCGTAGCCGCTTGAAACCGATAGATTCTCTCGGTTGGCTAAGA
Source organism: Actinomycetota bacterium (assembly GCA_026393475.1). GTDB lineage: Bacteria > Actinomycetota > Acidimicrobiia > Acidimicrobiales > Ilumatobacteraceae > VFMC01. Next base: position 59,746 of record JAPLAA010000054.1, read on the forward strand.
CCCGTGAGTAGGCGGAGAAACCTGTTTCGTGAACACTGATCCTCTACTCGATGACTGGCACAACGCGGCGACTCGCGTTGGATTCCGACCATACGAACTGGTTGACCCGGTTCCGATAAGTCTATCGATGGGAGGGTTCGGCTACGGTTCTCACGGCAGCGTTCATGTCGACGTTGTGTTCGCCGTTGACGACTACGAGATCACCGTTTCGACGTCAGTCGGTCAGACCCAACGTGCGAACGACGATGAGGAGATCCGTCAGGCGATCTTGCGGAGTGTCGAGTCTGTCTTTGACCGCGGGGTGACTTTGCCACTCACGCTGCACTTCGCTCTTTCCATCGAGGAGGTGTTGGTGGAGGTCTTGGTGGACGATGCGCCAGTCATGTTCCGTGGGATCTTGAGTTCGGAGCTTGACGATTGGGAAGTGAGCGCCGGTGTCGGTGACGGCATTGTGATTGGGATCGGCGGACGCCGGGGCGTCCCATTTCCCAGAGCTCTCCGCATACGAGCAGACCTCACGCTCGACGACCCAATCGCATCCTCGTGATCGTGCTACCCCGATGCTGTGGGGCCAACTTCGTCGGAACCTCTGGCTTGATCTCAGTGGCCCATCAGATGAGCTGTGCTCAGAGTTCGATGCCGTAGTCGACGTCGGCTCGGTCGACGTGTTGTGCGGGCGGGTTCAGCGCTGGGTGCTCGGGGGCGACGGTGATGAGGAGTGCGCGGGCTTCGGGGACGGTGTCGACGTATCGGGCGAGTTCTTCGACGGCGTGGTCGAGGTCGGGGCCTGTGATGGTGTGGCCGGCGGCCCAGGTGCGCCAGGTGGTGATCGCCTGGTCGAGCGCGATGTCGTCGGCGCGGTAGTTGCGGAGATCGGCGGCTCGGCGGTCGTGCTTGTCGAGCTGCTGGGTGGCGACGGCCAATTCGCGACGCGCTGCCTCACGCTGTTCGGTGACGGGTTGGTAGATGGCTTCGAGTTCATCGAGGCGACTGGCGCTCAGGGTTGCCCGTTCGGTCGCTTCGGTCGCGGCTCGCTCGAGCTGGCGCCGTGTTCGCCAGGTGGCGTTGCCGGCCCGGTAGCGGGCGGTGCGAGCGGCGGCGTCGTCGATGTTCGCCTCACGACGGGCTTGGGACAGGTCGTGCTGATCGGGTGCAGGGAGTGCACGGGCCTTGTCGTAGCTCTCTCGGGCGTTGGCGACGGACTGCTCGAGGGCGGGGCGTTCCTCGGTCATCGAGGCGAGGAGCCCGCCGATCATCGGGACCCGGTCCCGGACATCGGACTGCCACTCGTTGAGCCAGGCGGGCTCGACCGCCCGGCGGCGAGGGCCGGGTGCCGGTGCGGGTTGGCGTTCGGCGAGGTGTCGCTGGTGGGTGACGGCGGGGGTGTCGGCCCGGTCGGTGGCGAGGACCCGTCCGAGCAAGTCCATGGCTTCGCGTTCGGAGTGCTGTTCGGTGACGACGAGGAGTTGGTTGTCGTCGCGTCCGCGGGTCGCGCCGACGTAGAGGCCTCGTCCTGTGGTGGTGCCGGTGACGAGGGTGATTGATTGGTCGGTGGTGATGCCTTGGTTTCCGTGCTCGGTCGTTGCGTAGGCGAGCTGCACGAACTCGGACACATAGGCGGCAGGCAGTGTCACGGTTGCGTCGCTGGTGTGTGGGCGGGCGGTGATCGAGCCGTCGTCGTGGGTGGCGGTGATGGTCCAGCGGTCGCGGTTGCGGACGCTGTCGCCGGCGGTGGTGGTGAGGGTGCGGTCGTTGCGGCGGGTCATCACCACGTCACCGATGTAGATGTCGCCGTCGGCCGCAGCGACGGGCACGCCGGTGAGCGCGCCGGTCTTGAGCCGTGCGTTCTGGATGTGGTGGTTGATGAGGGTGGCGTGTTCGTTGGTGGTGGTCGTGATCGCCAACGAACGCCCCTTCCTCTGCGCGTCGGCCCATTGCCTGCCGATCGTGCGGAGGTGCTGGTCGAGGTTCCCGGGTTCGACGCGTCCGTGCCACAGGTACTCCGACAGCACGGCCGGGTCACCTCGACGCAGCCGGAGTGATGCTGAGGCTTCCCATGGCTCGGTGAACCTGTGGACCTGTTCGAGCTCGACCGTCCGCGACGCGGTGGCGGCGATCTCCGGAAACATGCCGCCGCGTGCGACTGCTTGGAGTTGGTGTGGGTCACCGACCAACACCACTCGCAGATCCAGTCGTTGGGCGAGATCTGTGAGGCGCCACAGGTCCGGGGTCGAGACCATGCCTGCTTCGTCGACGATCACGGTCGTGCCGCGCTTCAGCCGCCACTCGGGTCGCGGGCCGCCGTCACGGGCGTGTTCGTGCATGAGCTTGGCGAGCGTGTCCGTGCGCATCCCTGTCTCGTCTTCGAGGACACGGGCCGCCTTCGCGGTCGGGGCGACGCCGAAGACTGATCGGTCGTGTCGCCGGAGGTCGTCGATCGCTGCGGTGAGCATGCTCGTCTTCCCAGCACCGGCTGGGCCGATGATCACCACCAACCGATCCCCACCCGCGACCTCCGCTGCAGCGGCGGCCTGCACGACGTCGAGGTGGCCGCGTTCGATCGACGTCGACGGTGACGGCTCGAGGCCCTGGGCGCTCAACGTCCAGGCGAGGAGGTCGAGTTCCTGATCGATCACCTGCTGCGACGACCAACGCGGCGCGACCGGTTCGACCCACACCGACCGACCATCCGACCCGCGACCGTTCTCGCCGTCTCGCTGGTCGGGGTCGAGACCGACGCACTGCTCGAGCACCGTGTCCAGCGCACGATCCAACAGACCCGACCACCGCTCGCCGTCGATGCCTTTGCGTGGTTGGAAGCGGTCGGTAATCTCGCGGAGCGCGTCGAGGTCGTGCCAGACACTCTTGCGATCCGACAGCGCCGTGACGATCTCGGCGACCGTGGTCTTCGCCGGCTCTGCTTGTGCGCGTCCGGCGGTGTTCACGGCGTCGATCACCGAGCGCGGGGTGTGTCCGAGATCGGTGGCTTCCTTGCGCCACGCGGTCCGCAGCTCTGCGGCAGCGGAGCCGGTCTTCTTCACCCGTGTGTCCGCAGCTGCCTCTCGCTCGATCGCTGCCCGCTCGAACCGCGACGGCTGACGGCCCTCTCGTGCTTCGAAGTCCTCGATTCGGGCGTCGGTCTCGCCGTCGACCTGGGCGGCGCGCTTGGAGAACGCTGCCAACAGGTTCGGGTCGAGCCCGGTGATCTCGGCCTGGCCATTGACGATGGCCTCCCACGTGACACCGAACTTGGCGGTGAGCTCGGAGCGGAGCACCGACTGATACAGGCCACCGAAGGTTCGCTGGTGCTGCTTCAACACACGCGCGTCCAACGCCATCCACCGCCCATCCGCGGTCTGGACCTTCGCCGACTACCTCGTGAACGACCTGCACCACCCGACCATCCGCCGTCGTCCGATCCGTCAACGCCCGGCCGAGACTCCGGCCCGTCACGGGATCGAGGCCGCCCAGGAGGGCCTGCAACTGCTCGCCTTCCACCGTCCCGACCAGGCCGAGCCCGTCGGCCTGGGCGCCCATCCACACGCCGGGAGCCTCTCCCGGCGCAGCGGTCAGGTACTTCGTGTAGTACGCAGCCGAGGAGGCGGCCGACGACGCGTACAACGTGGTCACACGCATCACGACACATCACCGCCCCAAACGGGCACCTGTCTGTCGAACCAACAGCGCAAGCAACCGGGATGAAGGTGGTGAGCGATCACGGGAAGGGCGCCGATCAGAACCCGCGGCCCAGCTGCAGGTCCGCATTCGAATCAGCTGCATCCGCCCGAGAGTGCGTCACGTCGCGGTGACGCGTTGACGTCGTGCTCGAGTGCGATGAGCGCTTCGCGTCAGCGCATGACGCGCAGGACATGTCCGATGCGGGCCTGAGTTCGTTGTCGACGAGAGGCCACGTGATCGGACCGCCGTGCAGCTTCTCCAGGGCCAGGCGCGGAACGCGCTTCAACTTGCCCAGGCGAACGAATGGCAGCCCTGTCTCGCCGCCGCTCTTCTCGAACTCGGTCGCCAGCTTGTACGCCGAGTTCCGACCGATCCGCAGGATCCGCCCCGCCTCGGGCAGCGTGAAGAAGTCCGGCACCGCCGTCGACACGCTCATCACGACCGACCTCGCGAACGCAGTCCCATGCTGAAGAACTGGACGTGATCACACCGATGTGTTGACGCGAACTTCGCGTGGCCGACGGCCAGCGATCGTGATGGGCTTCTCGAGGACGAACAACTCACGTCACTCAACTGGACGCGCAACCGGCTCCGCGGTGAAATCTCCATGCCCACAACCGGACGCGAACTCACGGAATCCGGTGAACGAGGCCTCGTGTCTCGTCAGCTCGCGGCGAGCCGATGCCGGCGATGGCCGACCGGCGATCGGCGACCGAACTCGCCGTCAGAACTCGAGGCCGAGTTGCTGCGGTCGCGGAGTCGGCCGATCGAGTGCCGGTTGCTCGACGGCTTCCTCGCTGTCGATCGATCGATCGCCGATCATCTCGTCGACGAGCTCGCTCACCTCGGCGCGCAGGTCGGTGTCGACTCGTCCATGGAGGATGAACTCGACGAGCGCCCAACGAGGGACTCGGAGACACCCTCCGATCCGCACGACCGGCAGGCCCGTCGGGTCGCCCTTCTGGAACCGCCCGGCGAGCCGATACGCGAGCGTCCGGCCGATCCCGAGCAGGTGCGCGGCATCATCGATCTTGATCATGAGCGGGGTGCCCGCCAGATCGAGTCGAAGCCCGTCGAACGCCGTCATCAGGCCAAGAACTACACCGCTGTGATCCGCATTTCAACGCCTGTCATTCCAGCCCCCACCATGTGGATTCCAGGTCGTGTCGTTTGGTCCCCACTGGTCCTCATCAGTGTCCGCACCTCCCCCGCCGAGTGACGAATGTCATAGGTCACGCGTTGGGGGGTTGCAGCGAAGAAGCTGGCCGTGCATCATGGGTGTTGCTCCCTGCAGTAGCGGGGGGAAGTGCACCCGGTGAGCCCTCCGGACGGTGGGTAGCCGGGTGTTGCGCGTTCAGGGGCGGAGACTGCGGATGTCCGTGATCCGTCGAACCCGATCGAGCTGGTGGCCACGCGTGCCAACCGCCCACACGATGGCGTCGACTGCCCAGAGCATCGGCTCGTCGTGTCCTGGGCGGTGGTCGTACAGCATCGAGTCGTGCGCATCGCCGAGCGCGTGCTGGATGGCGCGCCGATCCCGCCCAGCTTGAATCGGCTCCTGGTCGTCGAGCGTCCACGAGACCACACCTTGCGCCAAGGCATCGTTCGCTGCCTGAGCGACCAGCAAGCGGCGCGCCTCCACACGCGACAGGCCGGCGGGTCGCGCCAGCCGATACACGGTCGTGTCGAGTTCGAGTTCAGCGACCAGGTCGAGGAGTCGTGCTCGCCGCGCCGGCGACTCCTTCGCCGTGTGCAGCCGCCGCTGACCGGGCAGGAGCAAGGAGCGCAGCCGACGTCGTGCCTCGACTACTCGGTGGGCAGGCACCACCGTCAGCCCGAACAGCAGTGTTGCGCCTCGTTCCGATTCGTCGGAGTAGGCCCACATCAGCGGGTCATCTCGCCTGCCCGCCGTCCGATCTTCTCGGTCACGGTGCGAGCCGACTCGGGCAGCACGTGCGCGTAGGTCTTCATCAGCTCGTCCGGGCTGTGGCCGAGCAGGTCGGCCGCCGCTCGCACTTCACCGATGTCGGTCGCATGCCGGACCATGTGGGTCGCCGCGGTGTGTCGCAGCCCGTGTGAGGTGAGGCGGGGCACACCCGCGTTGCGGACCAGCCGCTCGAGCGTCTGGTCGAAGTTGCCGGGGGCGACCTGATTCCCGGTCTTCGTGGCGATGACGAGATCCTGATCGGTCCAGTCGTGGCCGGCGGCCAATCGTTCCTCGGCCTGGAATCTCCGGTGCGCCTGCAGCGCTCGAAGGGTCCCGGGGTCGAGCGGGATCGTGCGGCGAGCTCGTGTGTTCTTGCCGTCCGTCCACGTCGGCACACCGCGCACCTCGACGAGTGCACGTTCGATCTTGATCGTGCCCTTCTTCAGGTCGACCGCCGACCAGTGCAAACCGAGCACTTCGCTGCGGCGCAATCCGTACAACACGGCGATGCGCAGCGGCCCCGCCCATCGGTGAGCGTCTGCGACGTCGAGGAAGCGTTGCAGCTGCGCGTCGTCCCAGGCGTCGACCTCCTTCACCCGGTCGGGCTTCACCACGTTGCGCGGCATCGGCACTCGCGCCGCCGGACTGCGCTTGATGTCGCCGGCCTCCACCGCGTCGGCGAGCGCTGCCTTCAGCACCATGCGGAAGATGCCGATGCTGCGGCGACCGAACTCGCCGCCCGAGGCGAGGCCCTCGAGCCAACGGGCGATGTCGGTTCGGTCGAGTTGATCGAGTCGGAGCGAGCCGATCCCGGCGCGGATGTGCCCGGCCGCCCACTCGTACTGGACCTTCGTCTTCGGCCCGATGTCCGTTCGGCCGGCCACCCAGTCGTCGACCAGGCGCCCGATCGTGCGGTGATCGGTCCCGTAGTCGCCGGCCGCCGTGTACTCGCTCGCCGCACGATTCGCCGCCCGCCGCGAGGGGTAGGTGCCCAGCTGCCGCGGCCGGTGCTTGCCCGTCTCGGTGTCGATCCCGTCGACACGCACCACCCATCGCTCCCGTTGCTGCCGCACCGTCGGCTGACCCGTCGCCTTCCACGCCATGGCGACCTCCGTTCTGATACATCGCTGATACATGGGCCGAAAAACGACCGAAGGCCTCGCTGTGAAGCGAAGCCCTCTCATCGTATCAGACCTGCTCAGAGGCCGTATTCAGTTGGCGCGCTCGAAGGGACTCGAACCCCTAACCTTCTGATCCGTAGTCAGATGCTCTATCCATTGAGCTACGAGCGCTGGTGTTGCTGGTGACGCCGTCGCATTCCTGCGGCAGCATCGGTCGGCAAGTCTAACCGGGGGCGTCGGTCAACGACACCTCCGAAATCCCGCCGGTGAGGGCGTGGCCAGGTGGGAACTCAGAGCGCCCAGGGCCGGAAGCTGCCCGAGCGCTGGTACAGCGTGTACGCCGCTGCCGTGTTCACGTTCGGGTCGAGCAACTGCGAGGCGCTGGTGACCCCGATGCCGGCCAGCCACGACTTGTGGGCGCTCCAGTTGATCTGGAACAGGCCGTAGCAGCAGGAGTTCTTCGCGTTGTACTTGAGGTTGCTCTCGCGGCGGGCGATCCGCAGCGCCTCCTCCTCCAGCTCGTCGGGCCAGACCGACCGGATGATCGCCTCGTTCTCGGCAGCGGTGTAGGCGCGGACGGCGACGGTGGCCGTGGTGCCGGCCGCGGTGGAGCCGGACGGGGTCGCACCGGCGGGCAGGCAGATGCTGCGGCCCGGGAACAGGGCCGTGGACGTGGTGGCGTTGTTCGCCGCCAGCAGCGCCTTCGACGTGGCGCCGACCTTCTTCGCGATCGCCAACCAGCCGTCGCCCTTCACCACCGTGTAGGTGCCGTTCGCGCACGACGCGGTCTTGGTGGACGTGGAACCGGACGAGGAACCGGAGGAGGCGGACGACGTGGAGGTGGTCGAGGTGGTCGCGCCGGCCGGGACGCAGATCGACCGACCCGGATGGATGACCGTCGCGGTCGTGGCACCGTTCGCTGCGAGCAGCGCCTTGGTGGTGACACCGAGCTTGCGGGCGATGATGCTCCAGCCGTCGCCGCGCACGACGGTGTAGCTGCCGTTCGAGCATGCGGGCGCCGACGGACGCGCCGGCGCTGCGGAGACCGTCGCCGGGGCGACGCCGACGAGGGAGGCGAGCGAGACGCCGGCGATCAGCGCGACGGCGCCGAGGGAGCGGCGGGGGCGGCCCGCGGGCCGCTCATCACTGTCGACCCGCTTCATGCGTTCGATCCGGTTCATGTCCACCTCCTGTGCCCTCGGGGCCGGCGTCGAGCGGCCGATCCCGGGTGCCATGCCGCGGCACCGGAGTGGTGCACGCGTGCGTCGGTCGTCCCGTGTGTGACGAAGATGACGAAAGTCTGGTCGGGTCGTCACACAATTGCAACGCGCGGGGCCGCCGGCGGCGACCGGGCCCGAGAACGGCGACAGCCCGGCGGGATGCTCCCACCGGGCTGTCGTCATGTGCGGAGAGGGTGGGATTTGAACCCACGGACCACTTTAAAGGTGGTCCCCGCATTAGCAGTGCGGTCCATTCGACCTGGCTCTGGCACCTCTCCAGTGTGTTGTGCTGCACCGGGCGGCGGCATCGACCCACCGTGGTGGCCGTCGACGACGCCGTGCGCTGCAGGGCGTGATGTTATCCGGGCCCGACGATCGGCACACCTGCCGGCGGGCTGCCCGTCAGGGGGTGATCGTCGGGGTGGTGTCGCTCGTGGCGGCGGTGGTGCTGTCGGCCGGTGGGGAGGTCGACGACGGCACGGTGGTGTCGGTGGGGGTCGTCTCGTCGACCGGCGGCACCGGCACGGAGTCGGGCGGCGGCGGCAGCAGGGCAGGCGGTTGGTCGACCGTCGAGCCGGCCCAGGGCGGCGTGCAGGTGTACGGCTTGGTCCACGGGCCCCGTCCGCAGAAGACCCACAGGTCGCTGGCCGCGTCGGCGCAGGCCTGCAGCGAGGTCTTCACCGAGTCGGTGGTCCAGCCGCGTCGGCCGAGCGAGCCGTGGGGGGCGAACATGCCCGACAGCGCGTTGAGCTGGAAGGTGCAGTGCGAGTCGTCCTTGGTGCGGACGTTGAGGTTCACGGCCTCGAAGCGGCAGCCACCCTCGCGGGACGCGATGTACACGGCCCACTGCTGGGTGACGGCGTCGGCGCCGTCGTTGGCGAACTCGGCGGCGATGATCGCCGCCTGCTCGGGCGTGCACGGCGTGCGGTTGCCGTACGCCGGGATGCCCTGCGCGGTGAGCCGCCACTCGGGCTCGTTCTGCATGCCGGCCGGGAACGGTCCGGGACCGATGTTGCGGCCGCTGCCGGCCGTCATGCCGCTCCAGATGTCGAGCGCGGCGAGCGTGCGCGGCCCGGCGACGCCGTCGGCGGTGAGCGGCGGCGTGTTGCGTTGATACCCGCGGACCGCGTCCTGCGTGGCCTTGTCGTAGATGCCGGTGACCTTCACCCCGGGCCAGCCGAGCTCGATGAGTCGCTGCTGCAGGCAGGTGACGGACTGGCCGCGTGAGGTGGACGTCAGGGTGGCGTCGGCGACGCATCGGGCTCGTGTGGTGGGGGTGCTGCCGCCGGCGGCCGCTTCCGACGAGGCCTCGACGGGCGCGGCGCCGAGCGACCCTGCCGGCACGAAGATCGCGGCCTTGCCGGCGATGCCGAGCGAGACGAGCGTCTCCTCGCCGGCCACGCCGTTGACGACGAGGGGCGGGTGGGTGGCCTGGTACCAGCGGACGGCGTCCTCGGTCTCGGGGCTGTACAGCCCGTTGTACGGCACCGAATAGCCCTGCATGATCAGGGCGAACTGCAGACAGAGAACCCCGGAGCCGTAGCTCTGGCGGCCGAGCACGGGCTGGGCGACGCAGGGCTGCACCTCGGGCAGATCGGCCGACGCCGACGGGGCGTGCAGGGGCACCACCAGACCCAGGGCCACACAGAGGGCCGCGACCGCCACGCAGAGTGCACGCCTCACTACGCACAGACTACGGGCACCCGGTGAGAATCCACCCAACACGACCTGGACTGTCCGGGAACAGATGGCAAACCCCGCAGGTTGAGGACCCTGTGACCCCCGACCCCGACCCGACCAGCGACCCCCAGCACGACCCCCAGCACGACCCCCAGCACGACCCCCAGCAGATCACCGTGTACTGGCGGCCGGGCTGCCCGTTCTGCGGCAGCTTGTTCCGGCAGTTGGAGCGTGCCGAGGTCGAACACCGGCGGGTCAACATCTGGGACGACGAGGGTGCCGCGGCCGTGGTCCGCTCGATCGCCCGCGGCAACGAGACCGTTCCCACGGTCACGATCGGCGACCCGGCAGCCGGCGGGGTGGGGCTCGTGAACCCCAGCGTGTCGCAGATCCTCGCCGCCGTCGGCAGCGCCTGATCGCCCTCCCGGGTCGCATCCGACCCGGGCGTTAGCGTCGTCACGTGAACGTCCTCCTGATCACGCTCGACCAGTTCCGGGCCGACTGCCTGTCGATCGCCGGCCACCCCGTGGTGCGCACCCCGGCGCTCGACGCGCTCGCCACCGAGGGTGTTCGCCTCGCCCGCCACTACAGCCAAGCCGCCCCGTGCGCGCCCGGTCGGGCATCGCTGTACACGGGCATGTACCAGATGAACCACCGCGTGGTCGCCAACGGCACCCCGCTCGACGCCCGCTTCGACAACGTCGCCAAGGCGGCCCGCCGCGCCGGGTACGACCCGGTGCTGTTCGGCTACACCGACCAGAGCATCGACCCGCGCGAGTCGACCGGCCCCGACGATCCGCGCATGCAGAACTACTCGGGCGTGCTGCCCGGCTTCCGGCCCGTACTGCACATCCCCGACGACCACCAGGTGTGGCTCGACTGGCTGGCCGAGCGCGGGCACACCGGCCTCGGCGGCGGCTACGACGCGCTCGGCACCGAGCCCTCGCGACCGGCCGAGCTGGGCGTGTCGGCGTTCCTCACCGACCACGCGATCGACTGGCTGCGCGAGCAGGCGACGCCCGACCAGCGCACGCCGTGGTTCGCGCACCTCTCCTACCTGCGCCCGCATCCCCCGTACGGCGCGGCCGGCGAGTACTCGACGATGTACGACCCGGCCGACGTCGCCCTGCCGATCGCACCGCCCGACGACCGCCTGCCGTTCCACGACCGCGTGCTGTCGAGTTGGTCGGCCGCCCCCACCGACGAGCGCGAGATGCGCGAGCTGCGCGCCCAGTACTACGGCATGATCAGCGAGGTCGACGCCCAGCTCGCCCGCCTGTGGCAGACACTGCGCGAACTCGAGATGTGGGACGACACGATGGTGATCGTCACCGCCGACCACGGCGAGCAGCTCGGCGATCAGGGCCTGCTCGGCAAACTCGGCTGGTTCGAGGAGAGCTATCACATCCTCGGGATCGTCCGCGATCCCCGCCACGCCGACGTGCACGGTTCGGTGGTCGAGGCGCTCACCGAGAACGTCGACCTGTTCCCCACCATCTGCGAGTTCATCGGCGCCGACGTCCCGGTGCAGTGCGACGGCCTGCCGCTCACCCCCTTCCTGCGCGGCGAACAGCCACCGTGGTGGCGCGAGCACGCCCATTGGGAGTTCGACTGGCGCGATCAGTTCCTGCTCGACGAACACCCGTGGCCGTGGGACCAGCGGCTCGAACGCCAGCAGCTCGCCTGCATCCGCGACGCCGATGGCGCGTACGTGCAGTTCGGCAACGGCACCTGGCGCTGCTTCGACCTCGCGGCCGACCCCACGTGGCACACCCTCGTCACCGACCCGGCGCGGGTGCTGCCGTACGTGCAGGCGATGGTGTCGTGGCGCGCGCTGCACACCGACCGCACACACACCGGGATGTTGGTGGCGATGGGCGGCGTGGGGCGCTTCCCCGAGCGGCCGATGATCGTCGAGACGCCGATGCCGTGATCCGGGTGACGCGGGGTGACCGCCGCCGAGCGTCGGCGGCGTCGGATCAGCGCGCCGTGGGCCGCAGCCGCACCGACAGGCAGGTGACGCAGCCCTCGAGCTTCACGTACTCGGAGATGTCGACCTCGACCGGCGTGTAGCCGAGGTCGCGGAACAGCTGCGCCGATCGCGGCGCGTCGGCCGCCATCAGCAACCGGCCGTCGCCGAGCAGCACCACGTGCGCGCCCGACTCCTCGGGCACCGGCAGGAACCGCGGGAAGATCGCGGGGTCGTCGATCGCCGGCGGGTACCCGATGACGGTGCCGTCGGGCAGCGCGGTGACCGCCGACTTGAGGTGCAGCACCTTGGTGAGCGGCACCGCGATCACGGTCGCGCCGAGCGGTTCGAGGATCTCCCGGAGCTGGCGGATGCCCTCGCCATTGGTGCGGCCGCCGCGTCCGACGTAGACGGTGTCGCCGATCTTCAGCACGTCGCCACCGTCGAGCGTGCCAGGTGTGCGGATGCGGTTGATGGAGCACCCGAGGGCCTCCACGACGGGCTCGACGGCGAGCACCTCGTCGGCGCGTTCGTCGGCACCGGGACGGCAAATGACCGCCACGTTGCGGTACATCAGCACGGTGTCCTCGACGAACACCGAGTCGGGACAATCGGGTGCGGGCGGCACCTCGACGATGTCCCATCCCACGTCACGGAGGGTGTCGACGTAGACCTCCCACTGACGGACGGCCAGCTCGAGGTCGACCGGCGTGCGCTCGATGTGGGTGACGAGACCCTCGGCCAAACGCGGGCTCGGCCGTCTCACGAGTGCTCTCGTCTGTACCATGCAGCGAAGGCTATTGAGATCGGAGCACCGGTGAGCGAAAAAACCGGCAAGGCCGCCGCGGGCAACGCGAACGCCGTCTACACCCACCAACGGGCAGGCGTGATCAGCGTCGAAGCCGTCGAGGCACCCGAGGTCGTCACCTCCGATTGGATCGACGAGCAGCTGTCGGCAACCTACGAACGGTGGGGCATGCGGCCCGGTCTGCTGGCCGAGCTCGCCGGCATCAAGGAGCGCCGCTGGTGGCCCGAGGGCGTCACCTTCGACCAGGCCGCCGCGCTGGCCGGTCGCAAGGCGATCGAGACCTCCGGTGTCGACCCGAGCGAGATCGGCATGATGATCTCCACCTCGGTCTGCAAGCACCACCTCGAGCCGTCGGTCGCATGTGCGGTCCACCACCAGCTCGGGCTGCCGCCGTCGTGCACCAACTTCGACCTCGCGAACGCATGCCTCGGCTTCGTCAACGCGATCCACCTCGCCTCCACCGCGATCGACGCCGGCTTCATCAAGTACGCGCTCATCGTCGACGGCGAGGGCAGCCGCTACACCCAGCAGGCCACCATCGCCCGACTGCAGCAGGAGACCGCGTCGTTCACCGACGTGTTCGACGAGTTCGCCTCGCTCACCCTCGGATCGGGTGCCGCGGCGATGGTGCTCGGCAACCTCGACACGCATCCCGACGCCCACCGCGTCGTCGGTGGCGTCGCCCGCGCCGGCACCGAGCACCACACCCTGTGCATCGGCGACCTCGACAAGATGACGACCGACACGAAGCGACTCCTCGAGGCCGGCCTCGACCTGGCGCAGGAGGCGTGGAAGGACTCGACCGTCGACTTCGACTGGACGAGCGGCATGGACCGCTACATCATCCACCAGGTGAGCTCGGTCCACACCAAGCTCATCTGCGAGCGCCTCGGCATCCCGGCCGACTCCGACAAGGTGCCGCTCACGTACCCGAAGTTCGGCAACGTCGGCCCGGCCGCCATCCCGATCACCCTCGCAGGTGTGCAGGACGAGCTCACCGCCGGCGAGCGCGTGCTGTGCATGGGCATCGGTTCGGGGCTCAACACGAGCTTCACCGAAATCGTGTGGTGATCGGCTGGTGATCGGCTGGTGATGGCGCGCTCGGTCCGGGGCACCCGACCATGAGCGGACCGGCGCTGCCCTCAGCAGACGACTGGCAGGCGTGGGGTGTCGATCCCTCGTGGTCGCGCACGCTCGACGTGGCATCCCACGACGGCGGGACGCATCGTTGGCACGTGCTCGAACGCCGACCCACCCGGTCCGAGCGTCCGCTCGGCACGATCGTCTGCGTCCACGGCAACCCCACCTGGTCGTACCTCTGGCACCGGGTGATCCGCCGGCTCGGCGACCGCTATCGCGTGGTCGCGGTCGATCAGCTGGGCATGGGTTTCTCCGACCGGCTGGCGCCGCGCACGTACGCGCAGCGCGTGCTCGATCTCGACGACGTGATCGGCGCGCTCGGGCTCGAGGGTCCGCTCGTGATGGTGGGCCACGACTGGGGCGGCGCGGTCGTGCAGGGCTGGTCGGTCGCGCACCGGGACCGTCTCGCCGGACTGGTGTTGTGCAACACGGGCATCGCCGTGCCGGCGGGCCGCCGGGCGCCGTCGCTCATCCGTCTCGCCGCAGCCGGGCCGATGACCGACCTCGCGTGCCGCCGCACCCGCCTGTTCGTCGACGGCACCATGTGGTTGTCGTGGCGGCGCATCCCCGCCGAGATGCGGCCCGCGTTCCGTGCGCCGTATCGCCGTGCCGCCGACCGCGCCGCTGTGCGCGACTTCGTGGCCGACGTGCCCTTCGACGACCGCCATCCGTCGTCGGCCGCGCTCGCCGACGTCGCGGCACAGCTGCCCACGATCACCGCGCCCGCGCTGTTGGTGTGGGGCGCATCCGACCCCGTGTTCGACGACTCGTTCGCGCTCGATCTCGCCGCGCGCCTGCCGCACGCCGACCAGCACCGCTTCGATCGGATCGGGCACCTCGCCCCCGTCGAGGCCGATGTGGCGGGGGTGCTCGACGCATGGCTCGCCGAGCGTGTGCTGCCGTCTGGCCGATCCGAGTCGGCGACCGCGTCGGCGACCGGGCCGGCCGACTCGCTGCTCGATCATCCCGGGTACGTCCCCACCTGGGCCGCGCTCGACGAGCGGGCCGACGATCCAGCCGTCGCGTTCGTCGACGGGGCGACGGGCGTGTCGACGTCGTTCCACGAACTGCACCAGCGGGTGATGGGCATCGCCCGCGGGCTCGGCGAGCTCGGCCTCCGACCGGGTGAACGCGTCGCGATGCTCGTGCCGCCCAGCGTCGACCTCGTGGCTGCCGTGTACGCCGTGTGGCGTGCCGGCGGCGTCACCGTGGTGGCCGATCGCGGTCTGGGCCTCGGCGGCCTCGGCCGTGCGGTGCGCGGCGCCCGGGTCGACTGGGTGATCGGCGCACCCGAGGCGTTGGCGGCGGCCCGAGCGTTGCGCTGGGCGCCCGGCGCGTACCGCATCTCGACCGGACCGAAGCCGGTGATGGGCGCGGTGGCGACGCTCGACGACCTCGTCCGTTCCGCCGCGGTGCTCCCGGCGGCTCCGCTGCCCGACGACCCGGCCGCCGTGCTCTACACATCCGGCGCGACCGGTCCGGCCAAGGGTGTCCGCTACCGACACCACCAGCTCGCCGCGCAACGCGACGCGCTCGCGGCCACGTACGGCATCACCCGCGACGACCGCCTGGTCGCCGCGTTCGCACCGTTCGCGCTGTACGGCCCGGCGCTGGGCATCGCCTCCACCATCCCCGACGTCGACGTCACCAAGCCGGGCACGCTCACCGCGGCGGCGCTCGGCGCCGCGTGCGCGTCGGTGGACGCGACGATCGTGTTCGCATCGCCGGCCGCGCTCGCCAACGTGATCCGCACCTCCACCGGTGTCGATCCGCGGTTCGCCCGGGTGCGCCTCGCGCTGTCGGCCGGAGCGCCGGTGCCCGTCGCCACCCTGCGCGCCACCGCGGCGCTGATGCCGGCGGCAGAACTGCACACGCCGTACGGCATGACCGAGTGCCTGCCGGTCGCCGACGTGTCGCTCGCGACGATCGATGCAGTGGGGCCCGGCCGCGGCGTATGCGTCGGCCGACCCGTTCCGGGTGCCGAGGTGTTCGTCGCACCGCTCGGGTTCGACGCCGCGACGGCCGTGGTGGCGGTGCCGCCCGGCACGACCGGCGAGGTACTGGTGCGCACGCCCTGGCTGAGCGACGGCTACGACCGCCGCTGGGCCACCGAGCGCGACGCCCGGCCGTTGGACGCCGCCGGTCGACGGTGGCACCGTTCGGGCGACGTCGGCCATGTCGACACCGACGGCCTGTTGTGGATCGAGGGCCGCTCGGTGCACGTGGTGCACACCGATCGTGGTCCGGTCACACCGGTCCCCGTGGAGGTGGCGGTCGAGCGCGTCGACGGCATCGTCCGCAGCGCCGCGGTCGGCGTTGGTCCGATCGGCTGTCAGGTGCTGGTCGTGGTGGTGGAGACCGGTGCCGACGACGACGGCCTCGCGCCGGCAGCGATCGCCGCCTCGGTCAGGGATGCGGTCAGCGGCGCCGTGTCGCGGCCCGTCGCCGCGGTGCTCCAGGTGGGCACGCTCCCCGTCGACATCCGCCACAACACCAAGATCGACCGCACCCTCGTCGCCACCTGGGCCGAGCGGGTGCTGTCCGGCGAGCGAGCGAAGCGCCCATGGTGACCGACCACCCCTTCGTGAGCGAGATGCACCGATACAGCGCATCGCGCGCACGAACGAACGTCGTTCGTGAGCGAGATGCGGCGATATGGCGCACTTCGCTCACGAAGGGCCACGGGGGGCGGGCGTGAGGGTGTTGGTGACGGGCGGGTCGAGCCTGCTGGCCCGGCGCACGGCCGAGGCGTTGCTCGCCCGCGGCGACGAGGTCGTGATGCTCCAGCGGGGTGAGGCGCCGATCGACGCGCCGCAGGTGCGCGGCGACGTGCGCGACGCCGATCTCGTGCACCGCGCGCTCGACGGCTGCGATGCGGTCGTGCACGCGGCGGCGAAGGTGGGCATCGTCGGCTCGTGGGAGGAGTTCCGCTCGATCAACGTCGACGGTACGGCGAACGTGATCGCCGCGGCTCGAGAGCTCGGGTTGTCGCGGGTGGTGTACGTGTCGACCCCGTCGGTGTCGCACGCCGGGCACTCGCTCGTCGGCGCCCTCGCCGATCCGCCGGTCACGGGGCGCACCGACGCCCACTACGCCGAGTCGAAGGCGGTGGCCGAGCGGCTGGCCCTCGGCGCCGCGAGCGATGCCCTCCCCGTGGTCGCGATCCGGCCGCATCTCGTGTGGGGGCCCGGCGACACCCAGCTCGTCGGCCGCATCGTCGAACGGGCACGGGCCGGTCGGCTGGCCCTGGTCGGCGGCGGCACCGCGCTGATCGACACCACCTACATCGACAACGCGGCGTCGGCGCTCGTCGCTGCGCTCGACGCAGCGATCCCGGGCGCCACATGCGTCGGCCGGGCGTACGTGATCGCCAACGGCGAGCCACGGCCGATCCGCGAGCTGATCGAGGGCATCCTCCACGCGGCCGGCGTGACCGCCGAGCCGAAGGTCGTACCGCTGCGGGTCGCGCTCGGCGCCGGGTCGGTCGTCGAGAAGATCTGGGCGCGGGCGAAGCCCGACGAGGAACCGCCCCTCACCCGGTTCCTCGCGGAGCAGTTGGGCACTGCGCACTGGTTCGATCCGCGGCCCGCACGCGACGACCTGGGCTGGCGCCCGACGGTCACCATCGACCAGGGCCTCGCGGAACTCGCGGCCTGGTTCGCCACCCACTGATCATCGCGGCCGATCGACCGACGCCTCGCCGGTCGTCGCCGTCGATGTCGCGAGACATCCCTCACGGTGCGGTCGTGGTCCTGATCGGCGAGCCGCGGGCTGTGACGGAATCCGCCGGGCGACGGTGGGGTGATCGGGCGTCGCCGCTGGCAGGCTGTCGGGCGTGAACCAGTGCGACCTGATCGTCATCGGCGGCGGCCCCGCAGGCGCTGCGGCCGCCATCGTCGCGGCACGCGCCGGCGTGCGGGTCGTGTTGTTCGAGAAGGGCCCCCACGGCCGCGACAAGGTGTGCGGCGACGGCCTCACCCCGCGAGCCGTCGCGGCGCTCGAGGAGCTCAAGATCGACCTCTCGCCGGCGCACCGCATCGACGGCCTGCGGATGATCGCGGGCAAGAAGACGCGAGAACTCGCGTGGCCCACCACCGACCGGTTCCCCAACCACGGTGCGGTGTGGCCACGGCACCGGTTCGACACCCACCTCATCGACGTCGCGATCGAGTCGGGCGCCGACGTGCACTTCGAGTGCGAGGCGCTGCCCGAGCTCGAGGGCGACCGTGTGGTCGGCGTTCGGGCCGGCGGTGAGTCGTGGCGTGCACCGCTCACCGTGCTCGCCGCAGGGGCACAGGGCGCGGCGGCGAAGCTGCTCGGCGCAGAGCGCGACCCCAACGAGCCGTTCGGGCTCGCCATCCGGGCGTACGCACCCACCCCGCGCCACGCCGAGCGACATCTCGAGGCGTGCCTGTCGCTGCGCGACGAGCACGGCACCCCGGTGCCCGGCTACGGCTGGATGTTCCCGGCCGGCGACGGCACGGTCAACATCGGTGTCGGCGCGCTGAGCACCATGAAGGGCTTCAAGAAGCTCAACCTCAACACCCTGCTCGACCAGTACGCGGCCATCGTGCGCGAACCGTGGGGCCTCGGCGGCTACCTCGACAAGCCCCGCGCCTGGCGCTTGCCGATGAGCTGTGTGCGCCGCAGCGGACCGGGCTGGCTGGCCGTCGGCGACGCCGCCGGCTTCGTCAACCCGATGAACGGCGAGGGCATCGACTACGGCCTCGAGAGCGGCATGCTGGCCGTCGAGCAGTTCCTCGCCAACCCCGCGACCGCCCCGGCCGTGTACGACCAGCTGGTCGGCGAGCGGTTCGACAGCTTCCTGCGCACCGGGCGCAGGTTCAGCTTCCTCATCGGTCACCCCTGGCTGTTGAAGCCGGGTCTGCGGATCGCGGTGGGCACCCAGGCCGCGGCCGACATCACCCTCGCGGTGATGGGCAACCTGGTCGACAGCCGCACCCCCGGTGCCGCCGGCACCGTGCTGAAGGTCGCCGACGGCGCGTTGCGTCTGGCCGATCCGTTGCTGCGCCGTACCCGCGCCGCCGCCTGACCGTCGGCTTCGTACCGCGCGATCCGCTCGCCATATGGTCGGCGTCTTCGACACGTGGGGGTGACCGATGATCTGGGGAGACACCGTCGCCTACTGGGCGCGTTGGCAGGGTGATGCAGTCGCGATCCGGTTCGGCGACCGAGAACTGACGTGGCGCGAGCTGTCGTCGCGGGCCGACCGCGTGGCAGCAGGGCTCGCACAACTCGGCGTGGGACACGGCGACCGGGTGGGACTGCTGATGTCGAACCGGCCGGAGTTCATCGAGGTGTACCTCGCTGCCGCCCGGCTCGGGGCGATCGTGGCACCGTTCAACCTCCGCTTCACGCCGCACGAGCTCGCGTTCGTGGTCGACAACGCCGACGGCGACGTGGTCGTCACCGAGTCGGCGCTCGCCGCTGGGCTGTCGCTCGCTGCCGAACAGCGGGCGCTCACGGTGATCGACGTCGACGGCGACTCGTACACCGACCTCATGGCGAACGACGGCACCTTCGCCCCGCCGCACGTCGATCCCGACGACCCGTGGTTCATCTGCTTCACCTCGGGCACGACGGGTGACCCGAAGGGTGCAGTGCTCACGCACCAGAGCTGGTTCTACGCATCGATGGTGCGAGCGCTGCAGGGCGGCATCAACCGCAACGACAGCATCCTGCTGCCGTTCCCGCTCGCGTTCACCGGTGGCCTCGCGCTGTCGATGGTGGCGCTGTGGAGCGGTGCGACGCTCGTGCTCGAGCCGGCGTTCGAGCCGGGTCGGGCGCTGCACCTCATCGAGACCCAGCGGATCACGGTGTTCATGGCCGTGCCCACGCTGTTCCAGATGATGAGCCTGCACCCGAACTTCGCAGCCACCGACATCTCGTCGATCCGGTGCGCGAGCTCGGGCGGCGCGACCGTGCCGGTGCCGTTGCTGCGCACCTATCTCGACCGCGGCATCACGATGACCCAGACGTACTCGCTCACCGAGGTGAGTGCGTCCGGCATCACGCTGCCGTACCACCAGTCGATGGAGAAGGTGGGTTCGTGCGGTGTGCCGGCGATGCACAGCCAGGCGCGCATCTGCGATCCAGACGGCAACGAGGTACCGCCCGGGAACGTCGGTGAGATCTGCATCAAGGGACCCGAGGTGATGCAGGGCTACTGGCGCAACCCCGAGGCCACCGCGGCCACGTTGCGCAACGGCTGGTGCCACACCGGCGACCTCGGCACGATGGACGCCGACGGCTACTTCTACGTCGTCGACCGCTCGAAGGACATGCTGATCTCCGGCGGATTGAACGTGTACCCGGCCGAGATCGAGCGTCAGCTGTCAGGGATCGAGGGCGTCGTCGAGCTCGCGGTCATCGGTGTGCCCGACGAGCGCTGGGGCGAGACGCCGGCGGTCATCGCCGTCACGGATGGTCGACCGCTCGACGGCCGCGCCGTCCTCGATCGCTGCGAGGGCGTGATCGCCGACTTCAAGCTCCCCCGCTACCTCGTCGTCCGCGACACGCCGTTGCCGCGCAACATGAGCAACAAGGTGCTGAAGGCAGAGCTGCGCGCCGAGTACGCCGACCTGCCCACCACGTCGGAACCGATCCGGTGAGGCGGGCATGAAGGTCGGCCTGGCTCTCTACTGCAGCGACGAGACGATCCCGCCCGACGAGCTCGCCGTCGAGGTCGAACAACGCGGGTTCGAGTGCCTGCTGTTCCCCGACCACTCCCACATCCCCACCAGCCGGGTCACCCCGTGGCCCGGCAGCCGCGACGGCAGCGCACCGATCCCCGAGGTGTACAAGCGGATGATCGACCCGTTCGTCGCGCTCGGCGCGGCGGCCGCGGTCACCACCACCCTTCGCATCGGCACCGGTGTCGCCCTGCCGGCACAGCGTGATGCGCTGCAGCTCGCGAAGGAGGTCGCGACGGTCGACTGGCTGTCGAAGGGCCGGATGATCTTCGGGATCGGCATGGGCTGGAACGAGGACGAGATGGCCCACCACGGCGTCGCGCTCGCCGACCGGTGGGACGTCGTCGCCGAGAAGATCGCGGCGATGAAGCTGCTGTGGACCCAGGAGACCGCCGAGTACCACGGGAAGTTCGTCGACTTCGGCGAGAGCTGGGCGTGGCCGAAGCCGACGCAACGGCCGCACCCGCCGATCATCATCGGTGGTGGGTGGGGACCGCGCATGTTGCGCCACGTCGTCCGCTATGCAGATGGTTGGCTGCCCGTCTCCGGTCGAGCGTCGATCGCCGATCGTCTCGCGCTGCTGCACGCCGAGTGCGAGCGTCAGGGCCGCGACCCATCGACGATCTCGATCACCGTGGCGGACGCGAAGCCCGACCTCGACTCGTTCCGCAGCCTCGAGGCCGAGGGCGTCGAGCGCGTGACGCTGAGCATCCCGGTCGACACCCGCGACGCCACGTTGCGCATGCTCGACCGCTACGGCGAACTGGCGAGAGCCGCCGCCTGAAGTGTCGATCAACCCGTTCCGTGAGCGAGACCCGCAACCGGAGCGGGTGCGGCTCACGGACATCGTCGGTCGGTGAGCGTCACCCGCAGCGGGTGCGGGTGCGGCTCACGGAACGACGTCGGGTCAGCTGGTCATGCCGTTGAGGCCGACGAGGCCTCTCGCCAGCTCGATCTCGCCCATGTGGCGCAGGCCGTGCTGGTAGATCCAGCACTCGAACCCGTCGAGCACGGTGATGCCCTGCGGACCGGCCACGCGGGCGCTGTAGGTCGAGGCGACCTGCGGCGGGAACGGATGCTGGATGACGACCCGGTCGAGCTCGCTCGTGTCGATCGACGCGAGGTGCGCGTGGGTGCGGGCGAACACGGCGCGCTGGTACTCGATGTACGCGTCGTAGTCGCCGATGCGCTGATGGATCATCTCGTCGACGGTCTTGTGCTTGCCGTGATCGTCGATCGTCATCTGCACCCGCGCCTGCCAGTCGGCGTTCCAGATCGGCGCGACACCGGTGAGCATCATGAACGACGCGTCGTGCATGTTCAGGTAGTGGAACAGGCTGAACGCGATCGGCAGCACGCCCTCGCGTTCGAAGTGGTTCACGTGCTCGAGGTCCATCGTGGTGACGGCCTGCTCGTACAGCGATTCGAGCGCCTTCATGCGGCGCTGCAACGAATCGAGCACGAGTGGGGACGAGGCGTCGGTCATGGTCACTCCCTGGCCATCTCGGTCGCCGCGATCGCGGCGATGTCGGCGGCATCACGCTTGCTGCGGATGTCGAAGGTGACGGAGTGGATCGTGCCCGTGAACGGGAACGTGCCGTCGTAGTCGTCGACCACCGGCGACAGCGCGTCGCGGCCGATGTCGGTGCCGGTGCTGCCGAGCATGCGGATGATCTTCGGCACCGGCGCCGAGGCGAGGTCGGTGCCGTCGACACCGATCACGATCGAGCCGGCCTTGCCCTCGCGGTCGAAGCGGGCGGTGATCGAGTGGCGCCCGGCGCCGAGCGACACCGGCGCGCTGGCGCGTGTGTGGGTGCCGAGTGCGTTGTAGTCGAAGTGCAGCACGCCGTCCTTCACGAAGAAGCTGTGGCCCACGTTGTGGCTGCCCCGGGCGTAGAGCACGCCCTGGTCGCCGTCGGCGACGGTGACGTCGGCGGTGACGGTCCAGGCACGGGCGCCGAGCGACGGCGAGGCGTCGGACGGGATGTGCGACAGCGGCGGCACGTACACGTAGTTGGGTCGGGCGTGCACCGTGCCCGGCCGCGGTGCGCCGCCGAACAGTTCGATGGTGCGGTCGTCGAGCGGCAGCACGCCCTTGTCGCCGGCCTCGATCCACCACAGCTCGATCAGCTCCTGCAGCTTCTCGGGGTGCTCGGCCGCGAGGTCGTGGCACTCGCTGAAGTCCTCGTCGAGGTGGAACAACCCCCACTGGTCGCTCTCGAACGGCTGCCCGGCCTCGTGGTAGGTGGTGGCCTTCCAACCGTCGGCCCAGATGCCGCGGTGGCCCATCTGCTCGAAGTACTGCACGCGCCGCGGCGCCGGCGCGGCAGCATCGGTGAACGTGGGCACGATGCTGCGCCCGTGCATCGGCAGCTGCTCGACGCCATTGAAGGTGGCCGGCGCCGGCGTGCCGGTGATCTCGAGCAGCGTGGGCGTGATGTCGACGGCGTGGCAGAACTGGTGGCGGATCTGGCCCGCGACCGTGGCGTCGATGCCGGCGGGCCAGTGCACGATCAGCGGGTCGCGCACGCCGCCGCCGTAGGTGTTCTGCTTGTACCAGCGCAGCGGCGAGTTACCGGCCTGCGCCCAGCCCCACGGGTAGTTGCTGTGCGAGTGCGGGGTGCCGATGTCGTCGAGCCGGTTGGCGACGATGTCGTCGACGTCCTCCCACATGCCGTTGAAGAAGCTGAACTCGTCCATCACACCGAACGGGCCGCCTTCGCGGCTGGCGCCGTTGTCGCTCATGACGAGGACGACGGTGTCGTCGATCAGCCCTCGGTCGGTGAGGTACGTGACGAGCCGGCCGATCTGGTCGTCGGTGTGTTCGAGCATCGCCGCGAACGCCTCCTGCAGCCGGCACGAGAACGCGCGCTGGTTGTCGGTGAGGTCGGTCCAGCGGGGCACGCCGGGGTTGAGCGGGGCGAGCGTGGTGTCGGCGGGGATGATGCCGAGCTCGACCTGGCGGGCGAACCAGCGATCGCGGAACACCTCGTAGCCCTCGTCGAAGTGGCCCTTCCAACGGTCGAGGTACGACTGCGGCGCCTGGTGGGGCGCGTGCATCGCACCGAACGCGAGGTAGTGGAAGAACGGGCGATCGGGCCGCACCGACACGAGGTCGTTGATGTAGGCGATGCTCTGGTCGACGATGTCCTCGCTGACGTGGTAGCCGTCGTCCGGGCCCGCGGGCGGGTCGATGTGGGTGTTGTCGCGGGTGAGCTCGGGGAAGAACTGGTCGGTCTCACCCTGCAGGAACCCGTAGAACTTGTCGAAGCCCTTCTGCAGCGGCCAGTTGTGGTGCGGGCCGGCAGCCGAGGTCTCCTCCATCGGGGCGAGATGCCACTTGCCGGTGGCGAAGGTGGCGTAGCCCTGGTGGCGCAGGAGCTCGGCCAGGGTGGCGGCCCGCGTGGAGATGCCGCCGCGCATGTGCGGGAAGCCGGTGCTCCAGTTGGAGACGCCGCGCATGCCGACGCTGTGGTGGTTGCGGCCGGTGAGCAGCGCGGCCCGCGTGGGCGAGCACAGCGCGGTCGTGTGGAAGCTGGTGTAGCGCAGGCCGTTGGCGGCGAGGCGGTCGACGTTCGGCGAGCGCAGCGTGGAGCCGAACGCGCCGAAGTGGGAGAAGCCGAGGTCGTCGAGGACGATCATCACGATGTTGGGCCCGCCGAGGCCGGCCGGCGGCTCGGGCCACCACGGCGTGGAGTCGCGGTACGTGCGGCCGATGTGGCCCTGGAACCCGGGTTCGTAGATGCTGCTCACGCCCAGCCTCCGGCGTACGAGGTGTACTGGCCCGTGGTGAAGCGGCTGGTGCCGTCGACGTACGGGGCGCAGAAGTGGGCGAATTCGCTCATGGTGCCGAGGCGGCCGAGCGGCACCTGGCCCTCGAGCTTGGCGCGCACGGCCGGGTCGTCGGCGCCGCTCGCCCGGCGGAACTCGGGGAAGTCCATGAAGTTCGTGCCGACGGCGTTCACCTGCACCCGGTTGCGGCTGACCTCGTGGGCGACGTTGCGCACGAGGTGCGTGGCACCGGCGCGCGCCGACGAGTAGAGGGGCGCGCCCGGGGTGGCCCGGGCCCCGCTCGCGCTGGTGATGACGAGCACCTGGCCGTCCTCCTGGGCGATCATCGGGACGAGCACGGCCTTCATGAACTCGTACGGGGCGACCATGCAGCCCTCCATCACCGTGCGGTAGTCGTCGACCGAGGACTTCATGAAACGCCCGGTGACGATGAGGCCGGTGAACGCGGTGGCGGAGTCGATCCGCCCGAAGCGGGCGAGGGCGGCGTCGACCAGGCGCTGCGCGGCACCCGGCACCGCAAGGTCGCGGCTGCCCGTGACGACCTCGACGGCCGTGCCGGCCGACTCGAGCTCGGCGACGAGCGACGGATGGGGATCGCCGAGCACGAGGTCGTGACCCCGTTCGGCGAGGAGTCGGGCCAGGTCGGGCCCGACGTAGAAACCGGCCCCTGCGATCAGGGCCACACGGCGTTCGGTCATCACATCACCCTATGTTCTGTCAGTCGTTGTGGCAATAGTTTTCCGGATGGACGGGAACCGCTGGCGCTCCCCGCAGCGTCCAACGAACATGCGTCCCATGCCTGCATCGCACACCCCCCGGTCCCCCTGGTCGTCCCCGACCGCCGCCACACCCGGTCGGGTGAACGGCCGCCGTCGCGCGATGGCATCGATCGCCGTCGCGCTCCCCCTGACCGTACTGCTGCCAGGCCTCCTCGCCGGCTGTGGCGACGACACCGTCGACCCCGGCGCCTCGACCTCGTCCACCACCCCGGAGACCACACCCGTGACCACACCCGATTCGACCTCGCCGACCTCGCCGACATCGGTCGACGGCCGCACCTTTCTCTCCACCGGCAGCGACGGCTTCGAGCTCGTCGAGGGCACCGTCATCCGCATCGAGTTCCGCGACGACGCGTTCTCGGCCAATGCCGGCTGCAACACCCTCGCGGGCGGATACCGGGTCGACGGCGACACCCTCCGCATGGACGGTGCCCTGGCGATGACCGAGATGGCGTGCGACGAGGCGCTGATGGACCAGGACACCCGCTTCGCCGACCTGCTCATGGCGAGCCCGACCGTTGCGCTCGACGGCGACGCCCTCGTACTGACAGCCGCCGACGCGTCGATCGCGTTCCTCGACCGCGAGGTCGCCGACCCCGATCGCCCGATCGAGGGCACCACCTGGACCCTCACCACGATCATCGACGGCGACTCGGCGTCGAGCATCCCGATGGACGCGACGAGCACGCTCACCTTCATCAACGGCGCCGATGGCGCCGGCGGCACCGCGGCGGTCGCCACCGGCTGCAACACCGGTTCGGCCCCGGCGACCATCGGCGAGGGCACGATCACGTTCGGACCGTTGGCCCTCACGAAGATGGCGTGTCAGCAGCCGTTGATGGACCTCGAGTCGTCGGCCCTGTCGGTGCTCGCGGGTGACGTGACGTTCGAGATCGAGGCGGGTTCGTTGACGATCACCAGCTCGTCGGGTGCGGCCGGCCTGCAGTACGTGGCGCTGGACGACTGACGCCGTGCACGGCACCGACGCCACGGACCGACCGGAGCGGGCCGCCGCACCGAGCGTTCACCGAACATTGTTCAACTACTGGCAGCGGACTGCCGATTGTTCCGGCACGTGTCGTAGGATGTCGTGATGTCCCCGACCGCACGCCCGGCTGCCCGCGCCGGTAGATCCACCACCGGATCTGCCACCGGAGCCGCAGGGCGCGCCGGGAGCGGCTCGACGCGCACCGCCTCGCCGGCGACCCCCCGGCCGGCGGGCGTGGCGCCCGGGTCGGGACGCACCACGGACCGCACCGGATCGGCGAAGGTGACGTCCGACGACGCATCTGTTGAGGCGTCCGACGACGAATCCACCGCACCGCGCGAAGACGGTCGTCACGCACGACGCGACCGCAACAAGTACGCCGTCGTCGACGCCTACCTCGAGCTGGTCCGCGAGGGGAACCCCCGCCCGAGCATCGCCGACGTCGCCGATCGATCGGGTGTGTCGCACCGCTCGGTGTTCCGCTACTTCTCCGACAAGGACGAGCTCGCCCGCACGGCGATCGACCGCCAGTTGGCGGTGGCCGCACCGCTGGTGCCGCTCACCGTCGGCCCGGGGGCGCCGCTGCCCGAGCGGATCGAACGGTTCGTCGAACGCCGCCTCGAGCTGTTCGCCTTCGTGGCACCGTCGGCGCGCCTGTCCCGCTCGCTCGCGGCGCTGCAACCGGTGCTGGCCAAGGAGTTGAAGACCACCAGGGCGTTCCTCCGCGCGCAGATCCGGCATCTGTTCCGGGCCGAGCTCGATGCGATGGATCCGGCTGAGCGCACGAGCGCGCTGGCCGCGCTCGACGCACTGTGCTCGTTGGAGGCGGTCGACCTGATGCGGCTCGACCAGGAGCTGTCCGCGGCCGATACGGCCGCCACGCTGCGTTGGTCGATGGCCAAACTGTTGACGAACTGACTCTTGTCACTCTGACTGTCAATTGGTACCGTGGCCCGATGCCGCGCTACGGAACGATCGACTTCGACTACGCCGGGCGCATCGCGTCCTGCCCGCCCGACGAGGACGGCCCGGTGCTCATGGTGAACTACATGAAGTACCGCGAACGCGCGGCGTACAAGGACGGGAGCGACGGCGGTCGCAGCGGCATGGAGGCCGACGACGAGTACGCCCCCACCGAGGTGTTGTCCGACATCGGTGCGGTGGTCGCGTTCTTCGGTGACGTCACCGACCCGGCGGGCACCGGGTGGGATCGCATCGGGATCGTCCAGTACCCCACCCGCCGAGCGTTCATCGACATGCAGTCGCGACGCGACTTCCGCGAGAAGCATCAGCACAAGGAAGCCGGCATGGACCACACGATCGTGTTCGCCGTGCCGCCCCACACCGTCGCGGCCGGTGCCATCGGCGGCCGTCATGCCCACGTCGTGTTCGACCTGGTCCACCTCGACGGGACGACCGGTGCGACCGAGACGACCGGTGCGGCGGCGGGCCCGGCCGACGGGCAGGCGATCGGCCCGGTGGAGGGCACGATCCTCGGCGACGGCCGCTCGTGGACCGAACTGCGCATCACGTGGATCACCGACCCCGACGCTGCGCCGGGCGAGCTCGACACGTCCGAATCGGTCGCCGACCGCGAACGTGTGGTGGTGCGCCCGAAGATCGACCGCCTCGCCACCTTGATCCAGCAGGCCACGGGTTCGCCCACAGCAGAGACCGAGGGCTGACGTGCGCATCACCCTGCTCGGTACCGGCAGCCCCATCCCCGACGCCCGTCGGGCCGGGCCGTCCACGCTCGTCACTGCCGACGGCCTCACGGTGCTCGTCGACTGCGGGCGCGGCGTCCTGATGCGCCTCGTGGCCGCCGGTGTGCTGCCGCCCATGCTCGACGGCCTGCTGATCACCCACCTCCACAGCGACCACATCACCGATCTCGGCGACGTGATCACCACCCGCTGGGTGATGAGCCCGGTGTCGCGGCCCCTCACGATCGTCGGCCCGCCCGGGATCCGCGAGGTCGTCGACCACACGCTCGCCTCGCTCGCGCCCGACGTGCGGTATCGCATCGATCACCACGAGGACCTCACCGAGGGCCCGGCCGTCACCGCGGTGGAGGTGCAACCGGGCGACGTGTTCACCATGGGCTCGGCCACCATCCGCGTCGGCGCGACCGATCACAAGCCCGTCGAACCCACCGTCGCATTCCGGGTCGAGATCGGCGACGTGTCGGCCGTGCTCGGCGGCGACGGCGTGCCGTGCGCCGGCCTCGACGAACTGTGCCGCGATGCCACCGCCTACGTGCAGACCGTGATCCGCGACGACCTGGTGAAGCTCGTGCCGATGCAGCGGTTGCAGGACATCCTCGACTACCACTCCACCGTCGCCCAGGCCGCCGAGACCGCCGCGCGCAACGGCGTCGGCACGCTGGTGCTCACCCACTACGTGCCCAGCCTGCAGCCCGGCCAGGAGGACGAGTGGCGTGCGCTCGCGTCGCCGCACTTCTCCGGTCCGATCGTCCTCGGCGACGATCTCACCGCCGTCGACCTCTGACATCCACCTCGTCGCCAAGACCCGCCACCACCTCGCGCCCGAACTGGAGCCACCATGCAGACCCTCCGCACCCCCGACGAACGGTTCGCCGACCTGCCGGACTTCCCGTTCGAGCCGAACTACGCGGAGATCGCGGCGATCCCGGGCGATCCCGAGGCGGGCACCCTGCGCGTGCACTACCTCGACGAGGGCCCCCGCGACGCGGCGCCGGTGCTGCTCATGCACGGCGAGCCGTCGTGGAGTTTCCTGTACCGGCACATGATCCCGACGCTGGTGGCCGCGGGCCATCGGGTGGTCGCTCCCGACCTCGTCGGCTTCGGTCGCAGCGACAAGCCGGCCGAGACCACCGACTACACCTACGCCCGTCACGTCGCCTGGATGAGCGAGCTGCTGTTCGGTCACCTCGACCTCCCCGACATCACGTTCTTCGGCCAGGACTGGGGCGGCCTCGTCGGGCTCCGGTTGGTCGCCTCGGCACCCGGGCGCTACGCGCGGGTGGTCGTCGGCAACACCGGCCTGCCCGTCGGTGACGGCAACCTCAGCGAGGCGTTCCTCAACTGGCAGAAGTTCTCGCGCGAGTCGCCGGTGTTCCCCATCGGTGGCATCGTCAACGGCGGCTGCGCCACCGATCTCAGCCCCGAGGTGATCGCCGGCTACGACGCACCGTTCCCCGACGACAGCTACAAGGCCGGCGCCCGCATCTTCCCGTCGCTGGTGCCGAGCCAGCCCGACGACCCCGCGAGCGCCGACAACGCCGCGGCGTGGGAGGTGCTCGAGCAGTTCCGCAAGCCGTGGCTGTGCGCGTTCAGCGACCTGGATGCGGTCACCAAGGGCGGCGAGGGTCCGTTCATCCGACGGGTGCCCGGCGCCGAGGGGCAGCCGCACACCACCATCGTCGGCGGCGGCCACTTCCTGCAGGAGGACAAGGGCCCGGAGCTGGCGGAGGTCATCGCCCGGTTCATCGACCAGACTGCCTGACATGTACGGCTCCCTCCGCCACGAGATCCGGATCCATCGCAGCGCCGCCGACGTGTGGGCGCTCGCGGGCGACGTCACCAAGCTGCACACCTGGTTCCCCGGCATCGTCGACAGCACGGTCGACGGCAACATGCGGGTGATCACGATGGGCACCGGCCTGCCGATGCCGGAGGAGATCCTGCTGATCGACCACACGCAGCGACGCTTCCAGTACCGGATCACCGCACCGATCTTCGTACACCACCGGGGCACGATCGACGTGATCGAGCTGGCCGACGACGAGTGCCTCGTCGTGTACTCCACCGAGGCCGATCCGCGCACGATGGCGCTCGTGATCGCCGGTGGCACGGCCGGTGCGCTCGTCGAGTTGAAGCGCCAGATGGAAGCACCCGCACTCTCCACGGAAGGATCGAACTGATGGGCCGCAAGATCCTGTTCATCACCACCGACCAGCAGCGCTACGACACCCTCGGCTGCAACGGCGGCACGATCGCTCGCACCCCGGTGATCGACGGCGTTGCCGCGGCAGGCGTGCGCTACGAACGGGCGCATCCGCAGAGCGTGGTGTGCATGCCCTCGCGCAGCACGATGCTCACCGGTCAACACGTGAGCACGCACGGCGTCTGGATGAACGGTGTGCCGCTCCCCGAGGACGCCCCGTCGGTGGCCGAGGTGCTGCAGGACGCCGGCTATCGCACGGCGATCATCGGCAAGCCGCACTTCGAGCCGTTCCTCGATCCGTTCGCCCGCTTCCCCGAGAACGGCTTCGCACGCAACGGCACGTTCGGGCCGCACCGCGGCTTCGAGCACTTCGAGTCGGCCACCCACGGCGCCGCCGGCCCGCTGCACTACGCACGCTGGCTGTCGTCCACGCATCCCGAGGCAGTGGGCATGTTCTACCCCGTGCTCGACGGCTCGCTGGAGGTCAACGCCATGGGTGGCGGCGACACCGGCGCACCGCAGGCGTGGGTGAACAACATCCCCAAGGACTGGTACCACACCGACTGGGTGGCCGACCGCACGATCAGCTGGCTCGACTCGCTCGGCGCGGACGACGACTGGTTCTGTTGGATGAGCTTCCCCGATCCGCACCACCCGTGGGACCCGCCGGCCGGCGAGGTCGGCCGCATCGACTGGCGCGACGTGCCCCTCGTCGAGGGCTACATCGAAGATCAGACCGAGCGCGAGCGAGTGATCGACGCGAAGCCGCGCCACTACCGCGCTTGGTACGACGGGACGTTGGTGAGCAACTACGAGGCACCCGCCAAGTGGGCCCCGGCCACGCTGACGCCCGACCAGCTCCGCGAGGTCACCGCGCTCAACGCGGTCGAATGCGAGCTCATCGACGAGGCCATCGGCCGGGTGCTCGCCGCGATCGCGCAGCGCGGCTGGGACGACGACGTCGACATCGTGTTCACCACCGACCACGGTGAGCTGGGCGGCGACTTCGGACTGATGTTCAAGGGTCCGTACCACGTCGACGGCTTGATGCGACTGCCGCTCATCTGGCGGCCCGCGCCGTCGAGCAGCGCGACGCCGGCCACCGTCACGCGCCCGGTCGGCCTGGTCGACCTCGCTCCGACGTTCTGCGCGATCGCCGGCCTGCCGGTGCCGGCGTGGATGGAGGGCACGCCGCTGCCCGTGGACGACGGCGACGCCGACGCCCGCGGCTTCGAGCGCGTGCTCACCGAGTGGGACAGCGACCTGTTCGGCGTGAGCGTGCACCTGCGCACGATCACCCGCGACGGATGGGTGTGCACCACCTATCAGCCGGGCACCGCACACGACGGCACCGAGGGCGAGCTCTACGACCTGGCGAACGACCCGCTGCAGCGCGAGAACCGGTGGGACGATCCCGCGTTCGCCGCCACCCGCAGCGATCTCGTCGCCGACCTCTGGGACCACCAGCCACCGATGAAGTCGCCGCTGCCCGCCGTGCAGGCGCCGGTCTGACCCACACGCTGCGCTCGCGTCGACGGCACTACCGTCGACGCGAGTGAGCACGCCGAACCACGCCGCGAACCCGCACGGCGCATCAACGGAGACCGTCGGAACGAACGGGTCGTGGACGCGGTTCGTGCCGCTGATCGAGCAGCTGCGGTCGTACGAGCGTGGCTGGCTCGCGAAGGACGCGGTCGCGGGGACGGTGCTGGTCGCCCTGCTGGTGCCGGCCGGGATGGCGTACGCACAAGCATCGGGGCTGCCGCCGATCACCGGGCTCTACGCCACGATCGTCCCACTGCTCGTCTATGCGGTGGTCGGCCCGTCGCGCGTGTTGGTGATGGGGCCGGACTCGTCGCTCGCGCCGCTGATCCTCGCCGCAATCGTGCCGCTCGCGGCGAG
Source organism: Actinomycetota bacterium (assembly GCA_026393475.1). Classification (GTDB taxonomy): domain Bacteria; phylum Actinomycetota; class Acidimicrobiia; order Acidimicrobiales; family Ilumatobacteraceae; genus VFMC01. Next base: position 91,390 of record JAPLAA010000054.1, read on the forward strand.
CGACCCAGGCGACGCGGTCGCCCTCGCCGGTTTGCTCTCCGTGGTGGTCGGCGTGATCGGGGTGTTGGCCGGGCTCGCCCGGTTCGGCTTCCTCGCCGAGTTGCTGTCCGCACCGGTGCGGTTCGGCTACCTGAACGGCATCGCACTCACGATCGTCGTCAACCAGCTGCCGAAGGCGTTCGGCTTCTCGGTGGACGCCGACGGATTGATCGGTGTCGCCCGGGCGTTCGTCGACGGCGTGGTCGACGGCGAGTCCAACGGATGGGCGATCGGCGTGGCCGCCGGCAGCCTGGCGGTGATCTTGTTGATGGGACGCCTCACCAAGGTCGTGCCCGGCGTGCTGATCGCCGTCGTCGGCGCGATCGTCGTCACCGTCGTGTTCGGTCTGGGCAGCGAGGGACTGAAGCTCGTGGGCGACCTGCCGTCGGGCTTCCCGCGGCCAAGCCTGCCCGACACCGACTGGGACAACCTGAGCGCCATGTTCGGCGCTGCGCTCGGCATCTCGTTCGTCGCATTCGCCGACACGAGCGTGCTCGCCCGAGTGTTCGCACTGAAGCGCGGTGCCAAGGTCGACTCGAACCAGGAGTTGGTGGCGCTGGGCCTGGTGAACATCACGTCGGGTTTCTTCCAGGGCTTCCCGGTGAGCGGCAGTGCGTCGCGCACCCCCGTGGCCGAGGCAGCCGGGGCGCGCACGCAGCTCACCGGCGTGTTCGCGGCCGCCGTGCTGTTGATGCTGCTGCTCGTCGGATCGGCCACGTTCCGCAACCTCCCGCAGGCCACCCTGGCGGCGGTCGTGATCGCTGCCGCACTGCGGATGTTCGCGATCGCGCCGGTGGCGCGGCTCGCCCGGATCCGCCACAGCGAGTTCCTGTTGTCGATGGCCGCATTCGTGGCGGTGGCGCTGTTCGGCGCGATCACCGGTGTGGTGGTGGCGATCGCGCTCTCGCTGCTGAACTTCATGCGCAAGGCGTGGAAGCCGCACACCACCGAGCTCGTGCGGGTCGACGGCTTGAAGGGCTACCACGACGACCAGCGCCACCCCGAGGGTCGGCACATCCCCGGGTTGATGCTGTACCGGTTCGACGCACCGCTGTTCTTCGCCAACTCCCGCTTCTTCGTGGAGGACGTGCTCGAACGGATCGACCGTGCCGAGCACGAGGGGCGTGACGTTCGCGTGGTGGTGGTGACCGCCGAGCCGATCACCGACGTCGACACGACCGCGGCCGATGCGATCGACGAGCTGATCCGCGACCTCGCGGCACGCGATGTCACGCTGCGCTTCACCGAACTGAAGGGCCACGTGCGCGAACGGATGGAGGCGTACGGCCTGATCGACCGGATCGGCACGCAACACCTCACGCGCACCACGGGCGAGTCGGTGCACATGTGGGTCTCCGAGTCGGGCGTCGACTGGGTCGACTGGGAGGACCGCGAGGGCAGCGCCACCCAGGAAGAGAAGCCCTAGGTCGTCTCGTTGCTCCAAGGGTGGGAACGTCGGCAGCGGATGGACAAGCCTGATGCGGCGAGGAGAGATCCGGCTCGTCGACCTCGAACCCGTCCGGGGTGCTCAGGCCGACAAGCAGCGCCCGGCGGTCATCGTCAGCAACGATGGTGCCAACAGCACCGCGCAGCGACCCGGGCGAGGGGTCATCACCGTCGTGCCGGTCACGTCGAACACCGATCGCGTGTACCCGTTTCAAGTGCTCCTGCCCGCGAGCGCCACGGGTCTTTCGGTCGATTCCAAAGCGCAGGCAGAGCAAGTGCGCTCGATCGCCGTCGAACGCTTCGGCCGCCGGATCGGCACGCTGAACGCCGAGCTGCAGACGGATCTCGACGAAGCACTTCGGCTCCACCTCGCTCTCTGACCGCTCAGTCCATCAACGGAACATCTACAGATCGGCACGCGTTGTCGGGGTGTCGGGTGCGTTCCGTAGCGCACAGCGCCACGCAGCGCGCCCGACGTCCCTTGGAAGCGCCGAGTGCCCGGGTATGTGCGCTGTCTGGCAAGTGATCTGGGCGGGTTGTCGATGCCTGGCGGGGCGTTCGCGACCGCGGCATCGACATCACTCCGTGTGCCGGGTCCCGATGGTCAGAAGCCGTAGATGGCGCGGAGGGCGGGCGTGCCTCGCTCCGATGCCGTCAGGTCGGGTGACGGGCAGCGGTCGTCGATCGCCCCGCCCGGCAGCCAGGGCTGCGGGCACGGGCGGTGCAGTGCACTCGCCACCCAGCGCGCCACGTAGTCGGCCGTCGCCCACGCGCCGCCACCCTGCAGGTGCACACGATCACCCGAGTACCACCCACTCGAACTCGCGGCGTACGTGCGCCAGTCGGCGACCACCAACTCCGGCCACGCCCCGCTGTCGCGCAGCGAGGTGAGCACCGCGTTGTTCACCGTGTACGTGCGGAGCTGGTTGCCGGTGCCCTCGCTGTAGGTGAGCCACACCACCACGCGGGCGCCACGGGTCCTCGCCGCCGACAGCACGTCCTCGACGGCTTGCTGGAAGCCGGACGTGCCCTCGTTGTAGCCCGCCTTCACGACCACGACGTCGATCGCTCCGGGGGTACGTGCGATCGCCTGGACTGCGGTGTCGGGCACCTCTCCGGTGAACGCGCTCCGACACGACGGACGCACCAGCCGGCGACACGGCGCCGCATCGAGCACCGGCACCATGCCCTGCAGCGCTCGTTGCGATGCGGTCACCACGTTCAGGGCCGCGAGCGTGGAGTCGCCGATCAGCAACACCCGCGGTGCCACTGGCGCGTTCGGGGGAACGGGCGCCACCGAGGCGACGGGTGCGCCGACGAACCAGCCGCTCATGTCGACCACCAGATCGGTGCCGGCGTTCGAGTACCAGGCGAGGCCTCGATCGCTGAGGCCGGTGATCGCCGCGTTCGCCACGACGGCGTTGCGCGCCCGGGCGTTGAGCGACGACGTCGCGGGGCGGCCGGTGCCCGCCGGGTACGCGGTGACGAAGCCCGCAGCGTCGATGCGATCGAGCGTGACGTTGGTGACGACGGCCGCCGCGCCGGGGAGGTCCACCGCCAACTCGCGGGTGCCGTCGGCCCACAGCCGGGGCGCACTCGCGCGCGTGTCGAGCAGCCGCGAGGGCGCCACCGCCACGAACAGCCCCTCGCTGCTGTCGGCTGAGCCGGGGCCGGTGAACCAGCCGACGAGATCGATCAGCAGGTCGGTCGGACCCGAGTTGAACAGTGCGATCCCCGCCGGCGACATCGGCACGATCACCGACGCCGCGATCGCCGCGCCGGAACCGTCGGGGTTGAGCACCGAGCTCGACGGCACCGGCGTGCCGGCCGCATGTGCAGTCACGAAGCCGGCGCGGGTCGCGCCGACGCTGGTGACGTTCACGGCAAGCGCCAGCGCATCGGCGGGCACCTGAGCGGGACGTGCGACCACCGCTCCCGCACCGGCAGCGAGCGAGCCGGTGTCGCGCGTGTCGAGCAGCCGGACCGGCGCCGCGGGGACGAACCGGCCCGCTCGAGCCGTGGTAGCGCCGACGAACACACCGGACACGTCGACCACCAGGTCCACACCGGCCGGTGAGAACAGGTCGATCGCACCGCCATCGGACAGCGGGACGATCGCCGCGTTGGCCACGGTCTGCCCCGGTGCCACGTTGACGGTCGAAGTGTCCGGACGCGCCGCGCCGGACGGCCACACGGTCACGAACGTTGCCGCCGCCGAACCGGTGGCGGTGACCGTGATCGCCGCCGCCTCGGCACCCGCCGGGATGCCGACCCGACCCGTCACCTGCACCCGGATCGTGGTGGCGTCGACCCTCGTGCACCCGCACGTCGCGTCGCGTGTGTCGGCGAGCCGCTCGGGCCCGACGGGCACGAACCGCGAGGGCGCCGACAGGGGCGCGGGCGCGGCATGCGCCGAAGGCGCCGCGGGTGTCGGCACAGCGAGCACAGCACCCGATCCGGCCACCGCAGCTGCGACGACGAGTACGACCAGTCGTGCCGCAGCGGTGCGGGACGTCATCGCGGCGCGAAGCTCGTGGTGTCGCCGGCCGCCTCGCCGCGCACCAACTCCATCGGGCTGCGGCCACCGTCGATGTACCCGAGGGCGTACGCGCCCACCTCGTAGCCGAGCAGTCGCTGCAACCGTTCGGGCATCGCCCGCACCTCGTCGAGCGAGTACGACAGGTACTGGTTCTCCTCCTGGCGCAACCACCCGAGCACGTAGTCGACGTTGATGCCGATGCGCGTGGTGTCGGTCGTGTTCGCCCCGCCGGCGTGCACCGTCGAGCCGAGGTACAGCACCACCGATCCTCGCGGCATCTCCGCAGGCGCGGTCTGCTCGTACGTGTACTTCACGTCGTCGGGCGTGCGATGGCTGTCGGGAACCACACGGGTGGCGCCGTTGGCCTCGGTGAAGTCGTCGAGCGCCCAGATGGTGCTCACCTCGACGTCGACGTCGCGCGGGAACGGGAAGAAGTCGAAGCACCAGTGATCGCGGTGCAGCATCTGCGCCGGCGAGTCGGGGCCGATCGCGATCGACTGGGTGAGGTGCAACTGGAACGTGGTCTTCTTCGGCCACAGCGTGCGATCGACCACGTCGAGCACGAGCGGGTGGGCGACGAGTTCGGCGCTCGACGGGGCCCGGGTGAGCAGCGCCCCGGTCCGACGGGTGTTGTGGCCCGAGAACGCGTCGGCACCCGTGGGCGTCGCCTCGAGCCACGGCTGCAGCTCGGCGGCGAGTCGATCGCACACCGAGGCGTCGACGAGACGCTCGATGATCACCGCGCCGTGCGCTCGCAGCAGGTCGCTGATCTCCTCGGCCGACGCCTCCGGCCCGCGTCGCGGGATGTCCAGGGCCTTCACCGTCGTCGCTGCTTCGGTCATGGGGGAACGGTAGCCAACCCGTTCCGACCGGTCGGTCAGCGTGCTGCCGCTTGGACGGCAGCGCGCTGGGCGAGCGCGGTGGCCATGCGCGGCAACAGCTGCCCCATCATCTGCGAGAAGAACCATCCAGTGCCCTGGATCTTCGGCTCGAACGACGAACACCAGCGGATGTCGGTGCCCGTGGTGCCATCGGGGTCGGCCGTCGGGGTGAGGTCGATGTCGGCTCGGTAGCCACGCATCGGCAGCCCCGACAGCAGTTCGTAGCTGAGGCGGCGGTCGGGCACCAGCTCGACGATCCGCTCGACCGAGCGGATGCCGTTGGTGATGAACACGCAGACCGAGTCGAGCTCACCCTCGGTGCCGCTGACGAACTCGTAGCGGCCGAGCGACGACCAGTCGGGCCACGTGGGTCGGTCGCGCAGGACGGCGTGGACGGTGGCGGGATCGGCGGTGCTGTGGGCGGTGCCCTCGACGGTTCGGCGGCGGCTCATGCGATGAATGTACCACTTGGTACATGAATTGTCCACGGGCCGCTACAGTGCCGTCCGATGGCCCGTCCCCGAACCGACGCACGAGCCCAACTCCTCGCCGAGGTGGTCGACCACCTCGCCCGGACGGGCGTCGCCGGCCTCAGCCTGCGAGACCTCGCGGCGTCGATCGGCACCAGCCACCGCATGCTCGTGTACCACTTCGGCTCCAAGGCCGGGCTCCTCGCCGAGGTGGTGCGACACGTCGAGGCGAACCAGCGCGCCCAGCTCGAAGCACTCGCCGCCGGCGGCGACGCATCGACGGACGGGGGCACGGCGCAACGCATCCGCGCCATGTGGGCACACTGGGTCGATCCCGCGACACAGGCCCAGGAGCGACTGTTCTTCGAGATGGTCGGCATGGCGCTGCAGGGCGACCCGGCGATGCAGCCCCTGCTCGACGACCTGATCCTGCCGTGGCTCGAACCGATGACGGCGCTGCGCCGCGCCGCAGGTGTGGACGAGGCCGACGCGCGCTCCGACGCCCGACTCGCGCTCGCCGTCACCCGCGGTCTGCTGCTCGACCTGCTCGCCACCGGCGACGTCGAGGCGACGACGCTCGCGTTCGAGCGCTTCGGACAACTGATGCGCGCCGTGGAACCCGCCCGAGCGGACCGGTCGGGTCAGCGGGAGCGGAAGCGGTCGAGCTGACGACGCTCGCGCTTGGTGGGTCGGCCGGCCGCCCGGTCGCGCACGAACAGCGGTGCCGACGAGTCCTTCGGCGGAACCGGTGCGCTGTGGTCGACGAAGCACGCAACCGCGACGCTGGCGCCGACGCGCTTGTCGATCACCTGCACCACTTCGAGCACCCGTTCACGCCCGCCGACCGTGGCGGTCACCCGATCGCCGATCTTCACCGGCGTGGCAGCCTTCGCCGACGAGCCGTTCACCTTGATGTGGCCGCCGCCGCAGGCGTCCGTCGCCGCCGTACGGGTGGGATACAGGCGCACCGCCCACACCCACTTGTCGACCCTGGTGCTCTCCACGAGGGGTACCATCGCGCATGGCCACCGCGAAGATGAAGCCCTCGGTCCCCGATCGCACGCAGCACTTCGTGCTGATCGACGTCGACGGCGCCACCGAGGAGATCCTGACCGCGAGCGCGGACGACGCCGATTCGCTCGCCGCGGCGATCGTCGATGCCGCCGCAGCGCTCAGCACGATCGTCGTGCCGGTCGGTGGGTTCGCCGCCGGCGGGTTCGTCGTCACCGGGCACCTGGTGTTCGACCTCGCGAAGGCGAAGCGCACCGAGGTGCGGGTCGAGTCGCGGTCGCTGCAGTTCGCGTCGATGGGCATCAAGAAGTGACGCGCCGCCGGCCGTCGCACTGATCCCTCCGACCACGTCCACCCGAGCGGCGCTCAGTCGCCGAGCAGACCCTGACGCCTCGCCTCGTGCACGGCGGCACCACGCGTGCCCACCCCGAGCTTGGCCGTGCTGCGCTCCAGGTGGGCGCCCACCGTGCGCACGCTGATGTAGAGCCGCTCGGCGATCTCGCGGTTGGTGAGCCCCTCGGCCACGAGCACGAGCACCTCCACCTCCCTCGCGGTGAGCAGACCCGACACGCGCTTGGGTGTCCGACGCCCACCCGAGCTCCGCCACTCGCCATCCGCCTCCGCTGCGAGGCCGAACGCGCCGAGGGCGCGCGCTGCCTCGGCGATGCGGTCGAGCTCGTCGAGATCCCTCGACGCGGCGGCCGCCGACAGCCGACACCGCAGCTCCTCCAACGGTGCCGGCACCGCGGCCCAGGCCGACCCCGCCGCGGTCCACGACTCACTCGTGCCCTCGCGCACCGCCGCCACGGTCGCCGCGAGCGCCGTCTGCTCGGCGCCGACGCACGTCTCCGGATCCGGCGGCATCTCGGCTGACTGCTCGTCACCGCCGGCCGCACGCCACCAGGCCAGCACCAGCCGCCACTGCGCGATCGCATCGCCCTCCGCACACTCGACCAGACCCTGGCGCGCCGACGCTGCCGAAGCCGCCCGGTCGCCGCGGGCGAGGTCGACCGCGGCCCGCACCACCCACCGTTCGCCGATCACCTCGGCAAGACCACCCGCCGGCGACGACTCGACCCGCTGCACGAGCATCGCCGCCCGATCGACCTCCCCGCGCCAGATGGCCAACGATGCGTCGGCGAGATCGAGATGAGCGGTCGGGTCGGCCGACATGCGCATGGCCCTCGCCTCGGCGATCGCCCGTTCGGCATCGTCGAGACGACCGAGGGTGATCAACGCGCCGCACCGACCGACGGCCAGCTGATCGCCGAGCGCCTCGAGCCCGCGCACACGGAGACGCTCGAGCTCGCCGACCGACGCACGCTCGACGTCGAGCGGGCGACCTGCACGCCACAGCACGAACACACGGTTGCTCGCCAACCGGGCCTCCGCGGCGCCGTCGCCGGCACGGGCGGCGGCGTCGAGCGCTCGATCGAAGTGGGCGAGCCCGCCGTCGAGATCACCGGCGATGGCCGCGGCCAGACCGGCGGCGCCGGCGGCGTTCGCGATCGAGACGAGATCGCCGAGCCCCTCGGCCTCCGCCAACGCCCGCCCCGCCTGGGCCGTAGCCGCTTCCGGCTCGTCGAGCACCCGTCGCAGCGCGTCGACCACGAGCACTTCCACGTGGGCGGCGCTCGGCGCGGCCGAGATGGCCAGCGCCCGATCGAGCGGCTCGTCGTGGTCGGGCAGCCCCGCCTCGAGCCGCGCCCGATACCGCAGCAGCAGCGTGGCCAGCTGCTCGTCGTCGTCGGTGCGGGCCAGGCGCGGCAACAGGCGGGCCGCGAGGAGGTCGGCCTCGTGACGATCGCCCGAGGCCAGCGACAGCTCGCCCGCGCGACGACCGAGGCGCACGAGGGCATCGTCACCACCGAGCTCGACCGCTCGACGCAGCGCGACCGCCGCCGTCGCCACGGCATGTCCGGCCGCCGCCTCGGTGGACGCTCGCTCCCACGCCACGCACGCCCGCGAGTCGTCACCTGCCTGCTCCCACACGGTCGCGGTGACGGCCGCCGGCGCCGCCGACTCGAGCAGGGTCGCCACCGCCGCCGCCGCCGAGCGCACCCCGGCACCCACGGCACGCCGCGCCGCGGCCACCCACAGGTCCGACACCGGCACAGGGCCGCCCGCCGGGCGATCGGAGGCGACCACCACCTGGCGCTGTTCGAGCGTGGCCCACGTCCCCGGGGGCACCGCGACGGCATCGCCGATATCGGGCGGCGCGAGCCACCCATCGGCGAACGCCGCGGCGAGCACCGCGACCGGGGCGAGCGGATCGATGGACGACAGCAGCGACGCCATCGTCCGTTCCGCATCACCCGCCGACGACAACGCCGCCGCGACCGCGGGCCGACCGCCCGCTGCAGCCACCACCGCGGCGACCTCGGGGTCGCCGAGATCGGGCGCCACGTCGCGGACCACCTCGGCCACGTGCTCGGGATCGAGCGGACTCACCACGAGCTCCTGATCGCACAGCTCGGCGAGCCCGTGCGGCGCCGTGCCGGCATCGGTCGATCGGCCCGCCAGCAGCACGAGCACCGGCACGTCGTCGAGCAGCGGCACCACACCGGCCAGCAACCGGAGCGTCGACGCATCCACACCGTCGACGTCGTCGACGACGAGCACCAGCGGCGACTCTCCCGCAGCGTCGCGCACACGCCGGGCCAGACCGACGAGGAGGGCCAGCCCGCTCGCCTCCACACCGCCAGCGGCGCCCGCAGCCGATCCCTCCGCCAGCCAGGCCGCCGCATCGCCCGGCACCGTCCGCAGCAGACCGGCGACGGGCTCGTACGGCAACGGTGCGCGGCGGGTGCACCGACCCGACCACCACTGGTGGGCCAGGCCCCGATGACGCAGCTCGTCGCGCACACGGCGCACGAGGGCGGACGCACCTGTCCCCGGCGCGCCGTGGACCACCACGACCCGCCCGGCCTGGTTGCTCCGGCACGCGGCAAAGGCCGCGACCAGGGCATCGAGCTCCTGGTCGCGGCCGTGGAACCGGCCAGGCCCTGCCGGGTCGCCGAGTGGCAGCATCGGGGGTCAGGTTGCCACACGGATCGCACGGGATGCACGAGGCGCACGGGCGCGCTCGTACAGGGCCCGCGCCGACACGGCAGGGCGGCCGGCGAACTCAGCGCCAGCTGCTGACGAGGCGACGACACCGCAACAGATCGGCCTCGTCGGCGCGCACCTGTGCCTCACCCGTCACGCCGGGCCCGAGGGACCGAGCGGACTGGGCGGGGAGGAGCACGGCCGGCGGTGCGACCACGAACGCGGCAGGGGCGGACGCACGCCCTCCCTGCAGGACGACGAGACGGGGACGGGTGCCACGTGGGTGGCTGAGACGGAGAGGGCTGGTCATGGAGTGCTCCTACGAGTTCGGCGTGGATCGAGGTGTGCCCGACGACTCTGCGTCGGGACCCCTCACCGGCACATCGGGAATTCACCCGCTTCGGCGATGACCGACGCACCCGACCCCGTCGACGTCGCGGAGTGGGAGAACTCCCGATGTGACCGCACCGCCGGTCGGCGCATCGTCGGGTCATGCCGAGCGCCCACCCCCCGACCGACGCCCGACGACCCCGCCTCCGCGACGACCCGTACGCGGTGCGCGCCGTGGTGGCGCTCGGCCTGTTCTCCCTGGCGGAACACGCCGTGTGGGTGACCGTGCTCGTGGTGGCGTACCAGCAGGGTGGTGTGGGCGAGGCGGGCAGCGTGTCGGCGGCCCTCCTCGCGCCCGCCGCACTGATGGCCCCGATCGTGGCCCGGGAGATGACCGCTCCCGGCGTGCGGAGCCCACTCGCGACGGGATACGCGCTCCAGGCGATCACGCTCGCGCTCGCCACCGGCGTGCTCGCCCTCGACCTCGACCTCGTCCTGTTCTACCTGGCAGGGGTGTTGGTGACGATCACGACCGTCTTCAGCCGCCCGGCGCACCACGCGTTCCTCGCCCTCCGCGGGCCCACCGTCGCGGCCACGGTCGCCACCGGTGCCGTCTCGGGTGGCGCCCAGCTGATGGGCCCGCTGCTGGCGGCAGCACTGCTCACCCGCTGGCAGGTCGTCCACGTGTTCACGCTCGCGACCGCGCTGTTGCTGACGGCAACGCTGCTCACGATCCGCCTCCCGGCCCACCGCCCGCTCGCCGCGGGCAGCCCGCTCCCCCCGCCGGCCGCGACCTCGCCGGCGGCGGCCGTCCTGCGCCACCGGCCGGCCGGCACCCGCGCGTGCGTCGTGCTGTTGTTCGCGCTGCTCGGGCTGGTGGCCGTGGTGCTCGGCACGATCGAGACGCTGGCGACCGAGGTGTCGTTCGCGAACAACGACACCGGCGGGTCGGGCACCGGTGTCCTGCTCGCCGCCACCGGAGGCGGGCTGCTGCTCGGTGCACCGCTCGCCGGGCTCGTGGTCCGGCGGGCGAACGAGCGAGCGGCCATGCGGCTCGGCTCCGTCATCGCCGGTGTCGCGCTGTTGGCCGCCGGCGTGTCGTTGGGGGTCGCGTGGTCGGTGGTGGCGTTCGCGCTGGTCGGCGTCGGCATGCAGACCGTGCTGGTGTCGGGGTGGCTCCTCCTGCACCGTCACGTGTGCCGGTCGGACACCGGGGTCACCGGCGTGGTGTTCGGTGCGCTCGAGTCGCAGCAGTTGGTCGGCAACGCCCTCGGCGCCCTCGGCGCAGGCGTGGCGATGGGACACGTCGGCATCTGGCCGGTGCTCATCGTCGTCGCCGTGGGGCTGCCGGCGTCGATGCTGGCCTTGAGCCGCGACCGCGTGCGGCGCCTGTCCCCGACGGCCACCGTGATCGGCAGCACGGCCACGACACCGGACCCGACGCCGGCGGCAGCGACGGCGGCAGCGACACCGGCGGCGGCCCACACCGCGTAGCGTCGGCCCGATGAGGTTCGACACCGAGATCACGCTCACCGGTCCGTGGCGGGCGCCGGCCCAGATGCTCGACGAGCAGGAGTACGACGGGCACACGAGCGTGCACGACGAGGAGACCGCCGCACGCCTCGGCCTGCGCGGTGCCCCCATCGAGGGCCCCACACACTTCAGCCAGTTCGACCCGCTCGCCACCGCGGTGTGGGGCGACGCCTGGTTCGAGCGCGGCTGCATCAGCTCGCACTTCCTGAACATGGTGGTGGGGGGCGAGGAGGTGCAGGCCACGCTCACCACCGGCGGCGATCCTCGGCTCGCTCGCATCGACGCCCGCAAGCCCGACGGCACCCCGGTGCTCACCGGCACGGCCTCGATCGGCCCCGAGCATCCGACGACCGAGCTCAGCGCGCGGCTCGCCTCGCTGCGCGACCCGGGCGAGCTGTTCATCGTCGATCGCCTCGAGGTCGGCATGACCGGCACATCCGGTGAGACCGCCGTGCTCACCCACGACGGGCACAACGGCAACCTCTACCCGTTCTCGCTCGCGCAGAAGCTCACCCACATCACCGAACCGCACCCGTGGTACACGCCGGAGGGCGGCGCCTCGTCCCCGTGGGGTCGGGCGATCGTGCCGATCGAGATGATCAGCGTGCTCGCGATGAAGCAGCCGCAGTCGTTCCCGGTGCGCGGTCCCGCGGTCGGCCTGTTCGTCGACCTGGAGATCCGCCTGCTCGCCGGCCCGGTGTTCGTCGACCACACGTACGCCGTCACCCGGCGCATCGTCGGCCTCGGCCAGAGCAAGCGCACCGAGAGCTATTGGGTGGAGACCACGTTGATCGACCCCGACACCGATGTCGCCGTGGCGAAGGTGCTCCTGCACTCGGGCGTGTTCAAGGCGTCGTACGCCGACTACCCGGCCGATCGCCTCGCACCCTGACGGTCAGGCCGACGGCGTCGCGTCCACCACGTTGGCGGGCAGATCGATCGTGATCGCGTCGTCCGACACGCTCGTGACCCGCCACTCGAACGACAGCATCGACTCGTCGATGTGATCGAGCCCGGCCACCGCGACGGCAGGATCGATCTCCACGTCGAGGTAGCGCAACAACCCGTCGGCGTCGAACCCGTAGGTGAACACCAGGCGCGTACCGTCCGGCAGATCGAGGCCGGCGATGTCGTGACCGACCGGCGACAGCAGCGCCCACGTCCCGTCGTCGGTGGTCCAGCGCCGCAGGTCGACCACGTCCTCGGGCACGTTCGACAGGTCGTGTTCGGGCAGCGCGCTCGTTGTCCCGGCCTCCGGACCGAGCACCTCCTGCATGGTCGTCGCCTCGATCTCGCCGGTCGCGCCGCCCTCGGCGCGAGGGTCGCGACCGGGGATCGCAGCGAGCTCGAACCCGATGACGTCGTCGATGGTGGGGATGAGGTAGGGATCGAGCTCCGTGCCGCCGACATAGGGCGGGCGGGGCGACCGGGTCCACGGGTCGGCGTCGGTCGCACCCTTGCGGAAGACCGCGTCGAAGGTGACGATCCGCGCCGACGCGGCCGCAGGGACGACGGTCCCCTCAGGGACTGCAACCCCGGGCAACACGCCGACGATCGGCACACTCTGCCCGTCGACGGACAGGCCGGTGAGCGCGTTCGTCCGTGACACCGACGCCCGCTCCGTCTCCCGATCGACGGTGGTGACCACTGTGCTGGAAATCGTGCTCTCCCCCACCGGGTAGACGTACTCGCTGACCGACTCGATCACGGCGCTCGCGTACTCGGGACGCACCTCGGGCGGCTCGACGCGGAACTGCTCGCGGTTGCCCAACGCTCGTTGCACCGGCTCCGAGCCGTAGGCGAACCATCCGCCCACACCGATGCCGATCACCGCCAGCCACGACACGACCCGTCGAATCGTCCCCTTGATGTTCCTCTTGCTCGTCGACGGCTGCATCTCATGCACCTCCCTCTGCCGCGGGCTCCGCAGACGGCGCCGGTTGGGCGACATTCGTGGGCGCTGTGATGGTCGGCGCGGTGTCGTCGAGCGAGTCGAGCTCGACCCTGAACCCGTAGGGATACTCGAGACCGTCGGCCTTGGCCGTCGCGTGCTCGATCACCGACTCGAGGTCGAGCCGGATGTCGAGCACTCGCACCACACCGTCGGCGTCGACGCTGATGGTGAGCGTCACGATCGAGGCCGGATCGGCGTTGCCGCTCAGCACGCCGAACGGCGAGTACGCGGACGGCGCCGACTCGTACAGCTCACCGAACGGGATCTCCCACCGGTAGGTCGTCACGTCGACGGCATCGACGGTCTCCGACACCGTCTCCACCCGGGGCACGTGGCGCAGCGACTGATCCACGAGGTCCTGGTACATCCAGAAGTCACCGGCCTCGGGCCCCAAGGTGCGCCAGGCACGATCCCGCTGCTCCCACGGTTCGCCGTCGACCTCGGCCGACACGTAGGTGAACGCACCGGCGACGATCACCTGCTGCTCGACGACCGACAACGCCGGCTCGGTCGGCACACCGTCCACGAAGGAGAACCGCGACGCGCGTCGCTCGATGGATCGGTCGCCGGTGTTCGAGTTGCCGAGGATGTCGGTGAACTCGTCGACGGCGGTCGGCACCCCCGCAGCGTCGACCGTCACGTTGTACTGCGTGATGCTTCGTTCGACGCCGGCGGGCGTGGGCCGTGGGTACACGATCATCGGCAGGGCGCTGGTGTCGTACCCCTCGCCCTGGAGTCGGGTGATGAACGCCGAGTCGCGGCCGACGTATGCGGCGCCGGCGAGCACGCCGAGCAGCAGGACGGGCACCACGATGGGCTTCTTGCTGCGCCGCTTCTGCTTGCGCACCGACCGCACCTGGGGCATGGTCGCGGCCTGCTTCATCGCCGCGAAGTGGGCGGCGGCGGCCATCGCGTGCGGGTTCCCCGACGCGGCCGCAGCCGCCACCGGGTCGAGTTCCTCGGTGCTCGCTGTCTCCGGAGCAGCCGCCTGGTCCGCGGCGCCCGCCGACGTCGGCGCTGTCGGGGCCGGCGCTGCCTTGGCATTCGTGGGCAGGCTCGGGCGTCCGCCGGTGGGCAGGCTCGGCAGCGCCGGAGCGAGCCTCGGTGGGGGGACGTCGGCCGGCGTGCCGGTCGGCACGGGCAGCGCGGGCTGCGGCAGCGTGGCGTCGACCAGGTCGGAGACGTCGGACATGGTCTGGGTATCGGCAAGACCTGCAACGAGCTTGAGAACGCTCGCCGACCCCGCACCTGCGGGTGCGCAGCCGCGACGGACGACCTCGAGACCGCCGAATCCGTTGGTTCCTTCGGTTGTCGGGCCGACGTGAGCGGTCGTCGGCCGATCGTCACCGAACCGTCGCGTGAAGCCCCTGAAGCGCGTCCACCGCGGATGCGATGCTGGGGAGGTGACCCCCCGCACCGACCTCGACGCGCTGCGTCACGCGTTCGCCGACGAGCGCGCCCGGGTGGTGCAGCAGATCGCCGACCTCGAGCACCGCTTCGACGACATCGTCGCCGCGGCAGAGCTCACCTCCACAGACGACGAGCACGACCCCGAGGGCGCCACCATCGCCTACGAACGCGCCCAGGTCTGGGCCCTGCTGCAGCAGGCACGCCACGACCTCGCCGCGATCGACGGCGCGGCGCCCTCCCTCGCCCACGGTGAGCTGCCCACCTGCCAGAACTGCGGTGGCCCGATCGGCGCCGAACGCCTCCTCGCGCTCCCCGGTGTCCGCACCTGTATCCGCTGTGCGAGCTGACGATCCGATGAGCGACGTCACCTGCTCCTCCCCGCCCTCGGGCCCGCACGCGCCCGCCCCCGAACAGGCGGTCGCGGCCCTCGAGGCATCGGGCTTCGAGTTCGGACCGCCGCAACCGTCCACCCGCTCGGTGCTCGACACCGTCGACGGCCGCCTGCACCGCGCCGGGGCCCGCCTCGACGCGCGACCGGTGTACAAGCCCGGCAGTGCCGACGCCGTCGAACTCTCGCCGCACGGCACGGCGCTCCCCGATCGGCCGCTCGTCGTGGGACGGATGCCGAGCATCCCGAGCGATCTGCCGGCCGGTCAGTTCAACCTGCAACTCGCGTCGATCGTGCAGGACCGGGCGCTCCAGGTGCAGCTCACCATGACGTCGCAGTGCGCGCACGCACTCCGCCGCAACCGCGACGGCAAGGCGGTCGCCCGGGTGGAACTGCACACCGATGTCCAGGTCGTCGACGGTGCCGGCACACCCCGCGACCTCGGCGCGACGACCTGGTGCCTCGAGCTCCACGAACTGCCCGAGCACCGCGGGCACGCCCTCAAGGCCCGACGGCGCCTCGACGAGATCGGGTTGGTCACGGTCGCGTCCGACTCCCTCGGCTGGGCTGCTGCGCAGGCAGGCATCGATCTCGCCGGGGTGAACCCGACCGCACGGGTGCGGCTCCGGTCGGACGATCCTGCGGGTCGCGCCACGCGCGCCGTGCTGCGTCAACTCGGCGACGTGGTCGCCGCCAGTTGGCAGGGGGCAGCCGACGGGGTCGACCCCGAATCGCTGCACGAGCTGCGCGTGGCCCTCCGGCGGGCCAGGGCGGTGCTCAAGGCATCGCGCGACGTGCTGCCCGAACATGCGCGCGAGGAGGCGCTCGACCTGGTCGTCTCGTTGGCCCGTCATACCGGCACCCCGCGCGACCTCGACGTGCACCTGCTCGAGTGGGCGGCGTACGTGGCGCCGCTCGATCCCTCGGATCGAGCGCTCCTCGAACCGGTGCGCGAGCTGCTCGCCGCTCGTCGCGACACCGCGCACGTCTCGCTACAGGAGGCGATGCACGCCGCCGGACGCCACCGCTGGCACCGTCGGTTCGACGAGCTGATCGAGACGCGCCGCGAACTCGACGGCGAACGACCGTCGGATGCGCGCCGCCCCGTCGGTCGGGTCGTCGCGAAGCGGATCGAGCGCGCCGACCGACGGCTCGTGGCCCACGGGCGACGGATCACCGCCACGTCGCCGAGCGAGGCCGTCCACCGTCTGCGCAAGGACGCGAAGCAGCTCCGGTACCTGTTGGACGCGTTCGGCTCGCTCGCGTCGTCGTCGCACCGCGGCGCCTACCTTGCCGAGCTGAAGACGCTGCAGGACCGACTGGGTGCGCTGCAGGACGCGACCGTGCACCGCACCGAACTCGACGACGTCGCCGCCGACCTGCGCACCGCACCCCAGGCGACGTTCGACGCGCTCGCGGCGATGGCGGACGTGCTCGACGACCGCTGCGTCGCGCTGCGCAGCGAACTCGTCGAGGCACTCGACGCCTTCGACGGGAAGGCGACACGGCGCGCCATCCGGCGCGTGCTCGACGACCTGCGCGACTGACCCGCTGCCGGGCTCCAGGTGAACGGCTCAGGCTCCGTCGGCGAGGAACTGCTCGATGGCCGACGCAACCTCCGCGGCGTGGGTGTCCTCGTGCATCGAGTGCTCGCCACCGGCGATCACCTGCAGACGGGCGTGGGGCATCTTGCGCTCGAGGTACTGGCCCGACACCACGTACTCGGGCCGGTCGAGTTCACCGGCGAGCACGAGCGTGGGCACCTGCACCTCGGCGAGGTGGTCCATCACCACGGCGTCGTGTTGGAGGTTGAGGTTGGTCGCCTGCGGCGGCACGCCGAACTTGTGCGCGTTGCGGCGCGACCGCTCGTTCCACGCGTCGCGCTTGTCGGGGTCGCGGAAACCCGGGCCGGTGTTGATGACCACGATCGCCCGTGCCGCGCCCGGGCGGGTGACCGCGTGGGCGAGCGAGAGATAGCCGCCGAGCGAGTGACCGACGAGCACTGCCGGCTCGTCGAGCGAGGCGAGCACGTCGTCGAGGTCGGCGAGCGCGGTGTCGCGCGAGTAGGCATCGGGATCGTCGGGCACCGGCGAGTCGCCGTGACCCAGCAGGTCGACGGCGACCACCTCGTGATGCTCCCCGAGGATCTCCATGCACCGCGCCCACGTGGCTGCGGACGACCCGAGCCCGTGGACGAACACGATCGGCGGCGCGCCCACCGCTGCGGTCCCGGCCCTCACCACGTGCAATCTCATGCCTGCTCCTCCGCGCCCGTCTCCGTGACTCCGTCGCCCTGACCCCTGTTGCCCTGACCCCTGTTGCCAGGTCAGGCCGGCGAGTCGGCGTTCAGCATGACATCCGCGGCCTCCGGCTCGGCGCTCGCACCGTAGGTGTGCAGCAACTCGCGGGCGACGCGCACCAGGTGCGCCCGCACTTCGGGCGGCTCCACCACCTCCACCAGGCCGCCCCATCCCGCCAGGTGCTGGGCGATCACCTGTGTGGTCGGCCCGCCGATGATGACCAGCTCACGGCCGTCTGCGGCCGGGCCGTCCATCTCGGCGAGCATCATGTCGTCGCCGAACTGACCGCGGAGCGCCGGCACGTAGGACGCGTCGATCCGGATCGTCGCCCGCACCGAGAGTCGGTGCTCGCCGACCGTGGTGACGATCTCCTGCCAGGCCGTGCGCAGGTCGAAGCCCTCGGGGCGCTCGGCGCGTTCGTCGGTGAGCACCACCGAACGCACGCGGCTCACCCGGAACGTGCGCCGTCCCCGATCGGTCCCCGCGACGAGGTACCAGACGGTGCCCTTCGAGACCAGGCCGAGCGGGTCGGCGAAGCGCTCGCTCACCGCGCGGGTGCGGTCGACGTAGCCGAGCACGATCCGGCGGCGTTCGATCACCGCCCGCTGGAGCGCTGGGAGATGCTCGGGGGGCGGCGGCGGGGCCGACGCGCCCCATGCCGCTGGATCGACCACCACGGCCTGCGCGGCCACCTCGGCGTCGTCGCGGAACGAGGCAGGCAGGGCGCCGAGCAGCTTGCGCATCGCGCTGCGCATCTCGATCGTCGTCGACGACGACGCACCGGCGGCGAGGAACAGGTTGCGCGCCTCGTCGGCGGTGAGCCCGGTGAGATCGGTGGAGGCGCCACCGAGCAGCTGCCACCCGCCACCGCGTCCGGCCTGCGAGTACACCGGCAGCCCGGCCATGCCCAGGGCCTCGAGGTCGCGGCGGGCCGTCTTCTCCGACACCTCCAGCTCGCGGGCGAGCTCGGCTGCGGTGACGCGACCGCGCCGCTGGAGGATGAGGAGGGTGGCCACCAGGCGATCGGCGCGCATACGTGGACATCTTCTCCCGAAAACTGGACACATCCTGACCAGGTTCCTCGGGCACACTCATCCCATGTCCCCCGTCACCCCCTCGTCGGGCTCGTCCGACGCACCGACCATCGAAGCCAGCGGGCTGCGCAAGCACTACGGCGACGTGCACGCCCTGGCCGGCTTCGACCTCGTGGCTCCCGCCGGTCAGGTCACTGCGATCC
>JAPLAA010000055.1 GCA_026393475.1 Actinomycetota bacterium
AGGCATGTCGACGTGCGCATAGTGACGATTCGCCGTCTCGTACTCGATATGAGCGATCGAGATCGTGATACCACGCGCCTTCTCCTCCGGCGCCTTGTCGATCTGATCGAACGGCGTGTACGCCGCCAACCCACGATCCGCAAGCGTCTTGGAGATTGCTGCCGTGAGGGTGGTCTTGCCGTGGTCGATGTGACCCATCGTGCCGATGTTGACGTGCGGCTTGGTGCGCTCGAACTTGGCCTTGCTCATGAAAATCTCCGTTGCTCGGATCCAGTGGGTTGTCAAAGAACGCAGGGAGCCTAGCGGCTCGTCCCGCCCGCTCCACACGTCCGGGACGGACTTCGTGAGCGACCCGACCCGGGCGGCCCGACCCGGCCGACCCTGCGTGAGCTGGGCCGGGAGGCGAACGTGAGCTGGGCCGGGAGGAGGCAGGGAGGAGGCCGGGAGGCGGACGGCGCATGCTCGGCAGGCATGTCAGCAGGCGTGCCAGCATGACGGGATGAACGCCGAATCACGCCTCGCCGAACTCGGGATCGAGCTCCCGCCGCCCAGCCCGGCTGCAGGGATGTACGTGGCCGCCGTGCGCACCGGGAACCTGGTGTTCCTGTCCGGTGCCGGCCCGACGCGACCGGACGGGTCGAACGTCGTCGGCAAGGTCGGCCTCGACGAGGGCGGCACGGTCTCGATCGAGGACGCCCGCCATGCCGCCCGGCTCACCGGGCTGCAGTTGCTCGCCAAGCTGCGCGACGAGATCGGCTCGCTCGATCGGGTCGTTCGGGTGGTGAAGCTGCTCGGCATGGTGAACCCCGCGCCGGGCTTCAACCGCACACCGGCCGTCATCGACGGATGCTCGGAGCTGTTCATCGAGGTGTTCGGCGAGGCGGGCCGCGGCGCCCGCTCGGCGGTCGGGATGGCCGAGTTGCCGTTCGACATCGCCGTGGAGATCGAGGCCGTCGTGGAGATCGACCCGACGACCTGACCGGGCGAGCTCACCCGGCAGGCCGGCCCGGCCGGTCGGCCCGGGCCGCCGGGGCTCGCCACCTCGGGAAACGCGCTGATATATCAAATGTATACTCCGGCGATGTCCCTTGCCTCACGCCTCCAGAACCTGGGCACCGAGACGGCCTTCGCGGTGTCGCTCGCAGCTGCCGACTGGGCCGCCAAGGGGAACCGGGTCTTCCCGTTCCACCTCGGCGACATGAACCTGCCCACGCCGGCCAACGTCGTCGCCGCGATGGACCGGGCGATCGCCGACGGCAAGACCGGCTACTGCGCCGCCGCAGGCATCGCCCCGCTGCGCGAGGCCCTCGCCGCCGACGTGGGCGCACGCCGTGGCATGTCGTTCGAGCCCGGCAACGTGGTGGTACAGCCCGGCGGCAAGCCGGTGATCGGCAAGTTCGTGCAGACCGTCATGGAGCCGGGTGCCGAGGTGCTGTACCCGAACCCCGGCTACCCCATCTACGAGAGCCAGATCGAGTACTTCGGCGGGACGGCCGTGCCGTACCGCTACGTCGAGACGCCGACGGGCTTCGCGCTCGACCTCGAGTACCTGGCGGCCCACATCACCCCGCGCACGACCGCGCTCATCTACAACGACCTGCAGAACCCCCTCTCGTCGGAGAGCAGCCGCGAGGAGATGGAGGCCGTCGCCCGCCTCGCGATCGAGCACGACCTGTGGGTGCTGAGCGACGAGGCGTACTTCGAGATGCGCTACGCGGGCGAGAGCACCTCGATCGCGAGCCTCCCCGGCATGAAGGACCGCACGGTCATCCTCTACACGTTCTCCAAGAAGTTCGCGATGACGGGCTGGCGCCTCGGTGCCGCGATCGCGCCGCTCGCGGTGGCCGAGCAGATCGCCAAGCTCAACACCAACGACGAGTCGTGCACCGCGCACTTCGTGCAGTGGGCGGGCGTCGAGGGCATCACCGGCGACCAGTCGGGACCCGCTGCGCTGCGCGACGTGTTACGGGTGCGACGCGATGCGGCGGTCGACGGGGTGAACGCGATCCCGGGGATGCACACGGCCCGACCGGACGCGACCTTCTATCTGTTCGTGAACGTGACCGAGGCGATGGCGGCGAAGGGGTTCACCGACGTGGCGAACTTCGCGACCGCTGCCCTGCACCAGACCGGGGTGTCGTTCTGCACGCGCCGACACTTCGGGCGACCGCAACCGGACGAGGAGCAGCAGTACATCCGGCTCGCGTACTCGGGCATCTCCGACACCGACATCACCGAGGCGCTCGGCCTCCTGGGTCAGTGGGTGACGGCATGAGCGCCACGCATCAGCTGGGCAAGGTGGTCGTCACGGGCAAGATCCCCCAGCCGGGTCTCGACCTGCTGATCGGCGCCGATCACACCGTCGTGTCGTGGGACGACGAGACCGCGATCGGTCGCGACGAACTGCTGCGCCGCGTCGTCGGCGCTGACGTCATCGTCTCGCTGCTCACCGAGAAGATCGACGCCGAGCTGCTCGACGCCGCGGGTCCGCAGCTGCGGGCCGTGTGCAACGTGGCCGTCGGCTACAACAACATCGACGTCCCGGCGTGCCGCGAGCGCGGCGTGATCGCCACCAACACGCCCGGCGTGCTCACCGACGCCACGGCCGACATCGCGATGGCGCTCGTCCTCATGACCACGCGCCGTCTGGCCGAGGGCGAGCGGCTCATCCGGTCGCGCGAGCCGTGGCAGTGGGGCATGTTCATGATGCTCGGCACCGGGCTCCAGGGTGCCCGCCTCGGGCTCGTGGGCATGGGGCAGATCGGCACTGCACTGGCCCGCCGGGCGAAGTCGTTCGGCATGACGATCGGGTACAGCAACCGACGTCCGGTCGACCCGGCGATCGCCGACGAGCTCGACGCCGAGTACCTGTCGCTCGACGAGCTGCTGGCCACGAGCGATGTCGTCTCGTTGCACTGCCCGTACTCCCCCGAGACCCACCACCTCATCGGCCCCGCTCAGCTCACGTCGATGCGCAACACCGCATTCCTGATCAACACCGCCCGTGGACCCGTGGTGGACGAGGCGGCGCTGGTGGCCGCGCTGGAGCGGGGCGAGCTCGCCGGCGCCGGCCTCGACGTGTTCGAGAAGGAACCCGAGGTGCACCACGGGCTGCTCGACCGCGACGACGTGGTGCTGATCCCACACCTGGGATCGGCCACGGTGGAGACCCGCACGGCGATGGCCACGCTCGCGGCGCGCAACGCGCTGGCGATCCTGGCCGGCCAGGGTCCCGTCACCCCGATCGGCTGACGGCCGACAGCGTCGTCGGCTGGCAGGTACGTCAGCCGTCGGCGCCGAGGCGCACCGTCACCTGTGCGCCGTCCTCCTCGACCGCGAAGCAGGCGATCGGCATCGATGCGGGCGGGCCCTGGTGCTGGCCGGTGCGCACGTCGAACTGGGCACCGTGCAGCGGGCAGGTGAGCAGTCCGCCGCGCAGTCGGCCCTCGCTGAGCTTGGCGTCGCGGTGCGAGCAGTTGTCGACGACTGCGTGGAGCGTGCCGGCGACGCGGCAGACGACGATGCCGTGTGTGCCGAGGTCGGGGAACGCCCGGATCTGGCCGTCGCGCAGGTCGCTCAGGTCGCCCAGTTCCACCACATCGCCTGCATCGGTCATGGGGTCGAAGCGTACGGGACCCGGGTGAGCACCCTTCGAATCCGCCGTCGCGAGGTGGATAGGTTCCCGGCCATGACCGCCATCGCCGATCCCAACCAGCTCGGCATCCGTGCCGCCATCGACGATGCCCTGCGCAGCTACTGCCGCGGCATCGATCGTCTCCACGTGCCGTCACTCGAGGCCGCGTTCCACCCGGGCGCGATCCTCGAGGGCTACGGCAGCGCCGACGCGACGACGATCGAGGAGTTCATCCCGCGGGTGCTCGATTCGCTGCGCACCAAGTTCGTCGCGACGCAGCACCGGATGAGCAACACGTCGATCGAGATCGACGGCGCCACCGCGCTGGTCGAGACGTATGTGCTGGCGTACCACGTGGTGGTGCACGACGCGGGCCGCACGCTCATCACGTTCAACGGCCGGTACGTCGACACCTTCGAAGGTCGCGACGGCGACTGGCGGATCGCCCGTCGGCAGCTGCGCATCGACTGGTCCGACATCTCGCCGATGGGCGATCCGATGCAGGGCGCCTACGTGCCGAGCGGCCGCGACGGCGCCCCCGACCCCGTCTTCGACTGACCCGCGATGAGAGATGAGTGCCGGTCGCGCACCGATCTCTCATCGAGGCGAACCACGCCTGGCCGGGATGAGAGATGAGCGCGCCTGCGGCGCTCATCTCTCATCGCGGGTGTTGTTCAGTCGGCGGGTGTGAAGCCGCCGGCGGCGAGGAACTGGCGCACGCGCTGCTGGAGATGGCGGGCGCGCGACTCCTGGTAGTTGCCGAGGGTCTGACCGCGCTTGCGGCTCGACCGGAAGCCGCGGGTCTGCGCCGCCATGTTCGACGTGTCCTCGTCGTACACCTTGCCGAGGCCGCCGAACGCCGGCACCAGGGTGTAGCTGTCGTCGACGTCGAGCTCGACCACCTCCGGCGGCGGCGGCACCTCACCCTCGAGCGGGCGCGGCCGGAGCATCAGCAGGTCGAAGTAGCAGTGGTCGATCGAGGTCGGGTCGGGACGGAAGCGGTACACCATGCCGAGCTGCAGGCCGGGGAAGAAGAACGCGTTCGGGAACGCGAAGTACTCGATCGAGTCGAGCGTCATCGACTCGCTGAGGTGTGAGAAGTCGCGGCCGTACCTCTTGCTCATCTCCGCCTGTACGTATTTGGCGTAGAAGTCGCGGGCGCGCATGCCCTCGGGCAGCTGCAGCGGCTCCTGGCCCATGCGCAGGTTACGGGTGAGGTGGGCGAGGATCTGCTGCTCGGTGCGCGGCACCGGACGTTGCGGGCTGTCGAGGCCCGACGTGTGCACGAAGCGGCTGATGTTCGGCGGGAAGATGTCGTACTGGGTCGTGACCTCGTCGCCGAGCTTGCCGGTCGCGTGCGTCTCGCGCACGTGGTACGCCTCGAGGAACGCCTCGGCGGCCGCCTTCCAGTTGGCCGGCAGCCGCTTGCGCAGGTGCGCCTCGATGTAGCGGTCGTCGATGTCGAACTCGGCGAAGTGCGCCGGCAGCACGCCGAGGTACTCCTGCAGCGACGCTGCGTCGGGATCGAAGTTGACCCACACGAAGCCGGCGAACACGTCGACCTTGAGCTCGGGCAGGCGGTGGCTCTCGTCGCCGACGTGCGGGAAGTCCCACCGGTCGGGCAGGTCGACGAGGTCGCCGTCGAGCGACCAGGTCCACCCGTGGAACGGGCAACGGAACTGGGCGGCGAACCCGCACGTGCCGGCACCGCGCAGCTGCGTGCCGCGGTGCATGCAGGCGTTGTAGTACGCCTTGACCGTGCCGTCGGTGGTGCGCACGATGAGCGCCGAGTGCGGGCCCACGTCGTAGACGAAGTAGTCGCCCGACTCGGGGATGTGGTCGACGTGGCACGCCCATTGCCACACCTTCGACCACATGTGGTCGTACTCGGCCTGGGCGTACTCGGCCGACGTGTAGTTGGTGAACGGCACGTCGGCGTCGCCGAGGTACATCGGCGACTGCTCGAGCAGCGGCCACGGCGGCCGCGTGGGATCGGCGAGCAGCTGCTCGTGCAGGGTGGGACCCGGCGCGCGAGCGGATCCGGGAGGAGCCACGGGGACGTCACGAACATCGGTCATGCCGCGACGCTACGCCTCCGGCAACAGATGGACCGACCCGGATGGACGAGACTCGGCCCATGCCAGCGACACCATCGCAGCCGACCCGTCGGACGGCCCGCGACCTCGGCCCCGACGACCTCGTGTGGGACCACTTCAGCCGCCCGCGCACCGAGGCGGTCCTGCCCCGCATCCACGCCGCCGCAGCGGCCGGGTACTCGGCGATCGGGGTGTTCCTCGGCGCGTGGGCAGTGCTGCGCGAGCAACCCGACGAGCTCGAACGGGTGGATGCCGCGCTCGCCGAGACGGGGCTCGTCGTCGCGAACATCGAGACGCTCCGCGGCTGGGCGGTCCCGGGCCACGACGAGGCGTGTCGCCAGCAGGAGGTGCTCGCCTACGAGATGGCCGACCGCTGGGGATGCCGGTACGTGCAGGTGATCGGCGATGCCTCCGGGCCGCTCGACCGGGCGGCAGAGGGGTTCGCCGCACTCTGCGACCGAGCGGCGGATCACGGGCTGCAGGTCGGCCTCGAGTGGGTGCCGAGCATGACCAACATCTGCGACGCGCCCACCGCGCTGCAGATCGTGCTCGACGCCGACCGGGACAACGGTGGGCTGTGCGTCGACTCGTGGCACTTCACCCGCTCGACCAACGACCTCGACCACCTGCGGGCGATCCCCGGCGAGAAGGTCGTCGCGACCCAGTGGAACGACGGCACCGTGGTCGCGCAGCTCGACGACTACTACACCGACTGCCTGGCGAACCGGGTGCCGCCCGGCCAGGGCGAGTTCGCGCTCGTCGAGATCGTCCGCATCCTCGACGCGGCCGGATCGCGGGCGCCGATCGGGGTGGAGGTGTGCTCGGTCGACCTGTGGGCCGGCCCGATCGATCGGGCCGCGCTGGCGAGCGCCGACGCGATGCGCCGTGTGCTGGCAGCTGCTCGCGGCTGACCCGAGACGCGACACCGGCCGCCGCCGACCCTGAGGTCGAGCGACGGCCGGTGGACACAGAGCGGTGCTCCGAGCGCTGTTGCGTCAGGCGGGATCCTCGAGCACGGTGACCGTGCCGGTGGAGCCGTCGATGGAGATGAGCGCTCCCTCGGGGATGCGGGCCGTCGCCTGCACGACCGACACCGCACAGGGCACGCCGAGCTCGCGGCTGACGATCGCGGCGTGGCTGCCGACGGCGCCGACGTTGACGACGATGCCGCCGACCGACAGGAACAGCGGCGCCCACGCCGGGTCGGTGGTGGGCGCGACCATGATGTCGGTGAGCTCCATGTCGGGCGCCTCCATCGGGTCGAGCACGATGCGGGCGCGACCGGTGATGACGCCGGGTGCGCCGGGGCCGCCCTGCAACACGTCGCCGGCCTTCGCCTTCGGCACGTCGGCAGCGTTGCGCTTCGGCCACGTGCTGATCGGCTCGTCGCCGCGCCCGTTGCCCACGATGTAGGGCGGATCGACCTCGTGCAGCGCCCGGAACCCGACCTCGCGCTCGGCGATGGTGCCGGAGTACTTGGCCGGGTCGGTGAGGAAGTCGTCGATCTCGTCGTCGAGCAGGTTGAAGATGTGGCGCTGATCGGGGATGACGCCGGCGTCGACCATGCGGCGACCGAGCTCGTACATCGACAGCTTCACCTCGTGGATGAGGCGGATGCAGGCGTACTTGCCCTGTTCGCGCCAGGCGAACCAGTTCGCCGCGGCCGAGAGCGCGACGGTGAGCGTGCCGTGGGTCTCGGCGTCTCCCTCCACGACGGCGAGCAGGTCGGCGGCGAGGCGCTCGCGCTCGGCGGCGGCCTTGGCCTTCGCGACGTGCGGCGACCGGTCGTCGCTCTGATGGCGGAGCCGGTCGATGAGGCCGAGCGGGATGCCCGGGCGGGTGGTCCACGAGTCGGGTCGGGTGTCCCACTCGTTGGGCGCCCGGTGGCCGTGCTCGGTGAGCAGCGTCGCCCAGTGGCCGAGGAACTCCTGGCCAGCCGGACCGGCCGCGCCGATGCGGTCGAGCACGCCGTCGGTGCCGGCGTCGAACGCGGCGGT
Source organism: Actinomycetota bacterium (assembly GCA_026393475.1). GTDB lineage: Bacteria > Actinomycetota > Acidimicrobiia > Acidimicrobiales > Ilumatobacteraceae > VFMC01. The sequence goes on from JAPLAA010000055.1 coordinate 7,728, forward strand.
GAGCTCGGGTGAGTTCTTCACGAGACGGCTCATGTCCCACATGAGGAACGACGCCTCGGCGGACTCGACGTTGCCGACGGCGGCGAGCACCTTGACCGCGTCGTCGCTGCGGCCGATCGCCGCGCAGATCGCCTGCACCGCACCGGGCGGCAGCGACGCGCCGAGGCACACCATGCAGTACGGGATCCAGACCTCTTCCACCTTGGCGGTGACCGCGCGGGCGAAGGCGACGAGCTCCTCGTTCGACATCGCCGTGAAGTCGGGGCGGTTGCGCACCTGCTCGCGGGCGAGGTCGGACGCGGCGTGCTGGCGCGGGAACGTGGGCGTGGTCATGACCCAACCCATCGTCTCGGCGAGCTTGGCGGACTGGACCTCGTTGACGTCGTCGGGGTGCGGCTCGTGCGCCGGCACGCCGGGGTGGTCGCCGAAGTAGGCCTGGTCGATGGCTTCGGGGGTGGCACCCGGCATGCGCTCGCCCATGAGGCGGCTCAGCGAGAGGGGGTTGTAGAAGTACCCGCCCCGGTTGCCGAACACCTGCAGCGGCGTGAGGTCGTACTCGCTGATGTCGACGACGCCGAACTCGGCGAAGCCCTTGGCGACGCCGGGGTTGCAGCCGTGCATCCACACCATGCTCCAGCCGAGGGGGCTGAACGGATCGGGGCCCACCTCATCGGCGTTGGCCCGCGTGTAGTACGGAAAGCGCGTGCTGTTGGGCGTGTCGGTGATCCACCGTTCCACAGTGTTGTCCCCCTGGTGATCCGTCGCGGAGTGATCTGCGAGGCCGGCTCCCCCGAGCCGGACGAACGATTATCTTACTGGTGGATAAGTAATGGCGCCACTGCTGGTCGGCTGGCGGTCGGCTGCTGGTCAGCTGCTGGTCAGCTGCTGGTCAGCGTGGCGTCCACCGCACCTGCAGGCGGGTGAGGCCGCGCAGGATGAACGGCGACGAGGTACCGGGCTCCTCGACGAGCTCGATCGACGCGAGTCCCCGGGCCATGCGGGTCAGCACGAGGCGTGCCTCGAGCCGTGCGAGCGACGCGCCGATGCAGTGATGCACGCCCCAGCCGAACGCGAGGTGGGTGCGGAGCCGCTTCGGATCGCGGTCGAACCGGATGGTGTCGGGGTCGTCCCAGACGTCGGGATCGCGGTTGGCGGAGGCGAACAGCACCTGGAGCTTGGAACCGGCCGGCAGGTCGACGCCGCCGACGCTGCACGCCTCGGCGTTGGTACGGAACAGCCCCTGCACGGGCGAGTCGTACCGGAGGAACTCCTCGACCGCTGTCTCGACCAGCTCGGGGTCGGCGTGCAGCTCGTCGAGCAGGTGCGGGTGCTGCGCCAGTCGGAAGAACATCAACGAGATGAGGCTGGTGGTGGTCTCGTGTCCGGCGACCAGCAGCTGATGGCCGAGGCGGCGCACCTCCGTGCGCGAGAGCCGCTCGTCGAGGTGCGCCCGTGTCATCGTGGTGAGGACGTCGTCGGGCGGTTCCGAGCCGGCGTCGATCGCGGCGACGCGTTCGTCGACGAGGCGGTCGATGTAGGCCCAGATGCTCTGCGTCGCGTGCTCGTACGCTCCGAGGTCGCCGCCGCCGAGTGCGTTGACGACCGCCTCGGACCAGTCCTTGAAGTTGTCGCGGTCCTCGGCGTGGACACCGAGCAGCTCCGCGATCGCGAGCGCCGGGAGCGGGAATGCGAACGCGGCGACGACGTCGCCTTCACCGGGCCGGAGGAAGGGGATCCACAGCTCGTCGAGGAGGTCGTCGAGCACGGGCCGGAGTCGTTCGACGCGGGCGGGGCGGAACTCGTCCTGCAGGACGCCTCGCTGGCGTCGGTGATCGGGGTCGTCGGCCGAGCCGAGCACACCGCCGCGCTGCACGAACACGCCGGGTCCGTCACCGTTGCGCCACTGCTGCGGCGCACGCAGCGCGGCGAGCACGTCGGCGTGGTGGCTCACGACGTGGAAGGCGGGCTCGTGGTCGTCCACGCGGTGCACGGGGCAGCCCTCGGCGCGCAGCTCGGTGTGCAGTTCGGACGGCTCGAGGCCGTTGGCTCGGGCAAGGTATTCGCTCACGGTCATCGGTCCCGGTGCGATCGATTCGGCAGGTGCCCGGTCGGGTGCCCAGTCGCGTGCCCGGTCAGACGTCGCTCGGCACGCCGCGCTCGACGAGCGCCTCGTGGTTGTTCGTGAACTCGGCCGTGAGGTCGGCGCTGCCGCTGTAGTGGCTCTGCAGGAACCGGCGCGAGAACAGCCACTCGCCGTCGACCTTCACGTATTCGTCGTCGTAGTGGGCGAGGAGCACGTTGTTGGAGCCGTCGGCGCGGCGGAACCATTCGTTGATGTACCAGCGTCCCGTCGCGGTGTCGGTCGTGTCGCCGTAGCGGACCTCGCCCGTGTGCACCGCCTGGAACACCGCGTGCATGCCCTGCATCGCCTTGTACCAGAGGGCGACGATGTCGGCCTTGCCGTGCACGAGGCGGCCGCGGCCGAGGTCCCAGGTCGCGTCCTCCGACCATGTCGTCGCCCACTGCACACCGTTGCGGTGGATGACCGCGTCGACGTAGCGGTGCTGGAGGCGTTCGATGGCCTGGAAGTCGTCGGTGCTGACGTGGGGACGCTGCTCGGGTGCGCTCATGCGCAGATGTCTAGTGCGACCGGCGACCCCCGAACGGACGGAGGTGCCGGGGTGCAGTCGCGCATCGATCTGACGAGATGGGGCGGCGCGTCGTGTGGGACAGTGGCGGGATGCGTCACGCGTTCAGCACCTCGCCCCAACGGACCACGTGGAACTGGCTGTTGGAGGTGTGGCAACTGGCCGATCAGCTCGACGTGTTCGAGTCGGGATGGACCTTCGACCACCTCTATCCGCTGTTCGGCGATTCGACGGAGGACTGCCTCGAGGGGTGGATCACCCTCACCGCGCTGCTGCACGAGACCGAACGGCTGCGCGGCGGGGTGCTCGTGACCGGCATGGTGTACCGCCATCCCGGCGTGCTGGCGAACATGGCGAGCACGCTCGACATCACCTCGGGCGGCCGCCTCGAGCTCGGCATCGGCGCCGGCTGGAACGAGGAGGAGTGCACGGCGTTCGGCATCGAACTCGGCACGATGAAGGAGCGCTTCGATCGCTTCGAGGAGGGCCTGCACGTGTTGGAGAGCCTGTTCACGAACGAGCTCACCACCTTCGACGGCGAGTACTACCGACTCGTCGACGCGATGAACAATCCCAAGCCGCTGCAACCGAAGCTGCCGATCTGCATCGGCGGGAGCGGGCGGAAGCGCACCCTGCCGTTGACGGCTCGCTTCGCGGATCACTGGAACTACGGCGGCACCGATCCGGCCGAGTTCGCCGACCTGCGCGGCGTGCTGCACCGGGCGTGCGCCGACATCGGACGCGACCCGTCGGAGATCACCACGAGCTTCCTGCTCCGCTGGTCGGGCGACGACGACCAGTTGCTCACCGATCGAGCCGCGTTCGAGGCGGCGGGTGCCGACCTGGCGATCGTGTCGCTGCCGAAGACCGCGCCGCCGTCGATCGTCGAGCAGTTGGCCGCGGTCCTCGTCGAGGGCTGATCAGGCGCCGGTGGTGGCGAGGCCGCGCAGGATGCCGGCTGCAGCTGCCTCGGCGTCGAAGTTCCAGGTCGCCCGCCAGACGGGATCAGACAGCGGGCCCTCGAGGCGGTCGTAGCCGCGCGACAGGAACCACTGGTACGTGTCCGCGTGGCCGGCGCGGATGTCGAAGCGGGGTTCGAAGCCGAGGAGGTGCCGGGCCTTGTCGATCGACAGGACGGCGTGATGCCGGTCGGAGAAGAGGTGGCCGTACGCGCCGGGAGGCAGCTCGTGCAGCCGCTCGTCGGACACGGGCACGATGTTCGGCTCACGGCCGACGACACGGGCCAGGATCTCGACGTAGCGGCGCGTGGTGACCGCACCGGCGGTGACGTTGAACACCTCGCCGACGGCGGTGCGGTTGCCCACGATCGCCAGCATCGCGTCGGCGAGGTCGGCGACGTGACCGTACGACGCTGTCACGAGACCCGAGTGCGGCAGCAGGATCGGCCGACCCTGCAACAGGCGGAGGAACATCGGCGTCTCCATGTCGAAGACGTTGTTGCGCGGACCGTAGACGGCGGCCGGTCGGACCACCGTGGCCGGGAACTGGCGGCGCTCGAACCGCGCCATCAGCTGCGCCTCGACGTTCGCCTTGAACCCGCCGTAGGTGTTGGGCCCGCTGCGATCGGTCGGGTAGTCCTCCATCCACGGAGCGATCCCGCGCATCGACTGCTCGTAGGCCATGATCGAGCTCACGTACACGTAGTGCGCGGTCCGGCCGTCGAACAGGTCGAACAGGGCCTCGGTGTCGCTGCCGCCGGCGGCCATCACGTAGCCGGAGACGTCGAAGACGGCATCCCAGTCGCGACCGGCCAGCGCGTCGACCATCGACGAGTGGTCGAGTCGGTTCGCCACGAGGCGCTCGACGTCGTCGGGCAGGTCGTGCGGGGTGAGCCCTCGGTTGAGCACGGTCACGGTGTGACCACGGTGCAGCAACGTGTCGACCAGCTGGCGGCCGATGAAGGCCGAACCGCCGAGAACGAGTGCGCGCATGGTGTGTGGACCTCCGTTGAGGGCGGGTGGGGGTGATGCAGGTGATGGCGACAACGTCGGAGTCGACGGTGTCTACACATCGTCAAGAACGGCCCGGCACTTGAGCGCTGATCGGTCCGACGGGCGCCGAGGGCGACGTCGTGCAGCGCGTCTCGCGCTCAGCTGAAGGCCATCGACGCCCGGCGTACGCTGACGCTCGCCCATCTGTCGCGAGGAGATCCCCATGGCCATCACCAATGGCTTCAATCACGTCGCAACGCTCACGACCGATCTCGATCGCTTCGCCGCGTGGTACGCGCAGGTCTTCGACGCGACGGTGACGTTCCGGATGGATGCGACACCGGACCATCCCCGCATGTTCATCCTCGATCTCGGCGGCGGTGCCGCGCTCAACGTGTTCGAGGTGCCCGCTGACGAGATCATCGGCGAGCAGCGTCGTCAGGGTGGCCGAGGCGCGATCGACCATTTCGGCATCGCGGTCGATTCGCTCGCCACGCTCGAGCAGGTGAAGGGAAGGCTGGAGGCCGTCGGTGCGGACATCGGCGAGATCCAGATGTTGGGGGCCGACTGGTCGTTGTTCTTCCGTGACGTGGACGGCATGGAACTCGAGGTCCTCGCGCCCGCCGACTGATCGGTCGGGTGGCGCGGGTCGGACGGCGAGGGTCAGCCGGAGAGGGTCAGGTGGCGAGGGTCAGCTCGAGCAGCGCGGTCGCGATCGGCAGCGGATCCGTCAACGCGGTGTTCGTGGTGACGACGACGGCCGTCCCGGTGCCGGGGCAGGCCATCGCGATGGTGCCGAGGAACCCGCGGTGCGACCAGCACTCCTGCCCGGCGACCGTCATCCGATAGACCCCGTGGCCACCGTCGCCGAGGAGGATGCCGAACTCCTCCTGGCCGACGTTCGTGGGCGGCACCGTCGTCATCGTCGCCAGCGAGTTCGGGTCGACGAAGACCTCACCGTCGAACAACGCCCCGAAGAACCGGGCGACGTCCGTGGTCGTCCCGGCGAGACCGCCGCCGCCGAACGCGTCGAGCGAGAAGTCGAGATCGCTGACCTCGTCGGCACCGAAGAACGAGCGTGACATCGGGAGCAGATCATCGGGCGCCGCTTGTCCGTGTTCCAACCAGAGGTGGTCGAGCCCGAGTCGTTCGAATCCGAGCAGGTCGCGCATCGCATCGGCATAGGGTCGCCCGGTCTCGACCTCGATGATCTCGCCCAGCAGGACGTACCCGGTGTCGGAGTAGGCGAAGGCGTCGCCCGGTGCCCACAGCGGGTCACCCACGGACGTCGCGAGCTCCAGTTGCTCGCGTCGGGTCCACACCCGACGCCGATCGGCCAACGCATCGGTGAGGAACGGTGAGCCGTCGCCGAACGCGTAGTCGTAGAGGCCGGCCGTGTGCTGCAGCAACTGCGCGACGGTGATCATCGCCAGGTCGTACCCGTCGTCCTCGAGGAGCGCGACGGTGTCGGGGGTGAGCAGCGCGCCGATGGGGTCGTCGAGTCCGATCCTGCCGGTCTCCACCAGGCGCAGCACGGTGGCGGCGGTGAACGTCTTGCCGACGCTGGCCATGCGGAAGGGGCGATCGGGCTCGGTGTCGGGCCCGGAGGTCGAGGCCCATTCCAGACCGACGCCCCGTGAGACGACCGCTGCCTGAATGGTTGCGTCCGCTGCCGGCAGTTGGGCGCGAGCGTCGTCGAGCACCGTCTGCAGCGCTGCCAGACGCGGTCCTGGCGGCGTCGATGACGCCGGGGCGCTCCCCGCGGCAGCATCCGTCGGATCGGGCGAGATCGCCGTCGTGTCCGGCCCGGTGGTCGAGGTCTCGGGTTCGGAGGTGGAGGTCGCGGGTTCCGTGGTGGAGGTGGTCATGTCGGTGCTCCCGGGGCGGTCGAGGGACGAGCCGTCGGCGTCCGTCCCGCACGCTGCGAGCGACACGACGCCGACCAGTGCGACGGCAGCGACCCGGCGACGCGACTCGGCACGTGACCGCTGCTCGTTCGTCTTCATGCCCACCAGTGTGGGGCCCGACCGCTGATCCGACATCCGCCCCTGGGTGGACCGGGGTCCGTTGCGAGGATGATCGCGTCGGTAGAGCGGGTGGCGGCTCAGCGCCCGCCGCGGACCACCTCGAGGTTGCCCTCGCTCCACACGCCGACGAGGTTGCGGAACACGATCCGCCAGCCGTCGGGGGTGCGCACGAGCTCGTCCTCGTATCGACCGGCGATCACGTACAGGTCGCCGCCCTCTGCGCCGGTGCGGACGTGCTGCGAGTGCAGGTAGCACCGGCTCGTCGCGGTGTCGCCATCGATGGTGACCATGTGGTTCGTGACCGTGTGCTGCGTCGCGTCGAGCGGAGCGAGCGCGGCGTGGATGCGGTTGCGGATGGCCTCGCGGCCCTCCAGCGGCGCCGACCGCAGCTCGGCGGCGGCGTCCGGCATGAACACGGTGTCGAGCAGCTCGAGCTGCTTCGTGTCGAGCGCCCAGCAATAGCGATGGGTCAGTTCGATGATCGCGAGTCGGTCTTCGAGTTCGGCGGCGAGCGTCATGCGACGAGTGTTCCACTGTCGGCGCGCCGGAAACGCACTGGTACCTTCCGGCCGGTGCCCAGCGATCCCCCCGACGGCTCCGACCTCGACCACGTCCCCACCATGGCCGATCGGCTGGCGCTCGACCCGGGCCTCGCCGACAGGGACGGCGGCGGGACGACGGCTTCGGACACGTTCGTCAGCCGTCACCCGTGTGCGCGCGGCCATGTGTTCGGCGGGCTGATCATCGGCCAGGCGCTGCGGGCGGCACAGCTGACCGTCTCGTCCGATCGTCCCGTGCACGCCATCCACGCGTCGTTCCTCGTCGGCGGCCGCAGCGGCGAGCACCTGCGCCACGAGGTGGAACGCACACGCGACGGCAGCAGCTTCGCGACCCGACGCGTCGTGGTCACCCAGTCGGTCGGCCCGGTGTTGGTGATGACCGCCGACTTCCACGTCGACGAGCCGGGGCTCGACTACGAGCTGCCGGGCGCGGCCGACGTGCCCCGTCCGGACGGGCTGCCGACCGGTCGGTACGCGACCCGCTGGATCGATTCGCGCGACGTGCCGGTCGACGACGGCTCCCACGCTCGACGCGCCTGGTTCCGCCCGGCGGCGCCTGTCCCCGACGACTCGATGCTGCACCTGCAGACCCTCGCCTACCTCAGCGACCACGGCCCGACGCGTGCCGCCCGCCAGCCCCACGCCGCGCTCGACGCCGACGCCAACCGCATGTCGGTGAGCCTCGATCACAGCGTCTGGTTCCACCGGCCGGTCGATGTGAACCAGTGGCTGCTGTCGGAGTTGGTGCCCGTCGCGACGGGACGGGGTCGTGGGTTGTCGATCGGCACGATCCGCACCACCGACGGCACGCTCGTGGCCACGGTCGCCCAGGAGGTGCTCCTTCGCACGCGCTGACCACGGTCCGGCGATCCGGGCACGATGACGACCGGAACGAGGCCCACTCGTAGAGTCGCGGGACGCCGGGAACACGCTGTTCCCCGGCCAGGTGTTCGCAACAGGGGGAACGACGATGACCGGATCCATCACCGGTGACCCGTCAGGCAACGCAACGGCGGGAGCAGCGGCAGGCGACCACGTCAGGGCCGAGCCGGAGCACATCGACGGCCCCTGGCTCACCGCCGCGCTCGAGGCGGCCGGCGTCGCCCGGGGAGCGACCGTCACCGACGTGGAGGTGGCCGGGTTGATCGGCACCGGGCAGACGGGCCGCAATGCCCGACTGCGGCTCACCTGGGACGAGCCGGAGGGCCGTCCGGCCACGCTGGTCGGCAAGTTCGCGTCGGCCGACGACAACGCCAAGCTCGCCGCGTTCACCAATGGCACCTACAAGAACGAGTGGGCGTTCTACGACCAGTTGGCGCACACGCTGTCGGTCCGCACCCCTGCCTGTCACGTCGCCCGCTACGACGAGGCGACCCCCGCGTTCGTGCTCGTGATGGAGGACATCGCCGGCGCCCAGCAGGGCGACCAGTTCCGCGGGCTCAGCCTCGACGAGGCCGACCTCGCGATCGAGCAGGCGGTGGGCTTCCACGCGCCGCGTTGGGGCGACCCGACGTTGGCCGACTTCGCACCCGAGCGGCCGAAGGGCGACGAGGCGGCGATGATGCTCGGGATGGTGTACCAGATGATGGTCGAGCCCTTCCTCGACCGTCTCGGTCCGGGCCTCGATGCGGACGTGATCGATCTCGTCCGCCGCCTGGGGCCGGTGGCGCCGGCCTGGGCGGCCGGCAACGACACGCCCCGCACCGTGGTGCACCTCGACTACCGGCCCGACAACTTCATGTTCGGTGTCGATGACGGCGCACCGCCGCTCGTCGTCGTCGACTGGCAGACGGTGAACCACGGCTTCGCGATGTGGGACATCGCCTACATGATCGGCGGGTCGTTCGAGCCGTCCGAACGGGCGCGGGTGGAGCGCGAGCTGATCGCCGACTACCTCGCGCGAATGGCGGCGGCGGACGTCCCCTACGACGCCGACACCGCCTGGCGCGACTACCGCCTTGGCGCGGTGTGGGGCGTGGTGATGTCGGTGATCGCGACGATCCTCGCGGCCGAGACCGAGCGCGGCAACGACATGCTGACGGTGATGGCCCAGCGCCACGGCCGTCACGCGATCGACCTCGATTCGATGGGGCTGCTCGCCTGACATGGCCGACGTGCCGTCGCTCCGGTTCCGGCGCGTCGTCACGGCCGCGGTCTCGCTCGCGATCACGGCGCTGCTGGCGTTCGCCCTCGGCGACCCCGGCGCGCACATGGCGCAGAACCTCGTCATCCCGGGCATCGGCCTGCTCGAGGTGTCGGGCGCCCTCGCCGTCGTGGTGCTCGTGGCGACCACTGCGGCGATCGTCGTGTGGGTCACCTGGGGCATCGACTGGTTGCCCGCCGCGATCGTGCTGTGCTCCACCGTCGCTGCCGGACTGCTCACCGGCGACCACGCGGCCCCGGTGACTCGGGCGGCCGACGAGCTGATCGGTGTCGCCGCGGCGCACGAGTTCCCGCTGGTCGTGCTGGTGGTGGGCGGCATCATGTGGATGCGCACCGCCGTCGGCAGGCTGCCCGGGTTGCGCCGCCTCGCGGCGCGGCGCTCCCGTACCGTCGCCATTGCGCCCGGTCTCGACGGGATCGGCGCGCTCGCTCCGCTCGACCGCAGCCGCGCTGCTGCCATCGCGGCGCTGACGGGTCCGGTGCCGTCGACGGTGAACGACGCGGCCGCGAGCGACGCGGTGGTCACCAGGGCCCGCCGCATCGGGCTGTTCGCGCGGGGCCGGCGGGGCGACCCGTTCGCGGTCGACCATGCGGCGGCCCGAGCCGCGCTGGCGCTCACCGGACAGCTCGACGACGCGGCGATGGCCCGGTTCGCCGGCGATGCCCACGCCGCCATCGCCGGGGTGCCGGCCAGCGAGCCCACGTGGGTGCGTCCGCTCGACGCGACCCTCGCCGCGATCGCGCTGCATCGCGCGGGTCACGGGGATGCGAGCCGACGGTGGGCGGCGATGCTCGCCGGGCCGCTCGCCCTGCAGCGCGGTCACCGCCCCGGCGCCTGGTGGACCCCGCTCGGTATCCGCCTCGGCGCCGCACCGGTGTGGGAGCACGCCGCGACCTCGGCCCTCGCCCGCGCCAACGGCTGGTGCGACGACGCCGACTGGCACGTGTTGCGGCCCCGGCTGCTCGGCGCTGCGGCGCGCGGCACCTCGGTCGCGGCCGACGAACGGGCGATCGCGGCGGCCCGCCTCTGGCTGGTGCACGTCGACGACGAGCAGGCGGCGCGCATCCTGGCCCGACCGACGGTGCACCGCGATCCGATCGCTGTCGCACTCGACCGCCTCGCCGACGCCCTCGCCGCGAATGCCCGCGCCGACGCGACCACACCCGATCCGACCGACGTCCATCGGCACACCGTCGAGAGAGGGGACCTCGTCCCATGACCGTCTCCGAACTGCATCGCCCGCACGTGGCCGAGCCGGCACGGCCGCCGCTGTTGCCCGAGCGACCGCGACGCATGGGCCCGGTCACGCGCCTGCTGGTGTTGCGCACCGTCGCCATCGTGCTGGTCGTGCAGGCGACCGGCATCGCGCTCGTGGTCGGCGGCGGCGTCCGGGCGCGAGCCGCCGGCCTGTCGCTCGCGCTGCCGGGCGGCGGGTTCCTCTACACCGCGGCACCGATCGCGTTCGTGCTCACCTGGGTGGCCATCTCGGTCGCGCTGGTGCTGTGGTGGGGCATGAGTGTGCACTGGGGCATCCCGCTCGTGTGGCTGGCGTCGGCCGGCCTGTCGGCGATGTGGGCCACCGGCCCGCGGCTGGGGATCGACCGCGGCACCACGTGGGTATGGGCGATGCCCATCGTCTACGTGCTCGCCGCCGCAGCGATCGGCAGCCTCGTCTACACGTTCGAGGCACGGTTCCGCCGCAAGCGCGCCAAGATCGCCGAGCTCAACGAGTACCTCGCCACCGCCACCCTGCCCGAGCCGGCGCGCCCGTTGCGCACCCCTGACGACATGGACGCCGAACTGCTCCGGTGGGCGTACGAGCTCACGATGCAGCCCGTCGACGAGTTCCGCGGCTTCGAGTGGGGCGAACAGTTCCACGGCGGCACCGTGGTGCGCTACCAGCTCAACTACCTCGGCTGGGCGCTGGCCCCGTATGCGGTGAACTACGTGCCCAACGCCCCGCGCCAGATCGAGCTCGCGTTGCGCAACCTGGTGCTGAAGCAGACCGACCTGCGGGTGTGGCGCTACTGGCGCACGCTCAACCTGATCGGCAACCTCGACGCGAACCCCGACCCGCTGGTGCGCGACAACATCATGTTCTCCGGTTTCACCGGCGACCAGATCAACCTCTACGAGGCGGCCACCGGCAGCACCCTGTTCGACGAGCCGGGGTCGCTCACGTTCGTGTGGGAGGACGGTCGCACGTTCGCCTACGACCACCACTCGTGGATGGAGGCGGTGCAGCGCAACTTCGACAAGAGCAGGCTCACGTTCTTCCCGTGCGAGCCGGGCTGGGCGTTCGCCGCGTGCAACACGATCGGTGCACAAGCGTTGCTCGGTCACGACCGGTTGCACGGCACGACCATGTGGAGCGACCTCGAGCCGCGATGGCGCACCGCGCTCGAGGAGGAGTACCTGCTCCCCGACGGCAACTACGCCAACATCCGTTCCACCCACACCGGCCTGTCGTGGGACACGGGTGAGACGCCGGGCGGCGAATACTTCACCACCGGCAGCCACGGCTTCGCCGACGTGGCCCCCGACCTCGCGCTCCGGGGCCGCATGCTCCAGCTCCGCGGCGCTCCCGAGAAGATGGCCGGTCTCGCGACCATGGTCCGCGACGGCGAGTTGACGCTCGAGCTGCCCGAGGAGTGGGAACGCAACCGGGTGCGTCGCACCGCGACCAACGCGTGGACCAAGCTGATCGCCGGCGCACGGATGGTGGGCCAGGGCGAGCTGGCCGAGGCGGCGATTCGCGCCGGTGACCGTCAGTGCGCGACGGGCGAGGTGTGGCCCGAGCGTCCGTTGCGGGTGGGGGTGTCGAACCTCGCGCTGCACATGCTCGTGCGGTGGTCGACCCCGATGGACAACGCCAGCCTGAATCTGCGCGGGTGGGTGCCGCCGGTCGGACCGGTGCTCGACGAGGTGCCGTGGCCGGAGGTGCTCGTCACCGTGGCGCGGTCGTCCGACGGGGAGACGCTCGACCTCGTGCTCCGTCCGGGCCCGACGCCGAGCGATGCGCCCGTGCGGCTCGGGTTCATGGCGTTGCGGCCCGATGCCCAGTATCGGCTGCTCGACGGCGCCGAGGTGGTCGCCGAGTTCACCGCGTCGGCCGACGGCACGGCCGGGCCTGACATCGCCGTGCGCGAGGTGCGCACACTGCACCTCGTCCCCGTCGAGGGCGGTGCGTCGTGATCACCCTCTACCTGAACTGCGCGCAGGTGTGGGTTCGGCTCGTCCGGCTCGTGTGCAAGGTGACGGGTCGCCCGCAGGTCACCTACGAGGCGCCACCTCTCGTCGCCCGATGGACCGCCGGGGTGCGAGGATCTGACCGATGACCGCCACCACGACCTCCCCGCCGGATGCCGCAGCCGGCGGCCCGCTGCTGCTGCCACCGTCGCCGCCGCGCCTCGGTCCCGAGAGCCGTCGACTCCTCGGCCGACTCGCCGTGTCGCTGCTCATGTGGCAGGTCGTGGCCGGGGCGCTCCTCGTCGTGGGCGGCGACACGGCCACGGCAGCGGGCACCTCGATGGTGTTCCCCGGCGCGGGGCTCTTGTACGTCGCGTCACCGCTGCTGTTCCTGGCTTCGTTGGTGGCATTGCTCGTCGCCCTCGTGCTCTGGTGGGGTGTCAGCGCGCACGTCGCGATCCCGATCGTGTGGGTCGGTGCCGGTGTCGTCGCGGTGGCCCTCGTCGACGGACCGCGCTGGTTCGTCGACCGCGGCACCACCTGGGGCTGGGCCGTTCCCGTCGCCTATGCGATGGCCGTGGGAACCGTCGGCTTCATGGTGTGGCGGGTGGAGCAGGCCTATCGCCGCAAGCTCGCCAAGGTGCCCGAGCTGAACGAGTACCTACTCGGTGCGCAGCTGCCCGAGCGCCTCACCGAGCGGCGCGAGCTCGACGACATGGACGCCGAGCTGCTCACGTGGGCCTACGCCTTCGCGTTCCAGCCGGAGGACGGCCTCGACGGACTCGACTGGGGCGAGCAGTTCCACGGCGGCACCCAGCTCCGCTATCAGCTCAACAGCCTCACCTGGGCGATGACGCTGTACGCCGCCAACCATCTGCCGAACGCTCCCGCGCAGATCACCAAGGCGCTCGAGACGATGGTGCGCAAGCACACCGACCTCCGGGTGTGGAAGTACTGGCGCACCCTGAACCTCGTGGGGAACTTCGACTCGAACCCCGATCCGATCCGGCGCGACAACATCATGTTCTCGGCGTTCCTCGGTGACGTGATCAACAGCGTCGAGGCGGCCACGGGCACCGACACCTTCGACAAGCCGGGTTCGCTGGAGTTCGTGTGGCTCGACGGGCGCACGTTCAGCTACGACCACCACACGCTGGCCGAGGCGGTGCAGCGCAACTTCGAGCGGAGCCGACTCGGGTTCTTCCCGTGCGAGCCGGGCTGGTCGTTCACGGTGTGCAACGTGATGGGTGCGCAGGCGCTGCACGGTCACGACGTGGCCCATGGCACCGAGACGTGGCCGAAGGTGCGCGATCGGTGGACCCACACGCTCGACCACGAGTACCTCACGCCCGACGGGTCGTACGCCCACATCCGTTCCAATCACGTCGGCCTGTCGTGGGACACCGGCGAGGTGCCTGGTGGCCACTACTTCGCGAACGGCACGCATCGGTTCGTCGACATCCTCCCCGACCATGCGCGTCGGGCCCGCGCGCTCGAACTGCGCGGCGCGGCGCCGAAGATGGCGGGATTGTCGGCGATGGTGCGCGACGGGCGCCTCGACCTCGACCTGCCCGCAGAGCTCGAGCGTCATCGCACGCGCCGCAGCAAGCTGCTCCCCTGGATCAAGATCATCGGCGGCGCCCGCCTCGTCGGCGATGCCCGCCTCGTCGACGCCGCCATCCGGTCGTCGGCCGAGAAGTGTGCGACGGGCAAGCAGTGGCCGGATCGTCCGGTCGACGGCAGTGCATCGGCGACGGGTTCGTACATGCTGCTGCGCTGGTCGGCCCCGCTCGATCTCGCCGCGTTGAACATGCGCGGGTTCGTGGCACCTGTCGGACCGATCCTCGCCGCGACCGACTGGGATTCGGTCCTCGTCACCGAGGCGGTGTGCGACGACGGTTCGACGCTGCGCCTGTCGTTGCGGCCCACCCGCGCCGCATCGGTGTCGTCGGTGGAACTGCTGTTCGCGTCGCTCACGCCCGGGGCTCGCTACGTGCTCGACGTGGGCGACGGACCGTCGACGACGGTGACCGCCGACGACACGGGTCGGGCGACGGCCACCGTCGATCTGACCGGTGCGGTCCGCGCCACGCTGCGGCCCGAGGTGCTGTCGTGAGCGGTGCGGCGAAGGGTCGCCTGCGTCGGAAGCGTCAGGGTCTGCTGATCGACTGCGACCGCATCTGGAGCGGGCTGGTGACGTGGTCGTACCGCCTGCGCCGCAAGCCGCGCGTGACCAACTCCCCACCCCCGATCCGCCGCCGCTGAGCCAGCGGCGCGTCAGGCGCCGAGCATGCCGCCGTCGACGGCGAGTGCGTGGCCAGTCGTGAACGACGAGGCGTCGCTGCACAGCCAGAGCGTGGCGTCGGCGATCTCCTGCGGGGTGCCGAACCGGCCGAAGCGGCTGAGCCGCTTGGCGACCTCTTCGGGGTTGCGGCCGCGACGTTCCATCGCGTTGCGCAGCATCGGGGTGTCGATGGTGCCGGGGCAGATCGCGTTCACCCGGATGCCGCTCGACGCGTAGTCGAGCGCTGCGCTGCGGGTGAGACCGAGCACGGCGTGCTTGCTCGCCGTGTACGCCGGCTGGTTCGGCTGCGGCTTGAACGAGTTGGTGCTGGCGATGTTGACGATGCTGCCGCCGTTGCCAGCGGCGAGCATCGCCCGGATCTCGGCGCGCATGCAGCGGAACAGCGCCGTCACGTTGACGTGCATCATCAGCTCGAAGTCCTCGTCGGACGTCTCGTGCAGGGGCACCGATTCGAACTCGATGGCCGCGCCGTTGAGCGCCGCGTCGAGGCGACCGAAGCGCTCGACAGCAGTGCTCACCATCCGTTGCACCGTGTCGGGGTCGGTGATGTCACCGGCGACGTCGGCCGCGGCGTCGCCGAGCGATCCGCACAGCTCGCGCAGCGGCTCGGCCGCACGGTCGCAGGCCACGACGCGCGCTCCGGCTTCCACGAGCGTGCGGGTGATCGCCGTGCCCATGCCACCTGCCGCGCCGGTGACGACGACGACCTTGCCGTCCATGGAGAAGTTGTTGCTCACGTGTCCGTTCCTTTCGAGCCTGACGTGCCTGATGTGGTTGTGAGCGGACCGATCGGTCAGCGGAAGCGCCTGATGCCGGCTGCGATCGCGGCGAGGTGTCGATCGGCGTCGGCCCAGCCGGCGGCGTTCGGTACCTCCAACGACCACGGGGCGGTGGTGCCGGTGCCGTGGACGGCGTCGAGGAACGCGGTGATGTCGAACTCGCCCTCGCCCATCGCTCGCCGGTTGGCGAGGCAGTCGGTGTAGTAGTCGGGGTGCTCGGGCACTCGCGTGCCGTCGTTCAGTTGGATGCCGGTGATCAGCTCGCCGGGCAGTGCGGCGATGGCCTCGAGGTCGCGGGCTCCGCGCTCGTGGTGCCAGATGTCGACGCAGATGCCGCCGTTCGAGCGCCCGGCTGCCTCGACGATGCGTCGTGCGTGGTGCACGGTGGGGATGTCGTTGAAGGGCAGGAACTCGATGCCGAGCACGAGCCCGTGGTCGGCGCCTCGATCGCACAGGTCACCGAACGCGTTCGCGGCCGCGACCGGGTCGTCGCCCGACGGCCCGATCACCTGGAGGTACCGACATCCGAACGCGTCGGCCATCCGCCACGCGATCTCGACGCGCGCCGCGGCGGCGTCGGTGGTGCCGAGGTCGGTGATGACCTCGATCTCGCGGAGGCGGATGCCGTGCTGGTCGAGCAACTCCTGCAGCCCGTGGGGCGCGAACCCCTCGCGCTCGAGTTGCTCGTAGTGCCCGACCCACAGGCCGATGCCGTCGAAGCCGTTGGCGGCCGCGAGGCGGACCCGGTCCTCGATCGGGTGCAGGCGCGCCAGGCTGAAGTGACTGAGGACGAGCTCGCGCATGGTGGGCACCGGTGCCGGAGAGCGAACCGGTCAGGCGTTCACGGTCGTCACGGGTGGTGGAACTCGCCGGCACCGGCGAACAGCGCGGCCGTGTCGGCCTCGGTCTCGGCGTGCACCAGGTCTTCCACCCAGTCGTGGAAGCGTTGGCACGGACCCTCGTTGCGGCCGAACACGAACTCGCTCTTCACGCCGGTCTTGACGGCGCGCTGGATGCGGTTGCCCGTGTAGTAGTCCTCGTCGCGCACGACGTGCAGCAGGAAGTCCATCTGCTTCTCGATGATGTTCAACCGGTCGCCGTCGGGTGCGTCGACCGCCAGGAAGTGCTGGGTGGTGACCGAGGTCTCGGGCGTCTCGCCGGGGAACAGCTGCGAGATCATGAACAGCTTGCCGCCGGCGTCGAAGCTGGCGATCGAGATGTGGGGGAAGATCGTCCACACGCCCGACACCATCTTGGTGATCTGCCACTCGTCCTCGGGCAGCTCGGCAAGCGCGAGGTAGCGCTCGTCGGGCTGCACGTTGCGCTGGTGCGGGCCCCACGCGTCGTTGATCGTCTTGTTGTTGTACGTGGGCCCGAACGTGTCCTTGTGCAGGATCGGCAGGTGGTAGAAGTCGAGGTAGCCGTCGTAGGCGAGCTTCCAGTTCGGGCCGCCGACGCTCTGCTTGCCGACGTAGGTGCAGTTGGCGAGGTCGAGGTGGTCGAGCATCTCGCCGTAGCCGCACAGGTACTCGTCGATGTCGAAGTGCATGCCGGGCGTGATGCCGCCGAAGACGATGCCGGCACGCTCGGCCACCGGGAGCTGGGTGAGGCCGTGGCACGACATGTCGATCTCGCCGAAGTTCTCCTTGTCGAGCATGCCGACGAGTGCACCCTCGGTGTTGTACACCCAGGCGTGGTACGGGCAGGAGAAGCGCCGCGTGACGCCGGTGCCCTCCTCCATCACGACCGCGCCGCGGTGGCTGCACATGTTGACGAACGACCGCAGGGTGCCGTCGTCGCCGCGCACCAGCAGCACGGGCGTGCCCATGACGTCCATCGCCTTGTACGAGTTGGGTTCGGTGAGCTCGACGCTGAACCCGAGCACGAGCGGCACGCGACGGAAGATGCGATCCATCTCGACCTGCCAGCGCGCGGGGTCGTAGTAGTTGGTCGACGGGATGCGCTTCACGCCGTCTTCGAGCGGCACGGTGCCGTTCTTGCTGTGCGTGATGTTGCGCCGTGTCATCGACACGAGTTGTTCCCTGCTCATGGTGGCCCTCCTCACCCGCTTGGTCGGCGGGACTGCGTTCGTGTCCGAGGTGGATGGGACGGGCGCCAGCGGCACCCGACCCTGCTAGCTGTTCGGAGGTGTGTCGACCATCCGATGGTTGGCGATGATGGGTCCGGCGACCCAGCCGCACAGATGAGGATCGGCCTCACGGAGGTCGCCCTCGAGCCATTGGCCCTGGCGGGTGAAGCGGCCCCACGTGCCGTCCGATGCGGTGACGAGGACGGCTCCCTCTCCATCGCGTTCGTGGAGGGCGCCGGTGAACGGGTGACGGATACCGAGCATCAGGGACGCTCCAGCCACTCGTCGAGCTTGTTGTTGAGCCAACGCACCTTCGACTCCTGGTAGTTGCCCAGGGTGACGCCGGGCTTGCGCGTGCTCTCGAGCCCGGTCTGCACCCGGGGCATGTTGAACAGGTCCTGGTCGAAGACCTTCGCGAGCATGCCGAGTTCCGGTGCTGCGGAGAACGTCTCGAAGTCCTCGAGCCACTTGATCTGTGCCGGCGGTGGTCGCTCTCCCAGGAACGGGGCGAGGAAGATCACCTCCATGATCGCGGTCCGGTGGTCGTCGCCGTTCGGCCGGAACCGGTACACGATGCGGTTGAACGCACCCCACGGGTGGAAGTTGGGGAACAGCGTGTAGTCGATGCTGTCCATCATCTCGGCGTCGCTGATGCGGTCGACCCAGTCACCGGCGACGGCCCGCCAACGCTCGCGGCTCATCGACGCGGCGATGGCGCGCATCGACTGTTCCTCGGTGAGCGGCATCGGCGAGTCCTGATCGTCGCGGACGTCGAGCATCGCCCGCATCATCTGATCCTGGGTCGGCGTCCAGTCGAGATTCGGGCTGGCGGTGCCACCGGGCGAGATCACCCGGGCGAAGTTCTCCCAGACGTCGACCTGGCTGTTGGTGTCGCCGAGGTAGGGCATCACCTGCGGGTGCGTCGCGTTGACGTGGAACGCCTCGCAGAACGCCTCCTGGGCGATCTTCCAGTTGCAGGGCACGATCTTGGCGATGTGCGTCTGCTTGTAGCGGTTGGCGAGGTCCCACACCTCGAACTGCTCGGCCATCTCGCCGAGGAAGTCCTCGAACGGCTCGGCGTCGGGGTCGGGATTCATGAACACGAAACCGGCCCAGGTGGCCACCTTGCACTCGGGCAGGCTGAACTCCTCGGCCTCGACGTGGTCGAAGTCCCACTGCGCCGGGATGTCCTGCAGCGAACCGTCGAGCTTCCAGGCGAAGCCGTGGAACGGGCATCGGATCTCCGAGCAGCGGCCGTCGTAGTCCTTGAGCTGGCGGCCGCGGTGGAGGCAGGCGTTGGGGTACGCCTGGATCGTGTCCTCGGCCGATCGGATGATCAGGTACGAGGCACCGGCGATGTTGTACACCTGGTGATCGCCGACGACCGGGATCTCCTCTTCGCGGCAGACGTACTGCCACACGCGGCTCCACAGCTTCGACTTCTCGAGCTCGTGCCACTCGCGGCTGATGTACCGGTCGATCGACACGTCGGCGCTGCCGAGGTACTTCGGCGACTCGAGTCGCAGGACGACCGGCACGTCGTGGGTGTCGGTGTCGAGCAGCTGCTGATAGCTGATGCCCGGAGAGCGAGGGGCGTCGGGTCGATCGCCTCCGTTGCCCGTGGAATTGCCCATTGGATCCTCCATCGGCCGCCTCCCCGAAGGCGGCCATCGAATGGCGAGCCGGTAATTGACTCTGCGATTAATAAGTGTAGTCGCGAGCCGGGCACGGTGGACGTGTCGGAGCGCCCTCGGTGCTCGACCCGGTCAGAGCGTGCCGCCGGCCCACCAGGCCTCGAACCGCGGCAGTGCGGCCGACGACACGAGTTCGACGAGCATCCCGGCGCCGGGCGGACGGACGTACGTGTAGGTGCCGAAGCCCTCGTCGGGCGAGCACTGGGCGAGCTCGAGCGTCCAGCCGGCGGCGAGGAACCGCTGCGTCTCGCCGGGCACGTCGTCGCACCACACGCCCACGTGGTGCACGCCGGGCTGCTGGCTGCCGTCCCACACGCTGCCGGCCGGTCCCTGCAGCAGCTCGATGTGCTGCGGGCCCTCGCACGAGTAGGTGAAGTGCAGCTCGAGGTGCTGCTGGCCGTGCTGAGGTGTCCACGCCGGCTGGCCCGCCACGGTCTTCGGCGTGGCCCAGGTGACGCCGAGTGCAGGACCGAGCTCATCCATCGCGGCGCGCAGATCGGGCACGCGGATCCCGGTGTGGTAGAGGCGCTGATAGTCGATCATCGGTGCTGTCCTCGATCTCTCTCCGAAGGTGTCCCCACACGCGAGCGGGGCCCGGGCTGATGCCCGGGCCCCACTGTTGTTCACGTGTCTCGGTCCTCACGGACCGGACGATTCAACTCACGTTCGACTGACGAACAACCGACGATCAGACACCCCAGAGGGCGGCGAACTGCTCGGCCATGCCCTCGGGTCCCGGCCAGCCGTCGGTGGCCACCAACGGTCCAGCGGTCTCGGGGTTGTTCACGATGAACGTGGGCAGCAACGCGTTGGCGCGCTCTTCGGTGTTCTCCTGGCCGATGGCATGACGAGCCATGCCGTCCACCATGATCCACGCCGAGTACGCCTTCGGGTTCGCCGTCCAGAACTGCTGCGTCCCATCGACGATCTCCTGCAGGATCGCACCGCTGAAGTCGACGCCCACGAGCTTGCGGCCCTCGAGCAGGTCTGCCTCGGCGAGGGTGGCGGACACGCCACCGGCGATGCCGTCGAATGCGAAGTGGATGTAGTCGATCGACGGGTCGGCCTGGACCGCCGACACGACGGCGCCGGGCACTTCGCCGGCCAGCAACTGGTCGAGCGTGAGCGCGAGTTCGCTGAACTTGCAGTCGGGGCAGTTGGCGGCGTACGTCGCCTCGGAGCCTTCACGCTCGCTCACGAGCACCGCGAAGTCCGGGATGTTGACCATCAGGACGTTCGCGCTGCCCTGCGAGTCGGCGATGATCGCGTTGGCGAGGATCGTGCCGGCGCGGGTGACGGCATCGTCGTCGCCGCACTGGGTCCAGATGTTGTTCGCTTCGCCGGCCGGGTCGGCAGTGTCGAAGCAGCTGAAGAATCCGATACCGGCCGCAGCGGCGGCGTCGATCTGGGTCTGGATCAGCTCGGGAGCGGTACCCGTGATGGCGACGTAGTCGACACCGAGGTCGATCGCCTGCTGGAAGGCTGCTGCTGCATCCGTGCTCCAGGAGACGACTTCGAGCTTCCAACCCAACAGGTCGGTGGCCTCCTTGAAGCCGACGCCGATGGCGGCGCACGACGGCAACGAGCACTCGAGCCATGCAACGGTCTTCGGCTCGGGCACCGAGTTGAGCGGGATCGTCGGGCCGATCTTGGTCGGAGCCACGAGGAACTCCTCGACGAATGCCTGCGCTGCGGCGACGCCGTCGCCGCCTGCCGGTGCTTCGGTCGCGGCGGGTGCTTCGGTCGCCCCTGGCGCCTCGGTGGCACCTGGCGCTTCGGTTGCCGCGGGCGCGTCGGACGTCGACGTCTCGTCGTCGCCCCCACACGCGGCCAGCGCCATGGCGAGCGCCATCGACGCGGCAAGTACCTTCTTGGTTCTGATCATCTTTCCCCCTCGTGATGCCAGTTGGACCGGCAATTAACTTACTCGTTAGTATATAACGCATCGGTAGGGGCCGATCGACTCGGGGGGAATCGTGGAACCGCATCTGTTGGTGGCTCGCCATCTGTCCAAGACCTTCCCGGGACAAGTGGCGTTGAACGACATCGACATCGCCATCGACGCCGGCCGCACGCATGCACTGGTCGGACAGAACGGCTCCGGGAAGTCGACGTTCATCAAGGTGCTCGCCGGCTATCACCAGCCCGACGAGGGCTCCGAGGCCGAACTGAACGGCGCGTCGTTCACGCTCGGCGACGGCGAGGCGGCGCACGCAGCCGGCATCCGATTCGTCCATCAGGATCTCGGGCTCGTCAACATCCTGAGTGCCGTCGAGAACATCTCGATGGGCGTCGGCTACACCACGCGCCGGTTCGGCCGGATCGACTGGCGCGCCGACACGCAGCGGGCCAAGGACGGCCTGGCGGCCTTGGGCTTCGCCGATGTCGACGTGACGGTGCCCGTCGGGCGGCTGGCACCGTCTCAGAAGACGGCGGTGGCGCTCGCACGCGCGTTGGACGGATGGCAGGACCACGCTCATCTGCTGGTGCTCGACGAGCCGACGGCTTCGTTGCCCGGCGATGATGTCGAGCGCCTCTTCGAAGCGATCCGGATCCTGAAGTCGAAGGGGGTTGCGATCCTCTACGTCTCGCACCACCTCGACGAGGTCTTCGAGATCGCCGACGACGTGACCGTGTTCCGCGACGGCAGACGGGTCACCACGGTCGCGACCGCGAGCATCGACCACGGTGGATTGATCGAGCTGATGATCGGTCACCGACTCGAACGGGCGAACCACCGCTCGAGCATCCGGCTCGAGGGCGAGCCCCGCCTCGAGGTGCGAGGGCTCGAAGGTGGCACGGTGCGAGGGGTCGATCTCCGTGTTCGGCCAGGCGAGATCGTCGGTGTCGCCGGTATCACGGGATCGGGCCGCGAGATGCTCGTTCCGTTCATCACCGGGCAGTTGCCGAGCGACGCCGGAGAGGTCGTCGTCGACGGGGTCTCGATCCCCAACTACGACCCGGCAGCCACCATCGCCGCAGGCGTCGCGTTCGTCCCGGCAGATCGGGCGACGCTCGGCGTCGTCCCGTTCGCATCGGTCACGGCCAACCTCACGCTCGCGGATGTCGAGCGCCACCGTCGCGGATTGCGTCTGCGTCACGCCGAGGAGGTCGCCGAGTGCCTGGAGTGGATCGATCGGCTCAGCATCAAGACCGCCGGGCCGCTGGTGCCCGTCGCGTCGCTCAGCGGTGGCAATCAGCAGAAGGTCCTCTTCGGACGGAGCCTGCGGTTGTCGCCGACGGTGCTGATCCTCGATGAGCCCACCAGCGGGATCGACGTCGCGGCCAAGGACCAGATCCTCCGGCTCATCGATCAGGCTGCGGTCGATGGAGCCGCGGTGCTCGTGGTGTCGACCGACACCGACGAGCTCGTCCAGGTCGCCCATCGCGTGGTCGTGATGGTCAACGGCGTCATCGCCGAAGAGTTCTCCGGAGCCGAGATGACCACCGGTCACATCGAACACGCTCTACTCGCAACACAGAAAGCAGGAACGCGATGACGACCACGGTTGCCGCCACCGCCGACGAATCGGGACCTCCGTCGAACACGCCGGCCGCGACAAGGTCGCCGAGGTCGTTGGTGTCGAGGCTCCGATTCGACCGCTTCAGCGGGCTCTACCTGATCGGCATCTTCTTCGTCTTCTTCGGCCTCACCGAGGACAACTTCCTCATCTGGAACGGGAGCATCGAGTTCGTCCTCACCGAGAAGGTCATCGTCGTCCTGCTCGCGTTGGCGTTCCTGGTCCCGCTCGTCACCGAGACCTTCGATCTGTCGATCGGCGCGACGATGGCGCTGAGTCTCGTGATCGTCAACAAGATGGCGCTCGAGACGGATCTGCCCGACGGGGTCGGGGCGATCGTGGCCATGTTGGCCTGCTTGCTCATCGGTGCCATCAACGGCTTGATCGTCGTGAAGCTGCGCGTCAACAGCTTCATCGCGACGCTCGGCATGAGCCAGGTGATCTCCGCCCTCATCCGCCGGATCCACGACGGCGGCAACATCACCGCTGCGTTCGGTGACCGCTACATCAACTTCGGCAAGGGCAGTCTGTTCTCGTTCACCTGGCCCGGGTCGGACACGAAGATCGAACTGCCCTACTACTTCTTCTACGGCCTGCTCGTGGCGTTCATCGTGTGGTACGTGCTCGAGCACACTCCGACGGGTCGGAAGATGTTCGCCACCGGCGGCAACCGTGAGGCCGCGCGACTGTCGGGCGTGAAGACCGACCGACTGTCATGGGGAGCGCTCATCGCGTCCGCAGGCATCGCAGGCTTCGCCGGGCTCATCTACTCGTGGAAGTTCGGCACCTACACCTCGTCGGTCGGCCCTCCGTTGTTGTTCACCGCCGTCGGCGCGGTGTTCTTCGGTGCCAGCCAGTTGAAGGGCCGTCCCAACGTGTGGGGAACCGTCATCGCCGTGTACTGCCTCGCCTTCGGCATCAAGGGCATCGGCCTCCGGTATCCCCGTGAGATCGACTGGATGCAACCGATGTTCGAGGGCCTCGTCCTGATCGTCGCCGTCGCCGTCGCCAGCCGCCAGGCCGTGGTCAAGGTCACCAAGCGGCGCACGGGAGCGCCGCCTGTGCCAGCACCACGTCAGGTCGAGTCCGTCGGCGCGAGCGCGGAAGCGAACGACTGATCAGGGACGAGCCTGTAGCCCTCCGTCTGCCCCGCAGCGGGCAGGTCGGCGCCGGTTCAGCCCCAGGCGATCGGGAGGGTCTCGAAACCCTTGAGCACGGCGGCCTTCACCGGCGACGGCGCACCGTTCGGACGCACCTGCGGGAGCTGATCGAGCACCGCCTCCAACGCGAGTGCAGCTTCGATCCGCGACAGCGGTGCACCGAGGCAGTAGTGGATGCCCACGCCGAACGCAGCATGCTGCTGGCGGAGCTGCTTCAGGTCGCGGGTCACGTCGAACCGGTCGGGCTCGTCCCACAGCTCGGGGTCGCGGTTCACCGAGCCGAACATCATGTACACCTTCGAGTCCTGGGGGATCTCCACACCGTGGAGCGTGACGGGACAGGTGTTGGTGCGGAACAGGCCGTGCACAGGTGCGTCGTAGCGCAGGCTCTCCTCCACCGCGGCGGGGATGAGCGACCGGTCGGCCTGCACGAGGGCGAGCTGGTCGGGGTGTTCCATCAGCCGGTGCACGAGGTTGCCGATGAGCAGGGTGGTGGTGGCCGAGCCGGCGACGAGCAGGAACTGGCAGAACCCCATCACCTGCTGGTGGGTGAGCCGCTTGCCGTTGCGCTCGACGGTGAGGAGACGCGTGAGCAGGTCGGCCGGCACGTCCTCGCCGACGGCGATCGCGTCGGTGCGGCCCTGGATGTGCGGACCGAAGTACGCGCCGTACGAGCGGTACGCGTCCATCACCTCCTGGTTCGCGGCGCGGCCACCTTCGAGTGCGACGGCTTCCGCCATCGGCAGCACCCACGTGCGGAACATCTCGATGTCGGCGACCGGCATGCCGAGCAGCCAGCACATCACGGTGAGCGGCAGCGGCATCGCGAGGTCGCGAATCAGGTCGCCCTCGCCACGGTCGGCGAACCCGCCCACCAGTTCGTCGACGAGCACGCGCATGTCGGGCTCCATCGCCTCGAGCACCGACGGGCGGAAGGCGCGGGAGATGGCGAGCCGTTCCTCCGTGTGCCCCGGTGGGTCGCTCGCGACGAGCACGCCGGCGCCCACCTCGCCGTAGGCGAGACCGGGACCGAACTTCGACGACCACGTCTCGTCGTCGCGCAGCGCCGACAGCACGTCTGCCTGTCGCGACAGCGAGTAGTGCGGCGCCGGCCGTGTGGTGTGGTGCACCGGGCACCGCTCGCGCAGCGCGGCGAACGTGGCCGGAGGGTCGAGCTGGAACGCCGCCGACAGCAGGTCGAACTCGACCTCGCGGTCGAGCGCGTCGTCAGGCTCCTGATCCACGCTTGTCCCCCTCCCAGTGGTTGTGATGCACGAAATCGGCGACGGGCCGACGGTTGACCGGGCCGAACTGCACGCCGTCGGGCCAGCCGATCGGGATGGTGGCGGCGATGCGGATGTGATCGGGGATGCCGAGCACCTCACGGATCGTTGCATCTGCAACGTGGTGCAGCGTGGTGAAGACCGATCCGAGACCCAGGGCACGAGCGGCAAGGATGATGCTCTGTGCTGCGGGATACAGCGCCGACCAGGTGAACGCCTCCTTCGGGGCCTGCGGCGGGTACACCACCCCGCCCGTCACGAAGATCAACACGGGCGCCTGATCGAGCGTGGCCACCAGTCGACCGGTGCCGTCGAGCATCAGCCGGGTGGTGCGGTCGGGGCGGGGCATCGCTGCCACGCGCTCCACCATCGCCTCGCGCACCGCCGCTCCGATTCGGGCTCGTGCGTCGGCGTCGTCGACCACGACGAAGTCCCATCCCTGGCTGTTGCCCGGGCTCGGCGCGCGGGTCGCGGCCCAGAGCAGCCGGTCGATGAGCTCGGGTGGCACCGGGTCGGGCTTCAGCTGTCGGATCGCCCGACACGTGCCCATCACCTCGAAGATGTCCATCCGCGGAACCTACCCAGCGGGTCGGCCGCGGCTCGGGCCGGAGGTCACCGCCTCCCTAAGGTTCCGCCCATGTCAGCCACTTCCTCCACGGACGCCTCCCTCGCCGACCTCATCGACCTCCGCGGCAAGCGCGCCCTGGTCACCGGCGCCACGAAGGGCATCGGTGCCGCGACCGCCCGCCGACTGGCCCAGGCCGGCGCGCACGTCACGGTGGCCGACATGGACCCGAGCGGTGCCGCCACCGCCGAGGCGCTCGTCGCCGACGGGCTGTCGGCATCGTTCACCACCTGCGACATCACGAACGCCGAACAACTGCGCGACGCCATCGCCTTCGCTGCCGACGGCGAGCGGCTCGACATCCTCGTGAACAACGCGGGCATCTTCCCCACCACCGGCCCGATCGATGCCGTCACCGACGACTTCGTGAGCCGCATGCTCGAGGTCAACCTGCGCGCCCAGTACAGCGCGTCGCGCGACGCCGCCCGGCTGATGACCCAGGGCGGGGCCATCGTGAACATCGCCTCGATCGCCGGCATCCGCGGTGGCGCCAACATCACGGCCTACTCCGCGTCGAAGGCCGGTGTGATGGGCCTCACCCGAGCGTTCGCCAACGAGCTGGGCGCGAAGGGGATCCGGGTGAACGCGATCGCACCGGGCGTCATCGACACGCCCGGCGTGCAGGACCAGATGGCGCCGCTCAAGGCGGGGGGCATGGACATCGAGAAGGTGATCGCCGGCAACCCGTTGCGCATCGCCGGCCAGCCAGACCACATCGCCCGTGCCGCGCTGTTCCTCGCGAGCGACCTCGCCGCGTTCGTGACCGGCCACGTGCTCGTGGTCGACGGCGGTCACACCGCCTGACGACGGACCACCCGAGAGGTCAGCTCTGGCGCGTCACCTTGGTGACGCTCGCGCCGGCGGGCGAGTTGGCGAACATCGCCTCGCTGTCGAAGCCGATCCGGTCGGTCGGCACGATCTCGATCACCACGCGGCCCGGGCTCTCGAGGTGGTGCACGAACGCGTCCTGCTTGGCGACGTCGCCAGGGCGCACCCGCTCGGCCAGCGCCCGGTAAAACCACGAGAGCGTGGCCTCGTCGTCGTGCACGATCGCATTGCCCTTGTAGGTGAGGGCCTGACTGATCCCGATGTCGGTGCCGCGGCTGGAGAACGCGACCGACACCCGCGGCCTCGCCTCCACCGCCGCGACGCGCTTGCGGCGTCGCGTGCAGGTGACCCAGATGCGTCCGTCGTGGGCGACGAAGTTCATGATCACGCCGACCGGATCGCCGTCTTTCGTGGTCCACATGAAGGTGCACTCGGTCTGGGTGTCGAGCAGCGTCTGTTCGCGCTCGCCCGCGAGCGCGAACATCGAGACGTCCTCGTAGCTGTCGACGTACTGCTTGCCCGTCCCGGCCGTGCCTGCCTCGCTCATCGCGGTTCCCCTCCGTCGCTCGGGCCGTTCGGCCCGCCACACAACTTACTCTCCGGTTAGTTTCGCTCCCCATGGCAGCGATCAGGGCAGTGGTGTTCGACTTCGGCGGGGTGCTGATCAGTCCGATCGTGGAGAAGGTGGCCGTGATGGCCGAGGCCCACGACACCACGATGCACGAGCTCCTGCACGTCCTGCTCGGACCGCGCGAGTCGGGCCCCGACCATCCGTGGCATCGGTGCGAGCGCGGCGAGATCAACGTGGCGGAGATCCAGCCCGGGCTCGGACCGTGGGCGGCGGCCGCGGGTATCTCGTTGCGGGGCGACGAGATCGAGTTGCTCATGGACGGCGGATACCGGGTCCTCGACGAGGTGATCGCACACATCGACGTCCTGCGCGCCGCCGGGTACCGCACGGGCCTGCTCACCAACACCTTCGCCGAGTTCCGTCCGAAGATGGACGCCGACATCGGCTTCCATCACTTCGACGCCGTCGTCGAGAGCTTCGCCGTGCAGGCTCGCAAGCCCGAGCTCGCCATCTACGAAGCGACCCGCGAGATGCTCGACGTCGACCACGACGAGATCGTCTACCTCGACGACTTCGACCAGAACCTCGAGCCGGCGCTCGCGCTCGGGTGGCAGGTCATCCACGTCACCGGCCCTGAGCAGTCGCTCGCCGCGCTGCAGGAGATCGCCCCCGTCCCCCGCCCGTGAGCGACGGCCACGTCGGCAGACGCCCTAAACGTGGCATCTGACCGAGACCGACGCGGCCCACCCGATGAGGGCGAGTTCCTAGCCTTGATGGATGGATCGCGACGCACTCACGCGCAGGGTGTCGGCGTCGCTGCCGTTCCTCGGGCTCGTCCTGCTCGTGCTCACGTGGGGGCGTTCGCTGCCGCCGGTCGCTGCGGTACTCCTCGCGTTCGTACACGTCGCTGTGGTGATGGCGGCGGTGGGTCATGCCGAGGACATCGCCCACCGCGTGGGCGAGCCGTTCGGCACCCTGGTGCTCGCGATCGCGGTGACCGTGATCGAGGTGGCGTTGATCGTCACCCTCATGGCGACCGACGGAGCGAAGGCGGCGACCCTCGCCCGCGACACCGTGTTCGCCGCGATCATGATCGTCTGCAACGGCATCGTCGGCGTGTGCCTGGTGCTCGCCGCCCGGCGTGAGCACACGGTGCGCTTCAGCGAGCAGGGCGCCCACGCGTTGCTCGGCACCGTGCTGACGCTCGCGACGCTCAGCCTCGTGATGCCCACGTTCACGCAGAGCTCCAGCGGGCCGACGTTCACGGCGTCGCAGCTCGCGTTCAGCGCGATCGCCTCGGCGACGGTGTACGGGATCTTCGTGTTCGTGCAGACGCGCCGGCTGCGGTGGATGTTCCTCGACACCGGGGCCGACACCAGTGACACGGTCGACTCGATCGACGGCATCGAGGAGGAGCTGGCCCTCGAGCGAGCCCCGATCGATCGACGGGCGATCGTCCACCACGGTGCCTTGCTCGTGGTGAGCCTCGTCGCCGTGGTCGGTCTGGCCAAGACGCTGTCGCCGTCGATCGAGGACGCGATCGTGTGGGCCGGTGCCCCGCAGTCGTTCGTCGGCGTCGTGATCGCGCTGATGGTGTTGCTGCCCGAGTCGGTGGCCGCGTTCCGGGCCGCCTCGCGCGGCCAGATGCAGACGAGCCTCAACCTGTCGCTCGGGTCGGCGCTCGCGAGCATCGGCCTGACGATCCCGGCGATCGCGATCGCGTCGATCTGGCTCGACGGCGAGATCATGCTCGGGCTCGGCAGCAAGGAGATCGTGCTGCTCGTGCTCACCGCGGTGGTGAGCATCCTCACGTTCGGCTCGGGCCGCGCCACCGTGCTGCAGGCGACGCATCACCTCGTGGTGTTCGCCGCCTTCGTCTTCCTCGCCATCGTGCCCTGACGCACGTCGGCGGGTGCGCTCAGCTCCAGGCGTTCCAGCGGATGACGTTGTCGGCGGGCGGGCGCTTGGCCAGCTTGAACTCGGTGCCGATCGTGTACGCCACCGGGAACAGCCCGGCCTGGGTGTAGTCGTCGTACGGGATGTTCAACAGCTCGGCCACTTCACGCTCGCTCTGCACGGTCATGGTGGTCCACGCGGTGCCGAGGCCGCGCTCGCGGGCGGCGAGCATGAAGCTCCACACGCCCGGCAGGATCGAGCCCCACCGCGAGGCCTGCCGCGCGACCGGCGTGGTGTCGGTCATGCGATCGGCGAGCAGCGGGATCATCATCACCGGCACGCGCTCGAAGTTCTCGGCGAGATAGGTGGCCGACTGCTGCACGGCGTCGCCGGCGTGCTCTGCCTGCGGCTTGCCCGAGGTCTGGGCGTACACGAAGAAGTGCTTGCGATAGATCTCGGCGAGGGCCAGCTTCGTGGGTGCGTCGTCGACGAACACCCAGCGCCACCGCTGCGTGTTCGAGCCCGACGGGGACTGGTGTGCGATCTCCACACACTCGGTGATCAGCTCACGCGGCACCGGCCGATCGAAGTCCAGCCGCTTGCGCACCGCCCGTGTGGAGGTGAGCACCTCGTCGGCGGTGAGGCCGAGGCGAGGGAAGCCGGAGGGCGTGAGCTGATCACTCATGAGTGTGTGGTTCCGTTCAGGTGTGGGTTCTGATCCAGCTGATCGCTGATCAGTACGGCATCGTGCCGCCATCGACCGGGAACATGTTCCCGGTGATGTTCCGTGCGGCATCGCTGGCGAGCATGACGGCGACGGCCGCCACCTCCTCCACCTTGTTGGGGCGCTTGATCGAGCTCTCCTGACAGAACATGTCGATCAGCTCGTCGTAGCCGGCGACGCCCATCGCGATGGCCGAGTCGGGCCCGGTCTCGCGGACGATGTCGGTCTCGATGATGCCGGGCAGGATCGAGTTGACCGTGATGCCGAGCGTGCCCACCTCGGCCGCGGCGGCCTTCACGAGGCCGTTCACCGCGTGCTTGGTGGTGGCGTAGCCCGGGATTCCCGGCTTGCCGAGCTTGCCCTCGACCGACGACGTCACAATGATGCGACCGGTCTGGCGCTCCATCATGTGCTGCAGGGCCTTGCGCATGCCCCAGAACACGTGGTTGAGGTTCCAGTCGATCTCGAGGTTCCACTCCTCGTCGGTCATCGCGAACACCGGTGCGGTGTTGAGCACACCACCGGAGTTCAGACAGCAGATGTCGAGCTTGCCGTACTTCTCGATCGTGAAGGCGATGAGACCTTCCACCGTCGCCTGCTTCGAGGCGTCACCGCCGTAGAACGCGGCACGATCGCCTGCGTTCATCTCCTCCAGGCACTTCAGGCCCTTGGCCTCGTCACGACCGTTGACGACCACCGAGGCGCCCTCGGCGATGAAGGCATCGGCCATCGCGCGCCCGATGCTGCGGGTGCCGCCCGTGATGCAGGCGACCTTTCCGTCCAGCTTTCCCATGTGATTCAGTCCCCCTGCATCAGTACGGCGACGTGCCGCCGTCGATCGAGATCATCGATCCCGTGATTCCAGCTCCGGCATCGGATGCCAGCAGTACGGCCACGAGGGCCACGTCCTCGCACTCGTTCAGCCGCTTGATCGCCGACTGCTGGGCGAACACGTCGAGGAGTCCCTCGTACGTGAGACCCATGGCCTCGGCGGCCGGCGGACCGGCGGTGCGCATCTCGTCGGTCTCGATGGCGCCGGGGCACAGCGCGTTGACGGTGATGCCCATCGTGCCGACCTCCTTCGCCGCCGACTTGCACAGGCCGTTGATGGCGTGCTTCGAGGCGACGTAGCTCGAGATGGCGGGCTTGCCCATCTTGCCCTCGACCGAGCTCATCGCCATGATGCGACCCCAGCCCTGGGGGATCATGTAGTTGAGCGCGGTGCGCATCGTCCAGAAGGTGTGCCAGAAGTTCCACAGCATGGCGTCTTCCATCGCTGCGTCGGTCATCTGCGCGACGGGTGCGTAGTCGCTCCCGCCGCCGGCGTTCGGCACGAGGATGTCGATCTTGCCGAAGTGCTCGACCGTGCCGTGCACGATCGCTTCGCAGTCCTCGCGCTTCTTCACGTCACCGGCGATGAAGTGCACCCGGTCGCCGGCATTCAGCTCGGCGATCGACGCTTCCGCCTTCTTGGCGTCGCGGCCGTTGATGACCACCTTCGCCCCTTCGTCGAGGAAGGCCTTGGCACACGCCAGGCCGATCCCTCTCGTTCCACCCGTGACGCACGCGACACGGCCGTCGAGAACACCCATGATTCCCCCTCTTCCAGGTCCCCCAAGTCGGACGGCTCATAACTTACTCACGGATCACTTACTCGTGCGCAGCCGGGGACGTCGGACGTGATCCTGGCACGCTTGCCGCACCCGGCGCGACGGCACGGCCCTGGCTCCTCCGGCGGGGGTGAGTAGGGTCGGGACATGAGCGATCACGTCGACGTACTGGTGGTGGGGGCCGGCATCTCGGGCATCGGGGCCGCCTACCACCTGCAGACCCTCAGCCCCGACCGCACCTTCACGATCCTCGAGGGCCGCGACGACATCGGTGGCACCTGGGATCTGTTCCGGTACCCGGGCGTGCGCAGCGACAGCGACATGCACACCCTCGGCTACTCGTTCAAGCCGTGGACCGCGGCGAAGTCGATCGCCGACGGCCCGTCGATCATGGCCTACCTGCGCGACACCGTGGCCGAGTACGGCATCGATCGCCACATCCGCTTCGGCCATCTCGTCACCACGGCCGAGTGGTCGAGCGACGACGCCCGCTGGACGGTCACCGCGACGAAGAAGGCGACCGGCGAGACCGTTCGGCTCACGTGCAACTTCCTCTTCATGTGCTCGGGCTACTACTCCTACAAGGAGGGCTACACGCCCGAGTTCCCGGGCCGCGACCGCTTCCAGGGCCGGATCGTCCACCCGCAGGCGTGGCCCGACGACCTCGACTACGCCGGCAAGAAGGTCGTGATCATCGGCTCGGGCGCGACCGCGATGACGCTCGTGCCGGCGATGGCCGACCAGGCCGCGCTCGTCACGATGCTGCAGCGCTCCCCCACCTACGTGGTGTCGGCACCCGACGAGGACCCGATCGCGAACGGGCTCCGCAAGGTGCTGCCCGGCAAGCTCGCCTACGAGATCACGCGCAAGAAGAACGTGGCGATGCAGCAGTTCATGTACGGCCGCACGCGCACCCAGCCGGAGAAGGTGAAGCAGACGCTGCTCAAGCGGGTGCGCAAGGAACTCGGCGAGAGCTACGACGTCGACACCCACTTCACGCCGACGTACAACCCGTGGGACCAGCGCATGTGCCTGGTGCCGAACAGCGACCTGTTCAAGTCGATCAACAGCGGCAAGGCGACGGTGGTCACCGATCACATCGACACCTTCGACGAGACCGGCATCACGCTCGCGTCGGGCGCGCACCTCGACGCCGACATCGTCGTGACGGCCACCGGGCTCAACCTGGTCACCCTCGGCGAGATGACCTTCTCGGTCGACGGCGAGACGATCGACTTCGCCGACACCTGGACCTACAAGGGCATGTCGTACTCGGGCGTCCCGAACCTCGTGTCGACCTTCGGCTACATCAACGCCTCGTGGACGCTGCGCGCCGACCTCACGAGCGAGTACGTCTGCCGCTTGCTCAACCACCTGCGCGAGACCGGCACGGTGCAGTGCACGCCGCGGCTGCGCCCGAGCGACGCGAACATGCCGCAGCGCCCCTGGATCGACGACTTCTCGGCGGGCTACATGCAGCGGGTGATGGACCGGTTCCCGAAGCAGGGCGACCGCGAGCCGTGGATCAACCCGCAGAACTACACACGCGACAAGAAGATGTTCCGCAAGGCCCCGCTCGACGACGGCTGCATGCAGTTCACCAAGCCCCGCGTCCGCGAGACCGCCCCGGCCTGACCGGGGCCCGCCGTCGGACGCCGTCGACCGCGGACGGCGACAGGCTCAGCTGGCGCGCTTGCGGCGGGTCTTCGGTGGCTGGACCAGGTCGCCGGCCAACGCGGCGCGAACCGCTTCGATCGCCCGCAGGTGGATGCTCTGATCGTCGCTGAGCGCGTCGGTCATGCCGGCGATCACGGCGGTGATGAACACCTGGACGAGCGCCCGGTTCTCGGGAGCGATCTCACCCGAGCGGACCCCGGCGTCGATGATCCGCTCGAAGAACTGGTCGCGGTGGCTCGCCCGTTCGAGCAACGCCTGCTGCAGGTCCATGCGCCGCTTCATGTCGGTGCGTGCCGCGGCGAGGAACTGGGCGAGGGTCGGGTCCTCCTCGTTCAGGTCGTGCGTCGCCATGAGGATCGTGAGGAACTGATCGGCGAACGACTGCGAGGTGTCGAGGACCTCTTCGAAACGCGTGTACACCTGGTCGCGGGCGTCGTCGTGCACCGCCAGGTACAGGTCGCGCTTGGAGGGGAAGTGGTAGTAGAGCGCCGCCGTCGTCATGAACGCGAGGTCGGCGATCTCCTTGTTGGTCGCCGCCTCGTAGCCGCGTTCGGCGTAGACACCGCGGGCGATGTCGAGGAGCCGACGGCGAGTGTCGTGCGCCTTCACCTGCGGTGGACGGCCCAGCTTGCGAGCCGGACGGATCCCCGCACCGGCCGACGCGCCGGGCGAACGCTGGATCCTCGGGTCGGCCATAGGTCGACAAGTATGCACGTTCACGAACGGTCGGTGCGCCGTCGAGCGCCGCGCGATGAGAACGACCGCCGTCGACACCTCGCTGCCGACTCGCTGGCATGCGACACCGTGTCGCCGGGAGGTCGGCCGGTAGCGTCGGGGCCGATGCCGTCGTGAGCGCCTCCACCGACACCGGCGCCGCTACCGGTCCGGCCATGCCCCACGCCGAGAGCGGACCGGGTGGTCGAGGGCTCGGCATCGTCGCCGTGCTGATGGCCAACGTGTTCTGGTCGTTCGGTGGCGTGCTCGGCAAGTCGACCGGGGCGAGCGGCGAGGTGCTGTCGTTCTGGCGGATGTGGGTGGCGACCGCGGTGATGCTGGTCGTGTGCGTGGTGATGCGGCGGGTGCCCACGTGGGCCGACATCCGTCGGGCCGCGCCGCTCGGCGCGTTGTTCGGTCTCAACATCTGCGCGTTCTTCATCACGCTCGAGTACGTGAGCATCGCGGTCGCATTGATCATCGGAGCGCTCACCCCGGTGGTGGCGTTGCCGATCGCCTCACGCTTCATGGGCGAGCAGTTGAACTCCGTGAAGATCGGTTGCGCGATCGTCGCCGTCGGCGGCGTGGTGGTCGCCGTGTTGGCCGCCCCGAGCACGGGCACCGGCGACAACGCGGCGATCGGATACGTGTGGGCCGTCGGGTCGCTGCTCGTGTGGGTGGCCTACCTGCTGTTGAGCAAGGGGGTCCGCCGTCAGGTGGCCACGGTGCAGTTCATGTGCGTCATGTCGGGCGCCGGCGCGGTCACGGTGTCGGCGATCGTCATCGTGGTCGGCGCCGACCTCGGCGAAGTGAGTGGCACCGGCTGGTGGTGGGTGGTGCTGCTCGCGCTCGGCCCGGGCATCATCGGCCACGGGCTGGTCGCGTGGGCACAGCCGCGGGTCGACTCGTCGGTGTCGTCGTTGCTCATCCAGGCCGAGCCGGTCGGCGCGTCGATCGCCGCATGGGTCTTCCTCGGCGAACGCGTCTCGTTCGTGCAGGGTGTGGCGATGCTCGTCGTCCTCGTCGCGCTCGGCTACCTGGCGTCGCGCGAGGCCCGCGAGGCGAACCTCGCCCTCGACGAAGCGGTCACCTGACCCGTCTCCGCGTCACCATCGGCGAGTCACCGTCGGTGTGTGCTGGGCGACCCGACCGGGCCGCTGGTGAGGTCATCAACCAGGCGCTTGCGCATTGATGTCGTCGGGCAGCTCGCCGAACGAGCCGAGCACGGTGCGCACCGCCACGGCCTCGACCGTGCCGAGCACCTGGTGCACCGAGCCGTCGGTGCTCATCACCCACACCTCCGCCGGACCGTCGCAGCCGACGTCGCGCACCTCGACGACGAGGCGCTGGTAGTCGAGCCACCCCACCGGTGCGACCGATCGGCCGTCGAGCTCGGGCGACGACATGAGGTCGCCGAACGAACCGTTGGCCAGCTTCGTGCTGACGACACCGGCGCAGTCTCCCTCGCGGTACGCCAATCGGCCGCCGAAGAAGGTGCCGAGCGTCAGATCGCCGACCTGCTCGGTCGTCACCGCCATGTCGATCAGCTGCAACCCCTGCAGGGACAGCTGGTGGATGTGGCGCTCATCGCCGTGGTCGTGCACGAAGTAGGAGATGACCCCGCTCGGATCGATCGCGATCTCGGTGATCGAGGTGCTCGGGTCGTCGAGCGTGGTGATGGCCCGAGCGTTGTCGCCGCGGTTGCTCGCCAGGTACAGCCCGGCGACGCCGTCGAGGCCCGTCCCCGCAGCGAGGATGTTCTTGCCGGCCGGGTGGTACACGGCGACGTCGGTGCTGGCGAGGAAGCTCACGTCGATGCGGTTGTTCTCGTCGGCGGAACTGCGCCAGAGCAACGCACCGTCCTTCACGGCCGGCGCGATGAGGGCCTTGCCGCTCGGGTACGACCACTGCACGCCACGGTTCTCTGCGAGGTAGCCGGTCTCGCGGATCTCGTCGGCGTCCATCACGAGATCGGAACCGAGGAGCACCTGGTCGCCGGCGGGCGACCAGGTGAGCCGCCCCGACAGCGGGCCGCCCAGCTCGGCGAGGCACGTGGCCGAGGCCTCGTCGGCGGACAGCTCGAACAGCCGACCATCGGCCACATAGGTGATCGATGCGCCGGGCATCGTGAAGCCGCACGGACCTGCCGGAGCCGGCACCCCGACCTCGGTGGACACCGGTGCGGTCGAGGGAGCCGCCGTCGACACGACGGTGGTGTCGGACACGCCGGCCGAGTCGGTCGAGTCGGTCGAGTCGGTCGAGTCGGTCGAGTCGGTGCTCACGGTGGTGTCCGAGGCCGAGGGCGTCTCGGTCGCTGCCGTCGACTCGGCGGCCGGTGCCGTGGTCGCGGCCGGCAGCGTCTCCGGGTCGGACGTGCACGCGGCGACGACCGCGGCGGCGACCAGGACGCGCGTCAGTCCCGTCCAGGGACCGGCCGGCCGTCGTCGCATGCGCGCACTGTAGCCCTGTCGGATGTGGCGGTG
This sequence comes from Actinomycetota bacterium, assembly GCA_026393475.1. GTDB lineage: Bacteria > Actinomycetota > Acidimicrobiia > Acidimicrobiales > Ilumatobacteraceae > VFMC01. The sequence continues at coordinate 44,227 of JAPLAA010000055.1, forward strand.
GCCCGGGCTGTCACACTGGCACGGTGCGTCGCTCGACCTCATCCCTCGCTCCTCCCCGCGTCGTCGGTGCAGGCGCGACCGCGAGGGCGAGCGTGATCGCGGCGCTCTGTGTGGCCGTCGCCTCGATCGCGGCCGGCTGCGCCGGTGATGGCACGACCGCCGCGACCACTGCGCCGCTCACGTCCGCCACGACGGCGGCCACGGACGGACCCGACCCGACGACGGCGCCGCCGCCGACGATTGCGCCTGCCCCCGTCACGACCACGACCGGGTCGACCACGACGACGATCGCACCCACGACCACGACCGCCGCGACCACCACGACCGCCCCCGTCCCCACGTACGTGTTCCCGTTCGTCGGACGCGAGGTCGGCTACGGCACCACCCACCACGACTATCCGGCGGTCGACGTGTTCGGGTGCGGAGCGATCGTGGTCGCACCGACCGCCGGCACCGTGCTCGAGATCAGCTCCGAAGATCGCTGGGACCCGGCGGTGAACGACCCCGCCACCCGCGGCGGGCTGTTCGTGTCGATGCTCGGCGACGACGGGGTGCGGTACTACGTCGCCCACCTCGCCGACGTGCTCGTCGCCGCCGACGACGCCGTGGCGCCCGGGACACCGCTCGGCGTGATGGGGGCCACCGGCAACGCCCGCAACTCCGAGTGCCACACGCACCTCGGCATCTCGTGGCCGTGCCCCGGCCCGGAGTGGCAGGTGCGACGGGGCGAGATCTGGCCGGCGCCCTACCTCGACGCCTGGCGATCCGGTGAACAGCGCTCCCCGACCGTCGAGGTGGACGGCCGGCGGACGGAGCTCCCGACCGCGTGCGACGAGGCGATGGCGCTCGTCGCCGACGGCTGACGACGACGGCTGACGACGACGGCTGAGGCCGACGGCTGAGGCAGGCGCCTCGACACCTTGCCCCGGACGCGACACGGCCCGGGCTCCTCGCGGAGGCCCGGGCCGTGTGCTCGTGCTGATGCGTTGCTGGTCGTACCGCCGACGCTCAGGGCGTCAGCGGGCGATCACTCGCCGCGGACGCGCTTGATGATGTCGCTGGCGATGTTCGGCGGCACTTCCATGTACAGCGCGAACTGCATGGTGTAGGTGGCGCGACCCTGGGTGCGCGAGCGGAGGTCGGTGGAGTAGCCGAACATCTCCGACAGCGGGATCTGGGCCCGGATGACCTGGGCGTTGCCCTGGGCCTCCATGCCCTCGATGCGGCCGCGGCGGCTCGACAGGTCGCCCATGACGTCACCCATGTAGTCCTCGGGGGTCACGACCTCGACGGCCATGATCGGCTCGAGCAGCACGGGCCTCGCCATCTCGGCAGCCTTCTTGAACGCCATCTGACCGGCGATCTTGAACGCCATTTCCGAGGAGTCGACGTCGTGGTACTGGCCGTCGACGAGCGAGGCCTTCACATCCACCGTGGGGTAGCCGGCGAGCACGCCCGAGTCGAGGGCCTGCTGCATGCCCTGGTTGGTCGGGTTGATGTACTCGCGCGGGATCTTTCCACCGCTGATCTTGTCGACGAACTCGTATCCCTTGCCCGGGTTCGGCTCGAGGGTGATCTTCACGACGGCGAACTGGCCCGAACCACCCGACTGCTTGATGTGGCGGTACTCGACCGACTCGACGGTCTTGGTGATCGTCTCGCGGTAGGCCACCTGGGGCTTGCCGACGGTGGCGTCGACGTTGAACTCGCGCATCATGCGGTCGACGAGGATCTCGAGGTGGAGCTCGCCCATGCCCGAGATCACGGTCTGGCCGGTCTCTTCGTCGGTGCGCACCCGGAAGGTCGGGTCCTCGTCGGACAGCGACTTGAGGGCCTTGCCCAGCTTGTCGGAGTCGTCCTTGGTCTTCGGCTCGATGGCCACGTGGATCACGGGCTCGGGGAAGATCATGCGCTCGAGGATGATCGGGTTGTTGCGATCACAGAGCGTGTCACCCGTCGTGGTGTCCTTGAAGCCGAGGCCCGCGACGATGTCGCCGGCCATGGCCACATCGAGGTCTTCGCGCTGGTTGGCGTGCATCAGCAGGATGCGACCGAGGCGCTCCTTGCGCTCCTTGGTGGAGTTGTAGACCTCTTCGCCCTTGTTGATCGAGCCCGAGTACACGCGGAAGTAGGTGAGCTTGCCGAACGGGTCGGCCACGATCTTGAACGCGAGGGCCGCGAAGGGCTCGCTCTCGCTGGCCTTGCGCTCGAGGATCTCGTCCTCGTGGTTCGGCTTCACGCCCTGGGTGGCGGGGATGTCGAGCGGGCTCGGCAGGAAGTCGATGACGGCGTCGAGCATCGGCTGGACGCCCTTGTTCTTGAAGGCCGAGCCGCAGAGGATCGGCACGAAGTCGAACGCCAGGGTGCCCTTGCGGATGGCGCGCTTGATCTCGGCCTCGGTGAGGTCCTCACCGGCGAGGTACTTCTCCATCAGCTCGTCGTCGCTGGTGGCGATCGTCTCGAGCAGCTCCTCGCGGTACTGGTTGGCCTCGTCGACCATGTCGGCCGGGATGTCGAGCTCGTCCCACTTCGCGCCGAGCTCCTCGTCGCGCCAGATGAGGGCCTTCATCTTCACGAGGTCGATGAGACCGGCGAAGGGCTTGTTGCTCTCGGGGCCACCGGCGCCGACGGGCAGGTGCAGCACGGCAGGCACCGCGTTGAGGCGGCTCTTCACCATGTCGACGGTGCGGTAGAAGTTGGCACCGATGCGGTCCATCTTGTTGACGAAGCACATGCGCGGCACGTTGTACTTGTTGGCCTGACGCCACACGGTCTCGGTCTGGGGCTCGACGCCGGCGACGGAGTCGAACACCGTGACGGCGCCGTCGAGCACGCGCAGCGAGCGCTCCACCTCGATGGTGAAGTCCACGTGGCCGGGCGTGTCGATGATGTTGATGCGGTGGTTGTTCCAGATGCAGGTGGTGGCGGCCGAGGTGATCGTGATGCCTCGCTCCTGCTCCTGCGCCATGTGGTCCATGGTCGCCGCGCCGTCGTGCACCTCACCGATCTTGTAGCTCTTGCCGGTGTAGTAGAGGATGCGCTCGGTGGTGGTGGTCTTGCCGGCATCGATGTGGGCCATGATGCCGATGTTGCGGGTGCGCTCCAGGGGGAATTCGCGCTTGGCCATCGTTGGTTCTCTTTCCTCTACTTCGTCGACCGGAACTTGACCGGAATGTGACACCGGTGTGGTGTCGAGCGACACCACAGCTGCTGCGGGCGCGCAGGCCAGACCGGCCGCGGGCACAAGGGTCGATGCTACCGGCGCACCGGGCCGGTTCCCACGCGTCGCGGGCCGGTCGGCGCACCCCGTGTTGGGCGCGGCGTCCCAGGTCAGAGGGTGCGTGGGCGCCGTGCCCGCACCAGGAGCAGGCCGATCATCACGAGTGCCGAGCCGAACACGAGCAGCTGCAGTGCCTCGCCGCCGGTGACGGGCAGCCGGCTGGCCGACGGCACGCTCGAGGCCGGGACGGCGGGCGTCGCGGGGCGGTGGATGCCGGCGTCCCAGCTGAGGTCGCTCTCACCGGGCGCGAGCTGGGTCGCGACGGCCCGGCCGGTGACCGGGTCGACGTCGGAGTCGACGGCGTCGTCGGTGCCGATGTCGAGGGCGGTGACGGTCGTGCCGGCGGGCAGGTTCGAGACCCCGACCGACCAGGTGCCCGGCTGGAGCCCGGCGAATCGGTAGATGCCGTCGGCGTCGGTGGTGGCGCTGTCGACCGCGGTGCCCGTGGGGCCGTAGAGCGACACGACCACCCCCGGCACGCCGGGCTCGCCCGGATCCTGCACGCCGTCGAGGTCGGTGTCCTCCCAGACCCGGTCGCCGATGGAGGCCCGCTGGAACACGCCGGCGTCCACGGTCGGATCGTGCTCGCCCGAGGTGAGCTGCACCAGCGGTGACTGACCCGTCAGCGGGTGGGCGTCGGAGTCGACGGCGTCGTCGGCACCGATGTCGCGAGCCGTGGCCGTGTAGCCGTTCGGGACGGTGAACTGCACCACGTAGTCGCCCGGGCGCAGCCCTTCGAAGCGGTACAGGCCGTCGTTGTCGGTGGTGGCGGCGGCCAGGCTGGTGCCGCCGCCGGTGAACAGGCGCACCTCCACGCCGACCGCTGGAGCTTCGCCGTCGTCCTGGATGCCGTCGAGGTCCTGGTCGTACCAGACACGGTCGCCGAGCGACGCGAGCTGGTAGACGCCGAGGTCCCACGTGAGGTCGTTCTCGCCGCCGTCGAGGCGGGTGGGCACGGTGCGCCGGGTGGCGACGTCGATGTCGGAGTCGGCCGCGTCGTCGGCGCCGGTGTCACGGTCGGTGATCATGTGGCCGGCGGGCGGGGCGAACTCGAGCAGGTAGGTGCCGGGGTTCAGGCCGGCGAAGACGTAGGTGCCGGCGGTGTCGGTGGTGGTCGTCGCGACCACCACGTCGTCGGGGGTCAGCAACCGCACCGTGACACCGGCGATGCCGGGCTCGGTGTCGGGGGCGTCCTGCACGCCGTCGACGTCGGCGTCGAGCCACACCCGGTCGCCGATGGAGGCGACGAGCGGCTTGTAGCCCGACGGGTCGTCGTCGACCGGGTTGGGCAGCGTGCCGGTGGACGGCGGGACCGGTGTGCCGGTGACGCTGCCGAGGTTCACGTAGTCGACCCCGGCGAACTGGGGTGTGGCGATGCCGGTCTCGGTGCAGGTGACCGACTGACCGGGCAGGAGCAGGCTCGGGCTGCCGGGCAGCACCGGGCAGCTGATCGCCCCTTCGAGGTCGTCGACCACCGCGATCGCCTCGAGCGGCCAGTCGCCGGAGTTGGTCACCACGTACCGCCACACCACACCGGCGCCCGCGTCGATCTGCGGGCGGGTCGGCGCCGTGTCGGCGTCCTGGTCGTTCGTGTACTTCTTGATCGTGATCGCCGGGGTGGGCACGAAGGCGTGGGTCGGGTCGCTGACCGGCCCGACCGACGTGGGGCCGCTCGGGTTGCTGATCGTGTCGAGGCCGGTGGCGGTGCCGGTGGTGCCGTACTGGCCGGCGACGGTGTCGGCGAGCGAGAGGGGGCCGGGCAGCACGCACCACGACGTGGCGCCGGCCGCGAGGGTGAGTCCCTGGCACACGAGGCCGCGGCGGTCGTCGACCACCTGCACGTCGGTGAGCGTCACGTTGCCGGTGTTGGTGACGGCGTACGCCCACCACACGCCGGTGCCGTCGGGCACCACGTGGTTGGCGACCATGTCGGCGCCGCCGGGCAGGTCGGCGTCGTCGGTGCCCGTCACCGTCGGCGGTGCGACGGTGAGCAGTCCGCCGGTGGTGGCGCCGGGGTCGGCGAGCAGGGTGTAGGTCTTGATCGCGAGGCCGGGGTCGGAGCCGAAGTGGTGCGACAGCTCGGTGACCGGGGTGAGTGCGCCGGTGGTGCCGGGCACCAGCTCGGCGTCGGCCGACAGCGTCGCCACGTTGGCGTACTGACCACCGGTGGCGTAGCCCGCGGCGGTGCAGGTGAGCGTGGCGCCGACGGCGAGCGTGAACGGCTGGCCGTTGCCGGCGCCGCCTGCGTTGCAGTCGATCTCGCTCTGGTCGATGCGGTCGTCGGTGATCTGCGCGTTCGACAGCGCGACGTTGCCGGTGTTGGTCGCCACGTAGGTCCACGTGACGGCGCCGCCGGTGGCGACGACCGGGTTGGTGCTGCCGTCACCCGGCGGGCAGCCACCCGACGGTCCGGTCGCCCCGGTCGGGGTGTCGGCGTCGCAGCCGTTGGTGGCCTTCACGAGCGACATGGCGGGCGACGGCTGGAACAGCCCGACGTCCACCGACAGGTTGGAGCTCGCATCGCTGTCGCCGTCGTTGGTCGGCTCGGCGGCGACCGCGAGTTCGACGTGGCCGGCGAGCGCGTTGCCGGTGACGGCGGCGCCGCCGTTGTTGTCGTGGTCGGTGTCGTCGTTGGCGTCGCCGCCGTCGGCGACCGACGAGGTGCGCCAGCCCGAGGGGACGGCGACCTGGACGCGGTAGGTGGCGGGTCGCAGGTTGCCGAAGCGGTATCGACCGTTCGCGTCGGTGACCGTGCCGCCGGGTGCGTCGTCGAGCGTGTCGAGCATGCCGTCGGGACCGATCTCGATCTCGGTGGTGCCGTCGGCGGCGAACAGCAGCACGGGCACGTTCGGTACGCCCGGTTCGCCGATGTCGTAGGTGCCGTCGTCGTCGAGGTCGGACCACACGAGGTTGCCGAGGCTCACGGGACGCCAGAGCCCGAAGTCGACCGTGTAGTTCGCATCGTCGTCGCTGGCCGGATCGATGACACCGACCGGGGTGGCATCCGCGTCGGCGGTCGGCTCGGCCGTCGGGGTCAGGTCGAGCGTGGCCGAGCGCACGGAGGTGCCACCGCCGCTGTCGAGCGTGCCGTTGTCGTCGCCGTCATCGATGTCGAGATCGACATCGGGGCCGGGCTCGGAGTCGCCGGCGCCGTTGCGCCCGGTCGAGCTCCGATAGCCGACGGGGGCCGTGACCTCCACCTCGTACTGACCGGAGGCGAGGAGCGGGAACAGGTAGTGGCCGTCGATGTCGGTCGTGGTGGTCGCGAGCACCGCGGCGCCCTGGCGCAACGCCACGGTGACGCCGGGGAGTCCGGGTTCGCCCGGGTCGACGGTGCCGCTGTCGTCGGCGTCGTCCCACACGAGGTTGCCGATCGAGAGCGGCCGGAAGAAGCCGAAGTCGACGGTGGCATTGGCGCGCACGTCCTCGGTGCTGTCGGCGTGGCCCGGGGTGGCGGGCTCGCCGGTCGGTTCGAACGATCCGAGCGCGACGGGCTTCGAGCGCACGATCGCACCGCTCGCGTCGGTGGCGCTGCCGTTGTCGTCGCCGTCGGTGGCGACCGCATCGGGGTCGGGGGTGGCGGCGCCCTCGTACGGGCCGGTCGCCGAGGTGTTCTGCCCGGTGCTCGATCGGAAGCCGCCAGGGGTCGCGACCTCCACGACGTAGATGCCGGTGGCGAGGTCGGTGAAGCGGTAGTAGCCGCCGCTCGAGGTGGTCTGCGAGGCGAGCGCCGCGCCGTCGGGCAGGCCGTTGTCGTCGGCGTCGGCGTACAGGCGGACGGTGACCCCGTCGATGCCGGGCTCGCCCACCTGGAACACGCCGTCGTTGTTGCGGTCGTCCCACACCATGTCGCCGAGCGCGTACCGCGAGGCATAGCCGGCGTCGTAGGTGTGGTCGTTCTGGCCGGCACCGCCGACCGTGATCGAGACCACGCCCGTCGTCTCGTCGGCGTCGGAGTCGATCGCGTCGTTCGTTCCCGCTGCGTCGCGACGCGTGATCGGGCGCGGCGTCCCGCCGATGGTGACCGACGTGGGGAACGTGATCGTCGCGGTCGTGCCCTCGGTCATCTGCGGTACGCCGAACTCGACGCCGAGCGCGTCGGCGAACCGACCGTCGCTCGAGAACCGGTACACCCCGAGGCTGTCGGTGACGACCGTGTAGGTGCTGGCGCCGATCTCGAGGCTGACGGGCACGCCGGGCACGGCCGGTTCGCCGGCGTCCTGGATGCCGTTGCCGTTCTCGTCCGACCAGACGCGGTTGCCGACCTCGACGGGCGCCATGTCGCAGAGGGCGATCAGGTCGCCGAGGCCGTTGACCTTGCCGAAGGTGAGTGTCTTGGTGCGAGTGGAAGGACAACCGATGCCCGAGCTGTCGCACTTGTCGAACAGTTGGAAGAAGCCGGTGGCGAGGCCGTTGACGTTGCTGTTGCGACGGATGCCGCCCGAACGCCAGTCGCTGCCGTTGGTCGTGGTGGGGTCGAACACCGTGTGCGCGACCGTGGTGAAGCCCGGCACCTTGGCCAGACCGCCGAGCGAGATCTCCTGGTGGTTGCTGCCGGCACCGGAGGGAGTCGCGAAGGCGTCCGAGTAGAACTCCTTGCCGCCGGGGCCCTGGGTGGTGGCCGTCGTCGACGTGGTGCGCGAACCGCAGACACCGTTGCTCTCGAGCACCCAGGTGGCGCCCGAGGGGCAGGCGCGGAGCAGGTCGCCGCCGGACACGCCCTCGCCGCCACCGCCGTTCGACCCTGCCGGCACGTCCTCGCCGGCCTGGTCGCCGAAGCGGTCGCGCAGACCGAGGATGAGTGAGCCGTCGTCGTCGATCTCGATGTCGGCGAGCATCGGCTGGGTGTAGGCGCAGTACGTGGGCGAGCTCGAACCGTCGAACACGTTGCGTGTGGTCCACGGGTTCCAGTTGCCGAGCGCACCGTTGGGGCCGCAGTTGTTGCCCGGCCGGCCGCGGGTGTACACGAGGCTCGACTCGAACAGTGGCGCCGAGGTGAACGTGGTGGTGACGGGGTCGAAGCCGTACACGTACATGCGGAGGTCGTTGGTCGCGGGACCGCTGCACACCTCGCCGACGAGCAGTTGATCGTTGAGGAGACCGAGGCCGAAGGGTCGCACGTCGCCCGCGGCACAGGCACCTGCGGCGCCGGTGGCGAGCGGGATCGCGACGGGCGTGCCGACCGTGCCGGTGGCGGTGTCGACGGGGTACAGCTGGCGGTCGGCGAGGTTGACGACCCAGAGCGTGGCGCCGTCGGGCGACAGCTGGAGGTCGCCGAGGGAGGTGGTACCGACGGCGTCCCAGTGTTGGCCGTCCTGCAGCCAGTCGCCCGACACCGAGTTCGGGTTCGGTGCATAGGTGGCACGGCCGGGCAGGGTGCCGGCGTTCGGGATGGTGGCCCACACGGATGCGCCACCGGTCGAGGGGTCGATCGTGTAGATCGCGCCGGGACCGCCGGGACCGAAACCGGCGTACACCTTGGTGTACGCGGCGAGGTAGAGGGTCTTCGTGGTCCGCTGGTACTCGAGGCCGAGGACGCTGCCGATCTCCTTGTTCGTGGCGAGGACGACCGGCGTCTCCGACGGCGTCGGACCGCCCCACAGCGATCCGCTGGCCCCGTACGAGAACGCCTTGATCGTGCCGAAGTCGGCGGTGGACCCGGCGACGGGGTCACCGAAGGTCATGCAGCTGGTGACGAGCGTCGGGTTGTCCTGGCAGAACTCCTCGGGGCGGTTCACGCCGACGAGCACCTGGGTGCCGGCGGCGGCGAACTGCACGAGTCCACCGTTGTCGGCGCCGAGCGGTCCTGGTGCGAAGCCGGTCGGGAGCGCCGTCACCTCGATGCGGCAGGGCGAGCCGGGCAGGTTGGTGAGGTCGTACCGGCCACCGCCGGCGTCGACCGCGGCGACCGGCGACGCGTAGGTCTCGCCGTCGCCGGTGCCCGTGGTTGCGTCGCCGCCGTTGTCGGTGAGGCAGGTCGCGGTCACCGTCGCACCGGGGACGCCGGCGTCGAGCGCCGGGTTGGTGGCGTCGGCGGCGAGGTTGCGCACGCCGTTCGCGTTGTGGTCCTGGAACAGGCGCACGGTGATCGTGCCGCCGGCGGCGACCGGCGCCGCTTCGGTCGATCGGAACGGTGGAGCGGTCGCGACCGCGACACCGAGCAGCACGATCGCAGCCGAGAGCCGCACGCCGATGCGTCGCGGCGGCACCATCACGTGCGGCAACTCGGGGTGGGCGCGCCGCTCGGCACGGGTGGGCGGCTTGGCGGCGAAGTGGCCGAGCGAGTGGACGACCTCGCAGTACTCGTAGAGCGCGTCGCTCGACGCGTAGTCCATCGACACGAACTCGATGCCGCTGACCAGCCCCAGCGGTGTCGTGCGCACACTGCGGACCACGCCGGTCGCGACGATCGAGACGCGATCGCGCACGCTCGGCACGTCGAAGCAGACCTGCACCTCCTCGCCGACCTCGACGGGGTCGTCGGTGATGGCACCGGCGCCGTAGGGCGTGAGGTCGACGATCGTCGCGCCCGATCCGCCGACGGTGCCGGCGAACTCGGTCGCGATACGCGGCGACCGACGCATCTGGCGGGTGCCGTTGAGGCACCGCATCACGTCGAGCATCACCGCGATCGACCACAGCGTCACCGCCATCAGGGCGGCTCGCTCGGCCGTCGGCATCGGCGGCAGCCAGCCGGTGAAGCGATCGCTGATCGCGACCATCGGCACGACGACGGCGAGGCCGGCGAGGATGAGGGTGATCGGCCGGTTCGAGGTGAACTCGCGGAACGCGCCGTGGCGCGGCTGCATCCGTCCGGCGCCGATGACGGGGTCGCCGGCTCCGAACAGCGCCGACACCGACGAGCCCATCGTGCTGAACGACCAGCGGGCGCGGTCGCCCCAGTCGAGGCGACCGAGCGAGGCGCTGCGCAGCGCGACCGCCTGGAGCACCATCCACGGGAGCCACAGCCCGGCGAGACCGAGCAGGGAGGTGCGCAACGGGAGTTCGCCCGCGAGGAGCGCGGCGAGGAGCGCGACGACGAACAGCGCGCGGCGCATGCCCGACAGCGGGCGCACGCAGGTGGCGAGCAGGGCGATGCGGTCGCGGAACGCCAGGCCACGGCCGAGGAGCGGGCCGTCGGTCGAGCGCAGCATGCGCAGCGCTGCCGCGGTGTCACGTCGGCGTTCGAGCGACACGGCCGCTGCGGTGTTCGCGGCGTACACCGAGACGAGCACCGGATCGGCGGGCGCGACGACCTCGAGGCCGGCCTTGCGGAGCCGCATCGACAGCCGCATCTCGACGGTCCGGCGGGGCCCCTTGGGGACACCGACGTGTTCGACCGCCCAGCGGCGCAGCAGCACGCCGGAGCCCTGGAGCACCGCGGCGCGTCCGGCGGCCGGGTAGAGGGCTTCGCGCTCGAAGCGCAGCAGGTGGCGGCCGCGCGAGTCGTGTTCGGCGGAGTCGGTCGACCAGCTGTCGACCGCGCCGCGGACGCCGGCGATGTGGCCGTCGTAGGCGTGGCGCACGAGGACGTCGGCCATGTTCGGCATGGGCACGTCGCCGGCGTCGAGGATCACCAGGAACGGTGTCCTGCCGACGCGCAGCGCCATCTGCAGTCCGGTCGCGTCCTCCTCCGGATCGACGTAGTACACGTCGATGCCGTGTTCGGCGGCGAGCAGGCGCACGTCCTCGCGTTCGGTGAACGTGAGGATGGTGGTGGAGGCGATGTTGTCGCCGTGGCGGAGCCCGGCGAGCGAGGCGGCGATGCGGCCGAGCGGCTCGGCCTCGACGCGCACGATGACGTCGGCCTTCGAGGTCGCGTGGGCCTGTCCGTCGGTGTGCAAGGGCTGTCGCGCGAGCGCGACGAGCAGGACGATCACACCCAGGACGCCGAGGGCCTCGATCACGAGCACCGGCCAGCCGAGCCAACCGGGAACGCCCTGGAGGGTCGCGAGGGCGCGCCAGCCCACGTAGGCGACACCGGCCACCGCGGCCGCGAGGCTCCACCAGCGCCGTTCGGTCACCGGCTGCTCGGTCGCCTGTCTCGCGGCCATGGGCTCGCGCACGGGCCGCGGTGCCTTCGGTTCCTTCGCGAGCTTCGGTTCCTTCGCGGCCTTCGGTTCCTTCGCGGCCTTCGGTTCCTTGGCGGGTTTGGGGGCCTTCGGCGGCTTCGGTTCCTTCGCGACCTTCGGTTCCTTGGCGGGTTTGGGGGCCTTCGGCGGCTTCGGTTCCTTCGCGGCCTTCGGTTCCTTGGCGGGTTTGGGGGCCTTCGGTGCCTTCGGTTCCTTCGCGGCCTTCGGTTCCTTCCGGGCCTGGGCGCGCGACGAGAGGGGCTGCTCCGGCTCCTCGCTCGGCGGGACGGCCTCGGGTTCGTTCACGTCAGGTTCCACTCGTGTCGCTCCGTCGCTGCCCTGGCGCAGCATCGATCCGGCGCGAAATGCCCCCTGATATCGTCAAGTCGGACGCGGAAGGTGAGCAGATTCTTGAGTTCGGTCGCGAAACACCTGCTCACGGCACTCACCGTGCTCGTCGTGCCGGCGGCGCTCGCCACCTGTGGGGCCGACGACTCCGACGAGGTCACCATCCGTCGGGTGCCCGAGCAGTACGCCACCATCCAGGACGCGGTCGACGCCGCCCGTTCCGGTGATCTGGTGCTGGTCTCGCCGGGCGAGTACCACGAAGCGGTGCGGATCGACACCGAGGGGATCGTCCTGCGCGGCACCGATCGAAACCAGGTGGTGCTCGACGGCGAGGACCGACTGGCGAACGGCATCACCGTCACGGCCGACGGCGTCGCGATCGAGAACCTCACCGCTCGGCGGTACCAGCAGAACGGTGTGCTGTTCGACGGTGCCACCGAGCCCGACGGCTCGCGTGATCCCGAGGCGGTCTACGGCAGCGGCACCGATGCCCTGCTCGGCTACCGGGTGAGCTGGGTGACGGCCCACAACAACGGGCTGTACGGCGTGTACTCGTTCGCGTCGCGCGGCGGTCTGATCGAGCACGTGTACGTGAGCGGGCATCCCGACTCGGGCATCTACGTCGGCCAGTGCAAGCCGTGCGACGTCGTCGTGCGCGACTCGGTGGCCGAACACAACGCGATCGGCTACTACGGCACCAACGCGTCGGGCGGGGTGTACGTGATCGAGTCGGTGTTCGCCCACAACCGGCTGGGGATGACGCCGAACTCGCAGAAGATGGAGCTGCTGGCGCCGCAGGTGGAGACCGTGATCGCCGGCAACCTCGTGGTCGACAACGCCGACCCGGACACGCCCGAGATCGCCGACGGGTTCTTCGGTGGCGGCATCGCGATCGGTGGCGGCATCTCCAACACCGTCGTGCGCAATCGGGTGAGCGGCCACTCGGCGTTCGGGATCGGCGTCGTGCGCCTCGGCATCTTCACGCCCGAGGGCAACACGGTGGAGGGCAACGTGCTCGAGGACAACGCGCTCGATCTGCTGTACCTGCCCGATGCGACGATCGATCACTCGGGGGCGAACTGCTTCGCCGGCAACACGTTCCGCACGTCGGTGCCCGATGCGATCGAGGACCTGCTGACGTGTCCCGGTGTGCAGACCCCGGTGGGTCCCGTCACCTGGGAGCAGCCGCCGCCACCCGAGGGCATCGACTACCGCGACGTGCCGGCGCCCGGTGAGCAGCCGACGATGCCCGATGCGGCGACGGCGCCGTGGGCGCGGGCGTCGACCACTCCCCCGGCCGTCGACCTCGCCTCGATCCGGGTGCCGCCCCGATGAGGCGGCGACCCCGGTCGTCGGTCGCTGCGAGCATCGGCCGCGTGTCGATCGCGCTCGCCGTCGCCGCCGTCGCCGCCGTCGGATGCGGTGGGGACGACGAGCCGTCGAGCACCGAGCGCCCGCTCAGCTCCGACGAGTCGGCGATGCTCGCCAATGCGTTGTTCGACAACGTGGAGCGGGGCGGGGCGAGCTTCTCGCTGGCCGTGCAGGTGGGCGACGGGGCCACGATCAATCTGCAGGGCGAGGTCGACTGGCGCGAGCACCGCGGCTACGCGCAGGTGAGCGCCCGCAACGTCGAGCAGGGCGTGCGCGAGGTGTTCTGGTCCGACGACGCGGTGCTCGAAGCGAGGGACGACCTCGCGCCGCTCCTCGAGCAGGCGGGCCTGCCGCCGGCGCCCTGGGTGGTGCGCGACCCCGATCCGGTCGGCCGCCAACTCGACCAGGCGCTCGCGCTGGTGACCGCGCTCGCGGCCGAGCAGCGCGACAACCCGTTGCTGATCGAGCAGGAGCCCGGGTCGGCGTTCGTGCGCACCGACACGTTGCGCGACGTGCCGGTGGTGGTGCTGCGCTACGGCGAGCGTGCCGTCTACTGGTTGGCGGCCGACGACGGGCGGTTGCTGCGGTTCGAGAGCGACAACGAGACCAACACGCGGCCCGTGGTGTTCGACGTGTTGGCGTTCTCGGACGTCACGATCGACGGACCGCCGGTCGACCAGATCGTCGACGTCGCCGACCTCGGCGATCTCTACGCCGCCGCCCTCGCCACCTGACAGCGCATCCGAGTGCCAGCCGCCCACCCGAGTGTCAGGCACACATGCGAGTGGTGGGAGTACCCCCGGGTGGACCGGTGGCAGTCGGATGGCCCGGCGTCACTCGGCCGGGCAGCTGGCACTCGGATGGTCCGGCGACCGTGCCGCCCGGCCCGTGTGGGCGCTCGCTCGGACGGGTACGGTCGTTTGCCGTGTCCATCCACCCGAGCGCCCCGGGCGTGCCCGAGCCGACCCAGGGTGGGGATGGGGACGACGCCGGCCGGCCGCCGATGACCACCGGCATCAGGTTGGCCCGGCTGTTCGCCTCGTGGGCCGCGGTGGGCATCGGCATCCCGATGATCCTGCGCGCCGAGCTCGGCGCATCACCGTTCGACGTGTTGAACACCGGGCTCAGCGAGGTGTCAGGTTGGTCGTTCGGCATCTGCTTCGTCGTCAACTCGATCGTGTTCTTCGCCGCCGGTCGGGCGATGGGTGCACGGCTCGGCTGGGCGTGCATCGCCGGCACGTTGGTGATCGGGCCGCTCGTCAACCTCGTGCTCGACCTGATCCCCGAGCAGGAGGCGCTGGCGGCGCGCATCCCGCTGTTCGTCGGCGGGCTGCTCGTGATCGCGGTCGCCATCTGTCTCGTCATCCCCACCGAGCTCGGGCCGGGACCCACCGAGGTGCTGATGCTCGGCCTGGTCGCCCGCGGCATGGACGTCGTGCCCGCCCGCTGGATCAGCGACGGGCTACCGGTGGTGATCGGCGCAGTGATCGGTGGCGCGTTCGGCGTGGGCACCGTGGCGTGGGTGCTCGTGATGGCGCCGATGGTGAAGTACGGCCTGCGCCGCATGCACTACGTGCCGCCCCGCCTCGTGGTCGTCGACATCTGAGTCCGCCCCCCGGACGTCACGGTCAGGTCGCGGCGGCGGCCTTCTTGATCGCGATGCGGCGCAGGGGCGGCAGCGTGGGCGGCGGCTGCTTGCGTGGCGGCAGTTCGGCCAGCAGCTGTGTGGTCGCCTCGGTGATCACCGCGACGGCGCGTTCGAACGCGTCGGCGGTGGCGGCCGAGGTGCTCTGCACCCCGCTCACCTTGCGGACGTACTGACGGGCAGCGGCCTCGATCTCCTCCGGCGTCGCCCCCGGATCGAGTCCGCGCAGCGTGGTGATGTTGCGGCACATGCGACCGATCGTACGGTCCCGAGCCGCACGCCTCAGTCGGTGGAGAGGGCGATGTCGACCATGAGCTCGTTGGCGAGCTCCTCGAGCACCTCGCGCAGGTCGGCGATGGCGACGCTCGACGGGGCGAGCAGGGTGGCGCGGGCCTCGAACAACAGACCGCCGGACATCGGTGCCTCGCGGGTCGCGGTCTGCAACTCCTCGATGCTGACGCCGAGTGTGGCGAGGGCGCGTGAGATGTCGTGCACGATGCCGGGTCGATCGGCGCCGACCAGCTCGAGCGAGAGCCGGGTCGCACCCTCGGTCTCGTCGGTGGCGTGGCTGCGTTCGGCCGTGATGTCGAGCAGTCCGTCGGCCCGCAGCGGCTGCAGGTCGCGGATCAGGTCGTCGGCCCGGTCGTCGGGGACGGCGACGAGGACGATGCCGGCGAACTTGCCGGCGAGGCGTGCCATCTGGCTCCGCTCCCAGCTGCCGCCGTTGGCTGCGATCACGCCCGAGAGCGCAGAGACCAGACCGGATCGATCGTCACCGATCACCGTGAGCACGAGCGTCGCCATGACCCGACGCTACGCCCGAACGTTCCGGTCGCGAAACCTCCCGCCCGGCAGGACGATGCGCGACCAGAACGCGGCTCAGGCGGGGGCGACGTCGACGAACGTGTCGTTGAAGCAGGCGCCGTTCACGAGCGGATCGCCGGTGGCGGGCGTGAGCGCGTTGACGCCCCAGCCGTCGCCGTGGTGGCGGAGCCACACGCCCTTGCTCATCACGGCGACGCCGGGACGGGTGTCGTCGTGCACGTCGAGGGGCACCACGATCGAGCCGAGGTCGTTGAACACCCGCACCTGCTGACCGGCGACGAGCCCGCGGGCCGCGGCGTCGTCGGGGTGCAGCAGCACCGCCGGCGACGGGCTCTGGAACTCGCCGAACATCGAGTTGACGAGCTTCGACGACGCCGGGCTGATGAGCGTGAGCGGGTGCGTCGCCGCGACGGGTTCGTACCGAGGCAGCCCGTGCACCGGATCGACGAGCACGGCGCGTCCGTCGAAGGGCACGGTGTCGACGAACTGGCGTCGGGCCTCGTCGACCACACGGGGGCCGGGGTCGTCGATGACGACGTCGATGGTCGGCGGGTCCCAGTCGAAGCCGAGCGCTCGTGCGAGCGCGAGGCCGACCTCGTCGTTCGAGCGGCTCTCGCCGACCCGGTCGATGACCGGGCGGACGGGCTGCACCGAGTACGTGCCGTATCCCGACGTGACGTCGGCGATCTCGAACGCGGTGGTCGCGGGGAACACGACGTCGGCGTAGCGGGTGGTGTCGGTGAGCACCTGTTCGTGGACCACGGTGAACACGTCGTCGCGCGCGAACGCGGCGACGACGGCCTGCTGGTCGGGGCACATCACCACCGGGTTCGCCCCCTGCACGAACAGCACGCGACACGGGTCGTCGGAGCCCGGCGCCATCCACTGCCCCACCTGGTGCAGCGGCACCGTCCGGCGGTCGAGTCGCTCGAACGTCGGCCAGCGGCGCTTCGCCCGGATCTCGGACGTGCCGGTGGAGCCGATCACGCCGCTGCCCTGTTGTCCGAAGTGGCCACCGAGCACCGGCAGGGCGAGGATCGCCCGGCACGCCGCGCCACCGTTGGCGTTGCGTTCCTGGCCCCAGCCGAGTCGCAGCATCGACGGACGGGTGGTGCCCCACCACTGGGCGAGCGTGGTGATGTCGTCCTCGGCGAGGCCGGTCACCTCTGCGGCGCTGGCGAGCGTCCACGCCGCGCTGTGTGCGAGGAACTCGTCGGCGCCGGTCGAGTGGCCGTCGAAGAACGTTCGGTCGAGGTGGCCGTGCAGCTGCCACTGGTTCGCGATCGCGTACGCGAGGACCGTGTCGGTGCCGGGTCGGATCGCGAGGTGGAGGTCGGCGCGCTTGGCCATCGCGGTGCGGCGGGGGTCGATCACGACCACCTTCGCCCCGCGCGCCACGGCCTGCTGCACGAGCGGCGGGAAGTGGGTGTTCGACACGGTCGGGTTGGCACCCCAGATGACGACGAGCTGTGCGTTCACGACGTCGAGCGGGTCGGCCGAGGCCATGTCGCCGTACACGTGATCCCACGCGGCGCCCACCGTGTGGGCGCAGATGGTGTGCTCGACGATGGTGGCGCCGAGCGCGGCGAACAGCGCTTCGCTCATGCTGTTGCGCTCGACGGCGCCGGCGGACGAGTTGTAGGTGAACGCCACGACCGAATCGGCCCCGGCGGCGTCGACGGCACCGCGGATGCGACCCGCCACCAGCTCGATCGCCTCGTCCCAGGTGGCCTCGCGGAACGCTCCGGCGCCCTTCGACCCGGTGCGGATCAGCGGGGTCATGACCCGCTCGGGTGCGTACACGCGGCGGGCGTGCTGCTTCACCTTGGCGCAGATCCAGCCGTCGGTGAGTGCGTTGCTGGGTGCCGCGTCGATGTCGGTGATGCGCCCGCGACCGGTCGCGTCGCGCGTGATCGTGACGGCGAGCGAACAGGCGTCGGGGCAGTCGAGCGTGCACGTCGTGTGGTGCACTTCGATCGCGTCGGCGAGCTGCGGGTCGATGCCGGGGTCGAGCTGCGTCATGGCGCCAGTCTCCCCGATCGCCGCGACGCCGTACAGCGGCTTCGCCAGCGATGGCACGATCCGAGGGGGTGTCGTCACCACCACGACCGGACGCCGTTCGCCCATTCCGCTCCGCGCGAGAGGCGTTCCCGGCCGCGCTACGTTCCACCCCCGATGCCGTACTTCGTCAATCTCGAGCACCTCCAGGTGATCGTCCGAGCCCCTGGCGCCACCGTGAGCGACGGCGAGGTGGAGTTGTTCCAGCCGATCGCCCAGCAGGCAGGCCTCCGCACCGGTCAGCTGCTGACCGCCGAGCAACTCGAGGCGCTCCAGCGGCGCTCGATCGCCGACTACCGAGCTGCCGGCGGCGACGTGCCGACGACGCCGACGCCGCCGGTGACCGCCCCTGCGACACCCCGGTCACGCCGTTCGGCGAGGGAACACGCGCACCAGGTCGCTTCCATCGTCGAGGCGCTCGCGTGGGCGCTGATGGTGCTCGGCATCGTGGTGGGGCTCATCGTGATGCTGCAGGTGCGCGACGTGTTCGACGAGTTCGGACTCAGCCAGGAACGCCCGTACTTCGGCGATGGACTGATGCTCGTGGTGGGTTCGGTGTTCAACTGCCTGCTCGTGGTGATGGTGGCCGCGTACATCCAGTTCCGCACGGAGCCCACGCCGACCGACGGCTGACCGGGGGCCAGCGGACGTCAGGCGTTGCGGAGGTCGCGACGGTCGATGGCCCACCGAGCCGCGGCCGTGGTGATCGCGGCGGCGGCCACGAGCACGAGGAACGACCACGGCGGCGTGCCCGCCGCGAGGGTGGCGAGCACGTCGTAGTGCGTGAACACCGACAGCGGCTCGAGCGTCTCGAACACGCCGATGCCGGCATCCGCCAGCGAGGTGATGAGGTAGCTGGCGACGGCGACGACCGCAGCCACGGTGATCGCAAGGCCGCGGCGTCCGGTGAGCGCACCGGTGAACAGTCCGAGGCCGGTGACCGCCCAGGTGAGCACCGTCACGCCGACCGACGCCCACACCATCGAGCCGATGCCGACGTCGAGGTCGACGGCCCGGGCGGACACCACGGTGGCCACGAGCCCGACGCCGGCGAGCGCTGCGGTGAGCACGACCACGGCGGCCCACCGCTCGAGCACCAGGCGGCCGCGGCTGATCGGCAGGGTGAACACGGTCTCGAGCAGCCCGTTCTCCTCGTCGCCCGCCATCGACGCGGCCGCACCGATGCCGGCGATGAGGAGCAGCATCGGCATCGCGAGCGTGTACACCTGCGACGAGAGGTAGCCCACGGGAGAGAACGGATCGACGCCGTCACCCATGCCGAACAGGGCGCGCAGGCTCTCGGGCATCTTGTCGAACATGTCGTTGAGCTCGTCGCTCTGATCGCGGAACGACGGCCAGAACGCGATGTTGAGCACCACGAACACGGTGATGCCGATGCTCCAGCCGATCAGCCAACGGCGGCGATCGGCGAGCACGCGACGGAACACGACGGCGTTCATGCCGTCACAGCCTCCGTGCGGTCGGCCGCGATGGGGGCGGACGCGTTCAGTTCGTCGCGGCCGACGTGGGTGGCGCCGTAGTAGCCGAGGAACAGCTCCTCGAGATCGGGCTCGTGGCCGTGCAGGTCGAGCGGGTGCAACGGTGCGAGCGCGGCGAGCAGCGGACCGGCGGGTCCGTCGAGGACGAACTCGAGATCACCGCCCGGCAACACCGACACCGACGTCACGGCTGACACGCGTCCGAACTGGTCGAGCGACGGTGCGTCGCCGAACCGCACCCGGAACGTGCGGGTGAGGCGGGCGAGCAGTGCGTCGATCCGATCCTCGGCCACCAGTCGACCGGCACGGAGCACGGCGACGCGGTCGGCGACGTGTTGCACCTCGTCGAGCACGTGCGACGACAGGAACACGGTGCGCCCTTCGTCGGCGGCTTCGCGAGCGAGCGACCGGAAGGTCTGCTGCACGAGCGGGTCGAGTCCGCCCGTCGGCTCGTCGAGCACGAGCAGCTGCGGTCGATGGGCGAACGCGGCGATCATCGCGACCTTGCGCCGATTGCCGAGCGACAGATCGCCCATCGGCCGGTCGAGGTCGGCGCCGAGCCGGTCGGCGAGGTCGCCGGTCGCGCTGCGCAGGTCGAGCCCGCGGATGGCCGCGTGGTCGGCGAGATACGCGCGGCCGGTGAGGCGTGGCGGCAGGTTGACGTCGCCGGGGAGGTAGCCGATCCGTGCGCGGAGTGCCACGCCGTCACGGCGCGGGTCGAGCCCGAGCACCGTGGCCGAGCCCGACGTCGGCCGGATGAGGTCGAGCAGGAGGCGGATGGTGGTGGTCTTACCGGCGCCGTTGGGGCCGAGGAACCCGAAGACCTCGCCGGCGTGCACCTCGAGGTCGAGCTCGTCGAGCGCGAGCGAACCGTGGCCGCTCGCGGGACCACGGGAGAAGCGGCCGGAGAAGCGCTTGCTCAGGCGGCGGGTGGCGATGGCCGGGGTGTTCGAACCCGGCCCGCCCGGGAGCGGCAGGTCATGGTCCACACCGTCACGGTACGGCGGGGGTCGATCGTGAGCCACGGCACAACGTCCCGTCGCACCGCCGTCCGACCACGCCCCACCACGTCCGACCACGCCCGACCACGCCCGGTTGAGACAGGGCACATGCGCGGTGACGCGGCAGCGCCCCACGTCCGAGGGGACGTGGGGCGCCGGCTTCGTGCGGTCGTCAGCAGACGACTGCTGCCGGCCGCCGGGGGGGGCGACGGCCGGAGAACGTGGATCAGGCCTTCACACGGGCGGTGCGGCGACGGGCGCCGAACACGCCGGCCGCACCAGCGCCGATGAGACCGGCGGCGAAGAGGGCGAGGGTGCCGGAGTCGGCGCCGGTGTTGGGCATCGCGGTCGTCTCGGCAGCCAGGCTGGCGACGACGCTCGGGGGCAGGAGCACCCCGTCGATGACGTGGATGATGCCGTTGCAGTTGGCGACGTCGGTGGCGACGACGTTGACGGTGTCGTTGAGCTTCACGGCGCTGCCGTCGACGGTGATGGTGACGTCCTCGCCCTGCAGGGTGGTCGCCTTGTCGAGGGTGACGACGGTGGCGGCGGGCACCTCGCCGGCGACGACGTGGTAGGTGAGGATCGTGGTGAGGAGTTCCTTGTCCGCGAGCACCTGCTCGGCGGTCACGCCGAGGGCGGCGAAGGCGGCTTCGAACGCATCGTTGGTGGGGGCGAAGACGGTCGTCTTGTCGTCGTCGCAGGCGTCGAACGGACCGGTGAGGTCGGCGGCGGTGAGCGCGGCGACGAGCGTGGAGAACTGCTCGTCGGCGCTCGCGTTGTCGACGATCGTGTCGGTCTCGTCGGCGCTGGCGGTACCGCCGGCGGAGAGGGCGAACACGGCGGACATCGTGACGGCTGCGGTGATGAGACGACGCTTCATGTGGGGGGCTCCTTGTCGGTCACGATCGCCGAGCTGCGATACGTGGAACGGCAGGAGTACGTCGACGACACGACGTCCGGATGACGGTCGTCGCACGAATCGACCGCGGTCACATCGGCGAGCACCCGAGCACCCGAGCATCCGAGCGCGGTCGAGCGCGGCGGCGGTCAGACGGCGAGGACGACGACGGTGGCCGCCGCGGCGCACACCGCGACGGTGCGGCGGGCGATGACCGAACGGCCGATCGACGAGCCCGTGATCGCGCCGAAGGCCTGCAGCAACACCGTGGTGAACACGAACCCGAGCACGTAGCGCACGGGTTCGGTGCTGGCGCCCGACGTGTCGTCGTGACGGTACGACAGCCCGTGGAGCGCGCCGCCGAGGATGGCGGCGAGCGGGAGCACCGCGCTCATGCGCGGCGGCGGGGTGAACATGAGCACGACGCCGATGACGAGGCCGGCGATGATCGCCCCGTCGAGGAACGGCAGGTCGAGACCGGCGGCCGCGGCGACGATGCCGACGAAGGTGCCCACGAGATAGGCGAAGGGTCCGACCCATGGTTCGCGGCCCTGGGTGGTGGCGATGCCGGCGAGGACTCCGACGATGAGCATGAGCACGAGGTGGTTGCTGTCGAAGGGATGGAGCACGCCGCTCCACCACCCTCCCAGCTCCTGCACCACTGCACCCAACATGCCGATCTCCCGTCGAACCCCGCCCCGCCACCTCGCCGCCGTTGCCTGCCCAGACCGACGGAGGGGTGAGTCCCACGTTGCGTGGGACATGAGAACGGTAATGCACCCGCCCGCGGAAGTGGTGGCATGTTTTGCAATTTCGTGACGTTCCATCCCCGACGTGCGTCACATCCCCGCTCAACAGCATGAATTGGCAGTCGATTCGCCATGTTCCATTGCGGTTCCATGACGCTGCGTTGACCGGTCGTTGACCGCGTCGGCGGGCCCATCTGAGAACGGCCCCCGGCACGCGCCGATGGCCGCCACACTGGGTGGCGGCCATCAGGGAGACCCTGGGCGATGATCCGGTCGGACCGGTCGGAGCCGGTCGGAGCCGGCGAGGGCCGGCGGAGATCGACCGCTACACGCCGGGGTAGAACCCGTTGACGTCCACGATCAGGTGCGCTGCGCTCATGGTGAACAGGCACACCTTGCCACCGACGCCCACCTGGGCGACGACGGCGTTCGGCACCGTGGCACCGGCCGGCGTGTTGATGTTCGAGGCGTTCGGTCGGGCGGTGCCACAGGGGAACACCGTCACGAAGCCGGCGGCCTGCGCCTCGGTCACCGTCACGTTCAACACGACGGACGACGCGTTCGCCGGCACGCCGCCGCGACCGGCGACGACGACCTCGGTGATCGATCCGGGCGAGCGGAGCCCGCCGTTGGAGCCGATGGCGTCGACGGTCGTCGCGCCCGGCCGGGTGTCGAGCACACGACCCGGCACCACCGACACGAAGCCCGAGGACGCCCCGTAGTAGCCGTTGAGGTCGACCACGAGATGGGTGGGTGCGGAGTTGTAGAGGCAGACCTCGCCGCCGGGACCGACCATCGACACGACGGCGTTCGGCACCGTGGAGTCGGTGACGAAGTTGAGGTTCGAGGCGAGCGGCATGGGGAAGCCGCAGGGGAACACCGTGACGAACCCGGCGCCACCGGCGCCCGTGACGGTGACGTTGAGGACCGCCGCCGAGGCGTTCGACGGGGCGCCGCCCGTGCCGATCGCCACCCGGGTGACGGTGCCCGACGCGAGGACGGGGCCGCGCTCACGGCTGTCGAAGACACGGGTGGGGTTCAACGAGCGGAAACTGGAGCTGGTGAGGTACGACCCGTTGATGTCGACGATCACATGGGCGTTGGCCATCGTGTAGATGCACACCGACCCGGTGACGCCGATCGCAGCGAACACGGCGTTGGCGACGGTGGCGCCGGCGGTGTAGTTCAGGCTCGAGGCCACGGGGCGTGCGGTGCCGCACGGGTACACCGTGACGAAGCCCGCCGCGCTGGCATCGGTGACGGTCACGTTGAGCACGGCGGCCTGCGCGCCGAAGGGGGCGCCGCCGCGGCCGGCGACCGGCAGTTCGATCGTCGAGCCGGCGGCCCGAGCGCCGATGCCGGCGAACTGGCAGTCGATGGTCGACATGCCCGTGCGGGTGTCGAGGAGTCGGGCGGGCTGCAGGGACGTGAACCCGTCGACGGGTGCCCCGGCCGCTGCCGGGCTGCTCGGCGTGCACGCGCCGCTCGACGGCGGCGTGGGCGGGGTGGGCGGCGGGGGCGGCGGCAGTGAGCCGGCCGCGTCGTTCGGCGTGACCGGCGACCAGGTCGTGTCGGGCGCGTCGTCCCAGTGTTGGATGCCGGTCGAGACGTTCTCGTAGAGCATCCGGGCGTACCACTGATAGGCCGAGCCGATGCCCATGCAGGCAGTCGGGAACACGATGCCGTACCAGCGGTTCACCGGGTCCCAGGCGATGTCGGCAAGACACCGGAGGTTGTTCGCCGTGTCGAAGACCCCGCCCATCGGGACACCCTCGACCGTCATGAAGATCGCATCGAAGTTGGGCAGCTGGTCGAAGTTCGTGTCGACACTCCAGATGCTCGCCGTCGCGCCGATGTTCCAGTTCGCGCTGTAGGGCGAGTCGTACTCACGCACCGTCGTCACGAAGGCGGTCAGGCCGTCAGCCGTCGAGTTGGCGCCGGCCGAGAGGATGTCGGCTCGCGGGTCGGTGGTGTCCCCGATGAAGTCGCTGAGTCCGACGATCGTCTCGATCCGACGGTTGGTCGTGACGAGCTCGGTCCGTGTCGGTGCTGCGCCCCGCGCGTCGAGGAGCGCCGCCTGGGCCGCGGCGAGGTCGTCGGCGTCCCAGCCGCGTGAGGTGTCGGCAACGGCGGCCGGCGTCGCCGGTGCGGCCTGGGTCGGCGCGACGAATGCGACGACCGACGCGAGCATCGACACGGCGAGTGCCGTGACGACGGTGCGGGTGGGTGCTGTTCTCATGGTGGCAACCCGACCAGACCCGCCGCGGTGCCTCAATGGGCTGTCCGACCCATCGCCGCGTCGTCCCTGGTGACGAGGTCCTGTGCGAGCGGCTCGATCGAGAAGTGGTCCCGATGGCCCATGGCGGCGTGACGTCGCCATCGACGTCCCTGTCGTGGCCGACGGCCCGACGAGAAGTGGGCCTGATGGCCTATGGCGTCATCGGCGGTGAACCCTCATCATGGGCTCCGTGGCGCCGGACGTTCGGCGGAATCGTCCGGCGCCACGGACTCCCCCAAGGAGCGGGCTGGTGACAGGATTGTGGTGGATCCTGTCACCGCCCCTCGGGTGGACGTCCCCTCTGCTCCTGCTCGATTCCTCCGGCTCAGGCCGTCGAGATGTCGTCACCCGGTTCGCAACCGAGTCCGTCTCCGTCGTCGTCGAGCTCGAACTCGTCCTCGCCCATCACGACGACCGTCTTCTCGATGAACCACGGGCCGTCGCCGTCGCCGGGCAGACAGTCGACGTCCTCGTCGAGGGGCAGGCACACCCCCGAGTAGTTCGGGTTGCACGTGGGTCCGCTCGCGACGTCGTCGATCACGTTGGCCGGCGTCGTGTCGGTGCTGCTCATCTCGCGCACCATCACCCGCTTGTTGCGGGCGTAGGCCTCGAGCAGATCGCGGTCGGTGTCGGCGAGCGCTTCGCACTGACCGCGCAGGGTGGCCGCGTCCTGCCCGGCGCCGTCCCATACGCGGCGCATGTCGGGGTCGCCCGAGAACGCTGCCATCTGGACGTAGTCGACGCAGTCGTCGACGAGTGCATCGGTCTCGGCGCCCTCGGAGTAGAAGCCCGGGATCGAGTCACCGCATCCGGTGAGCGCGACGGTGCCGACGAGGACCGCTGCGACGACGATGCGACTCATGGGCATGCGCCTTCATCGGCACGAGGGCCACGCGAGCGGAGTTCAGGTCAGCTCAAGGCGCCCACGCTGCGTGCGGCAGCACCGATGGTGAGGCGATGGAGGTTCACGAGATCGCCCATCGACAGCTGGTTCGTGTAGCCGCCGGCGAGCACCCAGGCGACCGGCAGACGGTGCTGCGCGAACCAGCTGAACACGGTGCGCTCCCGTCGGTCGAGGGTGAGCGCGCTGATGCCGGCGACGCCGCCCTCGCACTTCTCGTGCGGGTCCATGCCGGCGTTGTAGAGGACGAGATCGATCGACGCGGGGTCGTCGATGCCGTCGAGCGCGGTCTGCACCGTGTGCAGGTATCGAGGCCCGTCGGTGAGCAGCAGGCGCGTGCGTTCGTGCGGCCCGTAGTAGTCGAACGGGTCGACCGAGACGTCCACCTGTTCGACGCCGTCGAGGCCGCGGTGGCGGCGGTGTCCGTCGCGTCCGTCGTGGCCGTGGATGAGGTCGGCGGTGCCGCCACCGCAGTGGGCGTCGAGGTCGAGCACGAGCACTCGTCGAGCGCCGGCGTCGAGCGCGGCGCGGGCCGCGATGGCGAGACCGTTCACCGTGCAGTACCCCCACCCCGACGCGTACCGGGCGTGGTGCAGGCCGCTCGACAGCGACCCGGCGACGGTGCGGTGTTCGAGCGCGTGCAGTGCCGCGGCGATCACGCCGCCGGTGCTCGCGCACACCGCTCGGGCGAGGCCCTCGTCCCAGCCCGGGAGGTCGTTGCTGACCGCGAGATCGCGCGGTGAACCGGTGAGCACGGCGTCGATGTAGTCGGGCGCGTGGACGCTCGTGAGGTGCTCGCGGGTCGCCGATTCGGGCATCACGAGGC
Organism: Actinomycetota bacterium; assembly: GCA_026393475.1. GTDB lineage: Bacteria > Actinomycetota > Acidimicrobiia > Acidimicrobiales > Ilumatobacteraceae > VFMC01. The sequence continues at coordinate 69,981 of JAPLAA010000055.1, forward strand.
GAGCGCGTCGGATGGGTTGCTGGGTCAGCGAGGCGGCGATCGCTTGCGCCTTGCGGGTGGTGTCGAAGGCGACCTCGGTGTCGCAGTAGAGCGGGCTGTAGTGGACGCGCACCGAGTCAGTCCGGGCTGCCATCTGCGGCATCGCCGAGGAGCGCGACGAGGAAGTCGGACGAGTGCTGCATGGCGAGGGTCATGTGGCCTTCGCCCTCCAGGATGCGCAGCCGGGCGGTCGGTACCTGCTCGGCGATGTGCCGTGCGTGCGACACGGGCACGTTGCGGTCGTCGGTGCCGTGCCACAGCAGCACCGGCACGCGGATCGACGAGAGCTCGAACCCCCACGGGTGGGCGAACATGATCATCTCCTCGGCGAAGGCGCGGCCGCCCTGGCGCACCGCCTCGGTCATGCTCGCGACCATCATCGCCTGGACCGCCGGGTTCTGCATGAGCGCGCGGTCGACGTCGGGCAGGTCAGCACCGGTACCGGCGACGAAGGCGGCCGCGTCGGCCCGGAGGCCATCGGCCATCGCGTCGCCGATGGCCAACACCTGGGCGGGGTCGCTGAGGGCGAGCTCGTTGAACATGACGTTCATCGGCTGCATCCCCTCGGTGACGCCGGGCCAGTCGTTCGGCCCGAGGCCGCAGATCGTGCCGACCCGGATGAGCCGGTCGGCGGGCAGCACGGCCGCGCACACGAGCGCGTGCGGGCCGCCGCCGGAGATGCCGACGACCGAGAAGGTGTCGAGCCCGAGCGCGTCGGCGATCGTGAGCACGTCGGCGGGCCAGTCGGTGAGCCGCCGCCCGGGCTGCGGGCTCGAGTGCCCGTACCCGGGCCGGTCGGGGGCGATGACGCGGGCGACGGCCGGCCGGTCGAACGGATCGCGGTCGAGGCGGGAGCCGGGCGTGCCGTGGAACAGGAGCACCGGGGGCGCGGCAGGGTCGCCGTATTCGCACCAGGCGAGGGTGCGGCCGTCGGCGGTGAGTGTGGTGGAGTGCGTGTCGCCGCTCATCGCCGTGACGGTAGTTCGGCAATACTGGATCCGTGACCGACGCCCCCGACCAGCAGCCCACCGACGAGCCGACCCCGGAGGAGCTCGAGGCGTTCGACCTCGATCACGACGGCAAGATCTCGCTCGTCGAGAGCGAGCGGGCTCGGCTCGGCATCGTCGACGCCCGACTCGAGGTGATCGCCGAGGAGGGTGGCCTCAAGGGCAAGCTCGCCGAGGGCGCCCACCACCTGCTCGACAAGCTCGACAACGACTGAGCGGTCGCTCACGGGCGATGACCCGTACGTCGGCGGCTGCCGGCCGCCGGGCGATCAGCCGCAGGTGTCGAGCAGGCTGCCGGTCTCGGCCGGATGCCGTTCGAGCGTCACGCTGGTGAGCGCGCCCACGCCGATGTCGCAGGCGCTGGTGTCGCCGGCGACGTAGATCCGCATGAACTCGAGGATTTCGCCGGCAACGAACTGCTGCACCTCGGTGCTGCCGGTGCGCCACATGTCGCTGTGGGTCTGATCGGCGATGATCGACCGGAACGTGTCGCTCGTGCCGGGGTACCGGTCGAACGGTGCGAGCCGCCAGCCCGGCCGCACGATCGAGTCGACGGCGTTCGAGTCGACCTCGGCGCCACCGATGAGGTTGTACGACGGGATCGTCACGGTCATCCACGTGTTGTCGTCGGGACCGCGGTCGAACCCGCCCATCTGATCGGGACCCTGCGGCGAGATCGGTGCGATCGCGTCGATGCGCTCGTCGACGTACGTGCCGCTGGTGCTGGCGTAGGTGGCGCCGGCGACGGCGTGGCTCGTGTAGGCGCCGAACGAATGGCCCGTGTGGCCGACGCGGGTGAGATCGATCGTGCCCGTGAACGTCGCGGGGAACTCGATCGCGCCGGCCTCGAGCTGGTCGAGCAGGAACGTGATGTCGGCCGGTCGATCGCCGAGCTGTCCGCCCGGGGAGTCGGACGGGAGGTGGCCGACGTGGATCGCGACGAAGCCGCCGGTGGCGAAGGTGGTGCCGAGGTGGGGCGCCGACAGGTGACCTCGGGCGCTGCCCGCTCCGCCGTGGCTGACGAGGATGAGCGGCACCGCGCCGTCGAGGCCGACCGGCGCGTACACGAGGTACGGGATCTGCCGGTCGCGCGCCGGGTCGGTGACCGAGCCCTCCAGCGTCGCCACCTCGTACGTCGCCGTCGGCACCGCCGGTTCGGTGGTCGCTGGTTCGGTGGTCGCTGGTTCGGTGGTCGCTGGTTCGGTGGTCGCTGGTTCGGTGGTCGCTGGTTCGGTCGCGTCCACGTCGGTGGCGGGGGGCGCCACCGACGTGGACGGGGACGTGGACGTGGACGGGCTCACCGTGGCGACGGCGCCGCCATCGCCGGCGTCCTGGCAGCCGCTCGCCAGGACGGCGAGCACGAGGGCGGTGACGACCGGCGAACGACGCATGCCGACGATCGTGCAGTCCACATGTGATCGATTCATGAAGCGCGTGTGGTCAGCCGTCGAACCGGGCGAACCGGGCGGCGCGGCCCGTGCGTCATTCGCGGATCGTGATCACCACGTTGCCCACCTTGGTGGCGGTCTCGACGAAGCGGTGCGCCTCGACGATCTGCTCGAGCGGGTAGGTGCGGTCGATCACGGCCTGGAAGCGGCCGGCGGCCATCAGCCCGGCGACGAGTTCGATGTCGGGCTTGCGGTAGAAGGGCACGGCGAACGGTGCCCGGCGACCGGGGGTGCGTCCGGTGATCAGGCCGACGATCGGGTTGGTCCACAGGAATCCGAGTTCGGTGTGGAAGTAGACGCCGCCCGGCGTGAGCGAGCGGCGGCACTGGCGGAAGCTGCGCTTGCCGACCGAGTCGATGATGACGTCCCATTGGCGGCCGAGCGTGGTGAAGTCGACGGCGCGGTGGTCGATCACGTCGTCGGCTCCGAGCCGGCGCAACAGGTCGAGGGTCTCGGCCGTGCACACGGCGGTGACGTGTGCGCCGCTCTCCTTGGCGAGTTGTACAGCGGCGGTCCCGATCGAGCCGGACGCGCCGTACACGCAGATCGACCGCCCGGGCGCGAGCGCCGACTTGGTGACATAGTTGTTCGCGAGCACGACGCCGTCGGGCACGGCTGCTGCCTCGGCGAACGAGATGCCGTCGGGGATGGCCGCGATCGCCCCGGACGCCTTCGTCGTCATGTACTCGGCGTGAGCGCCGAACGTCGCGATGTTCACGCCGAACACGCGGTCGCCGACCGCAAACTCGGCGACGTCCGCGCCCGTCTCGACGACGACGCCGGCGAACTCGCCGCCGGTCACCCGATGCTTCGGTCCGCGCCAGCCGCTGAAGGCTCGAGCGATCCACGGGGTACCCGAGCGGTAGCCGGTGTCGGTGCGGTTCACCGTGGCGGCGTGCACCTCGACGAGCACCTCGTCGGCGGCGGGCACCGGGCGGGGGACGTCGTCGATGCGGAGCACGTCGGGTGCTCCGTACTGGTCGTACACGGCTGCGCGCATGTCAGGCTCCTCGCTTGCTCGATCGCGGCCGACGGATCGGCCCACCCTGCTTCCACGCAGCGCCGGCCTTGAACAGCTCGGCCGGCTTGCCGCCCGCGGCGCCCGACGGGGCTCGACGCCCGGTGGGGATCACCCAGCCCTGTTCGCTCGCGACGCTGCGTCGGAAGTTGGCGCTGTCGAGCTGCACACCCCACACCGCCTCGTACACGGCGCGGAGTTCGGCCAGGGTGAACGTGGGACCGACGAACGCGGTGGCGATGCCCGTGACCTCGAGGTCGGTGCGCACCCTGGCGATGGCGTCGCCGATGATCCGCAGGTGGTCGAAGGCGAGCTCGATGCGGCCGGCGAGGACGTCGAGCACCGGGTGCAGTTCGGCCTCGGCCGCGTCGCTGCCGGCTTCGATCGCACCGACGTCGCGCAGCACGGCGACGTAGCCGACGGTGACGACGTTCATGCGCGGGTCGCGCTCGGGGTCGCCGTACGCGCCGAACTGGGCGAGCAGGCTCGCCGCGTCGACGCCGGTCTCCTCGGCGAGTTCGCGGCTCGCCGCGGCGTCGAGGGTCTCGGTGGGGAGCTTGAAGCCACCGGGGATCGCCCACATGCCGGCGAACGGATCGTGGGCACGCCGCACCAGCAGCACGTGCAGTTCGCCGTCGACCATGGTGAGGATCACCACGTCGACCGTGACCGCGAACGCCGGGTACTGCGACGGGTCGTACCCCACCGGCTTCACACCTCGCGCCGTGCGCGTTGTTCTGGTCGCCATGACCAGAACCATACCACTGGTTCGTGTCACATCAACCCTTACCTTCCGGACGAACCGGTCACGGCCGGTATGCGACGTCGGGTTCTGGCGGTGACCGGCACGGCCGCCATCCTCGCCCTGCTCGGAACCGGTCACCGCCGGAAACCGACGTCGTCACGCTGCCGTGACCGGTTCGGCCCGATCGAGGGCCGAGCGGACGACGGCGATCACCTCCCCGGGCTCCTCGACCACTTCCGAGTAGCTGAACTGGAGCACCAGGTGTCCGGCGAGCTGCAGCCGGTTGAGCCGCTGGGCGTCGATCGTGGTCTGGCTCTTCGTGCGATGGTGCCGGTAGCCGAGCAGCTCCACCACCACGGGTGTCCCTGGGAAGTGGACGTCGACCCGGATGATCCTGTCGCCCCGCCGACCGAGCACCACCTGCGTCGACGGGCGCGGGAGGCCGGATGCGGCCACGAGTTCGAGGAACCGCCGCTCGAGCCAACTGTGTCCGCCGCGGGTGATCTCGATGCCCTCGATCACCTCGAGCAGCGGCAACAGCCCGCCGCGCCCGCGACGACGCAACGCGGCGATGCGGGCGTGCACGAAGTCCTCACTGGTGAACCCGTCGCGGATCGCGCTGTCGTACGCGGCGGTCACGCGATCGGCGGGTTCGAGTTCGGCGAGCACCATCAGCGTCCGGGTGGCCGACGTGGTGCGCACGTCGTGGCGGACGGCGCGGTCGATGAGCGGGAGCTCTCGCGTGGTGTGCACGTAGTGGCCGACGCGGGTCACGTTTCGCCCGCGCGGCACGAGGAGGTGGAACGGCGGACGCAACACGTAGCCGTCGAAGCTGAACAGGGCAGCCCCGGTCGGGCCGGTGGCGAAGACCTCGCCGCCGATCCCGCCGAGGAGTGCCTGCAGGTCGCAGAGATGTCGGAGGCTGCTCAGGTCCCAGCCTCGAAACCCGGTGACGGGTTGACCGGTGATGTCGTTGCCGACGGTCATGCCCGCGACCTATCGCCACCTCGCTGCCCGCGACAACCTCCGAATCTGCTGCACCGAGCCGAGATACCGCGCCCAAGTCCGAGCGAACTGGTCACCGTCAGAACCCGACGGCGCGTTCCGGCGATGACCGGTTGAACTGCCGCCACGGATGTCCGACGAACTGGTCACGACCAGAACCTGACGTCGTGTTCTGGCGGTGACAGGTTCGGCGGCCGCGTCGGCGGATGCGTCAGCTCCAGTAGCCGGTGAGGTCGATGACGACGTCGGTGGCGGCGAGGGAGAACAGGCACAGGTCGCCCTCGGGAGAGACCGCGACCGCGGCCGCGTTGGGGCGGACGGCGCCGGCTCGGTAGTTGCCGGTGGAGGCGAGGGGACGCTCGTTGCACGGCCAGACGGTGACGAAGCCGGCGGCCGAGGGGTCGACGACGGTGATGTTCGCGGCGACGGCCCGAGCGTTGCCGGGCACCCCTCCCACGCCGGTGGCGCGCACGCGCAGGGTGGCACCGGCCGCGAGCCGGGTGAGGCCTGGCGTCTCGCGGGTGTCGGCCAAGCGGAAGGGTGCGACGGGCGTGTAGGCGTAGCGACCGGCGCTCCCCCACCAGCCGTTCACGTCGACCACGAGGTCGACCGCGCCGAGGCTGTAGGCGCACACCCGACCGCCGGCGCCCACCTTCACCGTGACGAGGTTGGGTCTGGTGTCGCCGGCGGTGACGTTGAGGTTCGAGGTCGTGGGTCGTTCGCTGCCGCACGGCCAGACGGTGACGTAGCCCGCGCTGCCCGGGTCGACCGCGGTGACGTTCAGCGTGACCGCGGTGGCGTCCGGCGGCACGCCGTTGGTGCCCGCGACGTCGACGGCGATCGTGCCGCCCGGGGCCAGACGGCGACCGACGTCGCGGGTGTCGATCACGCGGGCCGGGGTGAGCGGTTCGAACGCCCGGGTCGAGCCGACGAACACACCGGTGATGTCGACGACGACGTCGACGGTGGCCATCGAGTAGATGCACAGCGCGCCACCGCCGAGTCCGACGAGGACGGCGTTCGCGTCGACGCTGCCGCGGGTGTAGTTGACCGAGGCGGCCACGGGCCGCTCGGTGTCGCAGGGCCACACGGTGAGGAAGCCCGACGAGGTGGCGTCGACCGCGGTGATGTTGGCGCTCACGGCGGTGGCGTCGGCGGCGATCGCGCCGCGCCCCGCGATCGGGACCCGCAGGGTGCCGCCGGCGAGGACGCGCCCAACCAGGCCCGATCCGGCGAGGGCGTCGCGGGTATCGGCGAGCCGCTCCGGGGTGATCGGTTCGAACCGTGAGGTCGGGACGGCGGTGGTGGTGGGCGCCGGCGTCACCGGAGCCGTCGTGGTCGTGGCGGGCGCAGTCGTCGGCGCTGTCGTGGGCGGCGGCGCGGTCGTCGTCGTGGACGGCGCGGTCGTGGTGGTGGTGACCAGTGGGACGGTGCCCGGCGGGTTGTCGGTGGTGCACGGGTAGTTGTCACTCACGGCTCCGGCGCCGGTCACGAACGACACACCGGTCGACCACGTCCCGTACTGCGCGTACGACGTGCCGTCGAAGTACTCGACGCCGGCGACACAGACGCGGGCGGCCTCGCCGGCGGTGAGGTTGAGCGTGCTGAGCGAGACGGTCACCTGCGAGCGTCCACCTCCCACCGACACCGGGGTGCCGGCGACGAACGGCACCTGTTCGCGACTCGTCAGCAGGATCGAGTCGGCCGCGGCGTCGGTGTCGAAACCGATGATCACGTTGGCGCCGCTGGGGGTGACGGTCGGGTTGCCGAGCGCGCCCAACGGGGGCGGCAGCGCGACCAGGGTGGTGGACGTCGTGTCGCTGTACATGCCGGTCGGCGAGTGCGCGGCGGTGACGTACGCGGAGTACAAGACGCCCGGGTGCAGGGTGAGCTGCATCGAGGTGCTCGTGGTGCTGAGGTTGTCGCGTGTGTCGTACGCGGCGATCGACTTGCGGTACCCGGAGACGGTGACGAGGTAACTGGTGGCCGGGGCGAGGTCGTAGGAGCCACCCGCGACGGCCGACGGGGCCCAGGAGATGGTGGTGACGCCGCCGATGGTGCTCGACTGCACGGAGGCCGGTTGTCGCAGCATGCGTGTGACGGACACGGTCGTCGACGTCCGCGCCGACGTCGCGCCGATGGTGTTCTCGAACCACACCTGGAGCGTGCCGTTGGTGACGAGCCCCTGGGTGGGCCACGAGGCGAACCAGTTGCCCGACGAGGGTGGCGACTCGGTGAGCGGCGACGAGCCGAGGGTGGTGCCGTTGATGGTGGCCGACACGTTGACATTCGAAGGGGGCGCCGTGAACCAGGCGTAGATGCGTCCTTGGCCGGAGGTCGAGGTCTGGGTGCTGGCGATCACCGGGGTGGCGAGCGCGGCTGCCGGCACGCCGAGCGCCGGTTCGAGCCGCACGGTGCCGCCCGGGGTGGCGGCGGTGACCGACACGGCGTGGGTGCGGCCGTTCTCGAGCCCCGTGAGCGTGGTGCTCGTGCCCGCGGTGACCACGGCGGTGCCCGGTGCGCTGGTGACGGTGTACGAGGTGGCGCCGGCCACCGAGGGCCACGACACCGTGAGCGATTGGTCGCCACTCGCGACCGCTGGTGCGGGCAGGGTGGCGTCGGCGATCGCGGACGCCATCGCGACCGCAGCGGGAGCGTTCACGTCGCCGGCGCCGTAGTACCACTCGCGTCGAAGTGACGGCTGGATCAGCGCCACGCTCGACGGCACCGATGACAGCATGAGTGCGGCCTGCAGTTGCGTTGCATCGAGCGTGGGTTCGGCCTCGCGCATGAGGGCGACGATGCCGGCGACGACGGGAGCCGCGAACGAGGTGCCCGATCCGTTCGTGCCGAAGAGTCCGTTGGTCGAGTACCAGAGCGACTCGCCGGGCGCGGCGACGGTCGACCGTCGGCCCTTGCTCGTCCAGTAGGGGCTGGCGCCACTCGAGTTCGTGGCGGTCACGGCGACGACGTTGCGGAACGCGGCCGGGTAGGCGACGTTGTCGACGGTGGGGTCGCAGCCGACCGTGTATGCGGTGCTGCAGCTGGAGTTGCCGGCGGCGGCGACCACGACGACGCCTTCGGAGACCGCGTAGTCGATCACCTGGGCGACGGCCGCGCTGGCGGGTCCGCCGAGGGAGATGTTGACGACGTCGGCGCCCTGGCCGACGACCCAGAGGATGCCGCGGGCGATGTCGTCGGAGGCGCACGAGCCGTTGGCGCACACCTTGGCCGAGACGATCGAAGCGCTGGGTGCGACGCCCGTGCCGCCGAGGCCGTTGTCGCGGGTGGCGGCGGCGATCGCTGCGACGGTGTTGCCGTGTTCGAACTTGCCGGGGGCGCCACCGGTGAAGTCGGTGGCGGCGACGAGGTTCATGTCGTCGCCCACCACGCCGGTGTCGACGATGCCGATGGTGATGCCGGAGCCGGTGATGCCGTCGTTCCACACGCTGTCGACCTGGATCTCGTCGAGCTGCCACTGCAGGTTGCGGACGGGGTCGGCGGCGAGGGGGACGTAGGTCGTCTGACGGGCGACCGCGGTGTCGGGGTCGCCGTCGGCGACCATCGCGACGTACTCGGCGGCGTTCACCTGTTCGGTGCGGATCTCCGGCACGGGCGTGCTCGTGTCGACCACCACCACCTCGAAGTCGCCTCCCAACAGCGAGCCGCCGCCGGCGGCCGCTGCGGTGGTGGGGGCGACGTTGCCGATCGAGGCGGCGAGGACGGTGGCCGCGACCAGGCTTCGGCGGAGGCGCGATCGGGCGGGCGGCACGTCTCATGACGGTCCGATCGAGGGGTGCCCGGTGCCGAGCACCCCGCTGCCAGCACCACCGTGGGCGACGAACCAGAGCGAGTCTTGACACGCCGCTACGCCGGCCGGCCCCTTCGGACGGCGTGACGACGGCGCGGCGTCGCGGCGTCAGCGTTCGAGGACGAGCGGGATGGTGGTGCCGCCGGCGGAACCGGTGACGTCGAGGCGCGTGTCGGTGCACGTGTACGGCCCACCGGCGAGGGGCAGTTCCACGTCGACGACCTGGCTGCCGACGCCACCGTTGTCCGAGGCCACGCCGTCGAGGCGGAGTTCGGTGATCCCACCGTCCTGCTGGTCGAGCGACAGGGTGATGGCGCCGTCGAAGGAGGTCCAGGTGCCCGATGCGGTCCAGGCGACGTCGGCCTCGGCGGCGGCCTCGCCGAAGGTGAACGCGGCGGTGAAGTCGGCGACGCCGGCGATGGTGCCGTCGTCGTTCAGCGTGACGGTGAACCCGCCGTCGGCGAGGGTGAGGTCGGGTACCGGGAGGAGGGCGGCGCTGATGAGCAGACCGATCGTCTCGACCGACACGTTCCAGGTGCCGACGAGGCACGGGTCGATCTCGATCGGGGTGACGAGCGGACCACCGGCGCTGTCCGGTGTGACCGGGGCGGCGGGCACGGTGGTGGCGAGCGCCGGTTCGGTGGTGGCCGCCGATTCCTTGGCGGGCAGCACGATCGAGTCGTTGGTGACGGCGGAGTCGTCGTCGCCACCGCAGGCGGCGAACAGCAGTGATCCGGCGAGCACGAGGGGGGCGATGCGACGCATTGCTGAACCCTAGGGACGACGGGTCACGCGGTGGGGTCGGCCCGTGGAGACACTCGCCACGCGGTCAGCGCTCGAACGTGGCGAGCAGTTCGCCGCCGGGGGATGCGATCGTGAGGTCGAACGACGTCTGGTCGCACGTGTACGGGCCGCCCGCCACCGGCGTGATCGGTTCCATCGGTGCGCCGGGCACGGCGAACCCACCCTGGCGCATCTCGGTCATCCCCGCTTCCTGTTCGGTGATGTCGATGCTGAGCACGCCGTCGGCGGTGCTCCACGTGCCCTTGTGGAGCCAGAAGATGTCGGCCTCGGCGGGCGTGTCGCCCATGTTGAACTGGGCGGTGAACTTCGCGTCGGCGACCACGGTGCCGTCGGCGCCGAACAGGTAGGTGTACGCGCCCGACGGCACCGAGATGCCGGCGAACGGGACGGCAGAGGCGAGGAACAGGTCGAGGGTGTCCTGCTTCATGATCCAGCTGCCGACGAGGCACTCGTCGAGTCCGCTTGCTCCGGGGTCGGTGGCCGGTTCGGTGGCGGGCACGGTGGCCGCCGCGGTCGTCGCGGGCGCCGTTTCGGGGGTGGTCGCCTCGGGTTCGGGTGCGGTCACCTCGGCCGCGACGAGCGTGGTGGTCGGATCCGATGCCTCGCCGCCGGCATCCTCGGTGCTGCCAGAAGTGCTGTCGCCGCCGCAGGCGACGAGCAGACCGGACAGGACGAGCACTCCCATGAGGTGACGCATCGTGGCAGTGTGCGCGCGTTGAGCGCGAACGGTCAATTGGGAACGAGTCACACCGAACGGTCAGCCAGCGGCGACGGGATCGGCCGGCGGCTCGGCCGGGGGTTCGGTGGCCGGGACGACCGGCGGTTCCGGAACGGTCGTGGTGGTCGTGGTCGTCGTGGTCGTCGTGGTCGTGGTCGTCGAGGTGGTGGTCGTCGAGGTGGTGGTCGGCGGCTCGGTCGTGGTCGTGGTCGACGGGGGCTCGGTCGTGGACGTGGTGGTCGTCGGATCGGGCGCCCCGGCCGACGATGCCACCGCGGGCGTGGGCACGGTGGTGCCGGGCACCGAGGGCGAACGACGGGGCACCGCGGTCGGCGGCGTGGTGCGGGTCGGCGCCGACGCGGCCGGCACGGCCGGCGCTGCGGGCACGGACGTGCCGACACCGTTCATGAACGCCTCGCTCGACGCCCGCTGGCGCGAGAGCTCGATCAGCTCGATCAGGCCGAGGCCTTCGCAGTGCGCTCGGAGTCGGGCCTCGTCCATGTCGAGCGAGGTCCACAGTCGAGCGAACTCGGCGTCGCCGATGTAGGCGGCAAACGGCACGAACTCGACGCAGTCCTGCACGAGCCGTGGGTCGGTCTCCGGCGCCGGCACGGTGGTGGTGGTCGTGCTCGTCGTGGTGGTGTTGAGCGGCAGCGTCGACGGCGTGACCGCGACGGGCGGCTCGGTGCCGACCGGGGTCGCGATCGTCGTGGTCGGTGCGAGCGACATCGCGTCGCTTCGATCGCGGGCATCGGCGAGCACGAAGCCGATGATCGGCACGACCACGCAGCTGGCGATCAACGTCCACCGCGCGCTGCGCGGGCGATCGGTCGACCGCGCACCGATGGTGTCGCGCACGCGGTACACGGGTGCCGCCGACTGCTCCGGAGGCAGGACCGGGCCGACGTCCGCTGACGTCGCTGCGGACGTCATGGCGGGAGGCGGTGCGACCGGGCGGGCGTGAGGCGGCGGTGGGGGCAGCGGGCGATCGGCCCGGATGCCGGGCGGGTCGACCAGCACCTCGGTGCCGTCGGTGACGTGGCTGGTCCAGTGGATGCCGTCGTGCCACCGGAGGGCGAATCGGCGCCAGGGGTCGGATGCCCAGGCGCCGGGCGTGTCGTCGTGCATGCCGTTGGTCATGTGTCGCTCCTGCTGTCGTCACCGGGCGGGGAGGTGTGCGGCATCGTGCTGGTCGGGTGATCGGGTGATCGGGTGTGGTGACCGGATCGGGTCGGGTGGGTGTGGTGATCGGGTGTGGATCAGGGCGCCGGAGCGCCGGTCATGAAGAGGTCCATGTCGGCCTTGCGTTGCGACAGCCGTTCGAGCTCGCTCGTGGGGAGCGCGGCGCAGTTGGCGCGGAGCGTGTCGACGTTCAGTCCGGCGTTGGTCCAGAACGCCGACATCTCGGGATCGCCGATGTATGCGGCGAACTGGGCGAACTCGACGCAGCGCTCGACGAGTGCAGGATCGACGGGTGCCACGGGGACGGCGGTGACCGCACCGGGCGGCACGCTGTCGACCTCGATGGTGTCGGAGGTGGCGACGGTCGTCGTGGTGGCGGGAGCGGTCGTCGTAGTGGTCGTCGTGGTCGACTCGACGCTGACGTCGCCCGCACTGGCGGACTCGTCGCGGTCGCGTGCGTTGAACAGGCACCACACGGCCACCGGCACGGCGACGCCGGCGGCGATCCACGCCCACGGGATCGGTCGACGTGTCTTCTTGGGCGCTGCGCCGTCTGCCACGGCAGGTGCAGGTGTCGTGCGGACCTGCGGCCCCGAGATCGGCGGCCCCGAGATCGGCGGCCCCGAGATCGGCGACGCAGAGGCCATCGGCGAAGAGGTCGGCGAGGCGACGGGCTGCGGCGGGGCGACCGGCTGGGGCGGGGCGACCGGCTGCGGCGGGATGAGCGGCTGGGGCGGGGCCACCGGCGGCCGCGCCGTGAGTTGCGCATCGATCGCGGCGCGGGCCGACTGCACGAGCCGTTCGATGATCTCGTCCGAGGAGGGCCGCGGCGCACCGGCGGGCGTGGCCAGCGCGGCGGGATCGAGCCCCGGGGACGTCCCGTCCGACACGTGCTCGGTCCAGGCGGTGCCGTCGTGCCAGCGAAAGCGATGACGACCCCAGGGGTCGTTCGCCCATGCTCCGCTCACTCGTCCCTCCCAGGTGCCGATGTCCGCCTCCGCCATCGAACCGCGGCACCCCGGACAGCTGCGACGAACGCACGGTGAACTCGACCTGAACATTCGCGACGTCGACACGCATGCGATCGGTCTGCGCGCACAGCGACGGATCGTCAAGAGAACGGGCCTCGAACGATCCAGTTGGTCGGTGACACCGACCGGTCGATCACTCGGTGCATCCGTCTCAGCGGCGTCGGTGCTGATCGGCCTGGTGCCGGGTGAACGTTCAGGAGACGTTCATCTCCGCGCCCTGGCCAGTGCACCTGCGACCGGATCGAATCATCGGCGGTCGAAGGAGCGTTCGCACGCGTCGGCCGTCGGTCGAACGAAGGGTGGCGTGGTGAGCGGATCGTGGTCGAACGACCCGTGGAATCGGTTTCCGTACCGGTGGCGTGATGAGCGCGGCTGGACCGAGCACGTGAGCGACGGGCCGAACGAGTACCTCGACCCGCCGGGCGACGGTCAGACGATGGTGGCGACGCGGCCGGTGCAGCGCTCGGTCGCGGTGCACGCCGATCATCTGCCGCCCTGGTATCGCACCAAGCGCTACTGGCTGTACGGCTTCGTGGGGTTCGTGCTGCTGATCGCGCTGTTCCGTTCGTGCGGTGGTGACGACGAGGCGAGTGATTCGGCGGCGACGACGATCCCCACGGCCGACACGCTCGCTCCGGTGGAGACCACACCGGCGACCGAGCCGGCACCCGCGACCTCTGCGCCGGTCGCGGAGACGACGCCTGCCACGGCGCCGGTGAACAACCCGACGCTGCTGGCGTTCCTGCCGACGCTCGCCGAGATGCCGGCCGGCTGGAACGAGGACGTCGTGACCGCGGACAGCGGCGAGCCGTCCTGTCTGACCACGGCCTTGAACGGCACGGGCATCGGTGACACCGATCCGTACCCGGCCGAATACGCCGAGGTGCAGTTCTCGCAGTCGGAGGCCGGGCCCTTCTTCAACTTCGCGATCTACCGCGGCACGCTCGACCTGGCAGTGGTCGCCGAACGGGTCAGGACCTGCAACGGTGTCGCCGACCCCGACGGTGCCGTGAACCAGATCGCCGATCTCGCCGTGGCGCCGATCGGACAGGGCACCTTCGCGTTCCGCAACGACATCACGCCGACGCCGGCCACGTCGCTGATCCAGATGGTGCAGTCGAACGGCTACGTGATCCTGGGTGCCAACGTGGCAGCCACGGGCACGGAGGATCAGCTGTTGCTGGAGCTCACGATGGCGCTGGTCGCCGGACGGGCGGTCTGATCGGTCCGACCGTGACGGTCGGACCGGAAGAGATCAGACCGGCAGGACGTCGTAGTGGCCGTCGGCGTAGTGCCGCTCGGCGCGGATGACGATGCCCTTGGCATCGAAGCCGTCGAGCACGGTGACCTCGGCAGGGCGCTTGTCGGGGAAGCGCGACAGCGGGAGGAACATCTCGGCGAGCTTCTCGGCGCCGGGCACGCGGGCGACGGCGCTGGAGTTCTGCGAGCTGAGCTCGATGCTCGGGCGCACCGCGTCGAGCAGACGCTGGGTGGAGATGATGAGGATGTCCTGCGCGCCATTGTCGCGAGCGAGCTGCTTGGCGAGCAGCTTGTCCATCGGGATGCGGTTCGCGAACAGGTAGACGCGCGAGTCGAGCATCGACACCCAGGTGTTCACGGCTTCCTCGTCGCCCATGTAGGCGGCCGGGTCGCGGCGCTTGCGCACGTACGAGCCCTGCGTGGTCTCGACGACGACCGTGTCGGCCTCGCCGTCACCGGCGGGCACCGAGACGGCCTGCAGCTGTGCGGCGGTCTTGAAACCCTCTTCGCGGATGATCTCCCAGGTGCCACCGGGAGCGACGTGCCACAGGCCTGGGCACCACTTCTTGAACTGATCAGGCGTCATGTCGACCGGAATCTCCTCGGCCGAAGCCACTTGGGTAGGTCCATTCTCCCACGAACGCGGGCGTTCTCCACCAATGACCTGGTCACACTGAGCGTCGGACCTGCGACCGAACAGAGACGGAGCAGCCACGGACCAGCGTCGGAGCAGCGACGGACCAGCGTCGGAGCAGCCACGGACCAGCGACGGAGCAGCGACGGAGGCGCGACGGACCGTTCGTGAGGCAGCGCCTGCAACACTGAGGGCGTGCCCAGCCTGTCGAGCCTCGAAACCATCAGCGACCATGCGCATGCGCTCCTGGGTGAGCGGCCGCACACGCCCGACGAGTTGGTCGCGGCGTTGTTGGCGGCCGATCTGAAGCTGGGCGCCGACCCGCACGATCTGCTGTTCGAACTGTTGGCCGACGACAACGTGCCGATCGGCGATCAGTGGGTGAACCTGCCGTCGGTGCTGCACGGCTCGCGCTGGTGGCTCGAGGTGCCGGCCGACGGTGGCGACTCGTTGGAGCTCGACCACGGTGTGGAGGTCATCACGTGTTGGCACTGGGACGAGACGGCGCTGCTCGACGCGCAGGGCGACTCGATCGGTGCCGTGCACCACGAACTGAGCGAGACGGGCGTGTGCCTCACCGGCCCGAGCGGCTGGTTGAGCGAGGTGGCCGGCGGCACGGCGATCCTCGAATTCCGCCGCGAGGGCGTGTCGATCACGCCGGTCACCGGCAGCCCGGTGGTCGATCCGGCGATGGCATCGGCGTTCCATACGGCGTTCGACGTGGAGGCGGAGGTGATCGACGATCCGCTCGACGGCGACGAGGACGCCGATCCGTTGCTGATCGCCGAGCACGGCATGGTCTTCGTGCAGGCGTTCGTCGATCACGGTGAGATCTTCCGCTCGGTGGTCGTGCCGCCGATGCCGCTGCTGTTGGCCGAGGCCGGCCTCGAGTACCACGGTGACTGGATCGGTCCGGTGGGCACCGACTGGAACGAGGTGGCCGCGGCCCGTCGGTTCCACGAACTGCACGCGCACCACGAGCTGAACGAGACCGACACGACGTCGGTGATGATGCTGTTGGGCGCGTGTTCGTCGGTGCTCGACGGTCGCGCCGATGCGCTCGGCGACGAGGGCGATGCGGCCGGTCAGCGCGGCAACGCGTTCGTGCTGGCGATGGCGTTGAACAGTCCCGACGTGTGCCGAGTGTTCGTGCACGAGGCGATCGAGCACGGTCGCAGTCCGCTCGATCTGTTGAAGTTCAGCGCGGCGTTGTTGGAGCACGTGGCCGATGGCCCGGGGTGCAGCGGCCCCGAGGTGGTGGCGGCGGAGTGTTGGGAGATCCTCGACCGCACCGACGAGGCGATCGCCGCGCTCGAGCGGGCGGTGGCCCACGACCCGCATCCGCGTGCGCACGCGATGTTGGCCGGCATCGCGGCCGACCGCGGCGACGCGCAGGAGGCCGCCCGGTTGTTGCGTGCGGGCAACGTGCGTCCCGACGATCCGCGCATCGGCGGTGCGGTGTGGGGCGAGATCGAGCCGTTCCTCGCTCGGCCGAAGACCACGGTGGGTCGCAACGATCCGTGCCCGTGCGGGTCGGGTAAGAAGTACAAGGCGTGCCATCTCGGCAAGGAGCAGTACCCGCTGCGCGATCGTGCGGCATGGCTGTATCGCAAGGGCTGCCGTTTCGTGGGCGAGCACCTCGCGCACGAGCACGCCGAGTTGGCGATGGCGCTCGTGGATGGCGCCGGCGGTGGCGCCGAGCTGCTGTCGCAGGTGATCGACAGCGAGCTCGTGTACGACCTGACGCTCGAGGAGCTCGGCGGCTTCCGCCGGTTCATCGACCGTCGCAAGGGCCTGTTGCCGAAGGACGAGCGCGAGCTGGCGGCGCTGTGGTTGCTGGCCGACCGGTCGCTGTACCGGGTGGACGATCTGGGGCCCGACTTCCTGGTGCTCACCGATGTCGTCTCCGACGAGGAGGTGCGCATCACGAACGTGCGCGGCACCCGGCTCGAGCAGGGTGCCCACGTGGTGGCACGTCTGGTGCCGGTGGGCACCGACCTCGTCTCGTACTTCGGGTACGTGCCGGTGCCGGCGCTGCTCACCCAGCAGGTGCTCGACGTGCTCGCCGACGGCGAGGCGCTCGACGTGGCCGACGTGCTCGGCAAGTGCTTCGCGCCCGAATACCAGGACGGCATCGACCCCGAGGACGTCGACGGCCTCGACGCCTGACATCGGTCGGCGCCGCAGACCCGCGCGGGTCGACCGCGTCAGACGGTCTTGACGATCAGCACGCTGCAGGGGGCGCTGCGCAGCACCTCGTTGCCGACGCTGCCGAGCACTCGGCCGAGGCCCTGCATGCGCACGTTGCCCACCACGATGAGGTCGGCCTTCACCTGTTCGGCCACTTCGAGCAGTACACGGGCCGGCGGTCCTTCGACCGCGGTGACGGTGTACTCGATGTCGGGGTCGATGGAGCGGACGAACTTCTCGACGCTCTCGCGGCCGAGATCGAGGCTGTCGAACACGAACACGTCGGTGGCGACACCGACCCGCTCCTGGGTGACGCGCTCGACCGCGGTCACGAAGTGCACCCGAGCGCCGGCCAAGGCGGCCAGCTCCACCGCTCGTCGCGCCGCGACCTGTGACGTGGGCGCTTCCGAGATGCCCACCACGATCTCGCGGATCTGTCCCGACGTGTCGTCTGCACTCATGAGTTCCCCCGTCCCCGTGTGATGAGCGGCGACGCCCCCGTCGCTCGCTGCGGATCGTACCGAGCAGCGACCATCCACCCGAGCGATCCCGGGTGAGCGACTCCGCTCAGACGGCCGTGAAGGACCGCTGGTCGATGTGGGCGGCCAACGCACGCGGCCCGACGACCGTCATCGTGAGCGGCGTCCGCTCGAAGCCGAGGCTGCGCATCGTCTCGGTCATCGTGTCGCTGGTGGCGGCGAGGACGACGTGGTCGAACGAGAGGCCGGGCACGCGGTGGACGTTCTCGCAGATGATCGAACGGTCGGTGCCCTCTTCGAGGCTGACGTAGCCGATCTCGCGACGGAGCCGGTCGCACACGTCGGTGCTGAAGGTGATCACGATCAACGTCGGTGGTTCGTTGCCCTCTTCGTCGGTGATGCGATCGGTCGCTTCGCCCACGCGATCGGCGAGCGAGTCGAGGTCGTTCGCCTCGACGAACGTGAGGGCGATCGCAGCCGTGGCCGGTCGTCGCTCGAGGACGTCGACCGAACCGCTCGCGTGTGGCTCGGTTTCGGCGGGCGGGGGCAGGACCATGGTCTCGGCTCTCATCGGGATCAGTGTTGGCATGGACTCGTCCGCTCAGCCAGGTGCAACGCAACGATGTTCACCGCCGATCCGCAAGAGTTCAGTACCCGTTCACCAGGACTCGGTGTCGGCGCCGAGATCACGTGCGGGCCGACGACGGCGAGCCATCGCCACGTGCTTCGTCAGTCGGGGCTGTCCCAGGCGGCGGCGAGGGCGAGGCCGTCGGCGCGGAGGCGACCGGGGATCGAGGGCTGCTTGGCGGCGAGCAGCAACGTGGGCTGGCCGCACACGTCGACGCGACGGTGGCCGGGGGCGGGCAGGCGTCCCTTCGCCCACGGCCTGGTCGCGCAGTGGCGCATGATCTCGGTCGACATCACGCTGCCCAGCACCAGCATCACGCTCGGGCGCATCACGCGCACCTGATGCTCGAGGAACCGGTCGCACCAATCGGTGAACTCGGCCGACGGCTCGCGGGTGAACGCTCCGACGCTCGGCCCCCGCTTCAGGCCCACGTACATGCTGGTGACGTAGACGTCGTCGTGCGATACGCCACCGAGGTCGAGCAGTCGGTAGAGGCCGAACCAGGTGGCGGAGAGTCCGTGATCGATGTCGCCGTCGGCGATGCCCTGCGCGCGGCGGTCGTCGTGGAGATCGAGGCTGTCGGCGTCGTGACCGATCACCATCAGCCCGCCGTACGGGAACGGCGGGAGCTCGGTCGAGCCGGCGGGTCGTACCAGCCCGGACGACGCCGGGAATGCTGCCGTGCCCATGAGCGGTTCGGGGACCGCGACGACGTCGTCGGGGTACGCGTCGCAGCCCTCGAGCATCGCTCGGAACTCGGTGACGGGGTGGATGTCGGAGAGGTTCATCGATGGGTCGGGAAGGAACGACGCGCGTGCCGTCACGACGACGGCTATCGGCCGGATCGGGTCAACGCGTGGGGAGCGGCCCCGTGTTCCCGGTGCCGATCAGCGCGGCGTCGAACACGAGATCGGAGCTCGTCCGGGCGGCCTGGTGCACCTCGACGGCGACCACGTTCTTGCCCTGGTAGAGCTGTCCGCTGATCGGGATGGTGAGGAACGTGGTCTCGTCGGCGCCGTTCATGGTGCTCGGCGCGAGCGTGGTGTTCGAGATGGTGCCGGTGGGCATGTTCGAGCGGGCGACCTCGATGCCGTTCAGGTACACGACGGCGCCGTCGTCGCGCCGCAGTCGCAGCGACAGCGACGTGAACCCGGTGGAGGCGTTGAACGCCTGCCGGAAGTAGGTGGTGATGAACTTCCGGGTCGAACTCGAGCCGAAGCTCACGACGGTGGTGACGGGATCGCCGTAGCCCAACGGCGCTGCACCCGACTTCCACGCGGTGTCGACGAAGTCGATCGCTCGCCATGCGGTGCCCTGGTTGGTGCCGTTGTCGAGGTATCGCCAGACGGAACCGGTCGCGACGAGCGTGGTGGTCGTCGGCGGCGCGACCGTGGTGGTGGGCGCGGGCGCCGTGGTGGTCGTCGTGGGGGGCGGGGTCGACGTGGTGCGGAACGGGCCGGTGATCTCGTAGGTGATGCCGTTGCCGTTGGTGCCCCGCTGCGAGCTGAGGTACAGCCGGGTGCCGTCGGGGCTGAAGGCGGGGCCGGTGATCTCCGAGCCGCTCTGGCCGGTGATCCGCAGGAACGGGGTGATCTGGCGCACACCGTTCACCCAGGCGATGAGGCAGATCTCCATGTTGCCGCCGTCCTCACCGATGAACAGGTCGCCCGATGCCGGGTGCGCGGTGATGTTGTCGACGCCGGTGAGTGGCGCGTTCGCGGTGGTGGCCGCGTCGTAGAGGATCGTGAGCTGTTGGGTGTCGAGCGCGAGTTCGTACACGCGGTTGTTGCCCTTGGTGGTGAAGAACAGCGAGCGGCCGTGGATCCAGGTGCCTTCGCCGCCGTTGAAGGCGGTGGTGGTGGCCTGTCGATCGGGTGCGCTCGCCGAGGTCGGCACCCACGTGACCGCGGTGCCCGACACATTGGCCGCCTCGAGCGTGCCGGCCGACAGGTTGCCGGCGACGGTGGGCGTGAAGCGGTACAGGCGTCCGCTCGGGTCGTCCTCGGTGAGGTAGATGCGGCCGGTGAGCGGATCGACCGAGGCGGCTTCGTGGTTGAACGATCCCATCGCCGTCCGCACGACGCCCTGGCTCGCGGCGAACGGGTTGCACTCGAACACCTTGCCGCTCGCGCCGTTCTCCTCGCAGCTGAGCCAGGTGCCCCACGGCGTGGGGCCGCCGGCACAGTTGCGCGTGGTGCCGCTGAGGATGCGGTAGCCGCCGGTGATCGCACCGGTCGACGAGAACTGGATCGCGCCGACCCCGCCGGCCCCGGCGCCGTTCTCCGAGTTCGACACGTACACCCAACCGCCACCGGCGATCGCGAAGCACGCGCCACCGTCGGGCGCGCCGTGCCACGTGTAGGTGCTGTTGGCCACTGCGGTGCCGGTGCGTGCCACGACGCGGGACGTGAAGCCGGCGGGCAGCTGGATGCCGTTCGCGTCGGCGGCACCGAGCGCGCTGTAGGGACCCGAACCGGCGACGACATCGGCGAAGGCGAAGTCGGCGCCCGTCAGCATGCGGCCGACGACGAGCGCCCCGGTCGACGCGGCGACGGTGCCGAGGAAGCGGCGGCGCCCCATGCGGGACGGGACGGGAGACGGATCGCGTTCGGCGGAGATCATGGCCGCAACCGTGAAGTGCCCAGGTGAACCGAGCACCAACCTCGACGATCGGCCACGCGAAGTTCTGGTGACGTCTCGTCGGCGACGGCGTGGCGCGGACGTCACGTCGGTTCGTGGTTCCGATCGGCCGAGAGCGGGTACTTGCCTGCTGTTCGGTTCCCCCCGAGGTGCGGGCCGTCGACTCCGGTCGGCGGTCCGCAGACCGAACGCTCCCCATCTGATTCCATCGAGAGGAACGTCACGTGTCGACCGACGAGAAGATCGCCAACCAGCTCATCCACACGCTCGAGAACGGCAAGGTCGGTTTCGCCAAGGCGGCCGACAGCCTCGCCGACAGCGATCGCCCCGAGATCGCCGCCAAGTTCCGTGAGCTCTCCCAGCAGCGGGCCACGATGTCCGACGAGCTGAAGAAGATCACGACCTCCTACGGCGACGACGCCGAACAGCGCAGCAGCGTGCCTGGCGTGCTGCACCGCGGCTGGATGGCCGTGAAGGACGTGTTCACCGGTGACGACACCGACGCCGTGATCAGCGCGGCCGAGACCGGCGAGGACCATGCAGTGGCCGAGTACCAGGATGCGCTCGCGAGCGACATCTCACCCGAGTTCCGTCCGCTCGTCGCTCGCCAGATGATGGCGGTGCAGGCAGGTCACGACTACGTGCGCGGCCTGCTGCCGGCGAAGGGCTGATCGCCATGTCAGGCCTCACCCAGCTCCGTGACGGACTCGTCGAGCGCAGCACGTCGCTGCTCGATGACGCGTCGCACCTCGCCGAGCGCGGCGCGCACACCGCGGCCCGCCTCGCCGAGGATCAGGCGTCGGCGCTGCGCTCGTCGCTGCCCGCCTCGCTCCCCCGCTCCATGCGGCACCGCGGCACGCCGTCGATGGCGTCGCGGTCGTCGAAGCTCGGTCTGGTCGTCGCGCTCGCGGCGATCGGTGCTGCGGTGTACCTCTGGCGTGCGAAGCGGCACGCCGCCGCGACGGCGGATTATCTCGACGTCCACGAGCCGTCGCATCGCGGACAGGAATTCCGCGTCGCGAGCTGACGTCGCGAGCCGGTATCGCGGCTGACGAGCCGGCGAGATCGTCGGAGACGGTGATCGGGTGCGCCGCCCTGCGCCCGGTTACCGTCGCCGGCATGTCCGACGTCTCCGCCAGCAACACATCCACCAACAAGTGGATCGCGTTGACGGAGCAGAACCCCGACCACTCCAGCTGGTACGTCGAGCGGTTCCGATCGATGGCGGCGGCCGGCGATGACCTTGCCGGTGAAGCCCGTTTCGTCGATGCGATGGTGCCGCGCGGTGCGCGGGTGCTCGATGCCGGATGCGGCCCCGGCCGTGTCGGTGCGCAACTCGCGGCAGCCGGCCACCACGTGGTGGGTGTCGACATCGACCCCGTGCTGATCGACGCTGCCGAGCACGACCACCCGGGGCCGACGTGGTTGGTGGGCGATCTCGCCGAACTCGATCTACCGGCCCGTGGCATCGCCGATGGGTTCGACGTGGTGGTGTGTGCCGGCAACGTGCTCACGTTCCTCGACCCATCGACGCGCCGTCCGGTGCTGGCCCGGCTCGCGGCGCATCTGCGCGAGGGTGGCCGCCTCGTCGCCGGCTTCGGTGCGGGTCGCGACTACTCCTTCGAGGAGTTCTTCGACGACGTGCAATCGGCTGGCCTCGCGCCCGACGTGTTGTTGGCCGGCTGGGACCTGCGCCCGTTCGTGGCCGACTCCGGATTCCTCGTCGCCGTGCTGTCGATCGCCGCGCCAACGGGCTGACCGCGACCCGTCAGCGCTCGCCGATGTCGCGTCGCACCCTTGTGCCAGATTCGCTCAGAACACCACCATCAGGGGCGATGCTATCGCAAGTGATAGTATCATCACTGATATCTATCTGGGGAGAGTCGGATGGCGACATTCGTGGGGCGCGACCGAGAGCTCGACACGCTGCAGCGCGCGCTCGAGCGCACGGCCGGCGCGACGCGCCAGGATCGATCGGGCCGATGTCTGCTCGTCAGGGGTCGGCGTCGAGTCGGTAAGTCCCGGCTCGTCGAGGAGTTCTGCGCCCGCGCCGGCGTGCCGTACCTCTTCTTCACGGCGTCGCAGCAAGGTCGGAACGAATTACGACACTTCGCCGACGAGGTCCGTTCCTCGAACCTGCCCGGCCGACACCTGTTCGATGGCATCGCGCTGACGGATTGGGACGGAGCGCTCGCCCTCCTCGATGCAGCGCTTCCACCCGACGGCCCCGCCGTCGTCGTGTTCGACGAGTTCCCCTACCTCACCGGCGGCGACACGTCGATCGAGGCCACGTTCCAGAAGCAGTGGGATCGAGTGCTGTCACGACGGCACGTGCTGTTGCTCCTGGTCGGGTCCGACCTGGCGATGATGGAAGCGCTGAACACCTACGGCCGACCGTTCCATCAACGGGGCACGGAGATGGTCGTCTCCGCACTCACACCCGGCGAGACAGCCCGCATCGTCGGCGCGCCGAGCGCGGCGGCGGCCTTCGACGCCCACCTGATCACCGGCGGGCTGCCGCTCGTGTGCGACGACTGGCCGAAGGGGCGTTCGATGTGGACGTTCCTCGAAAGCGCGCTGGCCGAACCGACCTCGCCACTGATCGTGAGCGGCGAGCGCATGCTCGCGGCCGAGTTCCCTGCCGAGGTGGTTCCTCGGGAGGTGCTCCGTCAGATCGGCAGCGGCGAGCGGACGTTCAGCAACATCGCACGAGCGTCGGGAGGACTTCAGGCGACGTCGACGACGCGTGCGCTGGACGTGTTGATGGCCAAGCGGGTCGTGGCGAAGGAGGTGCCGCTGTCGACCCGCAAGAGCGTCGAGGCGCACTATCGCGTGGATGATCCGTACCTTCGCTTCTGGCTCCGTTTCATCGGGCCGGGCATGGCCGACATCGAGCGCGGCCGATCCGATCGCGTGGTCGAGCGCATTCGTCGCGACTGGCAGGCATGGCGGGGACGCACCATCGAGCCCGTGGTCCGTGAAGCGCTGCGGCGACTCTCGCCGATCGACGGGCTGGCCGACGCCGACGCCGTCGGCGGGTTCTGGACCCGCACCAACGATCCGGAGATCGACATCATCGGCGCCGACCGTGGCCCGATCGCGAAGCATCTTCGCTACGCCGGCACCATCAAGTGGACCGAGCGCACGCCGCTCGACCAGGCCGATGTCGATCGCCTCGCTCGAGACCTGGCATCGGTGCCCGGTGCACCCGCTGATCTGCCGCTGCTCGCCGTGTCGCTGTCGGGCGTCAAGGCTCGCGTCGCCGCGTCGCTCGGCCCCGAGGAGTTGCTGGCCGCCTTCTGACCACGCGGTCCGGGGGTGGTGCGGGCAGGGGGTGGGTGGAAGACTTGTCCCCCTATGCCGAACCAGCAGTTCCGGAACCCGCCGGTGCTCACCTTCGCGACCGAGCCCGCTCGGGCGACGGGTGAGCTGATGGCGTTCACGGCGCTCACGCCGTTGCTCACGCGTCTGCCGACGGGCGATGGCCGTCCGGTGATGGTGCTGCCGGGGTTCACGGCGTCCGACCAGTCGACGTCGTCGTTGCGCTACGTGTTGGCCCGGCTCGACTACTCGGTGCACGGGTGGCACCTCGGGCAGAACCTGGGGCCGTCGCAGCGCATCGTCGACGGGATGATCAACCGCTTCGAGGACATCTACCACCGTCACGGCGAGCAGCCGGTGACGTTGATCGGGTGGAGCCTCGGCGGGTTGTATTCACGGGCGTTGGCGGCACGGTTCCCCGAGAAGGTGCGCCATGTCATCACGCTCGGCAGCCCGTTCCGGTTGACGCGTGCGGAGGAGACGAACGTGGGTCGCTGGTTCGACCGCACCGCTCCCCTGCACGGGTTGCGCCGTCAGCACTCGGCCGACTTCCGCCGCGAGCCGTACACGGGTGTGCCGGCGGTGCCGTCGACGGCGGTGTTCACCAAGGCCGACGGTGTGGTGCCGTGGCGGTCGTGCGTCGACGTGCCGGGGCCTCGGTCGGAGAACATCGAGGTGTACGGCAGCCATTGCGGGCTCGGCTACAACCCGGCCGTGCTGGGCATCGTGGCCGATCGTCTGCGTTTGCCGCTGGATGAATGGCAGCCGTTCCGTCGGGCCTCCTGGCAGGTGGGCCCCTACCGCACGAGGGTGCACGTCGAGCGCTGATCGTCGGGGCGGGCCCCCTGCATGCGGAAACGTCGTACTCGGAACTGCGTGAACGTTGTATCGAAATGTGCGTGAACGTGGTACTGGGAAGTGCGTGAACGTTGTACCGGGAGCGCTGAGACCGTTGCGGTCGGTCAGACGGCGGTGGTGATGCGGAACACGGGGTAGCCGGCAGCGATGGCGAGCAGCTCCTCGTCGCTCGCATCGGGGCCGACGCCGTCGAAGAACTGGCCGACCTCCCACTTCCAGCGACGCAGGTAGGCGCGCAGGATCTCCGGCTTGGCATGGTCGGGCACCTCGTCGACGACGACGGTCTCGACCCGACTGCCGACGGCGAGGTCGCCCTGTCCGGCGACCCGGATGTTGCGCACCCACTGGGTGATGCCGCGGGGTGCGACGAGGTAGCGCTCGCCGTCGAAGGTGAGCACGTTCACGGGCGTGGTGCGCACCTCGCCGGTGCTGCGGCCCTTCACGGCGAGCACCCGTGACCCCCACATGCTGATGCCCATGCGGGTGAGGACGGCGATCAACGGGTTGAAGACCTTGCGGGTGAAGGTGTCGGGCTTGATGTAGCGGGCGGTGGTGTTCATGGTGACTCCTCGTCGGTCGAGATCAGATCACTGATCTGTTTTGTGATCACCGTACACCCGAATCGATCAAAGTCAAGATCAGTGATCCGTTTTGTGATCGCTGTCTGGCAGACTGTTGCCGTGAGCACGCTTCGAACCGCCCGAGACCATGCACGCGCCGCAGTGCAGGCGCAGATCCTGGCCACGGCGCGACGGCATCTCGCCGAGCACGGCCCCGGTGAGTTGTCGCTGCGAGCGGTGGCGCGCGAGCTCGAGCTCGTGCCGTCCGCCGTGTACCGCTACTTCGAGAACCACGATGCGCTGTTGACGGCGTTGATCGTCGAGGCGTACGACACCCTCGGCGACGAGGCCGAGGCCGCGCTGGCCGCGAGCTCGCGCAAGGCGCCGGCGGCACGTTGGGTCGCGGTGGCGAAGGCGATCCGCTCATGGGCGGTGGAGCACCCGCACGAGTACGCGCTCCTCTACGGCACGCCGGTCCCCGGTTACGCCGCGCCCGACGACACGGTGGTGCCCGGGACACGTGTGTCGCTCGCACTGGTCCAGGTGGTGGCCGACGCCCACGCCGACGGCCTGCTCGGCGATGCTGCCGGCGCCTCGATCAGTGCGTCGTCGCGGCGCGAGATGACGAAGCTGCTCGACCGTCTGGGGCTCGAGCTCCCCGTCGAGGTGGCGTTCCACACGATCGTCGCCTGGACGCAGCTGTTCGGCCTGCTGAGCTTCGAGCTGTTCAGCCAGACGCGCGGGCTCGTCGAACACCACGAGCGCTTCTTCGCGGACACGGCGGGGACCATGGCACGCCAGATCGGGCTGGCCGACTGACGGCGACCGGCGTCGACGGGGCCGCGGCTGGCGCGATGGCCCACGATCGGCGAGTGTGGATCGGTGAGGGTTCGCTGGTCGACGTCGAAGGTGGCCATGTCGAAGGTGGCCATGTCGACGTTCCTCATCGGCGTGGTCGCAGTCACCGCGTTGGTCGGGTGTGCCGGCGACACACCGGACGACGGTGACGGTGTCGGCGACGCCGACGCCGACGCCGGTCGTTCCGTGGTGGTGGAGGGCCTCGACCGCCCGACACAGCTGGCGGACGGCCCCGACGGCACGGTGGTCATCGCCCAACTGGCCGGCGACGAGGGCCAGGCCGTCGGCCAGGTGCTGTCGTTCGACCCTCGATCGGGTGCACTCGACGTCGTGCTCGAAGGACTCGACAAGCCGACCGGCGTGCTGTGGCAGGACGGGATCGTGTGGGTGATGGTGCGACGTGGGCTCGTCCGTGCGCCGTGGGACGGCTCGCAGCCCGCCGGCGGGGTGGAGGTGGTGCTCGACGACCTGCCGTTCAACGGGCGCAGCGAGGGAACGCTGACATCGATGGGTGACGGGCGATTCCTCTACGAGACCAGCGGGTCGATCACCGGCGGTGAGGTGACGGCAGGCAGCGGCACGCTGTGGGCGTTCGACCCGACGACGCTGACGAGCACGGTCGTCGCGACCGGCCTGAAGGGCGGCTACGCGCACGCGCTGTTGCGGGATGGCCGGGTCCTGGTGAGCGAGATCGGCGACGTGGCAGGTCCGCAACCGGTGGAGGAGTTGAACGTGGTCGCGTTGCCCGGGCCGAGCGACCTCGGGTGGCCCGAATGCCCGGGCGACGTGGTGTGCGAGGGCGTGGTGTCGCCGCTCGCGACCTTCCCGCCGCAGTCGACGCCGACCGGGGTGGCCGTCGTCGGCGACTCGGCCTACGTGGCGCTGTTCGTGTCGGGCCGTGTGGTGGCCGTGCCGGTGGCCGGCGGGGAACCGACCGTCGTCGCCGAAGGGCTGGAGGGACCGCACTCGCTGCTGGTGCGCGACGGAGCGCTGTGGCTGACCGAACACCTCACCGGTCGTGTGCTCGAACTGGCACCCGGCGACTGATCGCCCAGGGGTGGCGGGGCTGTGTCAGCATCTGCGGCGTGGGTCTCAACAACGACATCGCTCGCTCGCACCTGGAGACGCTCATCGAGCGCATCGCGGGGGTGGAGAAGGCGACGCCCGACGAGCAGGGCAACTACTTCATCAAGACCGAGAGCGCGGGCTTCTTCGCTCGGGTGGACGGTGACGACGTGCCGGTGATCCGGGTGTTCTCGGTGGTGGCGCGCGACGTGGAGAAGACGCCGGCGCTGTTGGAGTCGTTGAACGACATCAACGGGGCGTTGTCGTTCGTGCGCACGAGTTGGGCGGGGAACCAGGTGTTGATCGGCGGCGAGTCGTTGGCGCTCAGCACCGACGCGAACGAGTTCTCACAGGTGTGCCGCACGGTGGCGATGGCGTCGGATCACTTCGGGCCGCAGATCGTGCAGGCCCACGGTGGCAAGCCGTTCTTCGAGCAGACCAAGGACGACGACTACCAGCCGTCCGATCCGGAGCACCCCGGCTACCTCTGAGCAGCGGGCGCGCTCAGTCGCGGGCGGGCAGCTGGGCGCAGAGTTCGGTGGCGATGGTGCGACAGGTGGTGTCGTCGAGCGGGCCGGGGGCGGCGACGAACTCGAGCAGCTTGGTGGTCCACATGGCGCGGACGCCGTCGATGTCGATCGGCTTTGCGAACCAGCGTCCGGCCGAACCGATGAAGAGCAGCACGGGGTGCACGGGCACGTCGCCGAGCTGGATGGTGTCGAGCAGGGCGCGCACGCCGGTGGCCTGCCAGGCGAGGTCGTCGACGAGGTTGGTCTGGTCGCGGCCGTTGACGAACAGGCGGTGGTCGACGGTGCGCCAGTTGCCGGCGTCGCGCTTTTCGACCAGGCCCCAGTAGCTCTTGGTGTCGACCAGCCACACGCCCGACGGGGCGACGATCACGTGGTCGACGTCGCCGCGGGTGTTGGGCACGATGCGGCCGTGGAGCACGAACGTGTCGTGACCGAGACCGGCTTCGAGCTCGGCCGTGATCGAGTCGGCACGAGCGGGCGGTGCGATGGTGAGCGCAGCGGTCACGGTGCCCGGTTCGCCGTCGGTGGCGTGCGGGGCCCGACGGTCGGCCGGCGGGGCGAGGTCGAGGGTCGGATCGGTCGTCGATCCCACCACCAGGGCCGATGTCGGCTCCTTCGTGCTCGCGCGTCGCTGATCGGCCGCTCCCAACGGCTTGTCGTCCACCACCATGCCCCTGGTATCGGCACGGCCTGAGGCGTTCTTGACGAAGTTCGGCCCGCTCGTGTTCCACGGTGGGTCACTGACGCCCGATCAGGGGTGTGACGTGCGGATCAGTGAGAAGTGCGTCCGAACCGGGGTGTGGTTTGGGCACAATCTGTGCATGGCCTTGCGACAGTCCCAGCTCGACCGACTCCGAGGCGGCAGCTTCGACGTGTTGGTGGTGGGTGGTGGCATCAACGGGGCGGTCACGTCGGCGGCGCTCGCCGGGCGTGGTGCGTCGGTGGCGCTGGTCGATCGGGGCGACTTCGGCCACTTCACCAGCCAGGAGTCGTCGAACCTGGTGTGGGGTGGCTTCAAGTACCTCGAGAACTACGAGTTCCTGCTGGTGTTCAAGCTGTGCCGGTCGCGCAACCGGTTGATGAAGGCCTACCCCGACAACATCAAGGAGATCAGCTTCCTCGCGAGCCTCGATCACTCGTCGCCGTTCCCGCCGTGGTTCGCCGGTCTGGGGGCGCTCGGCTACTGGGGCATCGGTCAGTTCGGCACCCGTCACCCGCGGCTGTTGAGCGCGGAGAAGATCCGCGACGAGGAGCCGGTGATCGACACCACCGACGTGCGCGGCGGCATCGAGTACCGGGATGCGTACCTGGTCGACAACGACTCGCGGTTCGTGTTCTCGTTCGTGCGTTCGGCGCTCGAGGCGGGGGCGACGGCGGCCAACTACGTCGAGCTCGTCTCGGCCGACCGGGTGGGCGACAAGTGGGTGGCGCACCTGCGCGACGTCGACAGCGGCGAGGAGTTCACGACATCGGCCCGGGTGATCGTGAACGCGGCCGGCCCGTTCGTCGATTCGTTGAACCAGCAGTGGGGCGTGGCCACCGATCACCGCATCGTGTACTCGAAGGGCATCCACCTGGTGGTGCCCCGGCTCACCACCGACGAGCACCAGCGTGTGCTGGCGTTCTTCGATGACACGCAGCGGTTGTTCTACGTGATCCCGATGGGGATGCGTTCGGTGATCGGCACGACCGACACCCGCATGGACGAGCCGTTCAGCGAGGTGACCGACGAGGATCGCAACTTCCTGCTCGAGCAGATCAACGCCCGGTTGAACCTGCGCCAGCCGCTCACCCCGGCCGACGTGATCGCCGAGCGCTGTGGTGTGCGGCCGCTGGTGGTGAAGTCGGGCGGTGGCGACCAGAAGGAGGTCGACTGGACGTCGCTGAGCCGCAAGCACGCGATCGAGGCCGACAAGCGCATGCGTCTGGTGACGGTGTTCGGCGGCAAGCTCACCGACTGCTTGAACGTGGGCGAAGAGGTGGCGGCCGAGGTGGAGAAGTTGGGCGTGCCGCTCGAGCGCGATCTGAAGAACTGGTATGGCGAGCCGGCCGCGGCCACCCGCGCCGACTTCTACCGACAGGCCAAGCTGATCCGTCTCGATTCGTTGCGCACCAAGCCCGACGTCGAGCCGTTGAGCGACCGGTTGTGGCGCCGCTACGGGCGTCGTGCGTTCACGATGCTCGAGGCGATCCGTGACGATCCGCGCATGGGCGAGGACATCATGGAGAACGCCGACTACCTGCGCGTCGAGTTGCACCAGGCGGCCACGACCGAGCTGATCACCCGGCTCGAGGACTTCATGCGTCGCCGGTCGAAGATCGAGCAGGTGGTGCGCGACGAGGACATCCGTTCCTCGGCCGGCCTCGACGAGGTCGCCCGCATCCTGTTCGGCGACGACGCCGAGCGCCGCCTGAAGGAATACCTCGACGCCTGACCGGGCCTGAGTCCGCGGGCGATCGAACCCGTGGGCCAGTTCACAGGGGTGGCTGCGGCATGACACGCTGCAGGGCATGTGTACGCGAGTCCTGTGGAACGACAACCCGATCGCCGTCGTCGCCGCGAGGTCGATGGACTGGCCGACGACCACCGAGCCGGTGCTGACGGTGTTCCCCGTCGGCACCGTTCACGACGGTGGTCTGCTGGCGGGACATCGACTCGCGGGTGACAACCCGTTCGTGTGGGCGTCGCGTTTCGGCAACGTGATCACGTCGATCTACGGCGCGGGCACGGTCGACGGGGTGAACGAGCGTGGCCTCGGCGGCCATGCCCTGTATCTGGCGGCGTGCGACTTCGGTGAGCCCGATCCATCGAAGCCGACGGTGCACGGAGGGCTGTGGTTGCAGCTGCTGCTCGACCAGGCCGCCACCGTCGCAGAGGCGATCGACCTGCTGCATCAGGTGCAGGTGACGAAGATCGAGATGAACGGCTCGCAGTCGAATCTGCATCTCGCGATCGAGGACGCGTCGGGCGATTCGGCGGTGATCGAGTTCGTCGATCGTCAGCTCGTGGTGCACCACGGGAGGTCGTACTCGATCATGACGAACGACCCGCCGTTCGACGAGCAGTTGCGTCTGTTGGCCGAGCTCGACTTCTCCGAGCCGTCGCGCGACATGCCGTTGCCCGGCAACGTGAACGCTCGCGACCGGTTCCAGCGCGCCGCGTACTACCGGGCGCTGCTGCCCGAACCGAAGAACGTGCGCGAGGTGGTGGCGGGTGCGCTCGCGATCGTGCGGAACGCGTCGGTGCCGTTCGGTGCGCCGTACGGCGAGTTCGGTGTCTACAACACCGAGTACCGGACGGTGGTCGACACCACGAACGTGCGCTACTTCTTCGAGCTGACGACGAGCCCCAACCTGATGTGGGTCGATCTCGACTCGTTCGACCTCTCGGCAGGCGGGCCGGTGCTCACGCTCGATCCCGATGACATCGCCCTGGCGGGCGACGTGTCGGCCCGGTTCACGCCCGTGGCCGCCGCCCCCTTCTGACCGGCGCACCGCGATCGGCGATCACGGCGAGTCGGGCCGGTCAGCGGTCGCGGAGGCCCTTGCCAACGAGTTCAGGCCCGGCTTTCAGCAGGATCGGCCTGACCGCACCGAGATCCGTCGGCCACAGCTTCGTCTTCCGCACATACGCATCGGCGTTCGACGTGGTGAGGCGCCGATCCCAATCAGGACCTGTGACGCTGATGCCCGTGCTCGCAGCGCGCGATGGTTCGCAGGCTGGAGCGATTGGGGGGCGCCACTACGCGAAAGTGTGCGAGTGCTCACTGGCGCCGATCTCCGCCGACTCCGCCGTCGCATGGGCCGAACGCAGCGGTGGGTGGCTGATGCCGTGGGCGTTTCCGCGTCGACGATCAGCGCGTATGAGCGAGGCCGGCGGCAGCCCGGGCTGGAGAAGACCGGCCGCATCCTCACGGTGCTCGGTCACCGAGTCGAGGTCGTGCCGATGCTCGATCCGGCGGTGCAAGCGCGACGGCTCGAAGACGTCCTCACGCTGGCCGAGGCGCTTCCCTTTCGTGCCCCTCCGCTGGCGACGGCGCGACGACCAGCTCGCCATGTGGCACCGTGAAGGGCCGACAACGCACGGGAGGAATGCGATGAGCGACGAGGATCCGGACGAGATGTTGGCTGCTGCGTATGCGCTCGACGGGCCGGAAGCGAATCGGTCGTTGTATGCGCGGTGGGCCGAGACGTACGAGAGCGGATACGTCGCGCAGCGTCGCTATGTGGCGCACGAGCAAGTGGTGGCGGTGTTCGCTGCGCACGGGTTGGCGGGACTGGGCGAAAGCGATGTGGTGGCCGACGTGGGGTGTGGCACCGGGCTCGCCGGCGCAGCGTTGCGGCAACATCACGAGGTGCTGATCGACGGGCTCGACATCTCACCGGAGATGCTGCAGCGGGCGTCGGCGAAGCAGCACGACGGCGTGCCGGTCTACCGGTCGTTGATCGAGGTGGATCTGACGCAGCGGTTGCCGATCGAGTCGGGCACGTATGCGGGTGCGGTGAGCGTGGGCACGTTCACGCACGGGCATGTGGGCCCGGCGTCGCTGGGCGAGGTGTTGCGCATCGTGCGGCCAGGTGGTGTGGTGGCGATCGGCATCAACGCTGCGCACTTCGCAGCGGCCGGTTTCGGCGAGGCGTTCGAACGCGTGGTGGCCGACGGACGGATCACCGACCTACGGCTGGTGGACGTGCCGATCTACGACGGCGCCGACATGACCGACACCAACCACTTCGCCCACGCCACGGTCTTCACCATCGCCTGAGCACCGCACGGAGCGGCAGAGTCAGCCGGGCAGCTTTGGCGTGCGTGGCCGTTCGCGACGCAGCGGCGGCTCGAGCCCGGCCACCTCGGCGTCGACCGCCCGTTGACGGATGCGGCTACCGAGCCCCGCGGCATCGGTCGACGCGCGGCGTGGGCGTCTCGTGGGGGTGGGGGCGCGGAGGCCGAGGAACGCGTTGGCGAGCACGGTGTCGGCGAGGGTGCGCGGGTCGGCGTCGAAGCCCTTGGCGGTGAGTTGGCGATCGATGACGAGGCTGCAGATGCCGTGCACGGCCGACCAGAGGGTGAGTGCGAGTTCGCGCACGGGGCGGCGGTCGAGCACGCCGGCGTCGATGGCTCGTTGCACATGGTGTTCGAGCACGCCGAACGCGGCGGAGGAGGCGTTGCGGAACTCGTCGTCGTCCCACGCGGTGTCGGTGAGGCCGGCGTGGAAGACGAGTCGGTAGAGCTGTGGGTGGTCGAGGGCGAAGCCGACGTAGGCGCGGCCGGCGGCGATGAGCGCGTCCTCGGCGCCGGCGTCCTCCGTGGCCGACAGGCGCTCGGCGAGCTCGCGGTAGCCGGAGGCGGCGACGGCGGTGTGGAACGCGGCGGCGTCGGCGAAGTGGCGGCCGGGGGCTGCGTGGCTGACGCCGACCTCGCGGGCGACGGCGCGCAGGGTGAGCGCGGCCAGGCCGTCGCGCTCGAGCACGACGAGACCCTGCGCCACGAGCGCAGCCCTGAGATCACCGTGGTGGTACGTGCCCATGTTCACCCCTCACTGATGTTGACATCGACAACATCCACGTCCAATGTTGTCGGCGTCAACATCGTAGTCAGGAGATCGACATGACCCGTCACGCATTCGCCCACGCCGCACTCGCACTGGTGGTGGTCGCCGTGGGCGCGGGCTGCGGGTCGAGCACCGAGCCGACCGCTGCCGTCGCGACGACCGCGGTTGCGTCGAGCACGGTGCCGACGAAGACCATCGCGATCGCGACGACCACGACCACTCCCCCGACGACCACCGTCCCCCCGACCACGACGGTGCTCGGCCGCGAGGTGGTGTTCTCGATGAGCGATGGCGAGCTGACGTTCACGCTCACGACCGACGAGTTGGCGGGCACGGCGAACGCACTCGTGACGCCGAACGATGGTGCTGCGACGCCGAGGTGGGAGTCGGTGGTGCCGTGGGTGGACGAGCCGAACGCCTCGGGCCATCGTCCGTTCGACGCCCTGCCGGTCGATCCGGTGACTGGTGGCGAGCAGGCCACCGCCAATCGTGCGCTGGTGGATGAGTACGTGACGACCGCATTGGTGGAGGGTCGGTGGGAGGATGTCGACCGATTCTTCGACGAGGGTCGCTACGTGTTGCACGGCCCGTTGTTCGCGGATGGGCTCGAGTCGGTGCGGTCGTTCTTCGTGGGCCTGCGCGATGCGGGCGTGCCGTTCCTCATCACGGGGACGAGCGTGTGGTTGGCAGCAGGCGACTTCGTGTTGGCGATCAACCGTCACGACGCCGATGGTGTGTCAACCGCCTACTGGGATCTGTGGCGGGTGGACGACGGTGCCATCGCCGAGCACTGGGACGTGATCACCCAGATCCCCGCCGAGTCAGCCGACGCCTGGTTCGCCGGCGAGTCACCGTCGATGCCGGGTGCGTGAGGCGCTCGGTCGCGGCTTCGGCACCTCACCAGTCGTGGCGATCGAGGAGCGAACGCGCCGCCACGGCGTCGACCCCGTCGGCCATCGGGAAGCTGTGCTGCCCGGCGTGGATGACGACGGCCCGGTCGAGGTGAAGTGTCTCGATCGCCGAACGGATGGACGCCGTCACCTTGGGCGCGGCGGTGCGCTTGACCTCGAAGCCGATCCGCTCACTCCCGCGCACGATCAACAGGTCGAGTTCGGCACCTGCGTGCGTTGCCCAGAAGTAGCACTGGTCACGGCGGGCGCCGGTGATCTCGATCAACTGACGGATGATGAATCCCTCCCACGACGCCCCGACGACCGGGTGCCGTTCGAGCGCGGTTCGATCGGGCAGGTCGAGCAGGGCGTGCAGGAGCCCCGAGTCGTTGATGTAGACCTTCGGCGACTTCACCTGGCGCTTGCCGACGTTCTCGTGCCATGGCTGCAGTTGGTCGACCACGAGGGTGGACGTGAGCGTGTCGAGGTATCGGCGCACCGTCGAGTCGGCGACGCCGAACGACGCGGCGATGCGGCTGCCGTTCCACACCTGGCCGTGGAGGTGCGACAGCATCCGCCAGAAGCGATCGGTGGTGGCCGACGGCACCCGGCTGCCGAGCGTGGGCAGGTCGCGCTCGACGAAGGTTCGAATGAAGTCGAGTCGCCAACGAAAGCTCGCATCGTCGTCGGCCGCGGTGAAGGAACGAGGAAAGCCACCGCGGAGCCAGAGTTCATCGAGCGCGTCGGCGCCGACCTCGTCGAGCGCGAACGGGCCGAGGTCGTGGAACGAGATCCGGCCGGCAAGGGTTTCGGACGACTGCTGGAGCAGTTCAGGTGCGGCGCTACCGAGCACGAGGTATCGACGTTCGGGATGTCGATCGATCAAACCCCGCAGCACCACGAACAGATCGGGATGTCGTTGGATCTCGTCGAGCACGATGAGGCCGTCGAGCGCCTCGAGGGCGAGCTCGGGTTCGGACAGCCGGGCGCGGTCGGACGGTCGTTCGAGATCGAACTCGTGGACCGGTCCGGGCCACTCGCGGGCGATCTGGGCGGCAAGTGTGGTCTTGCCGACTTGGCGGGCGCCGAGCAACGCGAGGCAGGGCGACTGTGCGAGCAGTCGGTTGCACCGTTCGAGGTGGCGCCGGCGAGACAGCATGGACAGATCGTATCGAAAAATCAGCGATGACCGCTGACTTTTCTAGGTATTCGCCCGGCCGGATGCTGCTTCGGCGCAAGGGACGGCGACAACGGTGATGAGCTATCGAAGGCACAGCGAGACTCGGACCATCAGTGGAGGTTTGCGCCCGCTGAGTGGAGATTCGCGCCCGCTGAGTGGAGATTCCCCTCGGCGAGCGGGTTCCAGTCGGCTCGCGACGTGGAAGCGCCCGCTGAACTGACGAGGGGAGAGCGGACCACCGATCCGCAGCGAACACACCGTTGACGCTGGTTCAGCGCGGCCGACGGCGGCGGGTGACGGGGACGGCGGCGAGGACGATGTCGAGGCCGAAGGCGAACTCGGTGGCGAAGTCGCACGTGGCGAGCACGGGGCCGAGTGCGGCGAGCGACGGGCAGGTGATCGCATCGAGCTCGGTCGCCGACTCGTCCGAGGTGGTGTCGGTCTGGCGGACGGAGGCGGTCTCACCGAGGAGGGCGCCCGACACGAACGCGGTGATGACCCAGAAGTGGCGGACGGCGAGTGCGTCGTCGCCGGTGGCCTCACGGAGTGCGCCGAGGAGGACGTCGATGCGCTGTTGCACGACGGGTGTGGTGGGCGGCTGGGTGACGGCGCGGGTGAGCAGGTGCGGGTGGGCGAGCACTGCGGCACGGAGCGCGTGGGCGAAGTGGCGGATGCGTTCGTCCCAGGCGAGGTCGGGGTCGGCCAGGTCGACCTCGGCGTAGATCTCGGCGACGACGAGGTCGAGGAGGGTCTCCTTGTCGGGCACGTGCTTGTAGAGCGCCATGGCTTCCACGCCGAGATCGGCGCCGAGCTTGCGCATGCTGAACCCGTCGAGCCCGTCGTGGTCGATGCGGGCGAGGGCCGCGGCGACGATCCGTTCGACGGTCAGTGGGACACGAGTCACGGTTGCGAGTTTACGTCGTATACCGTATGGTGACCTCATGGCTTACACCGTAAACCCAGCTTCCTCCAACACGACCTCCGCCCGCCTCACCGACTTCGAGTTCCGAGCGATCGGCGGCCAGCCCGCGTTCGCCCCGGCCGCGATGGAGACGTTCCTCGCCGGCGACCACATCGCCGTGTTGTCGTACCTGCGCGCCGACGGCCGACCCAACCAGGTGCCCATCTGGTACGCCTACCGCGACGGCGTCATCTGGTTCAGCGTCGAGAGCGACTCGCCCAAGGTGCGGGCCCTGCGCAAGGACCCGCGGGTGTGCGTCACCATCCAGGACGAGCGCCCGCCCTACCGGGCCGTGATCGTGGAGGGCACGCTCGAGTTCGTCGAGCACGGTGCCGCGGGTGCGCCCGATGCCGAGCTCGGCTGGGAGATGGCCGAGCACTACTTCGGCAAGGTGGCCGCGAAGCAGTACGAGAAGATGATGCGCGACGAGCGTGCCGAGCACGGCACGACCCTGCTGCGTCTGGTGCCGAGCGAGGTGAAGGGCTTCGACAACAGCTCGATGATCGACAAGGCCACCTTGGCCTTCGTCCGCCTGAGGCACCGCCTCCCCATCCCCCGCCGCTGGCTCTGAGGATTTGCGAGGCCGCGTGGTGCGTCAGCTCCAGGGATTGACCACGTCGAGTCCGTCGAAGCGGTCGAAGTCCTTCAGATCTCTGGTCACGACGGTCATGTCGTTGACCGCTGCCGTCGCACCGATGAGGGCGTCACGAAAAGGCGCGGGATCCGGCACATGGAAGCCGGCGGCTCGGCGAGCGACGCGCTCGTCCACGGGGAGCACTCTGTCCTTGAACGCGGCCGTCACACTGCGGTCGAGCCAGGCTCGGAGCACCGCCCCTTGCGCCGGGTCGGATCGCTCCATGAGCAACACCCCGTGCTCGAGTTCATGGATCGTGATCGCTGAGATGAACAGTGCGGCCGACGGCACCTGCTCGGCCCACGACGCGACTCCGGGGTTCGCCTTTCCGCTTCGCACCTTGCGGAGTTCGGAGACGAGGTTGGTGTCGAGGACGAACATCACTCGAACGCTGCGGGACGCGCAACGTCGACGTGCTTCGGCGCGACGAACTCGACGTCCGCCACCCCTGCGGGCTCGGCGAGGAGGTCGAGAACCCGACGTGGCCCGAGGAGCGCCTCGTAGGCATCGAAGGTCAACAACACGTGCGCAGGTCGGCCCCGGTCGGTGATGTACACCGGGCCGCTCTCGGCAGCTCGCTTGGCACCACTGGTGTCCTGGTTGAACTCCCGGCTGCTCATCTGCGTCGTCATCACGCCTCCATGTAGTGACGTGTCTACTTTATGATTCGACTTGGCCGATCGCAACCCCAAGGGCGAGCGCAGCGCACCTGCCACCGTCGGCCGAACAGGATCGAATGGTTGACGCGAGTTGACATGTGGGCCATATGCTGGCCCGATGTCAACCGCTCGCGAAGTTCTCGACGAAGTCGCTGCACAGTTGGAACCGGGGATGGAGATCGCCGATCCCGAGCGCGCCAAGCGCGACGTGTTGCGTGTGCTCGAGTTCGCCAGCAT
Source organism: Actinomycetota bacterium (assembly GCA_026393475.1). Classification (GTDB taxonomy): domain Bacteria; phylum Actinomycetota; class Acidimicrobiia; order Acidimicrobiales; family Ilumatobacteraceae; genus VFMC01. Next base: position 107,925 of record JAPLAA010000055.1, read on the forward strand.
CCGCGACGGATCTGTCAGCGGGTCTCGGCTGGCTGAGCTGCTGGGTACGTCCCGCCAGAACGTGCAGCAACGAGCAGCTCGTGGCGGGTTCCTCGTCCGGGCGAGTCGTCCGAACGTGTTGTACCCGTTGTGGCAGTTCGCGCCGGACGGGAGTGTGGTGCCGGGGCTGTCGACCATGATCGCGCTCGCTCACCGCAAGGGGTGGAGCGACGAACGCCTCATCGCGTGGCTCGAGGCCGACCGGTCCCGGATCGATGCGATCCGTGATGGCAGAGGTGCGGAACTCGTCGCACAGCTCGATGAGATCCGTGTGCCTGTCACGCGCCGGCAACGGCGCAAGGGCACAGCACCGACCATTCGCGACGACGAATGACAGATGTTCGTACGCGCCGAGGAGTAAGGAACGGCACGGCCGCGCTGTCGAGTACCGGACGTTGGTCGAAGGTTCACCTGGACGTTGCCCGGGAGCTGTTCCCGGTGGGGTGGAATCGACTGAGCACCGGACGGTGCGGTCGAGGAGGCAGTGGTGGGCGGAGCGTGGGGAGACGATCCGTGGCGTCGTCACGCGTACCGGTGGCACGACGAGCGCGGATGGACCGAGCACGTCTCCGACGGCGTGACCGAGGCCCTCGATCGGCCCGGTGAACGACCGGTCGTCACCGAGCCCAGCGCGCCGAACGCCACGATCGGGCCGGTCTGGATCGACACGTCGAAGGCCGCGCGGATCGAGCCGGAACCGGTGACGCTCACCGAGGTCCTGGGTTCGTCGACCCCTCCCCGCCGGTGGCCGCTGGCGGTGCTCGGCATGATCGGGTCGTTCGCGCTCGGCGGGTGGATCTTCAGCGGCGGTGACAGCGACCAGCCGGTCGGGGTCTCAGCGGTGGAGGACGTCGTCGAGTCGACGGTGATGGGCATCGACGTCCCGGTGGACGAGCCCGCGGTGGTGCTGCCGACCACGACGGAATACATCGTGCCGGTCGCTCCGTCGCTGCCCGCCCCGGTGACGCTGCCGGTCGAGCAGCCGGTCCCCGCGCCGATCACGATCGGGACGGTGCCGCTCGCGTGGGCACCGTTGTCGGATGCCGAGCGTGCAGCCCGCAACGACGGCGCGATCGACGCCTTCGAACAGGCGACCGTCGGTGAGGTGATCGCCGCATTCGGGATGACGCCGTTGACACCGGAGGATGTGCAGGCCGTCGGCGCGGCCGGTTGTCAGGTCGCCGCTGTATCGCCGACACGAGCCGACTTCGAGGCGGGCCTTCTCGGACCCATCAGCGCTGCGACGATCCCGCCTTTGCAGTGGGGCCTCGTCGCCGGCGTGGCCGGAGCGGTGATGTGCCTCGACGAGTTCATCAGACTCGGCCTGTTCCCAACGGTGTGAACCACGCGGTCACCGATGACCGCGACGAGATGGCACTCGTCCGGTGGAACTCGATTCCCTGGATCGGTCGATGTCAGCTGTCGCGCTCGAGGACCGAGCCGCCGCGACTCGATTCCGTGGCATCGGCCGACCGCCGACGATCACCGACCCGCCGGTCCTGCTGTCGCTGGGTGCCCTCAACGGGGGCGCTTGGCGTCGCCTGCTGCGGGGCGGGCACGACGCTGTCTCGACACGCCAGGCACAGCACGTTCTTCGCGGTGAAGTCGTAGACCGCGGTCGTCTTCGCCGGCAGCTCCACACCACACACCCGGCACGCGCCCGAGTGCCGGAGCGCCATCTCCTTCAATCTCATGCCTGTGTATCGGCACCTACCCCTGCGCGCTGGAGCACCCTTCGAAGGTGATCACGTCGCCACGCGTGCAGCGCGCTCACACATCCGTTCGACGATGTGACGCGGGACCTGCGGGACGGCCTTCGACGCTTCGTCGAACGCGGATGCGAGCAACGCGGCTGTCTGGGTGACGATCGCTCGGCCGTCGTCGCGCAGGGGCGACCAGGAACGGGCCTCGAGCATCAGATGCTCGGCGGTCACCTGTTCGAGCTGGTCCTGGCCGCACACCGTGAGTGCGCACCGTCGCGTGTTCGAGAACTCGATCGTGGGCGATGCGTCGTAGATCGGAGCGAGTCGGGCAGTGCCCTGTTCGAGCAGGAAGCCGTGGTTGCGGGCATGCGCATCGGTGTTTCCTGCCGCGATGTGGAGCACCATCGCCTGTGCGAGCTTCACCTGTTCGCGGTGAGGGTCGACGGCGTGGTCGAGGAGCACTCGGGCGAATCGGCCGTAGCTCGGGTTGTCGCGATGGACTGGGCGTTCGTACTTGTTGTCACGCGACGGGTCGAGGCCGAGTGCCTGGCAGCCGTCCTCCTGGTGCGTGCGCACCAGTCGACCGTTCTCGATGCGCCGGTCGAAGCGCTCGACCACGAGCACGTCGCGGCCACCGATGTGGTCGAGCACGACCTCGGCGACGTCGAGGCCCGCGATCTTGGCCGCGGTCATCACCAGTGCCTCGGCAGCGATCAGTCCGGGGCGTTCGAACGGGTCGGGCTTGAGGATGTGGCTGCTCGGCTGACCGTGCAGTGGCCGCGCCCAACCGCCATCCGCGGTGCGGACGAGGAGCAGCTTGCGCTGCAGGCCCGCCAGCGACACGGGCACCTCCTCGTCTGCGCCGAGCGGGTGGATCGGCAGGTCGGCGATCTGTTGTTCGAGCTCGCCGAGCGAGATCGGCTCGAGTGCCGCAGCTCTCGCATGGTCGACCTCGGCGACGAAGCAGACGGCGCCGGCGCAGTCACGGCCGATCTTCGCGAGCAGACCGAAACTGTCCCCGCGGCGGACCCCGAACCGATCCTCCAGAACGGTGCGTGCCTCACCTTCGGGGAGCAGGGCCTCCGTCCACCGTTCCACGCGCGCACCCGTGAACGGCTTGCGATCGACGGGTAGGGCCATCGAGAGGCACACGGCACCGACGCCGAGTCGGCCCACGGTGTTCGGCAGATATGCGAGCTCGAGGCCGTTGCGAGCGGAGCGCAACACGGCCACGTGCTCGTCGGCGAGGAGGACCTCGAGTTCAGGGCCGGGTCGAGCCATCAGCGGCATCTCCCGACTCGCGGACGTCGACGGTTGCGCCGCGGGGCACGATGACGATGTCGTAGCCGAGCATGGACAATGCATCGACGATCCGCCGCACGCCTGCGGTGCCGCCCTTCTCCATGTCGATCACCGTCGTACGCGTGACGTCGAGCCGTCGAGCGAGTTCGGCCTGGGTGAGGCCCGCCTCCTGCCGCACCTGCTCGAGCGCCTGCCCGAGATTCGTGCCTCCCTTCACCCGCAACCACATCACTGCCTCCTGTGGGTTTTTCCCGACATTCGTCGCCCTGTCACTGAATGTCGGCAAATGCCAACATATCGGATTCAGAGTACGAATGTCGGGTTTTCCAGACACAGAACGGCGAACTGGTGCGCGTCACCGTCGTCGTGGCCGTAGGTGTGCGACGACAGCACAGGTGCCGAGCGAACGCTGTTGCCGGTGGATCGCACTGACGTCAGCGGGCAGCGAGTCCGGCCCAGAAGCCCTCACGGATCGTTCGCAGGGCATCGGGGGCGAGCCGCGTGTCGCCACTCAGATTGGCTTCCTCGAGCGCGAATCGGATCAGTCGGTAGTCGATCTCGCCCGGTACTCGTGGTTCGCCAGCCATAACTGCGCTCCGATCACCGTCGGTCACCTGTGCGGACCATCGATCAGCGAAGGCCCGGCCGATCCGCAGCGCCTCATCGGTGACGAGCGTGGCGTACACCGGTAGGTCGTTGGTCGCCGCAGCCGGCCGGGGCGTCACGGGCTCTGGCACTCGGACCGGCTTCGGGGGCGCTGCCGTGAAGTACTCGACAAGCTCCGCCGAGCCGATGAGCTCGACGCGGTCTGCTTCATGGCGCAGTACTGGAGAGACGGTGTTCTGCGGTGTGTCGATCGCCCACAGCAGGAGTCGTGTGCCGTGCTGCTGGGATTGGTTGACCGCTTCGGCGAAGTCACCGTCGCCGGCGATGAGGATGGCGGTGTCGATCGAGCGCTCGCGTGACAACGTGGTGAGGTCCGAGAGCAGGAGGGCGTCGACACCCTTCTGCGTGCCCTGCGAGGTCAGGTGCCCGAGGCGGAGCTTGGTGTCGGGCAGTTCGGCGATCACGAGCTGGTCGGTGGTCGCCTGACGGTTCGGCGCGGCGTCGTACCAGTAGAGGCGCAAGAGCTCGCGCTCGGGGAGCGCGGCCTGTGATCGGGCTTGCAGCCACGCGACGAGTGCCGTCGAACGAGCGATCGAATCGCTCCGACGTGGGCTCCCGGTCACCGCCCATCCGCCTGCGGCGAGGAGGTATCCGGCATCGACGAACACGGCGAACCTCTGCATGGGATCGAATGCTAGGCGGGCGGCCGACCCGGCCCGACGCGGCGATATCCGTGTCGCGTCGGGACCTCTCGATGCGTGAACGTGGCGCTGGGGAAGGTGTCGGCACCTGCCACGGGCGATGCCCGCACCTTCGCCGGTCCTGCGCTGGTGGTCGAATTCGTCGCGATGACAGACTCGGGAGATGCGTGACGTCTCCAGTCTGTTCTCGGTCGGTGAGGCGGTCGACGAGATCCTTCGCGAGGGCCCGCTCGACGAGGACGAACTGCTCGATGCGCTCGAACAGCGCGGCCTCCGCCTTGGTGACGATCCGGTCTCGTTGGTGTTCGACTCGCTGTCGGCTGACATCGATCAAGTGGGCGGGGTGTTCGTCAACCTCTACTGGATGGTGGAGTCACTGCGCCTGGCCGCGGACGTGCCGGCCGACGCCGGCGACCGCCTGACGTGTGAGGGTGCGCTCGAATTGCTCACCATCACCGGCTGGGAGGGGTTCGAGCTCGACGACGGTACCGGCGACGGGTGGGTCGACGTCGAGGAAGCCGACACGATGAGTGAGCGCGACGTGTTGGTCGGCCCGCCCGGTTGGCTCGCAGCGGTCGCTGGTCGGCGAGCGGTGGTCACGGTCGACGGTGACTCGTTGTCGCTCGCGCTCGACGAGCGGACGACGGCGAACGACGAGCAGATCTCGGCTGCGTTCCGTGACGCGTACGAGGCGACGCTGCGCGACCCGCGCCCGATGCTCGAGGTGGGCGAGCTGGATCCCGAGGTCGCCGTCGGGTCGATGACGGTGCTGATGCGAATGGCGGTCGACGCACACGGGTTGCTCGGTCGGCGTGTGGTGCCACCGCTCGAGACGTTGGCGGCCGACGCCGGGCTCGAGGTGCGCGGCCATCAGATCGCGCCGGCGGGCACCGATTGGGACCTGGTCGCGATGCGCCAGCGCCACCGCCGCTACATGACGATGCATCGGCTCGATCCGCTGGCGGCGGAGCGGCTGAACCTGCTGCTCGGCGCGGCCGGGCAGTGCGTGGCCGACGGCGTGTTGACACCCGACCCGGCCGACCGTGCCGGCGCGGCAGCATTGCTCGCCTCGTCACTGATGGACCCCGGCATGTGCGACGCGTTCCTCGCCGAGTGGAGTTCGTTCGGGTACGGCACCGATGAGCTGGTCGCGTTCGGGTCGGCGATCCTGGACGACCTCGGTGACCACGACCCGAGCGGTGTGGTGTGCCTGCTCGCGATCTCGTTCGATGCTGTCGGCCTCGTGAGCGAGGCGATCGCGATGCTCGATCGGGTGGTCGACCACAGTGAGCACTCCGACCTGCTCGTGTTGCGCGCCTGCTTCGCAGCGGATCAGGGTGACGCCCAGTACGCAGCTCGCCTGCTGCGCCGAGCCGGAACGTCGCCCGCCGACCCTGACGATGATGACGGCGATGGTGTTGGCGATCTCGGCGTGGGCGGGTCGGGCGACCGGAGCAGGGCCGAGTCGTTGTGGGACGAGATCGGGCCGTACCTCGGGCGTGCGCCGGCGGCGGCGAAGCGCAACGACCCGTGCCCGTGTGGGTCGGGCAAGAAGTACAAGGCGTGCCATCAGGGCGGCGAGCAGCATCCGTTGGAGCTCCGCGCCGGTTGGTTGTTCCACAAGGCCCTGCGGTACCTCGAGGGTCACGCGATGGGTGAGCACCAGGACCATGTCGTGGCGGCCACGAAGGCGTCGACACGGGGCTACCCGATGATGAAGGCGCTGATCGGCGGCGAGTTGATCGGTGATGTCACGTTGCACGAGGGCGGCGTGTGGGACGACTTCATGGCCGATCGCGGTCGGCTGCTTCCCGACGACGAGCAGTTGCTGGCGAGCCAGTGGGCGTTGATCGATCGGTCGGTGTACGAGATCGAGTCGACCCATCCAGACGGCATGCGGCTCCGGGACGTGCGCACGGGCGATCGTGTCACGGTCGAGCACGTCACCACCGACGGGCTGCGTCCGGGCATGCTGCTCGTCGGTCGCCTCCTACCCGTCGGCGAGTCGCGGCGGGCGTTCGCCGGGCTGCTGCCGATCGGCGATGCGTTGCGCGATCGGGCGATGGAGGTGATGGACGAGGCGGACGCGGAAGAGGTCGCCGCCCTGCTCGGCACGGCATTGCAGCCGCCGCAGATGAGGAACACCGATGGCGAGTCGTTGCGGTTCCACACGATCACCTGGCTCGTCGACGAGACGACGGATGCTGCCGCTGTGTTGCAGCAGGCGGGCTGGAAGGTGCAGGACACGCAGGTGTCGTTCGTGCGTGATTCGAGCAGCCAGCGCGACACGGTGATCGCTGCGGGCACGATCGAGGGGCGCCGGTTGACACTGGAGGTGAACTCCGACGAGCGGGCCGAGGAGATGTTCCGGCTGCTGCGCTCGTTGCTGCCCGGCTCGTTGGTGCTCGAGATGGACGTCCGCGAACTGCACGAGGTGATGGCGGCCGGCGGCTCGGGCATCGGCGGTGCGGCACCGCTCACGAGTGACGGGCGGTCGTTGTCGGCCGAGCAGGAACGCGAGGTGATGACGCAGTACATGGCGATGGCCGAGCAGCGATGGCTGGACGAGCAGGTGCCGGCATTGCGCGGGATGACGCCACGAGAGGCTGCCGACGACCCGATCGGACGCATCGAGTTGGAGCGTCTGCTGGCCTCGTTCCCCGACACCGACGACCCCACACAGATGAGCGCCCGCCGCCTCAGCGATTTGCTGGGGTTGTAGGCGCCGCTCGCAGCGCGGTGAGTCGCATCCCGGGCTCACTCGACGCGGCGATCGAGAGCTGGCAGGCCGTCGGCGTCCCCGAGCGTTGGCGTCCGAAGTCGGCCTTCCAATCACCGGCCTTCTTGCACGTCTCCCAAGAATCCCACCACCAACGTGGACCGGGGATTGTCCGAGGAGACACAAGGTGTGTCACGGCGAGCGTCGGACGCGCCACTTCCACCTGGCTCAGGGACCGTCGCTGTCGTCGAGGTACCAGGGGTCGTTGCGGCATCGCCAGCGGACCTTCGCGCGGAGTTCGTCGAGGCGTGTGATCTCGCGGTGGGGCATCGGTGGTTCGTCGTGGTCGTGGAGGTGCGCCAGGCGGTTGTGGGGCTTGCATTCGAGGCGGCCGTTGAACTGGCTGGTGGGTCCGCCCTTGGCGGCGGGGACGATGTGGTCGACATCGCAGTCGTCGGCGGGAACGTCGCACTCGGATCGGTGACGGCAGCGCCGGTCACGCACCTGGACGGCCCGGCGCACAGCACCGGCGAACGTACGGCGAGATGACACGGCGACGATGGTGCTCGGCCCGTCGAACAGCACGGACTCGATGTCGGCCTCGCCCAGGTGTGCAACGAGTTGTCCCGGAGTGACGACGATGCCGTTGCTGAGTTCGCAGAGGCGGTCGAGGGTGCGTTCGCCGACGAGCACGGTGAACAACGGCCGCGGGCGGCGACCGTGTTCGGGCGCGGTGGCCGAGCGGCGAGCCATCTCGACCAGCGCAGCGGCACGCCGTTGTGCGGGTGACCGGTCGATGCCTGCCTTGCGGTCGGCGAGGCGGATCTCATCGGCGAGCCGGTTCAGTTCGTTCTCGACGATGGTGCCATCGATCGCGTCGAGCGTGCCGTCGATGATCAGTGCCTCGTCGAGCGTGCGCGATGCGTGCAAACGCGAGCCGGTGGTCGGTGCATGCGCGTCGTACTCGTCGTCGGCGGGTGGTGCATTCGCATCGTCCGGCGCTGCTGCGGCATCGTCGCCGCTGGGGTCGGGGGCCGGCCTGGCCGCGGCTCGTTCGTCGGCGAGGCGCTCGTCGGCGTGCCCGGCCCAGTACCGCACGAGCCGGGCGCCGTCGGCGTACGACAGCTCGCTGCACTTCCGGACGAGGAGGGCCTCGTCGCGGGCGAACGGGTGCCGTCGTTCGGGCGTGTTGACGTGACCGAGGAGGTCGAGGTGATCGATCGACAACACGCCGGCCACGACACCGTCACGCACCAACGGGAGATGACGCACTCGGCGGGCGCGCCTGAGGTCGTTGCGCGCACCGCCGACCGACGACCGCGTCTCGCGAGCGAGTCGGTGGGCCGGACTGCGAGATCCATCGGACTCCCAGATCCGCCGCGTGTCCCAACCGGCGAGCAGCTCGGCGAATGCCACAGCGATCCGGGATCGCTCACGGTGTACGAGCACCACCGTGTCGTGCAGCGATGCATCGTCGAGACCATCACCGCAGTCAGCCGAGACCTCGAGGAGCCGATCAGTGACGTGCCGCAGCAGGACGTCGAGATCGACTGCGGACAGCATCTCCTCGATGTCCGCGCCTGCGCGCTCGTGAGTGCCCCCGCTGTCCACGCCCCCATCCTCGCAAGGGGGTGTAACACCGAAGAGCCCGCTCACCGAGCGCCTTCCGACCGCCCACGCACGCTGCCACATCAGCTCCAACTAGCAGCTGGCCCGACTTGCGGCAGCTCACGGCATCGAGC
>JAPLAA010000044.1 GCA_026393475.1 Actinomycetota bacterium
ATCCGCAGTGCCCAGGCGCGCGGGTTCGCGCTCGACGCGAACGAGCCCGGCTCGGTCCGCACGAACGCGGGGTGACCGGAACCGGGCTCGACGCGATCCCATGTGGCGGGTGCGTGCAGGGGTCGGGCCGCTGACGCCTAGATGGCGTCGACGCCCGACTCGCCCGTGCGGATGCGGACGATCTGCCCGATGTCGCTGACCCAGATCTTGCCGTCACCGATCTTGCCCGTGCGCGCGGCCTCGGCGATCGCACTCACGATCGAGTCGACCGACTCGTCGGCGACGACGATCTCGAGGCGAACCTTGGGCACGAAGTCGATGCGGTACTCGGCACCGCGGTACACCTCGGTGTGACCGCCCTGGCGACCGAACCCGCGCACCTCGCTGACCGTGATGCCGGTGATGCCGGCCGCCTGTAGCGCCGACTTGACCTCGTCGAGCTTGAACGGCTTGACGATGGCGGTGATGAGCTTCATGTCGTCCTCCTGCTTCGTTCGTGGTGGTGTTCGTGGCGGTCGTGTCGTTCGGCCCGGGTCACCCGAGGCTGCCCGAGTGGTAGGCCGTCTCACCGTGGAGCGCGAGGTCGAGGCCGGTGGCCTCCTGCTCCTCGTCGACGCGGACGCCGATGGTCAGCGCGAGCAGCTTCATCAACCCGAAGGTGATCGCGAACGACCACACGATCGCCGCACCGTTGGCGAGCGCCTGCTCGAGCAACAGTTCCGCGCTGCCGCCGTAGAAGATGCCCTCCATGAACTCGGCACCGAAGAACTCGGGATTGGCGAAGAAGCCGATGAGGAGCGAACCCACGAGGCCACCGACGAAGTGGACGCCGACCACGTCGAGCGCGTCGTCGTACCCGGCCTTCGCCTTCAGCTTCACCGCGTAGCAGCAGACGACGCCGGCGACGAGACCGATCCAGATCGGGCTCATGCCCGACACGTAGCCGGCGGCCGGCGTGATGGCGACGAGGCCGGCGACGATGCCCGACGCGGCGCCGAGGTTGGTGGGGTGACCGTCGCGGAGCCACTCGACGACGACCCAGGCGAGCCCAGCTGCGGCAGCGGCGAGGAACGTGTTCATGAACGCCTGCACGGCCTGGCCGTTGGCGGCGAGCGCCGAGCCGGCGTTGAACCCGAACCAACCGAACCAGAGGATGCCGGTGCCGATCATCACGAGCGGCATCGAGTGCGGCGGGTGACCCTCGGTGGGCCAGCCCTTGCGCTTGCCGAGCACGAGCACGCAGGCGAGCGCGGCGATGCCGGCGTTGACGTGGATGGCGGTGCCACCGGCGAAGTCGAGCGAGCCGCGCTGGCCGAGCCATCCGCCGTATACCCACTTGAACACCGGGACGTAGACGAGCAGCGACCACACGGGGACGAAGATCGCCCAGGCGGAGAACTTCATGCGGTCCGCGACCGCACCGGAGATCAGCGCGGGGGTGATCGCGGCGAACATGCCCAGGAAGGCCACCGTGGCGAGCGTCATGCCGCCGTCCTCACCGGTGATCGCGATGTCCTTCAAGAACGCGGCATCGAAGTTGCCGATGAAGTCGTTGCCGACCGCCGACGGGCCGTAGGCGAGCGTGTAGCCGATGGCGACCCAGACGATCGGCACGATCAACACGCAGTAGAAGTTCATCATCAGCATGTTCAGGACGTTGCGTCCCCGATCCATGCCGCCGTAGAAGAAGGCCAGGCCGGGTGTCATGAACAGCACCATGGCTGCCGACACCAGGACCCAGGCGATGTTGCCGCTGTCCATATGGGTGCTCCGTGGATGGGATGCCGCGCGCCACCGGCGGCGCACGGACGTGAGTAGGGGCTGCCGCACATTTCCGCGGAACTGTTACGTCACTGTTTCTGAAATGACTCACGATCGTGAACACACCGTTCGAGCGAGGACGCCGGGCCTCGCGGTGGCGCGGGTCGCTGCGCCGGCGTTCACGTGGCGCGAAGTACCGTCGGGCGATGACCCAGGACCCGCACCGGATCACGTCCACGGCGCAGCTCATGGCGCTGTATCCGGCGCCGGCGGCGCGCACCCGCACCAAGATCCGCGACCGGCTCGATCCCGGTACCGCGGCACTGCTGTCGGCGTCGACCTTCGTCCTGCTCGCGACGGCCGACGGTGACGGTCGATGCGATGTGTCGCCCCGGGGCGGTCCGGCGGGGTTCGTGAAGGTGCTCGACGACAACCGGGTGGCCGTGCCCGACCTCAACGGCAATCACCTCCTCGATTCCCTCCAGAACCTGCTGGCCAATCCTCATGCTGCGCTGCTCGTCGTGATCCCCGGTCAGGACGAGACACTGCGGTTGGAGGGCTCGGCCTCCGTCACGACGGCCCCGGACGTGCTCGACCTGTTCGTCGGCGAACTCCGACGCCCGACGACCGCGGTCGTGATCGAGGTGCTCTCCGTCTACACCCACTGTGCCAAGGCCTTCCGGCGGGGCGGCATGTGGGACCCGGTGTCGTGGGTCGCGTTCGAGCGCTCGCCCTTCCTCGCCGCCCGGCACGGACAGCTCCGCCACGACGGGTTGACGGATGAGTCGCTCGACGAGTACGCGGCGACCAACGAGGGCAAGATCGGGGTCGACCTGGCCGCCGACGCTCCGATCGCCTGAGGAGCAGCCGACACCGGGGTCGGGGCGCGCCGGGCGGCAGGGCGAGGAAGTCGAGCCGCCCGGGGTCCGATGGTGGTGGAGTGGTCTGCGGGCGGGCTGACCATCCACCACCTCGGACCAATGGCGGGCCTGCTCGGTTGAGCGGCCTCGACCCGGGATGGTGTCGTCACGGGCGGAGACGACTCCGTCATCAAACCGCAACGAGCCGACAGGCGCTATGCGACGTTGGTACTAGTACCTCCCCCTCCCCCCGGTGCGGGGACCGTTCGACGACCCTTCGACGACCCTTCGACGGCCCTTCGACGGCCCTTCGACGGCCCTTCGACGGCCCTTCGACGGCGCAGGGCGCCACGCCGCGTGCCTAGAGTCGCTGCGTGACCGTGACCGAGCCTGCTCCCCCGTCCTCCCCTGGCGCCGCCCCGAAGGCCGAGCGCTGGACCGCACAGTGGAAAGAGCTCTACGCGGAGGTCATCACGACCGGCCTGTGCACCGGATGTGCCGGCTGCGTGGTCACCTGCCCACACGACGTGATCGGCTACGAGCACGAAGAGGGCAAGTACAAGCCCTTCCACCTCGAGGAGGAGCTCGGCCTCGACAACTGCATCCACGGCGAGAAGGGCTGCACCACCTGCACCCGGGCGTGCCCCCGGTTCCGTGCCTGGGAACCGGCCGCCGACATGCACCTGTTCGGCCGTGTCCGCGAGCCCAACGAGATGTCGGGCATCTGGCGCCAGCTGCTGCTCACACGCGCCGCCAACGACGAGGAGCACACCAAGGGCCAGGACGGCGGCTTCGTGTCGGCGATGCTCAACTGGCTGCTGCAGAACGACTACATCGAGGCGGCGCTCGTCAGCGGTGTCGAAGAAGACGATGCCTGGAAGGCCAAGCCCGTCGTGGTCACCAACCGCGAGGAGGTGCTCGCCACCGCCGGCAGCCGCTACACCTACTGCGCCAACCCGCTCGCACTCCCCGAGGCGAAAGAACGCGGGTTCAGCCGGCTCGCGCTGGTCGGCATGGGCTGCCAGACCTCGTCGCCGCCGGTGATGTGGGACCGCAAGGCCGGCAAGGTCAGCAAGCCGTTCCTGTTCAACATCGGCCTGCTCTGCTCGAAGACCTTCGACGACGCCATCTTCCCCGAGCTCTTCGAGGCCAAGTACGGCCTGAAGAAGCAGGACATGGTGAAGATGAACATCAAGGGCGTCTTCCAGATCTGGATGAAGGACGGCTCGTACCACGAGATCGACCTGAAGGAATGCCACAAGTGGACGCGCGAGGGCTGCAAGAACTGCCCCGACTTCGCGGCCGAGCACTCCGACATCGCCACCGGTGGCATCGGCAAGGACAACGACTGGACGCTCACGATCGTCCGCACCGAACTCGGTGAGGAAGTGATCAACCGGATGATCGCCGACGGCGTGATCATCGCCCGGCCCGCACAGGAGGACGAGGTGGCGATGAAGCTGCTGCGCACCCTGTCGATCGTCAGCCGTCGCCGCTGGCCCGAGTTCGCCGACCAGGCCCCCAGCGTCGGGGTCCCGCCGCCGAAGAAGAAGGAGCCGGCCGCTGCGCCCGCCGCCGCTGCGCCCGCCGCCGACGCGCCCGCCGCCGACGCAGCTGCACCCGCATCACCCGCAGCACCCGCTGCCGACGGCTGATCCCCGGATCACGCAGGGGTGCAGGCCTCGCCCAGTCGGGCGAACTCCTCGCGCTCGTCGTCGGTGAGGGTCTCGCGGGCGAAGAAGTCCTTCAGCTCGTCGTCGTTGCGGACGTCGAAGAACGCCTCCACCACGCAGTCGGCCACCTGTTCGGTCAACCCGCCCTCGACGAGCTGATCGACCAGTTCGTCGCGGGCCTCGCGCCGGGCACGGCCGTTCCCGCAACCGGCGCCGGCGAGCAGCGCGACGAGCACCAGCACAGCCAGCCCGGCGCGTTTCACGGGCGTCGCTCGCCCAGCAGTCGCAGCGCGCCGGCCACGATGTCGTCCTCGCCGACGAGCACGAGGTTCGCCGCGTCGCCGAGTGGGATGAACGAGTCCTCGGCGGCGAGGCGCTCGATCGCTCCCGAGTAGCCGCGCTCGGCCAAACCGGACACGATCCCCTCGCCGACGCCACCGCTGCGACGGGTCTCGTCGACCACCAACACCTTGCCGATCTCGTTCGCGTGTCCGAGCATCTCGTCGATCGGCATCGGCGCCAACCACCGCAGGTCGAAGACCCGGGCCGTGATGCCGCGCGCGGCGAGCCGGCGCGCGGCGCGCAGCGACAAGTACAGGCCATTCGCCCAGGTGACGATCAGGACGTCGTCGCCCTGGCGGGCCACGCGGCCCTGACCGATCGGCACCTGCGCGCCACCCCACCGGTGCGGCGCCACGTACGGAGCCGTCCACCCGCCGTCGTCGGGCTGGTGCAGGTCGCGTGTGTGATAGAGCGCGATCGGCTCGAGGAACACCGACACGGTGCCGTCGACGTCGGCCGCGGCGACGCAGCTGCGCAGCATCGGTGCCGCATCGCTCGGGTGCCCGGGGCTGGCGATCACGAGGCCGGGGATGTCGCGCAGCACCGCCACCGCGTCGTCGTTGTGGAAGTGGCCTCCGAACCCCTTCTGATATGCGAGGCCGGCGATGCGCACCACCAGTGGATTCCGATACGCACCGTTCGAGAAGAACGACAGGCTCGCCGCCTCGCCGCGCAGCTGATCCTCGGCGTTGTGGAGGTAGGCGAGGTATTGGATCTCGGGGATCGGCAGCAACCCGCTCACGCCCGCGCCGAGTGCAAGGCCGAGGATCGACTGCTCGTCGAGCAGCGTGTCGAACACGCGGCCGGCGCCCGCCTTCTTGGCGAGCCCGCGGGTGACGCCGTACACGCCACCCTTCACGCCGACGTCCTCACCGAACACCATCGAGTGCGGCATCGACAACAGCACGTCGCCCAGCGCTCGGTTGATGTTCTCGGCGAGCGTGAGGCCGCCTTCCTCCTCGGGCAGCTTGGCCCCGAAGAACGCTCGACGATCGTCCGTCGACGCCGCCGCGAGCGACCGGGACGCGACGCTCGTGGGCCGACGGGGTGACAGCGGTGCCATCACCTCGGCCGCCGTCTCGAGCGTGCGGCGGGTGGAGAGGTCGATCGCGAGGGTGCGGATCTCGCGGCGGCCGGCGAGGTAGCGCTCGACCAGTTCGGCCGGCGTGGCGATGCCGGCCGCGACCAGCAGTCGTGCGGTGCCGAGCAGCGGGTCGCGTTCGAGATCGGCGCGCAACGACGATGCCGACCGATAGCCGCTCTCGACGTCGGTACCGGCGTGGCCCATGTAGCGGACGGTGCGCAGGTGGAGCACGGCCGGCCGGCGCTCGCTGCGCACCCACTCTGCGAGCTCGCTCGCCTTGTCGTACGCATCGGCGAGATCGCTGCCGTCGGCGCTCGCGTAGCGGATGCCGGGCCGGTGCGCGAGCGTGGCCTCGACCCACCGGACGGGCGACGGCACGCTGATCCCCCATCCGTTGTCCTCGCACACGAACAGCAGCGGAAGGCCGATGCCGTTGTGCGCGGTGTAACCGGCTGTGTTCAGCGCCCCCTGGGCGGTGGAGTGGTTGACGCTGGCGTCGCCGAACGAGCACACGGCGATCGCGTCGTCGGACCATCGGGTGGGCAGACCGAGCCGGCGGGCCCGGTCGATGGCGAACGCGACGCCGACGGCGCGCGGCAGGTGCGAGGCGATGGTGGAGGTCTGCGGGATGATGTCGAGCTCGGGGTGCCCGAACACCTTGTGGCGGCCGCCCGCGATGGGTTCCTCGGCGAGCGCGAGCATCCCGGCCAACACGTCCCGCGCGCCGGCCAGCCGGGCCTGGCGGACCGCTGCGGAGCGTGCGAGATAGAAGCCACCCGACCGGTAGTGCAGCAGCGCGGGGTCGGTGGGGCGGAGCGCCGCAGCAATGGCCGCGTTGCCCTCGTGGCCGGCCGACCCGATCGTGTAGTAGCCGAGCCCCTTGGCGCGCAGCCAGCGGGCGGCGTGGTCGAGATGGCGGCTCTGGAGCTGGGCGTCGAACAGCGAGTCGGCCATCTGGACGGTGAGCCGGGAGCCGTCGCGGATCGGGTCTGCCGGACGACGTCGGGCGGCCGGGCCCGACGCACCCGTCGGCTCGATCGGCCCGAGGGACTCGATCGCCTCCAGCAACGCCGTCTCCAGCCGATCGAGATCGGGGGCGTGCAGGTTCGGGTCGGCCACGGCCCCGGACGCTACCGCTCGCAGCGTCGGCACGCCCTCGACCGGCGCCGTCGCCAGCGGGCTGTGACAAGCTTCGGCGCGTGCCGTTGCATGCCCAAGCCGTGTCCCTGCTCGCCCTGATGGCCGCGATCGGCGATCCGCCGGTCGACTCGGGGACCCCCGACCAGGCCCGCGCCGCCCGCAAGGCCCGCCAGCGCCCGCCGGCCGAGGACGTCCACCACATCGAGGACCTCGATGCCGGCGGCGTGCCGGCCAGGTTCTACCGCCCGAACGACCGCCCCGACATCGGGCTGCTCGTCTACTACCACGGCGGCGGGTGGGTGATCGGCGACCTCGACTCGCACGACAACGTGTGCCGAGC
The DNA here is from genome assembly GCA_026393475.1 of Actinomycetota bacterium. Classification (GTDB taxonomy): domain Bacteria; phylum Actinomycetota; class Acidimicrobiia; order Acidimicrobiales; family Ilumatobacteraceae; genus VFMC01. Next base: position 7,201 of record JAPLAA010000044.1, read on the forward strand.
GCTGGCCAACGGCAGCGGCCATGCGGTGCTGAGCGTCGACTACCGGCTCGCGCCGGAGCATCCGTTCCCCGCCCCGCTCGAGGACTGCGTGACCGCGCTGCGATGGGCGCACGCCAACGCCGCTGCGCTCGGCTGTCGTGCCGATCGCCTGGCCGTCGGTGGTGACTCGGCGGGCGGCAACCTCGCCGCCGTCGTCGCGAACATCGGCGTGGTGCCGCTGGTGTTCCAGCTGCTCGTCTACCCGGTCACCGACCTCGCCCGTGCGCAACCGAGCTACGACGAGAACGCCACCGGCTACTTCCTCACCAAGGACGCGATGGGGTGGTTCATCGACCACTACCTGAGCGGTGGGCACGGCTCGACCGTCGATCCGCGCGTGTCGCCCCTGTACGCGAGCGACCACACGGTGGCCGCAGGGCCCCCCGCGCTGGTGATCACCGCGGAGTTCGACCCGCTGCGCGACGAGGGCGACGCCTACGCCGCCCGGCTGGCCGCGCTCGGCGTGCCCACCAGCCACGTCCGGTTCGGCGGCATGTTCCACGGCTTCTTCTCGCTCGCCGACTTCGTCGACGACGGCGCCGCCGCCAACGCCTTGGCGGCAGCGGCGCTGAAGAAGGCACTCGAGCGCCAACCTCGCTGACGCCTGCCCGGAGCCTGTGCCACGATGCCGATCGTGCCGACCACACCGACGAACGACGAGCGCCGCGACGCTGGACCCGACCCCGTCGATGCGCTCCGCGAACACCTGGCCGCGAACAACGGCATCCGCGATCTCGAGATCCTCGATCCCGGCGAGATCGAGCGGGCCGTGCGCATCTTCGACCGCGACGGGTTCGTGGTCGTCAGAGATGCGCTCGACGCCGAGCAGGTCGAGTTCCTCCGCGCCGGCGTCGACGACGCGGCGGCGCGGATCGTCGCGCTCGACCCGGATCGCAGCGGCAACCGGGGCTCGCGCCGCTACTCCTTCGGCGGGTCGAGCAGCACCCGGAGCATGCTGCACCGGCCCGAGTGGCAGATGCTGATCGACCTGCCGACGATCGAGCCGATCCTGACCGCGATCTTCGGTTCGCCCGACTACATCGTGCGTGCGGCGAGCGGCGACTTCTGTCTGCCGGGAGCAGTCGAGTACCAGCCGCTGCACTCCGACGTCGGCGACTTCGTCAACTCGGAACGGACGCCGTTCAGCTCGTTCCAGGATCCCCGTGGACACATGTCGATCCGCGACCTGCCGGTTCCGTACGTGTGCGTGAACTTCATGCCGATCGACATGACGAGGCTGAACGGACCGACCCGTCAGATCCCGGGGTCGCAGCGTTCCCGGGCACCCATCCCCCGGCTCTCGGACGAGCCGGAGTGGATGCGCCTCAGCACGGTGTGCCCTGCACCGGCGGGAGCGGTGCAGATCCGCGACGTGCGGGCGTGGCACGGCGGCACCCCGAACCTGTCCGACGGCATGCGGGCGATCCCCAACATCGAGTACTACGCGCCCTGGTTCCGCGAGCCGATGGTGCCCGGCATCTCGCGAGCCGACTGGTCGACGCTGTCGGACCGGGCGAGACATCTCACCCGGTTCGTCGTCGCCGACTCCGCCGACGAGCTCGACACCAGCCCCACGCTCTCCCCGCCGCGCTGACGCCTCGCTCAGCACGAGCCTGCGCCCGCGGGGGCGATGACGCATGATGGCGGCATGCGTTTCGAGGATCAGGTCCTGTTCGTCACCGGCGGCGCGAGCGGCATCGGGCTCGCGACCGCTCGGCGCGTGGTCGCCGAGGGAGGGCGGGCGGCGCTCGTCGACCTCGACCTCGCCAAGGCCGAGGCCGCCGCGGCGGAACTGCCCGGGTGCATCGGCCTCGCGGCGAACGTCGCCGACGAGGCCGCCGTCGCTGCCGCGGTGGCGGCGACCGTGGACCGACTCGGAGGGATCGACCTCGTCGTCGCTGCCGCCGGCCATGCCGAGTTCGGCCCGATCGCCGAGTGGGACACCGCTCGCTTCAACCGGATGATGGAGGTGCACGTGGGTGGCACCTTCCACGTGTGCAAGCACACCCTGCCGATCCTGAAGTCGCGGGGCCGTGGCTCGATCGTCACGATCGCCTCCACCGCGGCCTTCACGGCCAACCCGAAGAACGCGCCGTACGGCGCGGCCAAGGCGGCGATCGCCGGCCTCACCCGTCAGCTGAGCCTCGAGGCGCTGCCCGAGGTGCGGGTCAACTGCGTGGCACCCGGCCGCACGATCACCGGTATGACGACACCGCTGATGCTCGCCCGCGGTGGCGACATGGTGGAGGGCGAGCGGATCTTCGTCCAGGGCGTGCCGATGCAGCGCATGGCGTCGCCGGACGAGCTCGCCGGGACGATCTGCTTCTTCCTGAGCGACGACGCCTCGTTCGTCACCGGCCAGACCCTGCTGGCCGACGGAGGCGAGACCATCGTCTGACGATCCCACCGCCAGGGCGGTGTGACACGCCGTCGGCATGATCGCCGGTGGCGCTATCTCGCCAAGGTGAACGTCCGGCGACTCGCGGACGGGATCATCGCGACGTTCCGGCCCGACGGCACCCGCGTCGCACCACCCCTCTGACCCGACCGTGACTCCAACCGAAGAGCGACGAGGCCCGGCAGGGCCCATACCGCCACGCCCCGACAGCGGGAGGCCGTCAGACGAGCCAGGCCTCGCGGGAGATGGGGACGTACAACGACTCGCGTTCCATCGAGAACGGCGCCAACTCGGGGCGCACCGGGGCACCGGTCGCCAGGGCCGCGAGCTCGCGACCGAACCACGAGGCGAACTTGAACCCGTGCGCGGCACCGAGGCCCACGGAGATCTGCGGGATGCCCGGCACGCGGTCGCACACGAAGTCGCGATCGGAGGTGAGCGTGTACAGGCAGGTGGTCGTGCGGGGCGCGCCGAACCCGCCACCGACGAGGCGCTCCATGAACGCCGCGAGGCGTTGCTCCATCGTCGGGTCGGGGTCGAACGTGCGCGTGTCGGGATCGACCTCGGCACCGCCGCAGTCCTCGGCGCCCTTCAGCGCATCGGTCACGCCGTAGACGGGGAACCCGTAGAAGCTGGGGTCGTCCATCCAGATCCACACCGGCAGACGACCGATCGCGAAGCGGTCGAGATCGGCGTGCGGGAAGTAGCTCACCTGCTCGCGGGTCACGGCGAGCGGCACCTCGTGACCGAGCGGTGCGAGCAGTCGGTTGGTCCACGCGTCGGCCGTCACCACGACATGACCGGCGCGGATGACCTCGACGTCCTCGTCGCCGTCGATCACCACCTCCACCTCGCCGTCCACGACGCGGAGTTCTCGCACCGGCGTGTGCGGGCGCAGCTCGGCGCCGTGTTCCACCGCCAGGCGCTGCATGGTCGCGGTGCCACGGCCGGCGGGCACGATGCCGGTGTCGTCGCACTGGATCGCGTGCACGTCGCCCGTGAGCAGATCGCCACCGGCGAAGGCCGGCCACCGACGGCGCACCTCCTCGCCGTCGATCCAGTCGAACGGCACACCGGCGGCCGTGAGACTCGACGTGTACGTCGACGCATCGATCGCCGCGTCGGCGGGGAACAGATCGATCCCACCGGTGCGCGTGATGATCTCGGCGTCGGCGTCACGCTCGACAGCTCGCCACGCGTCGTACGCGCCGGCGGCCAGCTCGACGTAGCCGGGGGTGTGGTAGCTGCGGCGGATGATGCGCGAGTGGTCGTGCGACGCACCGCGCACGTGTCCGAGCTCGAACTGCTCGAGGCCGAGCACGTCGATCCCCTGCTTCGCCAACCAGTAGGTCGTCGCCGAGCCCAGCCCGCCGAGCCCGACCACCACCACTGCACGGCTCTCACCCATCGAGACCTCCCGACGATCGCTCCACGGTGTGACGCTACTCTGAACGGCCATGCAGGATTCAGAGGATCCGCCCAACACCGACGTCACCGTCCAGCGGCTCATGGTCGAGGCAGCGGACGGCACACCGCTCGCGATCGCCCTCCATCTCCCTGGCAGTGACGGCCCGTTCGCCACGCTGCTGGAGGCACTGCCCTACCGCATGGACGACATCACCGCGTCGTACGACGACAGCTACCTCCGTTTCGCCCGCGAGGGCGGGTTCGCGGTCGTGCGCATGGATCTGCGGGGCACCGGCAGCTCGGGCGGCACCCTCGTGGACGAGTACACCGACCTCGAACGCGACGACCTCCGCACGGTGATCGAATGGATCGCAGCGCAGCCGTGGTCGACCGGGCGGGTCGGCATGTTCGGCACCTCGTACTCCGGGTTCAACTCGCTGCACATGGCGGCCGACGGGGTGCCGCAGCTGGGCGCGATCGCGGCGATGTACGCGACCGACGATCGCTACACCGACGACGTCCACTACTGCGGCGGTGTCCTCCGGGCACTCGACCTCATCGACTACCCGCTCTACATGGTGCCGATGAACGCGTTGCCGCCAGTGCCGTCGCGCTGGGGTGAGGACTGGGAGGCCGAGTGGCACCGTCGTGTCGACGTGTCGCCGCCGTGGCTCCTCGAGTGGCTCCGCCATCCGCTCGACGACGAGACCTGGCGCCGCGGGTCGGTTCGCCTCGGCCCGGATGGTGAGGGGTACGGACGCATCGACTGCCCGACGATGCTGATCGCCGGGTGGGCCGACGGCTATCGCAACAACACGTTCCGCACGGTCGAACGCCTCGACGTGCCGTGGCGGCTGCTCGCGGGACCGTGGGTCCACAAGGATCCGTCGACCGCCCGGCCCGGACCGAACGTCGACAGCGACCGCGAGATCATGGCGTTCTTCCACGAGCACCTCCGCGACGGCGAGCCGTCGAGCGCGCATCGCGCCCAGGTGTTCGTCCGTCGTCCCAGTCGGCCCGAACCCGACCTGGCCCACCACGAGGGGACCTGGCACGAGTTCGACACCTGGCCCGCACCCGGCTGCCGCACGCGCACGGTGCAGCGGCGGGTGACGTCGGTCGACGGTGCCGAGCCCGTCGTCGACGAACTCGACGTGCGCGGCGACACGGGCATGTGGGCGTGGAACTCGTGCGCTGGTGGGCTGCCGTGGGGCCAGCCGCTCGACCAGCGTGCGGACAACGCCGCATCGATCACCTACGACTGGACGCACTCGTCGGAGACGATGCTGCTCGGCAACGCGTCCGTGTCGCTGCGGGTGCGGTCGTCGGCCACGGTGGGACACGTCTCGGTGAAGCTGTGCGACGTGGCGCCCGACGGCACGTCGACGCTCATCACCCGCAGCATGCTCGACCTCACCCAGCTCGGCTGCTGGCCGTCGGACTCCTTCGGTGCGCCGGGCCGTGAGCCGTCGCCGCTGGTGCCGGGCGAATGGCTCGACGTCCGCATCGCGTTCGAGGCGACCACGTGGACGTTCGTCCCCGGGCACCGGTTGCGGTTGGCGATCGCCGGCACCGACTGGCCGAACTGCTGGCCGCCTGCGCAGCCGTTCTCGCTCGGCGTCGACCGCGGATCGGTGGCGCTCGAACTGCCGGTGGCCGACGAGCTGCCGGCCCTCACCCACGAGTTCGGCCCCGGCCCCGGCCCGAGCGACGGCGACGCCGAGGGGGTCGAGTGGCGCTACGAGCACGACGTGCTCGCCCGGGAGAGCCGGGTGCACAGCCGCTACGGCGGCCGCTACGAGGGTCACGACGGCATCGTGATCGACGATGTCTACGAGGGGTCGCTCGGCATCAGCACCACCGACCTGTCACGAGGGTGGGCGCGGGGACGTTCCCGCTTTGATCTGACGCTCCCGCTCGCCGACGGCTCGACCACGGTGTGCAGCACCGAGTCGACGCTGTCGATCCGCAGCGACGCCGAGGCGTTCCACGTCGAGCTCACCTTGACGGCCGCACGTGACGGCGAGCAGTTCGCCGAACGCACCTGGACCGACGTCCTGCCGCGCTGACGCCGGTCAGAGGTGGCAGGCGGCCGTATGGCCGGCGCTTCGCTGGGTGAGCACGGGGTCCTCGCCACGACAGCGGGCCTCGATGCCGAGGCGGGCGGCCTCGCCCGAGGCGACCACCGGGCAGCGGGGATGGAAGCGGCAGCCGGCCGGCATGCGACTCGGATCGGGCGTCTCGCCCTGCAGGATCTGCTGCTCCAAGCCCCGCGTCTCGGGCACCACGCTGAGCAGCGCCCGGGTGTACGGGTGCTGCGGGTCGGCGAGCACCTCCTCGGTGGGACCGAGTTCGACGATCCGACCGAGGTACATGACCGCGACGCGATCGGCGATGTTCCAGGCGAGCCCGAGATCGTGGGTGACCGCGATGATGCTCACCCCGTGGGTGTCGACGTAGGACCGCATCAGCGCCAGGATCTCGCCGCGGATGGACGCGTCGAGGCTGGCGACCGGCTCGTCGGCGAGCAGCACCACCGGGTCGAGCGCCATCGCCGCCGCGATCAGCACGCGCTGGCGTTGGCCGCCGGAGAGCTCGTGAGGGAATCGGCGCAGGTATCGCTCCGGCGGACGCAGCCCCGCGCTGGCGAGGGCCGCGGTGACCAGTTCGGTCTCGTCGCCGTCGACTCGATGGATCCGCAGTCCTTCGGCCACCGCTTCGAAGATCGTGTGGCGAGGATTGAGCGCGCCGGTCGGATCCTGGAAGATCATCTGCGCCCGCCGACGCAGGGCGCGCAGCTCGCGGGCGTTCCGGGTGACCTCGAGCCCGTCGACCGCGATCGACCCCTCGGCCAGCGGCTCGAGACCGATCATCGACCGGATGAGCGTCGTCTTCCCGCAGCCCGATTCGCCGACGAGCGCGAGCACCTCGCCGCGCGCCACCTCGAGATCGACCCCGTCGACGGCACGCACCGCGCCCGTGCCGGCACCTCGACCGGCACCGAAGCGCACGTGCGCCCCGCGTACCGACACGAGCGTGTCGGTGGTCGGAGGGCCCTGGGCGTCGGGGCTCATCGTGGCTCCACGTGCACGCACGCAGCCGACGCCTCCGAGGAGGCCGACCCGACCGGCCGCAGCTGCACGTCGGTGGTGCGGCAGGCATCGACCGCCACGGTGCAGCGAGGGTGGAACGGGCAACCGGTGGGCAGCGCTGACGGATCGGGCGGGTCGCCGGCGAGGCCGCTCGGCCGCAGCCGCGACGACGGATCGCCGATCGTGGGGAACGCACCGGCGAGCGCCCGGCTGTAGGGGTGCTGCGGGTCGCGGAACACGTCGACCCCGAGCCCGGTCTCGACGATGCGGCCGGCGTACATGACGGCCAGACGGCGACAGGCGTGGGTGAGCACCGACAGGTCGTGGGTGATGAACAGCATCGCCAACCCGTGGTCGCGCTGCAGCGACGCGAGCAGGTCGAGCACCTGTGCCTGCACCATCACGTCGAGCGCCGTGGTGGGTTCGTCGGCGATCAGCAGCTTCGGTTCGCATGCGAGCGCCAGGGCGATCAGCACCCGCTGCCGCTGGCCACCCGACAACTGGTGCGGATAGCGGCTCGCCCGCGACGCCGGGATGCCGACTTGTTCGAGCAGTTCGCCCACGCGGGTGGCCGCGGCTCGTCCGTCGACGCTGCCGTGGACGCGGATCGCCTCGGCGATCTGGGCACCGACCCGATGGACCGGGTTGAGCGAGTGGAGCGCCCCTTGGAACACGATCGCCGCGCTCGTCCACCGGACCGCCCGGAGGCGGCCGGGGTTCATCTGGTACACGTCCTCACCGTCGAGCAGCACCTGCCCATCCACTCGCGTGCCCGCTGGCAGCAGCCGCAGCACGGCACCGGCGATGGTGCTCTTGCCGCACCCCGACTCCCCGGCCAGGCCGACGGTGTCACCGGCCTCGATCGTCAGGTTCACGCCGCGCACGGCCGGCACATCGCCGCCCTCGGTGCGGTACGTCACCGACAGGTCGCGCAGTTCGAGGATGCTCATCGCTCACGCAACCGGGGATCGAGGATCTCCTCCAAGGCCCGCCCGAACAACGTGAACGCGAGGACGACGGCGACGATGCCGAGACCGGCCGGCAGGTAGTACCACCACGCGCCGCGTGAGATGGCGCCGGCCTGGAACGCCTCCTCGAGGGTCTTGCCCCACGACGCCTGCGTGGGGTCGCCGAGGCCCAGGAACGCGAGCGTGGTCTCGGTGAGGATCGAGATCGGCACGGCCAGCGTGGCGCTGGCAAGGATGAGCGGCGCCACGTTGGGCAGCACGTGCCGGCGGACGACGTGCAGCTGCGACGCGCCGAGCGCCCGGGCGCGGTCGACGTACAGCCGCTCCTTCACCGTGAGCACCTGCGCGCGGACGAGACGGGCGGTGGACGGCCACGACGTGATCGAGATGACGAAGATGATGTTCCAGATGCCTCGACCCAACACCGCTGCGAGCACGATCGCGAGCGGCAGGAACGGGATGACCAGGAACCAGTCGGTGAGGCGCATGAGCGCAGCGTCGACCCACTTCCCCGCGAACCCGGCGACCACCCCGACGATCGAGCCGATCGCGATCGTGAAGATCGTCGCCATCAGGCCGACGAACAGGCTGACCCGTGAGCCGTACACGAACTGGGCCGCGACACTGCGGCCGAGGTGGTCGGTGCCGAGCAGGAAGTCGCCGCTCGGGGATGCCCAGGTGGGGTTGTCGAGCGACGCCACCGCGCTGAGCGCGTCGTCGTCGACGAGCACCGGCGCGAGGATCGCCATCAGCGCGAAGAGGATCAACACGGCGAGGCCGAACATCGCGAGGCGGTCGCGGCGGAAACGCCGGAGGAAGTCGGCGCGCGACACGGCGGTCATCGTCCACCCACTCGAGGATCGAGGTAGCCGTAGAGCAGATCGACCGCGAGGTTGGCCAGGATGACCGCGGCGGAGAACAGCAGGAACAACCCCTGCAGCATCGGGAAGTCGGGGCCGCGGATGGCCTCGAGCGTGGCCTGCCCGAGACCGGGCCACGAGAAGATCGACTCCACCGCGATCGAGCCCGAGAGCACGAACCCGAAGTTCAACGCCGACAGGCTCACCACGGGCAGGACGGCGTTCGGCACCGCGTGCCGGCGGCGCACCTCCACGTCGCGCAGGCCCTTCGCCCGTGCCAGCTGCAGGTAGTCCTCCCGGACGGTGTCGAGCATCGACGAGCGCATCACGATCGCGTACTCACCCACGTACGCGATCGCGAGCACCAGGCACGGCAGTGCCATGTGGTGCAGCTGATCGAGCAGCAACGGCAGTCCGGTCGCCGTCGTGCCGGCGTCCTGCAGACCGCCGGTCGGGAAGATGCCGAGCTGCACGGAGAACAGACCGAGCGCCAACATCGCCAACCAGAAGTCGGGCACCGAATAGGTGAACATCGAGAACGTCGTCGACCCGACGTCGAACGCACTGCGACGCCGCCAGCCCGCACGGATGCCGATGGCGACGCCGATCACCATCGACAGCGTCGTCGCGGTGCCGACCAGTGCGATCGTCGGCCAGAGCGCCTCGCCGATCTCGGTGGTCACCGGTCGGCGGCTCTGCAGCGAGATGCCGAGGTTGCCCTGCAGCAACTCCCGGATGTACGCCCAGAACTGCTGGAGCTTCGAGCCGTCGAGGTTGAACTGCTGGCGCAGCCGATCCTTCTGCTCCGCGCTCAGGTTGCGGCCGCGGAACATGCTCTCGACCGGGTCGTCGTTGACGACCCGGAAGAGGAAGAAGTTCACGACCACGACGAAGACCAGGGTGCTCAGTGCACCCAGGACCTTGCCGATGACGAAGCGCAGGCGCATCGTCGGTCAGTCGCGCTCGTCCTGGTTCTTCTTCGACCTGAGCAGCAACGAGGCGCCGACGCCGAGGATCACGACACCACCACCGATCAGGGCGATCAGCACACCCGCACCCATGCCACCGTCGTCTCCACCGGCACCGCCCTCGATCGGCTGGAGCAGGAAGTAGGTCGGCGAGGAGTTGCTGAAGATCACCGGCCCGATCTCGGCGGGCTGCCGTGTCCAGCCGGTGAACCGATCGGTGCGGTACGCCTGGAGGTCGGCGTCCTCGAACAGCACCACATAGGTCGACTCGTCGTAGAACAGCCGCAACATCTGGTGCACGAGGTCGACGCGCGTGGCCCGATCGAGCTCCGAGTTCTGCTGCGCGTAGAGCTCGTCGTACTCGGGACTGCACCAGTTGGCGTCGTTGTAGCCGATGGCTTCGATGTCGGTGGTGAGCTGGGCGCACGTGAAGTACGACAGCATCGAATCGGGATCGGTGAACGGGGTCCAGCCCCACACGAACAGGTCGTACTCGCCGGACGCGATCACCTCGGTGAGCTGCGTGTCGTCGAACACGTCGACCGTCGTCGCGATGCCGACCTCCTCCAGGAACCCGGTGATCAGCTCGCGGATCGGTGCGGCGATGTCGCTCTCCGACCGCTCGGCGTATCGGAACGTGAGGTCCTGACTGCCGTCGGGCATCTCGCGGATGCCGTTGCCGTCGGTGTCGAGGTAGCCGGCAGCATCGAGCGCCGCGTTCGCGGCGGCCGGGTCGTAGGTGTACTGCTCGTCGACGGGGATCTCCGGCTGCCAGACCGGGTCGGGCGACACCGACAAGGTCACGCCCGGCGTGCCGAGGCCGAGGATCACCCGGTCGAACAACGCCTGCTTGTCGATCGCTCGGTGGATCGCATGACGCACTTCGATGTCCTGCAGCGCCGGGTGGCCGTCGCCCAACCCGCCGGCCATGCCGTTCATGGCGAGTTCGGTGAACCCGCCCTGCTGACCGAAGACGGCTTCGATGCCCTCGGTGTCGCCGAGCGACTCGAAGCTCGACGACGGCACCGAATGCGCGGCGTCGATCTCACCCTTTTGCAGTGCTGCGACCATGGCGTCGCCGTTGGTGAACACGCGGAACACGACCTGGTCGATCGCCGGGACGCCCTTGTAGTAGTTCGGGTTGGCGACCATGGTCCACGACTGGCCCGACTTCCACTCCTCGAGCGTGAACGGTCCGGAGCCGACCCCGTCGAGCGCGTCATAGGTGGTGATGTCGCCCTCGGCGACCGGCCCCCAGATGTGCTCGGGCAGGATGTACACATCCATCAGCGGCAGCTTGGGGTCCGGCACCGCGCTGGTGATCTTCACCGTGCGATCGTCGATCACGGTGGCGTCGAGGTTGGCGGTCGAGGAGAAGTGGTTGATCCACTCCTGATCGCGGGATGTGTTGATCGTGAACGCGACGTCGTCGGCCGTGAGCGGCTCACCGTCGCTCCACTTCAGGTCCTCGCGCAAGGTGTAGGTGTACGACAGACCGCCGTCACCCACCTCCCAGCTCTCGGCCAGGCCCGGCACCGTGGCGAAGTCGGCGGCGGCCTTGTCGGTCAACGCCGCGTACTGCAGGTTCCACACCTCGTACGACGACACGAGGAACCCCGCCGTCACGTTCGGTGTGTCGAGGTCCTGGATCAGGCCGACCGTCAGGGTGACCTGCTCGTCCGATGCCGACGCCGATGCGAGCCCGGCTCCGGCGACCGCGGCGAGCGAGAGCCCGCCGATCCCGGCCACGACCAACCCGGCCACGACTGTGGCAAGTCCACGCTGTGCCATCCCGACTCCCCCGGTCTCGTCCTGCGACGTCCATCACTGCCTGAACCACGTTCTGCAACCACGTCCTGCGACGTCGATCGAGCCATTGTTGCCGCCGTGCCACCACCCCGCAAGGGAGGATTGATCACCGATTCAGGAAACCGGTCGACACGGACGTCAGGGCAGCAGGTACCAGTCGAGGAACCGTTCGAGACGCCCGTGGAAGTCGAGGAACGGCTCGCTTCGCAGGAGCCCGTGACCTTCGGTGGGGTACGTGACGTACTCGTACTGCTTGCCGTGGCGACGCAACGCCTCGACGAGTTCGGTCGCCTGGCGCAGGCTCACCCGCTGGTCGAGTTCGCCATGGGCGACGAGCACGGGCACGTCGAGCCGCTCGACCCGATGGATGGGCGAGCCCGCCGCGTACGCGGCGCGATGGCGGCGGGGGTGCCCCATCATCCGCTCGAGGTCGAGGCGGCCGACGAGATCGCCCTGGGCCCACGACGTGAGGATGTCGCAGTCGCCGTACTTCATCACCGCGGCGGCGAAGCGATGGGCGGGGTCGTCGATCACCGAGTGGAGGGCCATGTAGGAGCCGTAGCTCGCGCCGAAGATCGCGATCCGGGTCGGGTCGATCCAGTCGAGCGACGAGAGGTGATCGTGGGCGGCGAGGCAGTCGCCGGTGTCGGCCACGCCCCACACGCCATGGTTCGCCCGCTCGAACTCCCTGCCGTAGGTGGTGCTGCCGCGGAAGTTGATCGCGAACCAGGCGTACCCCTTGTCGACGAAGTACTGCGCCACACCGTCCCACTCGTCGCCGGTGAGCGAGGTGGGACCGCCGTGCGGTTGCACGACGGCGGGGCACCGGTGTCCGGCGGGCACGTCGCGCGGCCGGTACAACCAGCCGTGCACCTCGAGGCCGTCGGTCGAGCGGTAGGTGACGTGTTCGGGCACGACGTGCGGCGCGGCGCGGACCGGTGCCGGGGCTCGATCGACGAGCACACGGACCTCGCCGTCGGGCATCACCCGGCACAGCCGCGCCGGACGGGCGAACGACTCGTGGACCGCGACGACCGATCCGTCGAGCAGCGGTTGTGGCGACGACCACGTCCCGCCCGCTGCCAGCACGCGAACCGTGCCGTTGGTCGCGTCGATGCGGACCAGATCGGTGACACCTCGACGGCTGCGCACACCGACGATCGCGGAGCCGTCGTCGACGAAGCGGAGCTCCGCGAAGTCGGCACCGTCGGTGGTGAGCTGCCGCGGCGATGGCTGCGCCCGATCGTCGCCCTGCCCGGGGACCCCGACGAGGAAGACCTCGTACCAGCCGGGCAACTCGCTCGCGTAGGCGATCGTCGACCCGTCGGGTGACCAGGCGAGGCTGCGCGCCGTGATCGCCGGGTCGTGGACGAGCGTGCGCTCCTCCAGTCCGGTCGCATCGACGAGGTGCACGCTCGTGCAGTTCAGGTCACCGTGTCGGAACAGCAGGTGCGCGAGCCGGCGACGGTCGGGCGAGAGCACGACGCCGAAGGAGTCGCCTGCACCGCTCGCCACGCGAGCCGGCCAGGCGTCGTCCACGTCGGTGACCGCCAGCGCGGTCGTGTGATCGGCCGCGCGCTCGACGCCGATGATGAGGCGACCGTCGTCGAGCCACTCCGGCGACGACCCGGCGCACACCGGATGGGGCAGCCCGCCCGTCGCCGGGACGACCTGCACGACTCCCTCTTGCGCGTACGCGAGCCGGGTGCCGTCGGGCGACCACACCGCCCCGCCGTCCTCCCAGTACGCGGCCACGGGCCGGCCCGTGGTGATCCGCACGGCCTCGCCGCCGTCGACCGACACGGTCCACAGGTCGGAGCAGTCGTCGTCGAGCACGAACGCGACGGTGGTGCCGTCGGGCGACACGCTCGCGTGGCGCACCCGGTGCGTCGCCGCCACCATCTCCAGTCGCCACGTGGCCGGTGGACGGACGTCGGGGCGGCCGGGGTTCGGGATGCCACCGTGTTCGTCGATCCCCACCCACCAGCGCAGTGCCGTCGCGTCATCGGTCGCAGCCACGCGAGGAGCGTAGTGGTGAGCCGTAGTGTCATCGCCATGGCCACCCCGCACGCCGCGACCCATCCCGAGCCGCCCGCACCACGGCCCCGGGCGCGGGAGCTGGGTGTGTCGTTCGGCGCCTGGCCGACCGGCGCCGACAACGCGATCACCGACGTGCCGGGCGTGCGCGTCGGCCACGTCACGATCTGGCACGGCGACCACTCGGCCGGCGAACCCGTCGCTCGCACCGGCGTCACGGCCATCGTGCCCGGCGATCTCGCCGTGCTGTTCGCCGAGCCGATGGCTGCGGGCACGGCGGTGTTGAACGGCGCCGGCGAGCTGACCGGTTCGGTCGAGCTCCGCGAGTGGGGAACGCTCGAGACCCCGATCGTGCTGACCAGCACCTCGGCGGTCGGACGGGCCTACGACGCGGTCGTCGACGCGATGTTCGCCGCCGGCGCCGACGAGGTCGTGATCCCGGTCGTCGGCGAGTGCGACGATTCGTGGCTCGACGACATGCGTCGCCGTTGGGTCACCGTCGACCACGTCCGCGAGGCGCTCGCGAACGCAACTGCGGGCCCGGTCGCCGAGGGCGTCGTCGGTGCCGGGACGGGCATGGTCACCATGGGCCACAAGGCGGGCATCGGCACGGCGTCACGCGTGATCGATGGCCTGGGCACCGTCGGGGTGCTGCTGCTGTGCAACTTCGGCAGCACCCGCGACCTCCGCGTCGGCGGGATGCAGGTCGGCGAGGTGCTGCACCGCGAACGGACCGACGACGCCGTCACCGCGGCCCCGACGCTCGACAGCGGCCGGTCGAGCAGCTGCCTCGGTGTGGTCGTCACCGACATCGCACTCGACGCCCGCCAACTCGAACGCGTCGCCCGACGCGTGGGCCTCGGCCTCGCCCGCACCGGATCGGTGGCCCATCACGGCAGCGGCGACATCTTCTGTGCGGTCTCCACCACCAACCGGCAACCGCGCCACGCCACCGGCGTCCGCACGTTGCACATCCTCGGCGACGGGTCGTTGAACGAGGTCTTCGAGGCGGTCGTCGACGCGAGCGAGGAAGCGGTGATCGACGCACTGTTCGTGGCCGACACCGTCACCGGCGTCGACGGTCACGTCGTGCCGGGTCTGCCCGTTGCACGCGTGCTCGACCTCCTGCGCCGCTGACGGGGCAGGGCCAGGTCGGCGAGCTCGACCGCGCGGGTGAAGACGGCGTCGAGCATCGGCTCGGTCAGCCGGCCCGTGAAGGTGTTCTGCTGACTGGGGTGGAACGAGCACACCAGCACCGGGCCGCCGTCCGGTGTCGCGACCTCGGCGAGATGCCCGAACTTCGGCCGCGGCCGCACCCCGTACTCCTGACAGGCCGCCTCGTACGCGAAGGCACCCAGACACACCACCACGCGCACGTCCGGCAACAGGGCGCGCTCGCGGCGCAGGAACGGCCGGCACTCGTCGCGCTCGTCGGGCAGCGGCTTGTTGTCGGGTGGCGCACACTTCACGGCCGCCGTCACCCACGCGTCGCGCAGTGCGAGCCCGTCGTCGGGCGACACCGACTCGGGCTGGTTCGCGAGACCCGCACGGTGCATGGCACGGAACAACCAATCGCCCGAACGGTCGCCGGTGAACACCCGGCCGGTGCGGTTCGCACCATGGGCGGCCGGAGCGAGGCCGAGCACGAGGATGCGTGCCTCGCCGTCACCGAACCCCGAGATCGGGCGCCCCCAGTACTCCTGATCGCGATAGCTCGCCCGCTTCTCGACGGCCACCAGCTCGCGCCAGTCGACGAGCCGAGGGCACCGTCGACAGTCACAGACATCCGAGCGCAGGCGGTCGAGCGAATCCACGCCGATCACGTTAGGTTTCCCGTTGCCATGCCACCATCGAAGCCTTCCGCCGCGTCCTCACGCTCGACGGCGAATCGAGGCACGCTCGTGCTCCTCGTTCGCCACGGGCAGACGCCCACCACCGGCAAGCTGCTGCCCGGTCGCGCTCCCGGTCTGCACCTCGCCGACGTCGGGCGCGAGCAGGCCCAGCGCGCTGCCGAACGCATCGCCGCGCTCACGATGGTCGATGCGGTCTACGCCTCGCCACTCGAGCGTGCTCGCGAGACCGCTGCCCCCATCGCTGCGGCGCGCGGCCTCAAGGTGCAGATCGACAAGGGCCTGCTCGAGTGCGAGTTCGGCGACTGGACCGGCGCCGAACTCAAGAAGCTGATGAAGCTGCCCGAGTGGGGCACCGTGCAGCGGGCCCCCAGCACCTTCCGGTTCCCGAACGGTGAGAGCTTCACCGAGATGCAGACCCGCATGGTGAGTGCGATCGACCGGCTCCGGGCCAAGCACGACGGCGGCGTGATCGTGCTCGTCTCGCACGCCGACCCGATCAAGGCTGCCGTCGCCCATGCGATGGGCACGCACATCGACCTGTTCCAGCGCATCGTCATCGGTACGTGCTCGGTGTCGGCCATCGCCTATGGCATGGGTGCGCCGATCGTGCTCACCGTCAACTCCACCGGCGGGTCGCTCGCCGAGCTGCGCCCCTCATGAGCTGACCGCCATGGGCATCTCCTTCGACTTCGACGACGTCGACGCCTTCACCGTCGGCACCGTTGGCCGCCCCGGCCAACGCACGTTCCTCCTGCAGGCGCGCCACGGGCGCGAGCGGGTGACCGTCAAGTGCGAGAAGCAGCAGGCCGCGGCGATCGCCGAGCACCTGCGCACGGTGCTCAACGACCTGCCACCGCCGGAGGACCGGCCGATGCCGGCGGCGATGGAGCTCAGCCCGCCCGTCGAGCCGGCCTTCGTGCTCGGTGCGATCGGCCTCGGCTACGAGCGCTCCACCGACCGGGTGCTCGTGCAGCTCGACGAGTTCATCCCGGTCGACGACGACGGTGAGCCCGAGCTCGAGGCACTCGAGGATCGCAGCCGCGTCCGCGTCTTCCTCACCCGAGGCCAGGTGCTCGCCTTCTGCGAACAGGCCGACTCGCTCGTCGCCGCAGGTCGCCCGCCGTGCATGTGGTGCAGCCTGCCGATCGATCCCGACGGGCACATCTGCCCGCGGATGAACTGACCCCGGCGTGCCCGATCGCTCCGACCAGCTCGAGATCCTCGCCCAGGGCGAGATCGACATCGAGGGCCGCATGCCCTGGAGCAGCAACGCGACCTTCCTCGTCAACCTGGTGCTCCCCGACGGCCCCGCCGCCGACGGCCCTCCGGCGCAGGGCATCTACAAGCCGCTGCGCGGCGAGCGGCCGCTGTGGGACTTCGAGCCGGGGCTGCACCGCCGCGAGCTCGCCGCGTACCAGCTGAGCGAGGCGCTCGGGCTCGACCTGGTGCCCCCGACGGTCATCCGCGACGGCCCGCTCGGCGAGGGAAGCGTGCAGTGGTTCGTCGACGCCGATCATCAGCAGCACTACTTCACGATCCACGAGTCGCGCCCCGACCTGCACGATGCACTCCGGCGCTTCGCCGTGTTCGATCTCGTCGCCAACAACACCGACCGCAAGAGCGGCCACGTGCTGATCGACCACGACGACCACCTCTGGGGCATCGACCACGGCCTGTGCTTCGCCTCCGAGTTCAAGCTCCGCACGGTCGTGTGGGAGTTCGCCGGCGAACCGATCGACGACGACCTCCTCGCCGCCGTCGCACGCGTGGCCGAGTCGGTGCCCTTGTCGGTGGCCGCGCTGCTCGCCGACGACGAGGTGGCGGCGGTGCAGGAGCGGGCACGATGGATCGTCGAGCACCCGGTGCTGCCCGCCGACCACACGGGCCGCCGCTACCCCTGGCCGCTGGTGTGACCCGATGAGCGGCGAGGGTGTCGCCGACGACGACCTCGACGAGCTCGTCCATCGCGCCGACCTCGACGGCTTGGTGCGGCTCATCGACGCCCGCTGCTCGTCACGCGACTGGGAGGGCCTGCTCCGCCTCCGCGACCGCACTCGATCGGCCGTGCTCACCGGCCGGCAGCTGTGGCCCGCCGCCACGCTGGCCGAGTACCGGTTGGCGCTCTGGGCGCCGAGCGAATGGGCCGCGACGGTGCTCGACGAGGAGAGCGGCCGGTTCACGATCGGCCCGCTCACGGAGGTCGTGGCCCAGCACCACGACCTCTCCTCGCTGCGAGCACACCTCCCGGCCGGGCCGCGGCTCGGCTTCATCGCCCACGAACGTGCCGTGCGCGGCGAGATCGTCGACCCCGACGGGCTGATCGACGTGCTCGACCTCCCGTTCGAGCTGCAACCGTGGGAGCCCGCGTACGCGATCGCCACCTACTCCGACGACGGCATCGACGCCCCCTCACCCGAGCTGCCGGCCGCCGACCGTTTCGTCGCCGCATCGGGAACTCCCGCGCCCGAGGTCGACGACGACCAGGTGATCCCCGCCGTGCGGCAGCTGCTCGAGCCGTGGACCGCATCGTCGAACGGGAGGGCCGACGTCGTGTGCGTCGAGGGCGCCGCCGCCGATGCACTCGCGACGCTCGGCATCCCCCGCGCGAGGCTCGCCGTGCTCACGCCCGCCGAAGGGCTCGCCTGGCTGGCATGGGCCGGTGCGAGCGGAGGCGCCCACGGCCGACGGCGCGGCAACGCGATCGGACGGTTCGGGGCGTGGTGGGTGCTCGCCGCGCTGGCCGACGCGACCGACGACTGGCCCGTCGATCCCGACGAACTCGGCGAGCTGGCCGCCGACCTCACCTGGTACTGGTGGGACGCGGACGAACCGCGACTCGGCTGGGAACTGCAGCTCGTGATCGAGGACGCCGTCGACGGCCTCGCCTGGGCGATCAGCGCCCGCGACGCCCACTGACCCACTGCCTCCGTGAGCCGAACCCGCAGCATCTGCGGGCCACGCTCACCAACCCAGGTCACCCGTGAGCCGCACCCGCAACATCTGCGGGTAGCGCTCACGGAACCCGAGCGGGGACGCGAAGAGGGGCGGCCTTGCGGCCGCCCCTCGACTTCGTGACGCTGGTCGGCTCAGCCGCGAGCTTGCAGCGCCTCGATCAGCTTGGGCAGCACCTTGTGCACGTCGCCCACGATGCCCAGATCGGCGATGCCGAAGATCGGGGCTTCCTTGTCCTTGTTGATCGCGATGATGTTCTTCGAGCCCTTCATGCCCACCATGTGCTGGGTGGCGCCCGAGATGCCGGCGGCGATGTACACGCCCGGCTTCACGACCTTGCCGGTCTGGCCGACCTGGTAGCTGTACGGCACCCAGCCGGCGTCGACGATGGCACGCGAGGCGCCCGGCGCACCCTTGAGCAGCTTGGCGAGTTCCTCGACCATGGCGTACTTGTCGGCCTCGCCGAGACCACGGCCGCCGGACACCACGATGGCTGCCTCGTCGAGCTTCGGACCGCTGCTCGCCTCGACGTGCACGGCCGTGACCGTGGCACCGCCGGTGGCGCCCAGCTCGGGCACCGCTGCGGCGACGACCTCGGGGGCAGCGCCGCCGGCCGACTCGGCCGCGAAGCTCTTCGGGCGGAAGGCCGCGAGATGCGGTGCCGAACCCGAGAACTTGGTGGTGACGAGGGTGTTGCCGCCGAAGATCGGGGTGGTGACCGAGACACCACCGTCGACGCTGATGTCGACGTTGTTGGTGAGGACGGTGCGATCGAGCTTCACCGACAAGCGGCTCATCACGTCGCGACCTTCGTAGTTCTGCGGGAAGAGGATCACGTCGGGGCTGTCGCCACCGTCGATCACCGCCTTCATCGCGGCCGAGACCGCGACGCCCGGCAGCTTGCCGCCGAGGTCACCGGTTGCGTACACCTTCGAAGCGCCGTACTCACCGAGCGCCGCGGCGATGCCCGACGCGTCGCCGCCCACGAAGGCGGTGACGGTGCCGAGGCTGCGTGCCTTGGTGAGCAGCTCGAGCGTGCCCGTGGTGGGGACGCCGGCAGCTTCTTGTGCGAAGACCCATACGTTCGTCATGTCGTTCGTTCCTGTTCTCTCAGCTGCCGGACTCAGATGACCTTGAGGTTCTCGAGGAACGCCACGATCTTGGTGAAGCCCTCGCCGTCGTCCTCGACGATCTCACCGGCGGCACGTGCCTCGGCCTGGGCGACGTCGACGATCTCCTGACCGGCGCCGGCCCAACCGGCCGGGCTGATGCCCAGGTCGCCGGCGGTGACGGTGTCGATCGGCTTCGACTTGGCGGCCATGATGCCCTTGAAGCTGGGGTAGCGGGGCTCGACCACGCCGGCCGTGACGCTGATGAGCGCCGGCAGCGGGCAGGTGACCTCGTCGTAGCCCTCTTCGGTCTGACGGTCGACCTTGAGCGAGCCACCGTCGACGACGACCTTCTTGGCGAAGGTGACCGACGGCAGGCCGAGCACCTCGGCGAGCTGCTCGGGCACGGTGCCCGTGTAGCCGTCGCTCGACTCGGTGGCGGCGATGATCAGATCGGCACCGCCGAGCTTGTTCACCGCAGCGGCGAGGACCTTGGCCGTCGTGAGGGCATCGCTGCCCTGCAGGGCCGGGTCGCTCACGAGCACGCCCTTGGCGGCACCCATCGCGAGCGCGGTACGCATGCCGCTGACCTCACCGTTGGGGGCCATGGAGACGAGGCTGACCTCGCCACCGCCGGCGGCGTCCACGAGCTGCAGGGCCATCTCGACGCCGTAGCTGTCCGACTCGTCGAGGATGAGCTTGCCATCGCGCTTGAGGGTCTTGGTGCCGGCATCGAGCGCACCAGGGGTGGCGGGATCCGGGATCTGCTTCACACACACGATCACGTTCATACGGCGACCATTGTTACCGACCGGTAGACCATTCACCCAACCGGGAGCGCCCGGGAGCGTCGTCGGTGGTGTGCCAGGAGCGACATGGACCGGACACGTTCGGCGACGGAGTCGTGCTCGATCGGTGCCCGAGAAGCGCCGAGTAGCGTGGTGGCCTTGCGGATCCTGCTCGTCGTCAATGCGTTCGCCAGCTCCGTGACCGCCCGCAACACCGTCGTCGTGCACCGCGAACTCAGCCATGGCAACGAGGTCGAGGTGGTGGAGACGAACCGCCGTGGCCATGCCACGCGCTTCGCCCAAGACGCCGCCCGGCGGGGCCTCGACGTCGTCATCGGGTACGGAGGCGACGGCACGCTCAACGAGGTGGCGACCGGTGTCGCCGGCACGGACACCGCCCTCGGCGTGCTGCCCGGGGGCTCGACCAACGTGTTCGCCCGCACGCTCGGCATGGTGAACGACCCCGTGCGGGCCGTGAAGCAGTTGTCGGCCGGCATCGCGGCAGCCGACATCGGCCCCATCGGGCTCGGCCAGGTGAACGGTCGCTACTTCTGCTTCCACACCGGTGTGGGCTACGACGCCGCCGTCGTCCACGAGGTCGAGCGCCGCGCGTCGCTCAAGCGCTGGCTCGGACACCCACTGTTCATCACGGCGTCGTTGAAGACCTGGGGCATCAGCTACGACCGCCACCACCCGCACTTCCGCGTCAGCGGACCGGGCTTCGAGGTGGCCGACGGGTACTTCACGATCGTGCTCAACACCAACCCGTACACCTATCTCGGGAACCGGCCGCTCGACCTGTCCCCCGCGGCCACGCTCGATCGTGGGCTCGTCGCCGTCACGTTCCGCACCATGCGCGCCACCGCCATCCTCGGATCGTTGGCCGGCGCACTGCGCGGCGGCGGTGTCCGCCCGAGCGAGCACCTCGACCTGCGCACCGACCTCACCGAGCTCACGATCACTCCGGCAGCGACGGATCACCCGTTCCCGTACCAGCTCGACGGGGACTTCCTGGGCGAGACGCGCGAGCTGCGCTTCCGCCACCGCCCCGACGCCGTCAGGCTGGTGCGCCCCGCCCCAGCACCGTGAGCGCCACGTCGGGCAGGTTCGTGCAGAGTCCGTCGATCCCCCACTCGACCAGCTCGGCCATGCGCTCGGGATCGTCGCAGGTCCACGTGTTGACCTCGATGCCTGCCGCGTGACAGGCGTCGATCACCTCGCGACGCAGCAGCTCGACCCACGGGTGCAGGGCCACGTGTCCCCGCGCCGTGAGCAGTTCCACGACGTCGTCGGGCACGATCGACGTGAGCCACGCGGTGCGGATCGGTGCGCCGGCCTCGCCGGCTGCGTCGGCGATCGATCGGCAGCGGTCGACGGTCTCGATCCGGAACGACGAGATGAGCCACCGCTCGGGCTCCGCCCGTGCGAGCAGCAGCGCCATCGTCTCGTCGGCGATCGAATCGGTCGAGTCGAAGTCGGGTTCGGTCGGATCGTTCTTGATCTCCACGTTCACCCACATCCCGGCGCACGCGTCGAGCGCGGCGCCGAGGGCCGGGACCGACACAGGGAGCTCTGCAGCGTCGATCGAGGCGATCACCCGTCCGTCGGCGAGGTCGGGGTTGTGATGGACGACCAGCGCGCCGTCACGTGTTCGACGCACGTCGAGCTCGACCGCATCGGCGCCGAGCCGTCCCGCGAGCGCGAACGCCTCGAGGGTGTTCTCGGGCGCCGCCTTCGATGCCCCGCGATGGGCGATCACGGTCGTGAGCTGGGATGACGCTGCTCCGTGCGGCTGATCGTGACTCGGCATCGCGGTTCCCTTTCGTGATCGATGGGTGTCACCCCATCGTTGCCAGGCATGACCCCCCACCTACATCAGATGACGCAAGGGGCCTTCGACTCTTGTGCTCGTGCTCATTGTTTCCTAGCGTTTCTGAACGGTGTACAACGACTTCGTGAACACGCGGATTCCCGCCGCCGGCCCAACCCGGCAGCGGACCGACCGGCGCCAGCACCGTCGTCACCACCCTCGGGCCGCGACCCGGGGAACCTCACCTGCCACGGCGCTCGATGCCGCGGTGCTTTGTCCGAACGGGGAGCAGCAATCGTGACGATCCTTGCCTCGAGCCTCGCGCTCGCCAACGCCGACTACTCGTGGCGCAACCGGTCGATCTGTCGGGACACCGATCCGGATCTGTTCTTCCCGGTCGGCACCACTGGTCAGGCGTTGCTGCAGATCGCGAAGGCCAAGGAAGTCTGCGGTGAGTGCCCGGTGAGCACCGACTGCCTCGAGTACGCGCTCGAGACCAACCAGGACTCGGGCATCTGGGGCGGCCTCGACGAGGAACAGCGCCGCGCCATCCGCCGCCAGGGTGCGGCACGCCAGCGCCTGCTCGCCTGAGCCCTCGGGCCACGCCTCCCCGGCCCGCCGGGTCAGCTCCCGATCGGCACCGTCAGGTGCACGACCGTCCCCATCCCGTCGCGCACGTCGGTGATCCCGACCGCTTCGAAGTCGGCCTTGGTGCCGGCGCGCATCACGATCGTGCCGCCCAACTCGGTGGTCACGAGGGTGCGCACGATCGACAGACCGAGGCCGGTCGCCCGATTGAGCTCGAATGACGGGTCGAGACCCACGCCGTCGTTCACCACCGAGATCGACAACAACCCCGGCGTGCGGCTCAACTGCACGACCACGTCGCCACCGGCGCTGCCCTCCGGGAACCCGTGATCGATGGCGTTCTGCAGCAGTTCGATCAGCACGACCGACAGCGGCGTCGCCACCGTGGTGGGCAGCCGCCCCCCGTCGCCCTGCACCGTGAAGCGGATCGGGCGGTCCTGCGACTGCAAGCCCTCCTCCGACAGACGCAGCAGGGGACGGACGATGTCGACGAACGCGACGTCGTCGCCGGCCTCGCGTGACAGTGTCTCGTGCACCACGGCGATGGTGCGGATGCGGCGCACCGACTCGTTGACCGCCGCCTTCGCCTCGGCCGACTGCAGGCGCCGGGCCTGGAGGCGCAGCAGCGACGAGATGGTCTGCAGGTTGTTCTTGACCCGGTGGTGGACCTCGCGGATCGTGGCGTCCTTCGACAGCAGCAACTTGTCGCGCTTGCGGACCTCGGTGACGTCACGGACGAGGAGCAACCCGCCGGTGACCTCGCCACCGGCCATGATCGGCAGACACCTGGCGAGCAGGGTGACGTCGTTGGCCTGGTCGAACTCCTCGATCACCGGACGGCGGGTCTCGAGCGCACGCCGGGCGCAGTTGTCGTTGAAGCCCATCTCGGCCAGGCGCATCCCGACGGCGTTGGAGTTGATGCCGACCCGGTGGAAGACGCTCATCGCGTTCGGCGAGGCGTACCGCACCCGGGCGTCCTCGTCGAGCAGGATCGTGCCGTCGCCGATACGCGGCGCCGCGCTCGAGTCCTCGAGCGGGCCCTCGCTCGGGAACGAACCCTCCGCGATCATCACGGCGAACCGCTCGAACATCGCGAGATAGGTGCGCTCGAGCTCACCGAGCATCCGCGTGTTCCTGGTGCCCGACTCGCGGCCGAGCACGGCGATGCACTCGCCGTGGAGTCGCACCGGCACGCCGAGGAACCGGGCCGGCTCGACCTCGTTCTCCACCTCGATGTCGCCCTCGCACAGACCGCCGGTGCTGAGCACCTGATCGAGCACCGGACCGGCGAAACGGGCGTACTCGCCCACGTAATCGGCCGGGTAGATGGTGCGGCCCGTCGACGGGCGCACCTGGGCGAGGATCACCCACCGGCCGTCGTCGGTGGGTGCGTAGAGCAGCAGGTCGGCGAACGACAGGTCGGCCAGGAACCCCCATTCCGCCACGAGTTGCTGGAGATGTACGACCTGATCGTTCGACAGCGCCGTGCGCTGCCTCGCGACCTCCGCGAGCGTTGCCATAGTGATCCGAGTGTGGCAGACGGACGGGGTCCGGCCCCGCCACCGATCGTGTGGCCGCGGGTCGTCGCAGTCAGCCGTGACGCTCAGCCGTGTCGCTCAGCCGGGTCGCTCAGCCGGGGTCGCAGTCAGCCGGGGTCGATCAGGTGCCGGCCCAGGTCGAGCAACGCGCCGAGGTCGGCCACGTCGCGCGTGAGCGCCGGCGCCGCGACCGTGAGCGCACCGAGGGACGCCAATTCCTCGCGCCGCTCCGCCTCGCGACTCGCGACGACCGCCACGTCGTGGAAGCGTTCGCTCACCTCGGTGAGCACGGTGCGCACATCGGCGGGTGCGGCACCGGCCGCAGTGGCCACCTCGGCCACAAACGCGTCGTCGTCGACCCGCGACCGCAGGTCGCCGGCAGCGCGGGCCGGCGCCGGCTTGCGCAGGTCGGGTGACAGGGTCCGGTTCAGCACCATGGCGCCCAGGCTCATCCCTCGTCGCTGCAGCTCGCGGGCGAGGAACGCCGCCTCGTAGGCCGGCGCGGCCTCCAGCGTCGACACCACCACGAACGACGTGCGCGGGTCGACGAGCAGCCGCTCGACCTCGTCGGCCCGGGCGACGAAGCCCTTCTCCATCGTCTGGAACAGCACGAAGAACTCGGCGATGTCCTGCAGGAAACGGGAGCCGAGCACCCGATCGGCCACCTGGTAGAACGGCTTCGAGGCCACCGTGAACAGGCGCGAGCGGTACGGCACGGTGAGCCACCGGAGCAGCCGGCTGCCGAAGAACTCCTTCATCCGCCCCGGCGCGTCGAGCAGGTCGAGCGCGTTGCGCGATGGCGGCGTGTCGATGATCACCAGGTCGAAAAGGCCGGACGCGTGCAGTTCGTGCAACCGCTCCATGGCGAGGTAGTCGTGGCTGTGGACGAAGCGACCGGTGATGTTCTGGTAGAGCGGGTTGGCGAGCACCTGGTCGCGAAGCTGGGCATCGGGCGCATGGCGACGGATGAGGTCGTCCCAGCCCGCCTTGGTGTCGAGCATCGCCACCCACAGCTCACCCTGGCGAGCGTTGCCGGTCGGGTCGGCGGTGGGATCGGCAGCGCGGAGCAGCGCCGGGTCGACCTGGACCTCGTGCCCGGCCGCGCCGTCCCCGCCGAGCCCCTGCGAGCCGAGGCCGAGGGCCGTCGCCAACCGTCGCGCCGGATCGACCGTGAGGACGAGCACGCGGGCGCCGAGGCGTGTCGCGGCGATCGCCCCCAGTGCGGCCGACACGGTCGTCTTGCCGGTGCCGCCGCTGCCGCAGACGACGATCATCTCCTTCGACGCCAGCAGCGCGTCGAGCCCTGGCCGATTGCGTCCGGTCCCGGTACGGCGCGCCACGTCAGACCAGCTCGTCCTCGATGGCCTGGGCCATCAACGTCACCACACGCCGACCCGTCGCACGGGTGAACAACTCGGGCACGATCACCAGCGGCACCGGGCCTGCCGGGCCCGGGCGATCGGCGAGTTCGGCCCGCAGCCGGTCGAGGTGGCCCGCGCCCACCCGTCGCCTGGCCTCGACGAGCGCCGAGGCGTCGAGCACCGTGCCGACCGCCTTGCCGATCCGCTCGACGAGCAGCTCGCGCGCCGGCCCGGTGGACGCGCGCTCGAACACGTCGCGTTCGCGCTCGGAGAACAGCGCGGGGAGCACCCGGTTGGCGAACACCGCGGCAATGTCGACCCCCGTGTCGGCGCGCACCCGTTGGACCAGTTCGAGCGTCTCGGTGACCGGCATCTCCTCGGGGGTGGTGACGATCACCAGACCGGTGCGCGCCGGGTCGTCGAGGACGTCGATCATCCAGTTCGTCTGGTCGCGCACGAGGCCGACCTGCACGAGCTGGCGGATGGCGGTCGGGGCGCCGATCTGGGCGACGATGTGGCCGCTCGCCTCGGCATCGACCACCACGAGGTCGTAGTGGCGCTCGCGGACCTCGTAGCAGAGCTTGCCGACGGCGAGGATCTCCTTCACACCCGGCGCGGCATCGGCGACGAAGTCGAACGTGCGGGCGAGCGGACCGATCCGGCCGACGAACGGGATCCGGACGAACAGACGGAGGTACTCGCGCAGCGAGTCCTCGGTGTTCATCTCCATCGCGTGCAGCCCCGGCGCCACCTCGGTGGGTTCGAACTGGAGTGCGGTGACGTCGAACGCTGCGGCGAGGGCGCCCTTGGCGTCCATCTCGCACACGAGGGTGCGCTTGCCCATGCTGGCCGCCAGCTCCGCGAGCGCGGCTGCAGTGGTGGTCTTGCCGACGCCACCCTTGCCGGTGACGAAGAGCAGTTGGCGGTCGAGCAGCGTCAGGTGAGCCGCCTCAGCCCCCGAAGCCGATCTTGCGGTCGCCCTCGGCGGTGCCGATCTCCACGTACGCGATCTTCGCGGCGGCCACTGCGATCTGACGACCCTTCTTGTCGGTCAGCCACAGCACGTCGACCGCACCGGTGAGCGCCGCGTCGACCTGCGCGCGCAGTGCAGCGCTGTCGGTGTCGTCGGGCAGCTCGACGCTGACTTCGCGCGGGGACTGGGTGACGCCGATTCGGAGATCCATGTCGGCGAGTGTACGGAGGGCGCCCCCTCGTCGCATGTTCTGGCCCGACCGCCCGCCCGACCGACCGAACGGCCGACCGATCGGCCGACCGATCGGCCGATCGACCGATGTGTCCGGATCGGTGGGGTGCTCGTCGTTGACGCCATCGCCGGTCCGGGGCACACTCGCCTCCATGCGAGCTCGCCGACCGAACGGAGGGACCCGGTCCGTCGTGATCGTCGCGTTCCCCGGCATCCAGGCGCTCGACGTGGTCGGGCCGTTCGAGGTGTTCGTCGGCGCGCGCCAGGTGATGGAGAGCGAACGTCCCGACGAACCGCCCGCGTACGAGGTGCGCGTCGTGTCGTCGACCGGTGAGCCCGTGCCCTCCGAGAGCGGCCTCTCGATCGGCACCGCTCCCCTGCCCGACGTGGCGTCGTTCGAACGCACGCCGCTCGACACGATCCTGGTGGCGGGCGGCTTCGGGGTGCAGGAGGCGCGAGCTGACGAGGTGCTCGTCGACTGGTTGCGCCGGGCCGCGCCCACCACCCGACGCCTGGGCACGGTGTGCACCGGCACGTTCCTCGCCGCTCAGGCGGGCCTGCTCGACGGGCGCTGCGTCACGACGCACTGGGCCCGCGCCGACCAGCTCGCCGAGGAGTTCCCGGCACTCGACGTCGACCCCGATCCGATCTTCACGCGCTCGGGCGACGTCTGGACCTCGGCCGGCGTCACCGCGGGCATCGACATGGCCCTCGCCATGGTGGAGGAGGACCTCGGCACCGACGTGGCCCAGACCGTGGCCCGGTGGCTCGTGATGTTCCTGCGCCGGCCCGGTGGCCAGACACAGTTCGCGGCGCCCGTGTGGATGCCCCGGGCCGAGCGGTCGTCGGTGCGCGCCGTCCAGCAGGCGATCGAGGACGATCCGGCCGCCGACCACCGCATCGCTGCGCTCGCCAGCCGTGCCGCGATGAGCCCTCGCCACTTCTCCCGTGTGTTCACCGAGGAGGTCGGCGAGGCGCCCGGCCAGTACGTGGAACGCGTCCGCGTGGAAGCCGCGCGACGGCAACTCGAGGACACCACCGACACCGTCGCCGTCGTGGCCCGCCGCTGCGGGTTCGGCACCGCCGAGACGATGCGGCGGTCGTTCCTGCGCCGACTCGGCGTCGCGCCCGACCACTACCGCCGACGCTTCGGCTCGGCCGCCTGACCCGACTCACCTCCACACCTCTCGTTTCCCGTCCCCGACAGCCCCTGAAAGGAACCGTCCACCATGCAGGTCGCGATCCCACTGTTCCCCCGCTTCACCGCCCTCGACGCCATCGGCCCGTACGAGGTGCTGCAGCGCATCCCCGACATCGACGTCACCTTCATCGGACACCAGCGTGGCGAGGTGCGCAGCGAGAACGGGTTCCTCGGCATCACCATCGACGCGACGTTCGAGGAGATGGCCCACCCCGACATCGTCGTGTTCCCGGGTGGCGTCGGCACGCGCCCGCTGATGACCGACGAGCGGGTGCTCGACTGGGTCCGCACCGCGCACACCACATCCACGTTCACCACGTCGGTGTGCACCGGATCGCTGGTCCTCGCCGCCGCCGGCCTGCTCACGGGCCTCACCGCCACCACCTACTGGAGCGTCTACCCGATGCTGACCGAGCAGGGCGCGACCCCGACCGCCCAGCGGGTGGTCGAGCACCTGCCCGAGCGGATCATCACCGCCGCCGGCGTGTCGAGCGGCATCGACATGGCGCTGCGGCTGGTGGAGGTGCTCTACGACGACACGGCAGCGAAGGCGTGCCAGCTGATGATCGAGTACGACCCGCAACCGCCGTTCGACTGCGGCGCGGTCGACAAGGTCGACGACACGGTGATGACCCGGATCATCGAGTACGCCCAGCTCCGTCAGTAGCCGGGCCGGCCGTCGGCGCGGGCTGAACGCGTGACGTTCGCCGCCGGGTTGGCGGGACACCGTCGACGTCGGGTGAAATGGAACCCAGGCGTGACCTGAAGAGGTCTTCGGAGGTGAAAGGGGTGGTCGGCGATGGATCGACCGCTCCCGCGCGCCCGTCGGCCCCTGCACCTGCCCCGGCTGCCGCTCATCGGCCGCGAGGAGGACCTCGTCGGGCTCGAGGCGCTCCTCCGGCGGCCGACCACCCGGATGATCACGATCACCGGCCTCGGAGGCATCGGCAAGACCCGCCTCGCCCTCGAATTCGCCGGCCGGCTGGCCACCAGCGGCCCCACCTCGGTCGTCGAGCTCGCATCGGTCAGCGACGTCGCCTTCGTCGTGCCCAGCGTGGCCGAGGCGCTCGGGGTGGCGACGGTCGACGGCACCGATGCGATCGCGGCGATCGACGCCGCGATCGGTGGGCGGGGAGCCGTCCTCGTGCTGGACAACCTCGAGCACCTGCCGGGGGTCGGCCACGTGGTGCTCGAACTGCTGGCTGCCGTCGCCGACCTGCGGGTGGTGGCCACCAGCCGACTCCCGCTCGCCGTGACCGGCGAGCACGTGTGGCACGTCCAGCCGCTCGGACTGCCGGACGAGGCCACCGGCCGACGGGCGGCGTCCCTGCCCGGCGCGACGGGCGCGTCACGGGACCACGACACCGGCCGGACCGGCCGGACCGACCGGACCGACCGGACCGACCGGACCGACGGGGCCGACCGGGCCGACGGCGCCGTCGAACTGTTCCGGAGCGTCGCCGAGGCCGTCGACGCCAGGTTCGTCCTCGACGAGACCAACCGAGCCGACGTCGTCGCGGTCTGCCGGCGGCTCGGCGGCCATCCGCTGGCGATCGAACTGGCGGCGGCACGCATCAGATCGCTCGGTCCGGCAGCACTTCGCCGCGAGCTCGAACGCCGATCGAGCCTGCCGGTGCTGACGAACCGGTCGACCGATGCCCCGGACCGCCACCGCGACCTGGGCACCGCATTCGCCTGGAGCCACGAACGCCTCGACGACGACGCCCGCCTGCTGATGCGCCGGCTCGCCGTGTTCGAGGACTGGGCCACCCTGGATGCGATCGACGACGTGTGTCGCGACCCCGGCGCCACGTCGGACGACAGCGACGACCTGCTCGACGCGATCGCCCCACTGGTCGACCACCACCTCGTCGACACCGAGCACGACGAACTCGACACGAGATACCGCCTCGCCCCGCCGTTGCGCGACGTCGCGAAGGCCCTCCTCGCGGACGATCCGATCGACCACCGACGGACCCACGCCGCCCACGAGGACCACTTCGTCCGCCTGTCCTGCGCGGCGGCGGCCGACATCGACGAGCCCGGCGGCCACCGGCACCTGCCGTTGCTCGTTGCCGCGCACGACGACCTGCTCGTCATCCTCGAGCGGGCCATCGACCGGGGCGACGCCGCCGTGGCAGCGGACGTGGTGGTGGCACTGTCGTGGTCGTGGACGCACCACGGCTTGTTCGGCGTGCACCGCGATCTGCTCGAGCAGACGTCGAGTCTTCCCGGGCTCGACCAGGTGGACCCTGCGGTGCGGCTCGCGTTGCACGGCTGGCGCCTCGTCGTGGGGGCCAAGCTCGGCGACCGACACCGCGGTCCTGTCGTCACCATGGCCGAGGCCGAGGCCGACGGCACCGACGATCGCCTGCGGGTGGCGCGAGTGTCGATGCTGCTGCAGGCGGTGAAGGCCGCCGTGATCGCCACCGATCTCGTGGCGGCGACGTCCGCTGCCGACGAGGCGCTCGCCGTCGCCGCAGGGGTCGACGATCGTTGGACCGCCCGCGCAGAAGCGATCGCCGGGATGGTGGCGAACGTCCGGGCCGACACCGACACCGCCCGGAGACTGGGACTCGCGTCGCTCGACCGTGCCCGTCGCACGGGTGACGACAAGACCGTGATCCGTGCCGGCCTGCTGCTGCGTCCCTTGGTGTCCGCCGGCCTGGTCGACGAGTCCGTCCACGCCGTACCCTCGCTCGACGACATGTTCCGGATCGCCCGACGTCTCGGCGACCCGGAGACGCTCGACTGGGTGTGGCCCACGATCGCCGTCGCTGCGCTCGAACGCGGCGATCGGACCGGAGCCGTGCGACACTGCGCCGACGCGCTCGCCACACGCCGACCCGGTGGTGCCAGCGTCGAGTTCCTGTGCGCCGCCGTGCTCGGCGTCGCCGCCGTGGTCGACGACCCCGCCACGACAGCGCTGGTGCACGGCATGCTCGCCGACCGGTGGCGGATGGTCGGCAACCTCCTGCTGCCGGCACACCGTGCGGTCTACGACCTCGCGGTCGAACGTGCCCGCGACCGGCTCGGCGACTCGTTCGACGAGGTGTCCCGTGCCGCGGCGGCTCGGCCCTGGTCGGCGTCGGTGGACATGCTGCTCGAGTACGCCGAGGTCGTCTCCGGTCGGCGGCCGCACCCGTCCGATCCGGCAGCGGCGACCGGCGCAGCGACACCCGACAGCGTCCTCGCGACGCTCACGCCACGGGAGACGGAGATCCTGCGTCACCTCGCCCGCGGGCACACCAACAAGGAGATCTCCCAGCTGGTGTCGTCGAGCCCGAAGACGGTGATGCACCACACGACGGCGATCTACCGCAAGCTCGGGGTGCGCGGACGCACAGAGGCCGCTGCGATTGCACATCGCAGCGGCCTCCTCGAGACGGACCGGCTCGTCTGACGCTCTCCCGACGCCACCAGCCGATCACGCCCCGGTCCGTGGGGACCGGAGCCGACTGAAACATGGAGAGCGCCGAGGCGCATCGGGCAGATGCCCGTTTCCTACGACATCGTGTCCGACATCGTGTCCGACGTCGTGTCCGGCATGAGGACCGACGCCGGGACCGACGTCAGAGGACGACGACGCTGCGCAGCACCTCGCCGCGCTCCATCTTGTGGAACGCCTCCTCGACATCGTCGAGGGTGATCGTCTCGGAGACGAAACGGTCGAGGTCGAGGCGACCCTGCAGGTACAGCGAGATGAGCATCGGGAAGTCGCGGCTCGGCAGGCAGTCGCCGTACCAGCTGCTCTTGAGCTGACCACCGCGGCCGAACACCTCGATGAACGGCAGCTCGAGGGTCATGTCGGGACGGGGCACGCCCACGAGCACCACGGTGCCGGCCAGGTCGCGGGCCGCGAACGCCTGCTTGTAGACGGCGGGGTGGCCGACTGCCTCGATGCAGACGTCGGCACCGTTGCCGTTGGTGACGCTGCGGATGAACTCGACCGGATCGGTCGTGCCGGAGTTGCAGGTGTGGGTCGCACCGAAGTCCTTCGCCCACTCCAGTTTCCGGTCGTCGAGGTCGACCGCGATGATCGTGGCGGCGCCGGCGAGGCGCGCCCCGGCGATCGCCGCGTCACCCACGCCGCCGCACCCGAACACGGCCACCGAGTCGCCCCGCGACACCCCACCGGTGTTGATCGACGCGCCGATGCCGGCCATCACGCCGCAGCCGAGCAGGCCGGCCGCAGTCGCCGGCGCGGCCGGGTCGACCTTCGTGCACTGGCCAGCGGCCACGAGCGTCTTCTCGGCGAACGCGCCGATGCCGAGCGCGGGCGACAGCACGGTGCCGTCGGTGAGGGTCATCTTCTGCGTCGCGTTGAACGTCGCGAAGCAGTACTGCGGCTTGCCCTTCAGGCAGCTGCGGCAGGTGCCGCACACCGCGCGCCAGTTGAGGATGACGTAGTCGCCCGGGGCGACGCCGGTGACGCCGGGGCCCACCGACTCGACGATGCCGGCGGCCTCGTGGCCGAGCAGGAACGGGAAGTCGTCGTTGATGCCCCCCTCGCGGTAGTGGAGGTCGGTGTGGCAGACGCCGCACGCCTGGATCTGCACGACGGCCTCGCCCGGTCCGGGATCGGGGATCACGATCGTCTCGATGCTCACCGGCTGGCCCTTGCCACGGGCCACCACTCCACGAACCTGCTGCGACACGACTGCTCCTTTGACGAGGCGTCCGTCCGGTGGACGCCGATCGCGAACCGTAGCGCGCCGACAACGGCCATGACAGATGGCCTCGCCTCGCCTAGCGTGGTGATTCGTGGGAGCGTTTCCCGGCGGGCAGGGGGCCCGACCGGCGGCGACGGGTCGGCGGACTCGAGTGGGGTTGCTCGTGGCCGCGACGATCTCGTCGGCCGTCATTGCTGCGTCGCTCACCCAGCCGCGCCATCCCGCCCTCGCGGCGCCCGATCGTCCATGCGCCGTGCCCGACCTGGTCGTCCCGGTGCCCACGTCGTTCTCGGTCGGGGTGATCGGCGATTTCGGTGACTTCGCCAGCACCGGACGTGTCGCGGCGACGATGGCCGGCTGGAACCCGTCGTTCATCGTGACGGTGGGCGACAACGGCTACAACCCCGACGCGACCAGCGACGGTGCCGGTGGCTTCGTGTGGAACGGCTCGCTGATCGACCGCAGCATCGGGCAGTGGTTCTCGTCGTACATCGGGAACTACCAGGGCACCTACGGCGGTGGCCCGGCGCCGGGGCGGCCGTCGCGGTTCTTCCCCGCCCTCGGCAACCACGACTGGGACGGCTCACCCGGCGGCGGCGTATGGGCCAACCTGCCGTACC
The DNA here is from genome assembly GCA_026393475.1 of Actinomycetota bacterium. Classification (GTDB taxonomy): domain Bacteria; phylum Actinomycetota; class Acidimicrobiia; order Acidimicrobiales; family Ilumatobacteraceae; genus VFMC01. The sequence continues at coordinate 40,476 of JAPLAA010000044.1, forward strand.
GGTCGTACTTCACCCTCCCCGGCAACGAGCGGTACTACACGGTTCGGGCCGGGTCGGTGCAGTTCTTCGTGATCGACAGCGAGCCGCGCTCGCCCGGCAACGGCAGCCAGTACGAGACCGACGGGGTGAGCGCGTCGTCGACCCAGGCGCTCTGGCTGCGGGATCATCTGGCCGACTCCGACGCGCCGTTCAAGATCGTCGTGTTCCATCATCCGGCGTACACGTCGGCGTCACGCGGGAACACCACGGTGATGCAGTGGCCCTTCGCCGAATGGGGCGCGAGCCTCGTGCTGAGCGGGCACGAACACTTCTACGAACGGCTCACGGGTCCCGGCGGCATCCCGTTCGTCACGACCGGTCACGGGGGCAACACCCTCACCAACGCCTTCCCGAACAGTCCGTTCCCCGCGGTCAGCCTCGTTCGCGTCGGCGACCGGTTCGGTGCGGTCCGTCTCGACGTCGGCCCCACCCACCTCACCCTCACCGCGGTCGGGCAGCCGTCGTCGAACCCGGGCGCGCCGTTCTCGACGATCGATCAGACCTCCGTGCCGATCGCTCCGACGTTGCCGCGCAGCCCGGCCTGCGCGGCGGTTCCGCCAACGACGACTCCGGGGGGAACCGGAGGCGGGAGCTCGCTCGTGGCCGCGGCGACCGAGGGTGCGGATCGGCTCGGCGTGGTGCCCTGACCGGGCCGGCGGTCAGACAGCGGTGGCGCAGAAGGTGTCGCCCTGGGGCAACGATGCCTCGAGCGACGGCCGGGCGTCGCCGCCGTACAACGCCTCGAGCATCCCCTTCACCATGCCGCGGTCGACGGCACAGATGACCGGGTGCTCGATCGCCACGTCGCCGAACGGGCAGTGGTTGTTGACGATGCGCAGCTGGTTGTTGCGCTGGTCGGTGTGTGCCGCGAACCCGTGAGCGGTGAGGGCGTCGGCGACGGCGGCGAGCGCAGAACGCAGCGACCGTTGCCCGGCCGCGAGATCGTTGCCGGTGAGGCCGGCGGCCATCGTGGCGCCGTAGTCGCGACCCACCTGTTCGGCCATCGCCTCGGCCTCGGCTCGGGGCAGCAGCGCGAGCGCCTTGCCGAGCAGGGTGAGCACGAGATCGTCGCTGCGCACCGGCACGTCGGGCAACGACTCGGTGGCAGCCCGGTAGTGCTTCGACGGACGCCCGGCGCCGGAACCCTCGGCACGCTCGACCGCGACCTCGAGGTACCCGCCCGCGGCGAGGCGGTCGAGGTGGTGCCGGGCGACGTTGGGGTGCAGCCCGAACTGGGCCGCGACCTGCGCCGCGGTGACACCGCGCTCGGCGGACCGGGCGAACAGGTAGATGCCCCGACGCGTGGGATCGCCGAAGGCGTTGGTGATCGCCGACACCGTGGCCGTGAACGCACCAGCGTCCCGTTCGGCCGAGACCGCAGCCGCCGCGCTCGCCGCCTTGGCAGCCGCCGTCGGCGCGGATCCGGCGGTCATCACCGGGATCTGGCTCGGGCTGGGCTGGTTCCGGGGCACGCCGGTATTCTACCTATGCGCGTAGTGGTAATTCGACGCACGCCCCCTTCCCTCGAAACCCCTCGAAACCCCTCGAAACCCCTCGAAACCCCTCGAAACCCCTCGATCGCCCCGGAGCCCCCATGCCCACCCAGGATCAAGTCATCGATGCCCTCCGCCCGGTCGAGGATCCCGAGCTCCGTCGCTCGATCGTCGACCTCGGGATGGTGCGCGACGTCCGCATCGACGGCGGCCAGGTGGCCATCCAGTTCGCCCTCACCGTCGCCGGCTGTCCGCTGCGCAACGAGATCCAGACCCGTGTCACCACGGCGCTCACCGCGCTCCCCGATGTCTCGGGCGTCTCGCTCGATTTCACCGTGATGACCGACCAGGAGCGCGAGGCCGTTCGCCTCATGCTCCACGGCAACCCCGGTGCGACGGCGGGTCAGGGCCAGGCGCACGGCCATGCCGAGGGCCGCAAGGTCCCCTTCAGCGAGCCCGGTTCGAAGACCCGTCCGCTGCTCATCTCCTCGGGCAAGGGCGGCGTCGGCAAGAGCAGCGTCACGGTCAACCTGGCCGTCGCGCTCGCCTCGCAGGGCTACTCCGTCGGCGTGGTCGACGCCGACATCTACGGCTACTCGGTGCCGCGCATGCTCGGCACCGACCGCGACCCCGTCGTGATCGACCAGATGCTCGTGCCGCCGGAGGCCTACGGGGTGCGCTGCATCTCGATCGGCTACTTCGTGCCCGAGGGCCAGGCCGTCATCTGGCGTGGCCCGATGCTGCACAAGGCGCTCGAGCAGTTCCTCACCGACGTGTACTGGGACGAGCCCGACTTCCTGCTCATCGACATGCCGCCCGGCACCGGCGACATCGCGCTGTCGCTCAGCCAGTACCTGCCCCGCGGTGAGGTGTACGTCGTCACCACGCCGCAGCCGGCCGCGCAGAAGGTGGCCGCGCTGTCGGCCGCCATGGCGGCGAAGGTGAACCTGCCTGTGAAGGGCATCATCGAGAACATGTCGTGGTTCACCGGCGACGACGGCAAGCGCTACGAGATCTTCGGCGCCGGTGGCGGCGAGGAGCTCGCCGACGACCTCGGCATCCCGCTGCTCGGCAAGCTCCCGTTGGTGCCCGCGCTGCGCGAAGGCGGCGACGAGGGCCGCCCGATCACGGCGGTCGATCCCGAGAGCGAAGCGGCCCGGTGCTTCCAGGAGATCGCCCGCAAGATCGCGGTCGAGCTGAAGCCGAAGAAGATCTTCAGCCCCAGCCTGCGCATCAACTGATCGATCTCGTGCCGGGTCTGGCGGATGTGGCGGATCTGGCGGTGGGAAGATGCGATCGGATGTCGAGAAAAGCGTTCCGGCTCCGTCCCTGTGGTGAGCCGACCGACGAGGTCGCCGTCACACCGAGGAGATCACCATGGCCAAGTACCTGTTGCTGAAGCACTACCGGGGTGCCAAGCCAGCGATGCACGACGTCCCGATGGACCGGTGGACACCTGCCGAGGTGGATGCCCACATCCGCTACATGCACGACTTCGCCGCACGGCTCGAGGCCACCGGGGAATTCGTCGACGGCCAGGCGCTGTCGCCCGACGGCGTGTGGGTGCGCTCCGACGGTGCGGGACGACCGCCGGTCGTGGACGGGCCCTTCGCGGAGACCAAGGATCTCATCGCCGGCTGGATGGTGATCGACGTCGAGAGCTACGAGCGTGCGATCGAGCTCGCCGGCGAGCTCTCGGCGGCGCCGGGCGCGGGTGGCGAGCCGATCCACGAATGGCTCGAGCTGCGGCCGTTCCTGACCGCGCCGCCCAACGTCACCGAGTGACCGTGGACGACCTGGAGCTGCGAGCACTCGTCCCACGGGTGCTCGCAGTCCTCGTCCGTCGCGGCGCCGACTTCGCGACGGCCGAGGACGCGGTCCAGGAGGCGCTCATCCGCGCATCCGTCGCATGGAAGGTCGACACCCCCGCCGATCCCACCGCGTGGCTGATCACGGTCGCGTGGCGCGCGTTCCTGGACGTGGCCCGATCGGATGCGGCCCGCCGCAACCGCGAGGGACGGGTCGACCCGTCGATCAGGTCTGGTGAGGTGCCGTCGATCGACGACACGCTGCACCTCTACTTCCTGTGTGCCCATCCCGACCTCGCCCCGCAGTCGGCCGTCGCGTTGACGTTGCGGGCCGTCGGCGGCCTGTCGACGCGACAGATCGCACAGGCCTACCTCGTGCCGGAGGCCACGATGGCCCAACGGATCAGCCGCGCCAAGCGAACCATCGCCGGGTCGTCGCTCGATCGGCCGGGCGACCTCGGCACGGTGATGCAGGTGCTGTACCTCGTGTTCAACGAAGGCCATTCGGGCGACGTCGACCTGGCGGAGGAGGCGATCCGCCTCACCCGCCAGCTGGCGGGCGCGGCCGACGAGCCGGAGGTCGACGGGCTCTTGGCGCTGATGCTGCTGCACCACGCCCGACGGGCGAGCCGCAGGCGCGACGACGGTGCGATCGTGCCCCTCGCCGAACAGGACCGGACCCGATGGGACCGTGAACTCATCGCGGCCGGGATCGAGTTGCTGCAGACCGCGCTCGGGCGCGATCGACTCGGCCAGTACCAGGCGCAGGCGGCGATCGCCGCGCTGCACGCCGACGCGCCGACGCGCCGACGGTCGAGGACACCGACTGGACCCAGATCGTCGAGTGGTACGACGAACTGCTCCGCTTCGCCGACACGCCCGTGGTGCGCCTCAACCGAGCGGTCGCAATCGGGGAGGCGGACGGGGCGCCGGCCGGGTTGACAGCGTTGGCCGAGGTCGACGAGCACGTGCCCCGACACGCCGCGGTCGCCGCGCATCTCCGCGAACGCAACGGTGAGCTCGACCTGTCCGCCCGCCTGTACGTCGATGCCGCCAGGAACGCCCCCACGCTCGCGGAGCGGGACCACCTGATGCGCCAGGCCGCCCGGCTGAACGACACGTTGCGCCGCGGCTGAACCACGAAGTACGCACGACCGACTCCCCATCGGCAGGACGTCGGCAGGACGTCGGCAGGACGTAAGGTCGCGTTCGTGGAGCTGGAGTTCAGCGGTGAGATCATCGAGTGGCGAGGGCCGGCGCCGTTCTACTTCGTCGAGGTACCGGACGAGCAGAGCGGCGCGATCGAGGACGTGAAGTCGGCGGTCACCTACGGCTGGGGTGTGATCCCGGTGACGGCGACCATCGGCCGCACGACGTTCACGACCTCGCTGTTCCCCAAGGGCGACCTCTATCTCGTGCCGATGAAGGTCGTCGTGCGCCGCGCCGAGCAACTCGATCTCGGCGACGTCGTCACGATCCGCCTCCACCTCGACCTCTGACCCCGACCGGGGCCGATCGGTCGACGCTGGGTTCAGTCGCCCCAGTGGCGTTGTTCGGTGAAGGGGTCGCCGTACATGTGGTAGCCGTTGCGCTCCCAGAACCCGGCCTGGTCGGTGTCGCGCAGTTCGAGTGCCCGCACCCACTTGGCACTCTTCCAGAAGTAGAGGTGGGGCACGACGATGCGTACCGGGCCGCCGTGGATCGGCTCGATGTCCTCACCCTCGAACGCGTAGGCGACGATCGCCTCGTCGGTCGTGATGTCGGCGAGCGGCAGGTTCGTGGTGTAGCCGTACTCGGCGTGCTCGACCACGTGGGTCGCTCCGGCCTGCACACCCGCACGTGCGAACAGGTCGCGCACGCGCACCCCGGTCCAGGTGGTGTCGAACTTGCTCCACTTCGTGACGCAGTGGATGTCGAAGGTGAGCGTCACCGACTCCATCGACTTCAACTCGTCGAGGTCGATCGTGAACGGCGCGTCGACCAGACCGGTGACGGTGAGGTTCCACTCGCCGGCCGAGTACGTGGGCACGTCGCCGACGTGGAGGACCGGGAAGCGATCGGTGAGGTACTGCCCGGGCGGCAGCCGGGCCGGATCGAGGCCTCGCTCGAGGAGCTCTTTGCGGTTGCGGTCGAAGAATCCCACGTGGCAAGTCTGGCCGACCTCGCGCCGGGGCGCACGTCGAGCGGCATCTCGGCCGAACCTTGGCTAGCGTGCCGGGAATGACGGACTTCGGCCCCCCGCCCTCGGACAGACCGGCGGTCCCGCCGCCCCCGCCCGGCATGCCGCCCCCGCCGCCCTCGATGGCGCCCCCGCCCGGGTACGTGCCCTACGGCGCACCCGGGGCGTTCTCCCCGTTCGCACGCATCGGCGGCATCGCCAAGGCGCTCGTCATCCTGCAGATCATCACTGCGGTCTCGTCGGCCATCCTGCTGCTCGTGCAGTTGTCGCTCGTCGGCAAGGCCGACGACTTCCTCGACGACAGGATCTCCAGCCGCGAGTTCGAAGATGCCGCCGCGCCGCTGCTGTTGGTGGTCCTGTTGTCCGGCCTCGTCGCGATCGCCGCGCTGGTGCTGATGATCATCTGGAGCTACCGCATCGCCGGGAACCTCCAGAAGCTCGGTCGTGCGCCGCTCACCTGGAAGCCGGGCCTCACCATCGTGGTGTGGCTGCTCGGTGGGTGCACCCTCAACATCATCAACATGCTGATGCTCGGCGAACACTGGCGTGGCTCCGATCCGGAGGTGCCGCCCCACCGGGCCGGGTGGCGAGACCGCCCGCAGAGTCCGCTCATCGCCGTGTGGTTCGCGCTCGGCATCGCCAACGTCGTGGTGGGGATCGCCTCGGGGTTGAACTCCTTCAGCGGCGTCGGCGTGGAGAACAACACCGATTCGATCGCGGAGTCGCTGTCGGATCGCCTCCCCCTCGTCATCGCGTCGGGCGTGCTGACGCTCGCCGCGGCGGTCGTGATGATCGCGATCGTCCGGCAGCTCACGGCCCGCCACCTGTTGGCCACCCGAGAGAGCTGATTCGGCATGCCGCCATGACCATCTACTTCGTCCGCCACGCCAAGGCGGGCAGCCGCTCGAACTGGGACGGAGACGACGTCGACCGCCCACTGTCGAGCAACGGATGGCACCAGGCCAGGCTGGTCGGGGCCAAGCTCGCGAAGCGCTCACCGTCGGCCCTGATCACCAGCCCCTACGTGCGCTGTGTGCAGACGCTCGAGCCTCTCGCCGAACTCTGTGATCTCGACGTCGTCACCGACGACCGGCTGGCCGAGGGCGGCTCGTTCGAGGCGGTGCTCGACCTCCTTGCCGAGGTGCCCGATGGCGCCGTGCTGTGCAGCCACGGCGACATCATCCCCGACACCATGGCCGCGTTGCAGCGGCGCGGCTGCCGGATCCTCAACCAGCCCGACTGGCGCAAGGCCACGGTGTGGCGGCTCGAGCGCTCCGCCACGGGCGAGTTCGAGACCGCCAAGGTCACCTCGCCGCCCGGCGGGCCTGCCTGATCTCGCCGTTCAGTTGGCGGTCGGTTGGCGGTCGGTTGCTGATCAGTCGAAGTTGCACTCGAACTGGAAGTCGGTCGTCGTGCAGTTGTCCGACGTGTACACGTAGAGCGTGAACAGGACGGCGATCGCCACCGCGATGAGGCCGATCACCAGTCCGGCGATCGCCAGGCCACGCCCACGACGCTGCTGATGCTTGGTGGCGCGCATGCCGATCGCGCTGAAGATCACGCCGAGCAGACCGGGCAGCTGGATCCAGATCCAGAAGCACGGCAGCAGCGCCACCAGGCTGAGCACGAACCCGGCGATCGCCATGCCGCTGTGCCGGGCCGACGGCGGGGTCGAACCGACAGGTGCGTAGGTGGGCGTGGCACCCCACGGACCCGGCGGCGGCGCGACGGGCGCGTACGGGGGCGGCGTGAGCGTGGGCGGCGGAGGGGGCGGCGTGCCCTGCCCGTGCCACGGACCGGACCGTCCGTCGGGCTGATCGCTGGGCGGCGGCGGCAGGCTCATGGGCGGGACCATAACCGCCCGGGTCAGGGTGCGGTCGCCGCGACGGTGTCGCCGGGCTGTGTGGAGGCGGTCGATGTCTCGAGGCCCTCGACGAAGGACTGCACCAGCCCCAACATGTCGGCGGGGGGATTGTTGTCGAGGCACAGCTGTCCCTGCTCGACGGCGAGGTCGAAATCGGGCTCGGGCAGGAATCGGGCCGCAGTCACGGCATACAGGCAGTGCGCATCGGCGTAGCCGGGTTCGTCGGTGACCACCCGTTCGAACGTGGCGAGCGCCGCGTCGAGCGATGTCTGGATCAGTTCGGCGTCGTCGGTGGTGCGGGTGTTCTGCACCAGGATCCACGCGGTGTAGGTGAGCGCTTCCGCGTTGTCGGGTTCGAGGTCGGTGACGCTCCGGAACCGATCGAAGGCACCGGCGAGGTCGGTGCCGAGCAGCGCCCGAGCCTCGGTGAGCGCGATCGCGACCTCGTCGGCGGGTTGGCCGCCGGTGAGGGTCTGGCCCGCCACCCGCTGGCCCGACGACCGGGCGACCAGCCAGCCGGAGAGCACGGCGAGGACGAGCACGCCGACCACCCAGCCGGCCACGACCGCCGGCCGCGTGCGCCGCTTGGCCGGCAACGCGGCGCGACCGTCGTCGATCGTGCGCATGACGGCAGCGGCGCGAGCCGTGTACCCGTCCATCAACGTCTGGTAGTCGTCGTCGTCGACGTCGCCCGCCTCGAATTCGCGCTCGAGGTCGGTGATCGACCGGAGCAGGAACCGCCGTTCCTCCTCGAGCCTGGCCAGCTCGTCAGGATCCATCGCCGTCGACCTCCCCGGCGGGCGTGCCACCGGGCGCATCGGGCGCCTCCGGCGGGGTGGGTCGACCCGGCGAGCCGTCTGCGTCGAGACCGGCCCGGCGCGCCTCGGCCACGAGGGCACGGTCGTCGTCGGTGGGGATGTCGCCGCCGGCCCGTTTCCAGCGTCGGAACGCGAACGCGAGGCCGGCCACACCGCACACCAGTGCGACGACCGGCAGGATCCACACCAGCGCGTCGATGCCGTCGGCACGCGGCACGAGCAGCACCTGTGCGCCATATCGCTGCTCGATGAAGGTGATGATCTCGTCGTCGCTCGCGACCCCGCCATCCACCTGGGCGCGGATCTCGTTGCGGAGCGCCTCCGACGCGTTGTTGCGCGACTCGAACACGCTCTCGCCGTCGCAGATCGGACAGGCCAAGCGCTTGCTGATGGCTTCGATGCGTTCCTCGGGGCTCAGCTCGTCGCTCGCCTGACCGAGGCCGATCGCCATCAGCGCGACCACCACGACACCGAGCAGGATCCACCCCGGCCCCTGCTTGAACCGCTGCCACCTCGGAGAGGCCATCAGGCCCGCCCCTCGCGGAACGCCTGCAGGTCCTGGGCGACGCGCTCGGCCGTGATCGCTCCCGGGTAGCGGGCGCGCACCACACCGTTCGGGTCGATGATCCACGTCTCGGGCACCTTGGCCACGCCGAAGTCGACGGACACACCGCCGTCGGGATCGCGCACGATCGGCCAGTCGCCACCGTTGGCGTCGAAGAACGCCTGGACCGACTCTGGGTTGCCGCGATTGATGATCGTGTACAGCTCGGCACCGTCGGCCAGCCCGGCCTGTTGGTCGGCGAACGCGATCAGTTCAGGGTGCTCCTCCACGCAGGGCACGCACGTGGGGTCGAAGAAGTTCAGCACCACCCAGCTGCCCTTGCGGCGGCTGAGGTCGAACGGCTGGTCGTCGAGGGTGGTGCTCACCACGCGCGGGGCCGGCCGACCGACGAGGAACGATTGCGCCTGATCGACACCGCCCGTGCTGCTGCCGGCCAGCACCACGAACAAACCGGCGAGCACGATCGCCACGGCGAGAGCGATGAACGGTGCGACGCGGCGAGGGCGGGCGGTCGCGGCCGATGCGGTGCCGTCGGAGTCGACGTCAGACATTCGCTGCCTCCGGTTCGGTCGGTACCGGCGCCGACGTCGGGGCCGTCGGCTTCCTCCGCCGCTTGCCCGGGAACGCGGACAGCACCGTGCCGATCGCGACGAGTCCGCCGCCGATCCACATCCACAGGATGAGCGGCTTGATGAACACCTTCACCTGCGCCTCGGTCGCACCGGCTTCCGACGCCTTCTCGAGCGTGAGGTAGATGTCCTTCGTGAACCCGGTCTTCACGCTCGGCGTGCCGATGTCGGTGCCCATCTGGGTGAAGCGCGTGATCGCCGGCGCGTACGCCTGGCCGCCGTCGATACTCACCTGTGCCTTCAACCCGTCGGAACGCTCGGTGCTGAACGCCACCACCTCGAGCAACTCGAAGGTGTGGCCGTCGAACGCCACCGGCTCGCCGACCTTCATCGTGAACTCGGCCACGCGCGTGTACCCGTTGGACGCAGCGAGGGCGACGGCGATCAGGATGATGCCGAGGTGCACGATCATGCCGCCGTTGGCCCGACCGACGAGACCGCGCCACCCCTGGCGGCGGGTGGCGAGCACGAGCTGACGTCCTGCCGAGCCGGCGGCGAACCCGCCGAGACCGAACGCCGTCAGCGACGGCCACTTGTCGGCGCCGGCGATCACCGCGACCGCGAGCGCCAGTGCCCCGACACAAGCCGGGACGAACAGACGCTCACGCAACAACTCGGTGCTGGCCTTGCGCCACGGCAGCACCGGGGCGACCGCCATCAGGAACAGCAGGACGAGACCGATCGGCATCGACAAGCGGTCGAAGAACGGCTGGCCGACGGCGATCCGCCGGTCCTGCAACGCCTCGATGATCAGCGGGAACACGGTGCCGAGCAGCACCACGAAGGCGAACACCGTGAAGATCACGTTGTTGGCGAGGAACGCGCCCTCACGCGAGATCGGCGAGTCGATCGCGCCCGGGGAACGCAGGCGATCGCCGCGCCACGCGATGAGCGACAACGAGACCACGACGATCACACCGAAGAACCCGAGCAGCCACGGCCCGATCGAACCGTCGGCGAACGCGTGGACACTGTTGATCACGCCGCTGCGGGTGAGGAAGGTGCCGAGGATGGTGAGCGCGAACGTGGCCACCAGCAAGCTGATGTTCCACACGCGCAGCATGCCGCGCCGTTCCTGCACGAGCACCGAGTGGATGTACGCGGTGCCGGTGAGCCACGGCAGGAAGCTGGCGTTCTCGACCGGGTCCCAGGCCCACACACCGCTCCAGCCCAGCACCTCGTAGCTCCACCATCCGCCGAGCAGGATGCCGACGCTGAGAAACCCCCACGCGAGCAACGCCCACCGACGGGTCTCCATCAGCCATCCCTCGCCCACCCGGCCGGTGATCAGCGCAGCGATCGCGAACGCGAACGGCACCGTGAACCCGACATAGCCGAGGTAGAGGATCGGCGGGTGGAACATCACGAGGATGTGGTTCTGCAGCAGCGGGTTCGGGCCGGGACCGTCGTTCACCCCGGGCGCGCCGGTGGCGAACACGTCGGTGGGACCGAAGGCGAGGAAGAAGAAGAACGCCGTGACGACGAACATCACGACGAGCGCCCAGGCGATGAGCGGGTCGTCGAGCCGCTTGCGGTAGCGCCACATGATGAACGCGGTGTAGCCCGAGAGGGTGGCGAGCCACAGCAGGATGCTGCCCTCGAGCGCGCTCCACATGGCAGCGATGTTGAACAGCAACGGGGTGCTGCGCGACCCGATGTCCTGCACGTACTGCAGGTCGAAGTCGTAGGTGAGGATCGCGTTCATCATCACCGCTGCCGCGATGAACCCTGCCGCGCCGGCCAGCCAGGCGTAGTTGGGGGCGGTGCGCAGCACACGACGATCGCCGACCACGGTCGCGTACCCCAGCGCGATGGCGCCGAAGAGCGAGGCGACCAGACCGATGATCAGCGCCGAGTGCCCGAGGATCCCGTTGACGCTGGCGCCGAACATACCCACGCCCGTCATGCCTCGAGCTGGCAGGCGGTGAGCGCCTGATCGAGCCGGTCGGCGTTCTGCGCCTCGTACTCGTTCGAGTGCTTCACCTCGATCTCGTCACCGATGAACACGCCATCGGTGAACCGACCGTGCACCACCACCGGGACGCACTCCTGGAAGATGCCGCCCGGATCGCCGGCGTCGTAGCGCACCGGCAGGGAGACCCCGTTGAACTCGACGACGAAGTTGGTGACGTTGCCCTCGGCGGCGACGCTGCCCTCGACCACGTTGCCCTGGATGCGCAGCCGACGGCCGGCCTCACAGCCGTCCTTGGCGCCCACCTCATCGACGTTGCAGTAGTAGTCGATCGCCGACGACAGGAACTGGGTGACGATCACGACGCCGCCGGCCAGCACGAGGACGAGCACGGCGATGGCCGGCCACCGCTTGCCGCGACGGCGCGGCGGAGGCGGTGCGGCCTCGTCGTTGCGCGGGCTCAGATCCACGGCTTGTCCTCGTCGGGCAGTTCGGCACCGAGCGCACGACCGCGCCGCAGCACCTGCCACACGAGGGCGGCGGCACCGCCCAGCGCGGCGATGTAGCTCAGCAGGATGAACCCGAGATCGTCCATCAGTTCGTCACCTCTCCGGTGGTGCTCGTCGCATCCTGTGCCTCTCGACGGCGCTCGGCCAGCGCGAGGTCGAGGCCCTTGTCGTCGAGCGCGTCCTCCATCGCCATCACCCGCTGGCGGTGCAGCACGTACCAGACGTACAGCAGCGTGAACGCCACGGTGGCGAGCACCAGGGTGAACAGCATCAGACCGTCGAGGGTGACGTCGGTGGTGCGACCGGCGACGCTCGCGTCCTGGTGCACCGATCGCCAGAGCTTCACGCTGAAGTGCACGAGCGGGATCTCGATGACGGCGAGGAGGGCGACCACGGCCGAGCGTCGAGCCCGCTGCTCGTGGCTACCACCGAGGCCGCGCACCGCCAGGTACCCGACATAGGTGATGAACAAGAACGCCGTCGTGGTGACACGCGCATCCCACACCCAGAAGGTGCCCCAGCTGAGCCGGCCCCAGAGCGAACCCGTGAGCAACGTGACCGCCATGAACAGCACGCCGATCTCGGCACTTGCGCCGGCGATGCGGTCCCAGGTGAGCGAGTGCGTGCGCCGCCACAGGTAGGCGCCCGAGGACACGGCCGTCACGATGAACGCGAGGTAGGCGACCCACACGGTGCCCACGTGGACGTACAGGATGCGGACGCTCTCGCCCTGGACGACGTCGGCCGGCGACAGCACCAGGCCGAACAGCACCACCGCTGCCATCAGCGCGATCGTGACGATGCCGAGCCAGCGGGTGAACGTGGTGCCGGTCCCCGCGCCACGGGTGCGGCCCGTCGTGCTGGAGTTCGTCGCCGTGGAACCCGACGCCGATGAACTCGCCATGGATGAACCCGACGTGGATGGGGTGTGGGTGTTGGCCACGGGTGCGCTGCCCTCGTTCCTGTTCATCTCGAGCCTATTTCTCGGCCTGTTCGTCGGCCTATTCGTCGGCCTGTTCGTCGGCCTGTTCGTCGGCCTGTTCCTCGGCCTGTTCGTCGGCCTGTTCGTCGGCCTATTCCTCGACAAGGGGCCCGAACGCCAACGTGCCCCCGACGCCGAACAGCGCCGCGAAGATGACGAGCATCCCGACCCAGGGCCAGCCCTCGTCCGTTGCAGCACCACCGGCGCCGAGCGCTGCTTCCGTCGCCCGGGTCGCACCGATCAACACCGGTGCCACCACCGGGAACAACAGGAGCGGGAGCAGTGTCTCGCGGCCTCTGGTCCCGGCAGCGAGACCGCCGTAGAGCGTACCGACGAATGCCAGACCGGTGGTAGCGGGGACGAGGGTCGTGACCAAGAGCACGGCGCCCGCCGCGTCGAGCTCGGACTCGTACAGCACGATCGCCAACAGCACCAGCAGTACCTCGAGGACGAACAGCTGCACGGCCAGCGCGATCGACTTCCCGAGGAAGATCCCCGGCGGGCTCACCCCGGCGACGCGCAGGGCGTCGAGCGCACCGTCGGCGGTCTCGATCGCGAACGATCGCTGCACCACGATCAGCAGGCTGAAGATCGTGCCGAGCCACACGAGGCCCGGCGCCGTCCGCTCCAGCACCGCGTCGGCGTCGAGTGCGAAGGCGAACAGCACCATCACCAGCGCGGCGAACGGCAGCACCTGGTTGACGACCACGCGGCTGCGCCGTTCGACGCGCAGGTCCTTGGCCGCGACGAGCCGCGCGGTCGCCCAGATCGAGGTTGCACCGGTCGCCATCAGCCGCGTCCCGCTTCGAACGCCATCAGGTGGGTCCGCCGTCGGAATCGGGCCGGGGTACGCCGGCCTGACCGCCGACCACGTCGACGATCCGTGTGGCGAGGCCGCCGGCACGCTCGAGTTCGTGGCTCGCCACCATCACCGTGGCCCCGGCGGCGACCGCTGCGTGCAGCGTGCGGTCGAGCTCGTCGCGGCCAGCGGCGTCGAGGCCGGCGTGAGGTTCGTCGAGCAGCCACAGCTGAGCCCGCCGCGCGACCAGGCATGCCAGCGCGGTCCGTCGCTTCTGTCCGGCCGACAACCGGCCGACCGCGACGTCGGCGAGCCGCGCCGCCAAGCCCATCCGCTCGAGCGACGACTGGATCTCGTCGGTGCTGGCGCCCACGGTGGCACCCCAGAACTGGACGTTCTCGCGCACGGTCAGGTCGTGGTACAGCCCATTGGAGTGCCCGAGGAGGCCGACCCGCGAGCGGATCGCGTCGCGCTGGGTGCGCAGGTCGCACCCCACGACCGAGCCCGAGCCACGGGCCAGCGGGAGCAGGCCGGCGCACAGCCGCAGCAGCGTCGTCTTGCCCGCACCGTTCGGGCCACGCAGCAACACGATCTCGCCCCGCTCCACGGTCATCGTCACGCCCGCCAGTGCGGGGAAGCGACCGAGCACGGCGACTGCGTCGTCGAGCTCGACGACCGGACCACTGGAGGCGACGGCCGGTTCCATGCGGTGGCGACGCTAGCTGCCGCCTCCCCCGCCCTCATAGGTGACACCAGGCGACGCCAGGTGACAGGCGTCGGGTGACGCCAGGTGACGCCAGGTGACGGGCGTCGGGTGACCTGCCACGTCGAGGGTCAGCCGGTAGCGTCGGCGCCGTGATGCCGGGCGGCCCCTCCTCCGCGCTCGATCCCCCCGACGCCGGCACGCCGGTCTCGGCGGCCCCGGGCCCGCTGAACCAACTCGAACAGCTCGCGCCCGGCGACGCCCCGTCACGTCCGAGCCGCTGGGACCGCCCACCCGAGCCCAAGGACTGGCGATGGTTCATCGGCGGCCTCGGCCGCACCCTCATCTCGGTGGGCGTCCTGATGTTCGCGTTCGTCGGCTACCAGCTCTACGGCACGGGCATCCAGACCGCGCAGGCACAGAATCGGCTCGAGAGCGAGTTCGAGGACCTGCTCGCCACCGCGGGAGGCGACACGCCGGCGACCGAGATCACCGCCCCCACACCCACCGTCACGCCCGAGACCGTGCCGGCCACCGTCCCCACCGAGCCCGACACCGAGCCCGACACCGAGCCCGTGCCGGCCCCCTCGTCCACGGTGCCGGCCGCCCGGCTCACACCGCCGCCGCAGGGCGACCCCCTCGCCAAGCTCACGATCCCGAAGATCGACCTCGAGAAGATCGTGATCGAGGGCGTCCGCACCAGCGACCTCGAGGACGGCCCCGGCCACTTCCCCGAGACCCCGCTCCCCGGCCAGTACGGCAACGCCGCGATCGCCGGTCACCGCACCACCCACGGCCAACCGTTCAACCGGATCGACGAGCTCCAGGTGGGCGACGAGGTGATCGTCGAGACGATCGTCGGCCGCTTCACCTACCTCGTCACCGGGCAGGTGATCGTCAGCCCGAACGACTACCAGCTCGTGATCCCGACGACCGACCCGACGGTGGCCACCCTCACCCTCACGTCGTGCCATCCGAAGCTCAGCGCGAAGCAACGCATCGTGGTCACCGCGGTGCTCGACCCGGAGCGCTCCGATCTGGTCACCGCGCCCTACGTGCCGCCGGCCGGCGATGCGGCCGCCCCCTCGGTGATCCCGGGCGACGATCTCGCCGGCACCTCCTCGCCCGAGACCACGACCGCCGCCACGACGCCCGACAGCGCCCCCGACACCACGCTCGCCGCTGCCGGCGACGACGTCACCCCGA
This sequence comes from Actinomycetota bacterium, assembly GCA_026393475.1. Lineage (GTDB taxonomy): Bacteria > Actinomycetota > Acidimicrobiia > Acidimicrobiales > Ilumatobacteraceae > VFMC01. The sequence continues at coordinate 55,982 of JAPLAA010000044.1, forward strand.
GCCTCGACGACGCACTGGCCGGCGGTTCCGGCTCGCTCGACACCGCGGATCTCGAGGAGACGGCGAGCGCCAGCCAGGACCTGTTCGAGAACAGTTGGTTCAGCGATCCGGCTGCGTTCCCGCAGGTCGCGATCTGGGGTGTCCTCCTCACGCTGGTCGCGCTCGGGGCCACCGCACTGAGCCGACGAGTCCGACGCAATTGGGTCGGCGCCCTCGTCGGGATCGGTCCGTTCGTCGTGGTGCTCTACTTCTGGTTCGAGAACGTCAACCGCCTGCTCCCGCCCAACCTCTGACGAGCGACGCCGTCAGATCAGATCAGAGGCCCCGGAACTCCGGGCGCCGCTTCGCGAGGAACGCCGTCCGGCCCTCTTCTGCATCGGCGCTGTCCCAGGCGGCGAGCCGTGCCCGCTCGAACTCGTCGTCCTCGCCGGGTGCCGGCGCCAACCCCTCGAGTGCGAGCTTGTGCGCCCGGATCGTCAACGGGGCGAGGTGCGCCAACTCGTCGGCCCACACGAGCGCTTCCGCCAGGCCGCCCAGTCGGTGCACGCCACCCATGACGTGCAACTGCTCGGCCGTGTAGGTCTGCGCGGCGAGCAGCATCCCGCGCGCCACGCTGCCGCCGAACTCCCGCGTCACCCGGTCGACCGTCCACCGATCGACGGCGAGCCCCAGCTTCGCGGCGGGGATGCCGAACACGCTGGTGGGTGCCGCGACGCGGAGGTCGCATGCGACGGTGAGCTGGGTGCCGGCACCGAGCGCCGGCCCGTCGACCGCAGCGATGGTCGCCAAGCCGAGCGTCGTGAACCCGTGCAGCGCGCGGACGAGCGCCGCCACGAACTCGCCGTTCTCCACCCCGGTGAGATCGGCGCCGGCGCAGAACGCAGGCGGTGCACCGGTGAGCACCAGCACCCTCGCCTCGCCGTCGACCGCCTGCCGTTGCGCATCGTGCAGTGCGAGGAGCGTCGCATGATCGACCGCGTTGCGCCGCTCGGGCCGATCGATCGTGACCACCAGGACGCGATCGCGCCACTCCACACGTACCATGGCCCGACTGTATGCCGAGCGACGCCGACGACCCCAGCCTGGGCTCCACCCCCGCTCCCGCGAACCAAGCGGTGCAGCTTCCGGCACACGACCCGGTCCGCGCCCGCCGACAGCAGATCGCTCGATGGACGCAGCTCGCGAACCGTGTCGGCTACCTGTGCTTCGCCATCGCCATCGCCGCCTACGCACTCACCTTCGCCGTCGGGTTCACCGGCGAGATGTCGGCGCTGATCGTCGGTGCGGTGATCGTCGGCACGATCCTGCTCGCCCCGGCGATCGTGCTCGGCTACGCCGTGAAGGCCGCCGAACGCGACGACCGCGAACGCGGCCTCTGACTCGACCCGTCCTCAGGTCGATCCTCAGGTCGATCGTCGGATCAAAGTCCGAGGTCGCCTGTTACCCTTGGGTAACCGTTATGAACACCCGACTCCCCGCAGGCGAACGCCGCGAGCAGATCCTCGACGTCGCGGTCCAGGTCTTCGCCCGCAACGGCTACCACGGCACCTCGATGAACGACGTGGCCGACGCCGCCGGCGTCACCAAGCCGGTCCTCTACCAGCACTTCGACTCCAAGCAGGACCTCTACCTCGCGCTCATCGACGAGGTCGGCCAACGGATGATCACCGCGATCTCCAAGGCCACCGCCGGCGCCACGAGCGGCAAGATGATGACCGAACTGGGGTTCCAGGCCTACTTCCGCTGGGTCGCCCAGGACCACGACGCCTTCCTGCTGCTGTTCGCCACCCAGGCCAACCGCGACGCCGCGGCCACCAAGGCCATCCGCACCATCACGTCCGAGGCCGCCTCCGCGATCGCCCCGCTGATCGCGGTCGAGATCGACCACGAGAAGCAGCGCACCATCGCCCACGGCCTGGTCGGCCTGGCCGAAGGCGTGTCGCGCCGGCTGGTGGAGCGTGGCGAGGACTTCGACCCGGACGAACTGGGGCGCCTGGTGGCCAACCTGGCCTGGGCCGGCCTGCGCGCCATCGGCCCCACCAGCTGACCGGTCAGCTCGCCCGGAACACCACGCCCCGATAGCTGTCGACGAACCCCGCCCGCCGCAGCACGTCGGCCACCGGCGACTTCCCGTCGAGGACCTCGCCATCGACCTTGCGCACCTCCATCGAGCGAGCACGGCCGTCCTTCACCCGCGCCGCCAGCGCCTCGGCCCATGCCGGCCCACCCCATGTGTCGAGGGTGTCGGGGAACGTGACCAGGTGGTGCGAGCGACGGTCGAACCACGCGAGCGGTCGCCCCTGCCACAGCACGACGAGCGCACCCGCACTGCGCGCCGGCCGACCGGCCGAGGCCGGCCACGGCAGCGCCGCCCCGTAGGGCTGCGCCGGGTCGGTCGCCGCCAGCACGATCGCGGCGGGCACCTCGTCGGGATGCAACTCGGGATCGGAGGTCTCGCGCACCGCACGGAGCCGATCGACGGCCCCCGGCACGCTGAACTGCGCCGCGCCGAGTCCGGCGACGAAGTAGCCCCGACGGGTCTGGCCACGCTCTTCGAGCACCTTCAGTACCCCGTACACACCGGCGTAGCCGCCGACGACGTTCTCGGCCAGCACGGCCTCGCGGGTGACGACGCCGTACCGCTCGAGCATCTGCAGCGCGGCCGCGTGCGCCGCCTCGGTCGGCCGTGGCACGGGCTGCAACAGCGGCGCCACGAGACTCCACCGACCGGCGCCCGCTGGTGGCCCGATGCGGGTGAGCCGACCCGGGCGAGGACGGCCGGCGCGGGCCGACGGCTTCGGTGCGCCGGTGCGGGCACCTCCGACCACGGCTCGCATCGGTGCGAGGGTGTCGTTGGTGACCTCCCCCGCCCACACGAGATCCCACAGCGCCGCCAGCAGTTCGCCCTCGGTCGCACTCGGCGCAGCGGCCCGCAGCTGCGTCCAGAAGCTCGCACCGCGCTCGGCCAGCAGGGTGCGGATCGCGTCGTGCACGGGGCCGGTCGGCGGGTCGATCGGCTCGATCGACGGCGCCAGCAACGGCAGCTGATCGGCGAAGAACAGCCGCACCCGGCCGTCGTGTGCACCGACCGAACCGGCACCGATCCAGATGATCTCGCCCGCCGTGCACAGCTCGTCGAGATCGGACGGGCGGTACCCCCGCACCCGGCTCGGCAGCACATCGGTCTCGAGCGAGCTGGCCACGAGCGCCGTGCCCTGCACCAGGCCGAGCGCCTCGACCACCGCCTCGAGGCCACGCCGCTCGCCCGGGATGCCGTGCCACTGGGTGAGGAAACGTGCGTAGGCGTCGGGCTCGACGGGCTCGACCTCGCGCCGCAGCATCGCCAACGACCGGCGGCGGAGCTGACGCAGCACGTCGACGTCGCACCACTCGCGGCTCGACCCGTCGGGGCGGAACTCACCGCGCACGAGCCGCTCGTCGGCCTCCAACGCCGCCAGGGCGCCGGCGATGCGCGTGCCCGGCACGGCGAAACGCCGGGTGACGTCGTCGGCGACGAAGGGAGCATGGGTGCGGGCGTAGCGGGCGACGAGCGATTCGAGCGGCATCGGCACCGGTTCGGTGAACGCCCGCGGCAGGCCGAGCGGCAGCGAGCACCCGAGCGCGTCGCGGTAGCGGGCAGCGTCCTCGGCCGCGATGAACCGCATCTCCTCGCCGATGCCGAGCTCGACGGCGCGGCGAGCCCGCACGAGCTCGTCGATCCACGCACGACCGTCGGCGCCCTCGCAGCGCAGATCGATCTCGGTGGGGCTGAGGTCGCCCACCTTGCGGAGCACGTCGTGGAGCTCGTCGGGATCGCGGGCCCGGCGACCGTCGGTGAGGCATTGCAGCTCGAGCTCGAGGTCGGCGAGCACGCCGGGGTCGAGCAGCTCGCGCAGCTCCTCGGCGCCCAGCAGGTCGCGGAGCAGGTCGCGGTCGAGCGCCAGCGCCGCGGCACGGCGTTCCGCGAGCGGAGCGTCGCCCTCGTACATGTACGCGGCGATCCAGTTGAACAGCAGGCTCTGCGCGAACGGTGACGCCTTGGGCGTGTCGACGGTGACGACGCGCACCGCCCGGCTGCGCAGCTGGGTGAGCACCTCGCGCAGCGCCGGCAGGTCGAACACGTCCTGCACGCACTCGCGCGAGGTCTCGAGCAGGATCGGGAAGCTCGGATACTTCGCCGCCACCGCCAACAGGTCGGCCGCCCGCTGACGCTGCTGCCACAACGGCGTGCGTCGGTCGGGCCGACGACGGGGCAGGAGCAGCGCACGCGCCGCGCACTCGCGGAACCGCGCCGAGAACAGCGAGGTCTGCGGCAACGACGACAACACGAGCTCGTCGATGTCGTCGGGGTCGATGACGAGCTCCTCGATCGGCAGCTCGTCGGCCGCCTCGGGCAGGCGGAGCACGATGCCGTCGTCGCCCCACATCGTCTCGACCGGCATGTCGAAGCGGTCCATGAGCCGACGCTCGATCGCCATCGCCCACGGGGCGTGCACCGGTGTGCCGAACGGGCTGAGGATGCACACGCGCCAGTCGCCGATCTCGTCGCGGAAGCGCTCGACCACGACGGTGCGGTCGTCGGGGACCACGCCGGTGGACTGGGCCTGTTCCTCGAGGTAGAGCAGCACGTTGTTGGCCGCGAACGCGTCGAGCTGGTAGCGGCCGCTGAGCTGCGCCAACGCCTCGGGGGCGTCGAGGGCGCGCATCTCGCGTTGGAACGCACCGAGGGCCCGACCGAGCTCGAGCGGACGCCCCGGACGGTCACCGCGCCAGAACGGCATCTTGCCGGGCTGCCCGGGGGCAGGGGTGACGGTGACGCGTTCGAAGGTGATGTCCTCGATGCGCCAGGTGGACGCGCCGAGCAGGAACGTCTCACCCGGGCGGCTCTCGTACACCATCTCCTCGTCGAGCTCGCCGACCCGGGTGCCGTCGGGCAGGAACACACCGAACAGGCCCCGGTCGGGGATGGTGCCGCCGCTCGTGACCGCGAGCCGCCGCGAGCCCTCGCGGGCGCGCACCGTGTCGTTCACGCGGTCCCACACCAGTCGTGGGCGGAGCTCGCTGAACTCCTCGCTCGGGTACCGACCCGACAACAGGTCGAGCACGTTGGTGAGCAGCTCGTCGCTGAGCTCGTGGAAGCACGCACACCGCCGCACGAGCCGCCCCAGGTCGGCCACCGTGACGTCGCCGGTGCCGCCCTGGATGGCGACGTGCGCCACGATCTGCTGTGCCAGCACGTCGAGCGGGTTGCGCAGGAACCGGGTGCTCTCGATGTCGCCGTCGAGCATGCGCCGCACCACCACCGCGGCCTCGAGCAGGTCGCCGCGGTGCTTCGGGTAGAGCGTGCCCTTGCTCGGCTCGCCCACCGAGTGGCCCGCGCGGCCGATGCGCTGCAGGCCGCGGCTGACGGCCCCCGGCGACTCGACCTGGATGACGAGGTCGACGGCGCCCATGTCGATGCCGAGCTCGAGGCTGGAGGTGGCCACGATGCCGCGCAGGGTGCCCCGCTTGAGCTCGTCCTCGATGACCACGCGCTGTTCGCGAGCGAGCGACCCGTGGTGCGCCTTCACCAACTCGATCGGACCCTCGTGGACCGATGTCTGGCCAGACGTGGCACCGTCGGCCTGGGCCGCAGCGGCCAACTGGTCGGCGTACAGCTCGTTGAGCCGCGCGGCCAGGCGCTCGGCCTGACGGCGGGCATTGGTGAACACGATCGTGGTGCGATGCGCCAGGATCTGTTCGAGGATCCGCGGGTAGATGCTCGGCCAGATGCTGGAGCGAGCGGGGGCGACGGAGCCGACGGGACCGCTGCGGATGTCGAGAGCCGGAGCCGCCGCGCTGCCGAGGTCGCCCATGTCCTCGACCGGCACCACGACGTCGATCTCCAACGTCTTGCGGATGCCGGCGTCGACGATGACCACCGGCCGGAGCGCGCCGTCGTCGGAGTGGCCACCGAGGAAGTGGGCGACCTCCTCGAGCGGTCGCTGGGTGGCCGACAACCCGATGCGCTGGGGCGGCACCTTGGTGACCTGTTCGAGCCGTTCGAGCGACATCGCCAGGTGGGCGCCGCGCTTGGTGGCTGCGAGCGCGTGGATCTCGTCGATGATGACCGTCTCGACGTTGACGAGGGTCTCGCGCGCCGACGAGGTGAGCATGAGATAGAGGCTCTCGGGCGTCGTGATGAGCAGGTCGGGCGGGCGCCGGATGAGGGCCTGGCGATCCTTGGCCGATGTGTCGCCGGTGCGCATCGCCACCACCGGTTCGACGAACGCCTCGCCCAGCCGCTCGGCAGCGAGACCGATGCCCATCAGCGGTGAGCGGAGGTTCTTCTCGACGTCGAACGCGAGCGCCCGCAGCGGTGAGATGTACAGCACCCGGGTGCGCTGCTTCGCGTCGGGCGGCGGCGTGGTGGTGAGGCGATCGATCGACGCCATGAAGGCGGTGAGGGTCTTGCCCGACCCGGTGGGGGCGCAGATGAGGGTGTGCGCGCCCTCGACGATGTGCGGCCACCCCTGCACCTGCGGCTGCGTGGGCTCGGGGAACGACGACGCGAACCACGCGCGCACGGCCGGCGAGAACCGGTCGAGCACGGGATGGTGGGCCACCCCGTCAGACTAGGACCGGGGTGTCACAGCCCGGACGGGACCGACCCCTGGAAGACACGCTCCGGCCGAGCATCACCCGGACGGGTGTACGCCGTGATGTCCGTGAACGCACACACCAGTTCGTCGGTCCAACCGAACGGCATGCACGAGAGCCGCACACGGAGGAAGTCGCCGTCCTTGCGACGCACCCAGTACACCTCGTCGCGCACGGCGATGCCGGTCTCCACGGCTCGGATCGTCGGGTAGTCGTCGGCAGGGAGCTCACGGAGGTCGGCGTCGAGGAAGACCCACGCGTCCGCTTCCCAGTCGGGCAGCACGCCGTCGGCCTCGTACCCGAGCAGTCGCAGCGCCGCCGGATTGACCCGCAACATGCCGAGTGTGGGGCTGGCGAAGATCACGCCCTGCTCCAGCACGTCGAGGCACACCCTCGCCAACTCCTCGCTGCGGGCGATGTCGGCCTCGAGGTGACGTCGCACGGTGACGTCGGTGATCTGGGCGAGCATCGCCCCCGGATCGTCGATGTCGGGCAGCTGGCTCAGGTTCAGGCGGATCCAACGGGCGTCGGTGGTGGCCGGCATGCCGGGTGCACTCGCCACTGCCAGCCGGTCGTCGTCCAGCAGGCAGACATCGGCCGCGATCGACTGGCGGAGCCCGGCAGCGACCTCGTCGAGCTGGCGATGCACCGGATCCGCCCGTTGGAAGAAGTCGGCGAGCAGCGAGCCCTTCAACCGGACGGAGTCGGCGTCGAGGATGGACGCCAACGCCGAGTTGACGAACGTGATCCGGCCATCGCCGTCGAGCAGCGCCGTGCCGACGCCACCCGCCTCGATCGCAGCGGTCAGCCGGTCGGCCATCGCCCGCGACCGCCGCTCGAATGTGATCTCGGCGGTGATGTCCTGGAACGCCGCGAACACACCGGTGAGGACCCCGTCCTCGAAGATCGGTTGCGAGTTGACCCGGAGCCACGCGAGGTCACCCTGGGGCCGGTGGACGCCCATCAACTGGTCGTGCACCGGCTTCCCGGTCGCGAGCGTCACCATCGCCGGGTGCGTGTCGCCCGTCCAGTCGCTGCCGTCCTCGCGCACGCACCGCCACCGCGGGTCGATCGACGTCCGCCCGCCCAACTCGTCGCCGCTCAGCCCGAGCACCCGCTCGGCGGCCGAGTTCCACTCCACGATCTCGCCCGAGACCGCGTGCAGGACGAGCCCTTCGGTGAATGTGTCGAGCAGCGCGTGCTTGCTGCGCTCGAGGCGCTGCACCGCACGCAGTGTGACGTCCCGGTCGACCGCCTCGATCTCGCGCTCGACGATCGCGGCGAGATCGGCGAGCACGGCGAGTTGCTCGTCGGTGAACTCGCGCGGTTCGAGATCGGCGACGGCGAGGGCACCGATCGGGTTGCCCGCAGGGTCGTGCACCACCTGCCCGGCGTAGGAACGCAGCAGGGGTCCGTCGGTCACCAGCGGGTTGTCGGCGAACCGGGGATCGAGCGCCGCGTCGGCCACCACGAACCGGCCCGACGGCTCGAGGATGGCATGGGCGCAGAACGACACCGAGCGGGGTGTCTCGCACGCCTCGAGCCCTACCCGCGCCTTGAACCACTGCCGGTCGGCGTCGACGATGCTGACCATCGACATCGGCGTGCCGAGCGCCGCGGCGGCGAGCCGGACGATCCGATCGAAGCGTGCCTCCGGGGCGGTGCCGACGAGTTCGAGACGCCGGACGGCCTGCAGGCGCGCCGGTTCGTCATGATGTGGAGCGGGGGACAACATCGCCCCTGACCGTCCGGAACGCCCGTGATCAGGCACGACGAGAATGAACCCCATCAGCTTTCCCCCCATTTAGGGGGGTGTTGGTGGCAACGACGTCGAGGAACCACCACCGGGGTGCGTCGCTGCCGACCCACTTCCCCGGCAGACTGTGGGACCCCATGGTCCCCCCCGTGACGCCGTCCGCCACCTCCCCCAGCCACGTCCCGCACCACGCCGCCGGCTCCCCGGCCGGGCCGACCGGCACGCCTCCGAGCGTGCGGCTGCGCCCCTGGCAGCGGGCCGCATTCGACCGGTTCACCGCCCACGAGGGTCGCGACTACCTGGCGGTGGCCACACCTGGCGCGGGCAAGACGACGTTCGCCCTCACCTGCGCCCGGTGGGCGCTCGGCCAGGAGCGTCGACGCCTCATCGTGGTGGCACCCACCAGCCACCTCAAGGTGCAGTGGGCCGCGGCGGCACACCGGATCGGCCTCGAACTCGACCCCGACTGGACCCCCGGCGGCGGGCTCGCCCGCGACGTCCACGGCCTGGTCACCACCTACCAGCACATCGCCACCGCCGGCACGGCCAAGGTGCTGCGCGGGCTCGCCAACGACGCGTTCGTCATCCTCGACGAGATCCACCACGCCGGCGACGAGAAGGCCTGGGGCGACACGGTCCGCCAGGCGTTCGAGCCGGCACACCGCCGGCTCTGCCTGAGCGGCACCCCGTTCCGCAGCGACGCCGCCGCCATCCCGTTCGTCACCTACGAGGCCACGGCCGAGGGCGACACCGCCTGCAGCCACTACACCTACGGCTACGCCGACGCCCTGCGCGACGGCGGTGTCGTGCGACCGGTCTACTTCCCCCGCTTCGACGGCGTCATGGAGTGGAGCGCGCCCGACGGCAGCATCATCAGCGCCAACTTCCACGACGAACTCGCCCGCGACCAGATGGCGCACCGGCTCCGCACCGCGCTCAGCCTCGACGGCGACTGGCTGCCCGCCGTGATCCGCCAGGCACACGACCGGCTGATGGCCATCCGCAGCGCACCCGACGGCCAGCGCGATGCCGGTGGCCTCGTCATTGCGATGGACCAGCAGCACGCCCACGCCATCGCCGCGCTGATCCGTCGCAACTTCGGTGTGCCCGCCGAGGTCGTCGTGAGCGACGATCCGACGGCCTCGGGCCGCATCGCGAAGTTCGCCGCGACCGACGCGCCGTGGCTGGTCGCGGTGCGCATGGTGAGCGAGGGCGTCGACATCCCACGCCTGCGCGTGGGCGTGTACGCCACCACGGTCACCACCGAACTGTTCTTCCGCCAGGCCGTCGGCCGCTTCGTGCGCTGGCAGGCCGACCGCGGCGCCCAGAAGGCGTACGTGTTCCTGCCCGACGATCCCCGCCTGCGCACCCACGCGTTCTCCATCGCCGAAGCCCGCCGCCACGTGCTTCGCCCGCCGGCCCAGAACGACGACCTGATGACCGTCGACGGCGAGGCCGCGCTGGACAGCGCGAGCGTCACCGACGAACCCGAGCAGCTCTCGCTGTTCTCGGTGCTCAGCGCCGTCGCGACCGGGATGAAGATCCACTCGGTCACCGCGGACGGCGTCGCCTACGACGACGAACCCGAGATCGACGTGTCCGGGCAGCTCGACGACCCCGAGCTCGCCGCAGCGCTCGACCTCCACCTCCCCGACATCCCCACCGACGCCGGCTTCGTCCGCGAGGGCAGCCAAAGCGTCGCCGAGATCAAGGACGACCTGCGGACCCGCAACGCCTTCGTCGCCCAGCGGCTCGTCGACATCACCGGGCTGAGCCACGGCAAGGTGAACGCCGAGATGAACCGCCTCGCCGGCGTCGCGAAGGTGAGCGCCGCCACCACCGAGCAGCTCGAACGCCGGCTCCGCTACGCCGAATCCTGGCTGCGCCGGGCACGCGGTCGCTGACCCCGAGTAGCCTGACGCCATGCCTGCGGTTGGAGAGCACCATCCGGCCTTCGAGGAGTACTGCGAGTGCATCTTCGAGCTCGCCGAGGACGACGTCGACGTCATCCAGGCGCGCATCGCCGAACGGCTCCAGGTGAGCCGGCCGGCGGTCAGCGAGATGATCCGCCGGCTCGAGGCAGAAGGCCTCGTGACCATGGTCGACGGCATCACCCTCACCGTGACCGGCATGGAGCTCGCCCAGCGGGTGGTGCGCCGTCACCGCCTCGCCGAGCGCTTCCTCACCGACCTGCTCGGCCTCTCGTGGGCCGAGGCGCACCACGAGGCCGGCAAGTGGGAGCACATCATGAGCGACGCCGTGGAGACGGCGATGGACCGGGTGCTCGGCAGCCCCACCACGTGCCCGCACGGCAACCCGATCCCCGGCTCGTCGTACGCCGCGCCCGATTCCATTCCGCTCGCCACCCTGAGCGTCGGCCAGCGTTTCATCGTGAACCGCATCCCCGAGGAACTCGAGTTCACGCCCGGCCTGCTCGACTTCCTCGAGGAGTCGAGCATCCTCCCCGGTCACAGCGGGGTGCTCACCGCGGCGTCGCCCGACGGCACGGTCACCGTCGAGATCGATGGCCACCACGTGGGCGTCGGCGCGTTCGCCAGCGCACGCATCCTCGTGATGGCCTGACCCACCTGTTCGCCCGGGTGCCTCACCACCGGTGTGATCTTCGACCGGTGCGTTGACGCGATCACCCCCTGCCGGGAAGGATCCTCCACCGTGTCCCTCCACCCCCGTCGGCGCGCCGCCCTCGCCGCCCTCCCCGTCTCGCTGCTGCTCGCCGTGACGCTGCTGTCCACCGGCTGCGCATCCACCACCTACGACGAGACCCTCGCCACTTCGGCCACGACCGCCCCGGCGACCACCACCACCGTGCCCACCGGCAGCGCGGCCGAGCTGCTGCCGCGGCTGCGCGACGAGGCCGCATCGCTGTCGGGCGTGATGATCGACGAAGGCGACGCGGATGCCGTCGCGGCGCGGATCGTCGCGCTGTGGGAGGCGGCCGGTCAGGAGGTGGGGCGCACTCGGCCCGACCTCGTCGTCTCCTTCGACGACAACGTCGCCCTGGTGCTCAAGGCCGTGCGGTATCTGCGGGCTGCCGACGCCGACAAGGCCTCGAAGAACTTCGACGCGCTCGTCGACGCCTTCCTCGGCAGCTGACCGCGACTCGACGGCCCCCGACGACCGCTGACCGCGGACAGACGACAGACGACAGACGACAGACGACCCGACGACGGGTCAGCGCATCGCGTCGGGCAGCGGCTCGGCGTGCACGATGCTCAACCGGCGGGTGCTGCGCGTGAGCGCCACGTAGAGAGCTCGCAGCCCCTGCTGCTCCGCGGCCACGATCGCGGCCGGCTCGACCACCACGACGCCGTCGAGCTCGAGGCCCTTCACGACGCTGACCGGCACGACGGTGATGGCTGCGCTGAGGCCGCTGCGCGTGGCCCGACCGTGCTCGATGCCCGCGTCGGTGAGCGCCTGCGACACCTGGTCGACCATGGCGTCCGCGGCGACGACGGCGATACTGCCACCGGGCATCGCCTGGGCGAGCGCCGCGGTGGCGGAGGCCACGTCGGCGAACAGCTGCTGGGGTGACGACGACTCGACGAACTCCGGCCGCTCGTCGCCGGCACGGACGCTGATCGGCGCGCGCAACGTCGGCGTCGCAGCCATCATCACGCGGTTGGCCAGCTCCATGATCCGGTCGGGGATGCGGTAGCCGACGCTGAGGCCGATGACCCTCGACGGCTTGTTGTCGGGCAGGTGGGTGAGGATGTCGTCCCAGTCGTCCGGCGCGAGCGCGCCCGTGGCCTGGGCGATGTCGCCGACCACGGTCATGCTGCCGTTCAGCGACCGGCGCGACGCCATGCGCAGCTGCATCGGGGTGAGGTCCTGCACCTCGTCGATCACGATGTGACCGTACGTGCGGATCTCCTCGTCCTCGGCCGGCTGACCCTTGCGGGCAGGACGCGGCCCGAGGTAGTTGCGGGCCTCGTCGAGCAGGGCGACGTCGTTGTCGGTCCAACGCATCTGGCCGACCTCGGCCGCTCGTGGCCGGTGCAGCGACAGGTACTCGGCCTCGGAGAGGACCTTCTCGGCGGCGAGCTTCAGCAACGCCTTCGAGCCGAACAGGTCGTGGAGCAGTTCGGCCGGTGACAGCACCGGCCACATCCGCTCGAGCGCGATGCGCACCTCGGGGTACGAGCGGATGACGTCCTTGACCTCGGACCCGTGCAGGTCGCCCTCGCGCCAGGTGGCGGCCATGGCCGACCAGATCTCGCCCTCCACCCACTTGCGGGCGGCGTTGTGTCGGCGGAAGCGACGCTGCGCGTTGCGGACGATGCGGACGCTCTCCTCGGCGCGCAGGCGGAGGAAGCCGGTGCGGAAGGGCACCACGAGGTCCTCGCGCAGACCGCGTTCGCGGTCGGTGACGGCCTTGTCGATGACGTCGGTCATGCGCAGGTCGCCCTTCACCGTCGCGGTGAGCGGACCGTCGGCGGGATCGACGCCGTATCGGGCCCACTCGACGTCCTGCACCAGGTCGTTGAGGACGACCTGCTCGACACCGGCCTCGCCGAGCGAGGGCAGCACGCGCTCGATGTAGCGCAGGAACACCCGGTTGGGCCCGATGACGAGCACACCCTGGTCTTCGAGCGGGAAGCGGAACGTGTACAGCAGATAGGCCGCCCGGTGGAGCGCGACGACGGTCTTGCCGGTGCCGGGACCGCCCTGCACGACGAGCACACCGGCCTGTGGGCTGCGGATGATCTCGTCCTGCTCGGACTGGATGGTGGCGACGATGTCGCCGAGCTGGCCGGTGCGGCCTCGCTCGAGCGCGGCGAGCAGCGTGGAGTAGCCGCGCAGCGAACCGGGCCCGGCCCGCTCGGCCCCGGCATCGGCCTCCTGCGCATCGACGATGCTGGCGATGCCGTCGATGCCCGCGTCGTCGCCGACGCCGAGGTGGCCATCGCCGAACAGCTCGTCCTCGAGACCGAGCAGTGTGCGTCCCTGGACGGCGAAGTGGCGTCGACGGCGCAACCCCATCGGCTCGCGACCGGTCGCACGGTAGAACGGCTCGGCCACCGGGGCCCGCCAGTCGACCACGATCGGTTCGCTGTTGTCGTCGGCGACGGCGAGGCGACCGATGTGGAAGCTCTCGAGCTCGTCGGGCGACTCGGCGAGGCGGTCGATACGACCGAACACGAGGGCGGCGTCGCCCAGATCGAGCTTGGTGAGCCGGTTGACCAGGGCTTCGTCGAACACGTCACGCTCGTAGCGGGCCTGGAAGGTGCCGCCGAGGGTGGCTTCGCTGAGGTCGCGCAGCTTCCACGCGTCGGAACGGCTCTGTTCGAGACAGTCGTAGGCGTGATCGATGTACGCCTGCTCCTCGGCAAGATCGGGATGCTGCTGCGTCATGGGTCGGAAAAGCCTACCGGGAGGGTTTCCGGAGCCCACGTGGGCGGGCCGTCGGACGTTCGGTGTACAGGTCTGGGTGGCGGTCTGGGTGCAGGTCGCGGGGCATGCGGGCCTATCGGGTGATCTGCAGGCCGCTGCCGTAGATCGAGGCGTCGTAGGCCAGGACGAGGTCGGCCGTGGAACTCCCGTCAGTCACGATCCACACCTCCAGGTGCTGGGCGGCGGGGATGTTCTGGGTGAGCCGCCCGAAGTCGACCGACAGCAGCTCGAACGATCCAGCGGTGGCCTGCGCGCTGCCGGTCGCCGTCGACATGGTCGAGCAGTTGGTGCGATCGTCGTTACAGCGCGTGAGCGCGACCGTCACGTTCAGGGTCTGTTCGACGCCGGCGGCCGGTGCCACCCACAGGTGCACCTGGTGCCGTCCGCGGAGGTTGAGGTCGGTCGCAGGGTCGACCGAGAACCGCTGCATGCGGACAGGGTCGCCGGTGGCCAGTGCGCCACCGCGGAGGATGGTGAGGCCGGGGGCGCCGTCGCGATCGACGTCGTAGTTGGGCAGCGTCCACTGCTGGGGCAAGCGCTGCGCGGTCGGCAGCAGTTCCTGGCTCGCGGTGTCCCCCGCCGCGGGGGACGCGAACAGGTAGTAGGCCGAGCTGATCTCCGGGACCACGGTCGTGGTCGGCGCCGGCACGGTCGTCGGTGCCGCGGTGGTCGGCGTCGGGGCGGCCGTCGCTGCTGGTGCCGGAGCGGGCGCTGCGGTGGTCGGCGTGGGCGCCGGCGCGACTGCCGTGGTCTCGACCGCCGGGGTGGGCGTCGCCTGGGCAGCGCCGCCACCGGGCGTCTCGCCGCTGATGCCGGGCTTCTGACCGCTGGAGCCGGGCACCACGTTCGAGGTGCCCGACAGCGCACCGGACGACGCCGGATCGACCGCTGTGGCCGTGGCGATGGTCGTGGTCGTGGTCGGATCGGGCGGCGCCACGTCCTCGGTCGATGCGCCGGACAGGCCGAACGCATCGGACGGCTGGGCGACGCCCCCGGCGAGGACGTCGTCGATCGACGCACCGTCGAGCGGTGCCACGGTGACCGGCGCGCCGAGTTCGGAGACCGTTCCGGCCTGCGAGTTCGAGTCGAAGGCGACCTCCACCGCGGGCGGTGGCCGGAGTTCCTGGCCGGCCGCCACCGGCATCGCCATCGCGCCCATCCCCGTCGCGACGACGCCCATCGCCGCCGCAGCGACCGACGGTGCCGTGGCTGCCGTCGCACCAGCAGCCGGTGCTGCGGTCGCGAGCAACGCCTGCGGGAACAGCGACAGGTGGGCGAGCCAGGACAGCGGTGCCATCACGAAGCGGAGCCGCCCGAGCGACAGGGTCACGGCCGAGCGGGCCGACTTGTACGACCGGGCCGAGGTGAGCACGTCGAACACGTCCGCGACGGCGACGATGCGGCCGGCCTGCGAGATCTCCGTACCGCGCAGACCCTTCGGATAGCCGGTGCCGTCCCACTTCTCGTGGTGTTCGACGACGGCGAGCACGCTGTCGCCCAACCAGGCGGCCAAGGGCGCGGCGAGTCTCGCACCCATCTCCGGGTGCAGCTTGATGACGGCGAACTCCTCGTCCGTGAGCTTGCCCGGCTTGTTCAGGATCTCGGTCGGCACCCGCAGCTTGCCGACGTCGTGGATCAGCGCTGCCCACCGGAGACGATCGAGCTCGTGGCCCGACAGCCCCATCTCCTCGCCGATCATCTGCGCGTAGGCCCGCACCCGTTCGGAGTGGCCCCGCGTGATCCGGTCGTGTCGGCTGAGCGCGGCCACGAGATCGAGCAGGTGCTCGGCCGCCGACGCCGTGCCCGACTCGCCGCTGCGCGTGTACCGGTCGATCCGTTCCTGGAGCTCGACGTTCGAGGCGCCGCCGCGCAGCGCCATCCGGTAGCGCGATGGCGCCTGGTCGGGGAACAGCAGGGTCAGGTCGAGCAAGGTCGCGAGCGGCAGGAGCCGGCGCATGACCCGGTCGACGAGGCGCAGTGCGACGGTCGCCACCGCGGCGATGCCGATCAGTCTGGCGACGAGCCATGCGGGCCCCGGGGCCGCCGGCAGCAGCTGCGACAGCACGAAGGCGACGGCCACCGAGGACGCAAAGGGGACGACGACCACGAGGGCACGCACGGCGCGGGCGATCCACGGTCGCCCCTGCCATCGATGCCCCTCGTCGCCGCTCGCTGTCGCGCGCACCGCCTCGTCGGTCACCATTCCGCCCTTCCACCGTCGGCCGCTGCCGCTCGGGTCTCGCCCCTTGCCTTCCTCCCACGTCCGCCCGACGTCGATCACCGTTGATCGGCTGCGGGTCGGTGCAACTTGAGTGGCACATGGCCCGACAGGGCCACGAACAGGTCCCTCACCTGGGGCATCCCGCTAGCGTGCGGAGGGCCATGACCGCCGCCATCGACGCACCCGAGCCCCCGTTCATCGCCGCTGCGCACGGTCGCCGGGGGCGCCACACCCCGGTGTGGTTCATGCGTCAGGCCGGACGCAGCCTCCCCGAGTACCGGGCGGTGCGGGGCGAGGGCAGCATCCTGCACGCCATCCGGCAACCCGATGTCGCCACCGAGCTCACCCTGCAGCCGGTGCGCCGATACGGCGTCGACGCCGCCGTGCTCTACAGCGACATCGTCGTGCCGGCGCACGCCGTCGGCTTCGGCATCGACGTCGCCCCCGGCACCGGGCCGGTGGCCGAGCGGCCGCTGCGCAACGCCGACGACCTCGCCCGCCTCGCACCCCTGGTGCCCGACGAGCACACGCCGTACGTGCAGCAGACCGTGCGCAACCTGGTGGCCGAACTGCCCCACGACGTGCCGCTGCTGGCCTTCGCCGGCGCACCGTTCACCGTGGGCAGCTACCTGGTGGAGGGCCGACCGAGCCGCACCTACCAGCACACGAAGCGGCTGATGCACACCGATCCGCAGTTGTGGCACCGGATGATGGAGCGCCTCGCCCAGCACGCGGTCGCGTTCATCGACGCGCAGCTCACCAACGGCGCCCGTGCGTACCAGCTGTTCGACTCATGGGCCGGCTCGCTGTCGGTGGCCGACTACCGCACGTTCGTGCTCCCCCACTCCACCGACGTGTTCACCCAGCTCGGCGAGCGTCACCCGGGCGTGCCGGGCGTGCACTTCGGCATCGGCTGCGACCATCTGCTCGAGGCGATGCACGAGGCCGCCTGCGGCCAGGGTCGTGCCACGCCGGTCATCGGCCTCGACTGGCGCACGCCCATCGCCGACGCCCGGCGGCGGCTCGGCGCCGACCTCGTGGTGCAGGGCAACCTCGACCCCGCGCTCGTGCTGGCCGGCACCGAGGTCGCCCTCGCCGGCACCGAACGAGTGCTGGCCGACAACGCCGGCCACCCGAGCCACATCTTCAACCTCGGCCACGGTGTGCAGCCCGACACCGACTGCGACGTGCTCCACGCGGTCGTCGACCACGTCCACCGCCTGACGGCCGCTGCGACCGCCTGAACCAACGCCTGAACCACGCCTGAACGAACGAGACCTCCCGATGACCGACGCCCTCGCATCCACCCCGGCGACGCCGCACACGGCCGTCGTCCTCATGGCCTACGGCACGCCTCGGTCGCGCGACGAGATCCTCCCCTACTACACCGACATCCGTCGCGGCCGCCCGCCCACCGAGGAGCAGCTCGGCGACCTCGTCGCCCGCTACGAAGCGATCGCCCCGCCCGGCAGCGACATCCTCTCGCCGCTCGCAGCACGCACCGAGGCCCAGCGCGACGGCCTGCAGGCGGCGCTCGACGAGGCAGCGCCGGGCGAGTACGTCGTCGTGCTCGGCCTGAAGCACGCAGCACCGATGATCGAGGACGCGGTGGCAGACGTGATCGGCCGGGGGTTCCGCCGCATCGTCGGCCTGGTGCTGGCCCCGCACTTCTCGAGCTACTCGATCGGTCAGTACATCGGCCGGGTCCGGGCCGCGGCCGACGCGCATCCGGACGGCCACGACGTCGAGGTGCTCGGCATCGACAGCTGGGCCGTCGAGCCGGCGTTCGTCGAGTTCCTCGCCGCCGACCTCGCCGCACGCCTGGCGTCCATGCCGAGCGACACGAAGGTGCTGTTCACCGCGCACTCGCTGCCGCAGCGCATCATCGACGGCGGCGATCCGTACCCGACCGAGTTGCGGGCGACCGCACAGGCGGTCGCCGCGCGGGTCGGTCTCGCCGAGTGGAGCCAGTGGGCGATCGCCTGGCAATCGGCCGGGCGCACGCCCGAGCCGTGGCTCGGCCCCGACATCCTCCAGGTGATCGACGAGCTCGCGTCGAGCGAGAACGACGCAGACTCCGAGCGGGGCGTGGTCGTGTGTGCGTGCGGGTTCGTCGCCGACCACCTCGAGGTGCTGTACGACCTCGACATCGAAGCGGCGTGCCGGGCCGAGGCACACGGTCTCCGGTTCGATCGCACCGCCTGCGTGAACGACGACCCGACGGTGATGGCGGCGCTCGCGCAACGGGTGATCACCGGCGCCCGATGAGCGATCGAGCCGCACCGTCGCGCGTGGCGGTCGTCGGTGGCGGCATCGCCGGCCTGGCGGCGGCGCACTCACTGCTGTCGCCCGAGACGACCACCGGCGGCTCCCCGGGCGAACCCGGTCACGCACACGATGTCGCGTTCGACGTCACGGTCTTCGAGGCGCAGGACCGCCTCGGCGGCAAGATCCGCACCTCGCCCTTCGCCGGGATCGCCGCGGTCGACGAAGGTCCCGACGCCTTCCTCGCCCGCCTGCCGTGGGCGACCGGCTTCGCCCGCCGGCTCGGTCTCGGCGACTCGCTGGTGTCGCCGGCCCGCGGGTCCGCTGCGGTCTGGTGGCACGGGCTGCAACCCATCCCGGAGGGTCTGCTGCTCGGGCTCCCCACCGATGTGATGAAGCTCGCTCGCACCAAGCTCATCAGCTGGCCCGGCAAGATCCGGGCGGCGACCGAGGTGCTCCGCGGCGCCACGTCGCTCGAGGCCGATTCGATCGGCGCATACGTGCGGGCCCGCTTCGGCGACGAGGTGCACGAGCGCCTGGTCGATCCGCTGGTCGGCAGCATCTACGCGGCCGACACCGATCGCTTCAGCCTCACGGCGGTCCCGCAGCTCGCCGACCTCGCCGGGAAGGGTCGCAGCGTGCTGCTCACGGCCCGCCGGGCCCCTGCGCCCACGGCGAGCGACGGGCCGGTCTTCTACGCACCATCGGGCGGCCTGGGTCAGCTGGTCGACACGGCCGCTGCCCGGATCGTCGAGCTCGGGGGCACCGTCCGCGTCGGTCAGCCGTGCACGACCCTCGAAGCCGACGGGGCCGGATGGCGCGTCGACGGCGAGCGCTTCGACGCGGTCGTGCTCGCCTGCCCGGCCGCGCAGGCCGCCCGGCTGCTCGCGACCAGCAGCGTGGCCACGGGCCTCGCCCGGATCGAGTACGCCGATGTCGTGATGGTCACGATGGCGGTGCCTGCGGCCGCCTGGCCTGAGCGGCTGCGCGGGCTGTCGGGCTATCTCGTGCCCAAGCCCATGCAGCACCTGGTGACGGCAGCGTCGTTCGGTTCACAGAAGTGGACCCACTGGCGGGCGCCCGACGCGGCGACCGGCGAGCAGGTGGTGCTGCGCGTCTCCCTCGGCCGTGACGGCCTGCCGGTCATGCACCTCGACGACGAACAACTCGTCGCCGCGGCGGTCAGCGAGGTGAGCACGCAGATCGGCGTCGATCTGCAGCCGACCGCGGTGCGCCTCACCC
>JAPLAA010000007.1 GCA_026393475.1 Actinomycetota bacterium
CGTGTCGCGGTTCCGGGTGACCGCCGACCTCGTCGCCTCCGTCCTGTCCCGGCCCGACGGCCCGTCGGCGCTCAAGCACCTGCTCCGCACCAACCACGACTCCGACCTGCGCAAGCGCCAGCACCGCAAGCGGGCGATCGCCGTGTACCGCAGCCTCGAGGCCGCCGGCGTCGCCGAGCGGCTCCGCGACGAACGCGGCCGGTGCGCGGGTGTCCGCGTGGGCACGTTGCAGGCCGGCACCGACGAGCGGGCCGCGCTCCGGTTCTCGGCGCCGCTGATGCCGTTCGCGATCGAGGTCGTCACGACGCTCGATCACGACGACCCTGCCTACGTGCTCGACGTGGTGAGCGTGGTCGAGGGCGTGCTCGACGATCCCCGGCAGATCCTGTACGCCCAGCAGAACACCGCCAAGGGCGCCGAGGTCGCGAGGTTGAAGAGCGAGGGCGTGCCGTACGAGGAGCGCATGGAGCTGCTCGAGCACGTCAGCTGGCCGAAGCCGCTGGCCGAACTGCTCGACGCGTGCTTCACCGAGTACCGCACCCACCACCCCTGGGTCGCCGAGCACCCGTCGCCGAAGTCGATCGTGCGCGAGATGCTCGAGGCCGGCGACACCTTCGCGACGTTCGTCCGCCGGTACCGGCTCGAGCGCAGCGAAGGCCTCGTGCTTCGCTACCTCACCGACGCCTGGCGCACCCTCGACCGGTCGCTGCCCGACGACGTCTACGTCGACGAGCTCGAGGACGTGGTCGATTGGCTCGGGGCGCTCATCCGCGCCACCGACGCCACCCTGCTCGACGAGTGGACCCTCCTCGCCGGTGGGCCGGTGCACGAGCACGCCATGCCGGCCGCACCGTCCGTGGGACCTGCAGGTCCGCCCGCGGCCTGGCGCACTGCGGTGCGCACGGCGTCCTTCGGGTGGGTGGAGCTGCTCGCGCGCCGCCAGTACGCGCTGCTCGCGCAGCGATGTGGCGATCAGGCGGCCGACGGCACCGCGTGGGACGAGTCACGCATCTGGGCGACGATGGCGACCTACTGGCGCGAGTACGACTCGATCGGCATCGACGGCGAGGCCCGTTCGGCCCGCGAACACCAACTCGTCGACGAACCCGGCCGATGGGTGGTCACGCAGTACCTCGTCGACCCGGCAGGCGATCGGGACTGGCGGTTCGTCGCCACGGTCGACCTGGAACGGGCGATGGCCGATGGCGCGCCGACGCTCGAACTGCAGTCGCTCGGACCGTGGAACGACTCGCCGGATGCCGCCGACTCAGCGGGCGGCGAGGTGCTCGCTGAACCAGTCGAGGACGATCTCGGCCCGCTGCACCCGATGGACGGGTGAGCCGCTGCGCGTGAGCTCGTGGCCCTCGCCGGGGAACCGGTAGAAGGTGACGTCCTTGCCCAGGAGGCGGAGCGCCATGAACAGCTCCTCGGCCTGGCCGATCGGGCAGCGCAGGTCGTTCTCGCTGTGGAGCAGCAGCATCGGCACCTGGATGTCGCGCACGAAGCGGACCGGGGAGAACGACTCGTAGGCGGGTGCGTCGTCGAGATGGGTGGGGCCGACCTCGGTGCGGAAGATCGAACCGATGTCGCTGGTCCACTCCTCGCTGAGCATGTTGTTCACGGCACGCTCGCTGCAGATGGCACGGAACCGGTCGCTGTGCTTGCCGGCGAGCCAGGTGGCCATGAAGCCGCCGTAGCTGCCACCGATCATGCCGACGCGGTCGGGGTCGCAGAACACGAAGTGCTCGAGCACGTGGTCGCGAACGGCGAGCACGTCGTCGACGTCGACGCCGCCCCAGCCGGTGCCCGGTGCCGTCGGGTGCTGCGGCCCCATGATCGCCTGGCCCCACGCCTGTTCGCGTCCCGAGGATCCGCGAGGGTTCGACATCACGACGACGAAGCCGGCGGCTGCCTGCAGTTGGGCCTCGTCGAAGAACGACTCGCCGTACTGCGTGTGCGGGCCGCCGTGGACGTTGAGCATCACCGGGTAGCGGCGGTCGGGGTCGAAGTCGGCCGGACGGATGAGCCAGGCGTCGATCTCGGCGGAGCCGTCGGTGGTGGGCACGGTGAGGCGCTCCCACCGCTGCGGCTGCACGATCTCGCGGTAGCGGGCGGCGAAGGCGGTGATCCGGCGGGGGCCGGCTGCGTCGAGCACGAACAGGTCGGCGACACCGTCGACGGTGCCGATGGTCGCCGCGGTGGTGCCGCCGGCCGAGTCGAACTGCTTCACCGTGATCGCACCGTCGGTGAGCCGTTGCGGTGAGCCACCGTCGGAGGTGATGCGGAACAGGTGGGTCTCGCCCCGGTCCTCCGCGACGGCGAGCAGCGCGGTGTCGGACTCCCAGATGGGCGCACGGGCGCCGGCGGTCGTCTCGAACGTGCGGTCGAGGCCGGTGCTCAGGAACGTGTGCGCGCCACCGTCGATGCCCACCACGCCGATGTGCGCGTTCTGCGGCATCTCGTTCGGATCGTCGTAGCCCATGAACGCCACACGATCGCCGGACGGCGACACCGAGGGCAGCGCATAGAGGCCGGTCTGTTCGGTGAGCGCGGTCACGCTGCCGTCGAGCCCCACGCGGTAGAGGTCCTGGGCGAAGTCGAGGTCCCACGTCGCATGGCGCTGTGCCGAGGTGACGACGCCGCTCGAGTCGGGGAGCCAGCTGACGCCGTCGTGCTGGAACTCGCCCGGCGTGAGGTTGCGCGGTGCACCCGAACCGTCGGTGCGCACGACGTAGACGTGCTTCGGGCGGTCGATCACCCAGCCGACGTCGTCGAGGCGGCTGAAGAACCGGTCGATCTTGCGTGGCGCCTGCCACCGCTCGTCCTTGGCGGCATAGCGCTCGTGCCGGGTGCGGCTCGTGAACGCGATCATCGTGCCGTCGGGGCTGAACTGGACGTCGGAGATGCCCTCGGGCATCGACGCGATCGTGCGCGTCTCACCGGGCAGCCCGATCGGCAGGAGGTGGAGGGTCGTCTCGCCCTCTTTCTCACTGCGATGTGCGGTGAACGCCAGGAACTGACCGTCGGGGCTCCACACCGGCTGGCCGTCGTCGTCACCCGACGTGATCGGGTGCGGTGTGCCACCGTCGGAGCGGGCCAGCCACACCTGCGACCGGTAGGCGTTGTCGTCGAGCTCCACACGCGTGACGACGAACGCGATCTGGCTGCCGTCGGGGGAGACGGCGGGCGACGAGGCCTGCAGGACGTTGCCGATGATCCGTTCGGCGATCTCGCGATGCGACATGGCTCCGACCGTAGCGTCGGATCCGCGCCGGATCGGCACGTCCGCGACGAGCGGTGCCATCCGGCCAGGGGAGCTCCGCAGACGAGCCTCCCGACGGCGGCCGCGATCCGCAACGCCTGTCGCAGCGCTGCCGGATGCGCGAGCATCGTCGTCATGCAGACCCACGACTTCCTCCAGGCTCTCGCCCGCGACGGTGAAGTGTTCGCCGACGTGTGCGGCGACGCCGACCTCGGCGCACCGGTGCCCGGGTGCCCCGAGTGGGACATCGCCGACCTCGTGTACCACCTCGGCAGGGTGCACCACTTCTGGCGGACGATCGTGGCCGAGCAGCGCGACACGTGGGAGGGCTACGAGCAGCCCGAGCGCCCGGCCGACACCGACCTCATCACCTGGTACCGGGACGGGCTGCGCGCCACGGTCGCCACGTTGACGGCAGCTGATCCGGCGCATGCCAACTGGACCTGGTCGACCGACAAGACGGCCGGGTTCGTGATCCGCCGGATCGCACACGAGACCGCGATCCACCGCTGGGACGCGGAGGCCGCTGCCGGGTTCGACACGGGTGTCGAACCGCACCTGGCGAGCGACGGCATCGACGAGTTCCTGATGTGGTTCGCCGACGAGGCCGCGGAGGGAACCCCGCGCCCGGGTGGCTCGGTGCACCTCCATTGCGGCGACGTGCCGGGGGAGTGGACGGTCGTGCTGAACGCCGAGGGCACCTACGACATCGAGCGCGCCCATGCGAAGGGCGACTGTGCGCTGCGTGGGTCGGCGAGCGACCTGTTGCTCGCGTTGTGGCGTCGTCGGCCGTCGTCGTCGATCGACGTGGTCGGTGACGCGGAGGTCGCTGCCCGGTTCCTGGCGTACGCGGCGCTCACCTGAGCGGCGCGCGTCGGGTCACTCGGCGATGCCGACCGGCTGCCCGTCGATGATCTGGTCGAGGTACTCGCTCAGGCCGTAGCCGACCTTGCCCTCGTACGGGCCGCTCTCGACGGTCCACTTGGTCATGCCCTCGCTGATGCGGGTCATGAGCCAGTTGCCGTCGGGGTCCTGCCGGCGGTTGCGCAGCGGGATCAGGTCCATGACCTCGCCGCGGAACGTCCATTCCTTGCCCGAGCGCGTGGAGCGCAGCACGCCGGTGATCCGGTCGTGGTAGCTCTCCTCGCCACGGGTCTCGGTCGTGATGCTCACGTCGTCGCAGTAGTGCATCTCGCCCTGCTCCCACACGAAGCCGCCGCGGGTGCCCGGGCCGTCCTTCTTCGCGACGCGGCTGGCCATGAAGCCGAAGTCGCGGTCGACGTTGGCGGTGAGCCAGCGGTAGTACCACGGCGCCTGCCAGTAGCGCGGGCCCCACGAGTGGTCGCGCAGGCCGTGCCCGTCGATCTCCCACTCGCGGTCGCCCACGCGGATGGTGCCGTGACCCTGGATGAGCTGCTCGTAGTGGCCCTTGGCGAACTCCTCGCCGGGCGTTTCGTGCGGCGTGTCGGGCTCGCCACCGAACATCGAGGGCCGGCCCTGGCCGGTGAAGGTGAGGTGCACCTCGCACTCGCCGTACGGGTTGTTGGTGAACGCTTCCTTGGGGTTGGCCATCTGCTCGGGCTCGTCGAGCAACACGACCTTGCCGACGTAGTCGATCTTCAGCTCCTCGAACGGGGTGACGATCGTCCACGTGAGGCCGCCGGCGTCGAAGGCGTCGTTGTTGTCGATCGCCGGCCGCTTGTACATGAACCCGACGCTGCGGCCCTCCTGGCCATCGGCGGGGGGCAAGTACAAGCACACCGTCATCTCGGCGTAGCCCTCGTTGGCGCGGTTGCCGATGCGGAACCAGCCACCCACCTGCTGCTCGGGATCGAAGCAGTTGATGTACATGCTCTCGTTGAAGTTGGACTCGGGGCCCAACTCGTGCATGTATTCGTCGGAGGGATCGAGACGTACGGCCATGGCCGCAACGTACTGCGACGGCTCAGCGAGCGCCGAAGCCGCCGCCACCTCCGCCGCCGCCACCGCCACCGGAGAAGCCCCCGCCCGAACCGGTGCTGTTGGGCGTGCTCGCCGACACGACCGACGAGCCCGACGTCATCTCCATCCGGTCGAAGCCGTCGAACCGTCCGAGTGGTCCGACGTACCAGGTGCCGAACGACGGATCGTTCAGCACCTGCGGCATCCGCAGGGCGAGCCCTCTCACGAGTTCTGCCGACACACCGAGGGCCACGGCGTAGACGAGGTAGCGCTCCCACAGGATCAAGTGCCCGACAGGTGCGTCCTCCAACCGCGAGAAGTCCTCGAGGTACTTCTTCAACCCCTCTGCCTTGGCGGCCGACTCGACCGACGCCTGGTTGCGGTTCGACAGCAGCTTGGTGCCGAGGCCGAACAACCCGGCGGCGAGGGCGACGCCCCACCAGCCGAGGCCGTAGCCCGTGGCGAACTTCACGATCACGCCGGCGATCGCGACACCGCCACAGATGCCGGCCAGCAGCGCCACCAGACGGCCCTTGCTCTCGTCGGCATATCCACGAGCGGTGTACTCGCGCTTCACCCCGCCGGTCACCTCGTCGAGCAGCTGCTTCGCCGTCGTCTGATTGTCTCTCGCCCAGTCGGTGAGTTCCTCCGACGACGTCTCCGTCGAGCCGCGGAACACGAGTTCGAGCAGGTCCTTCTCGTACTGGAGCACGTCGGGCCCGAACGGCTTGCCGAGCCAGAAGTACCGGTGGACCACCTTGTCGGGACCCCACTGCTCCTCGCGTTCGCCGACGATGCGGACGTAGCCGCGTTGGGCGAGATCGACCAGTGTGCCGGCGACCGTGTGGCCCTGATCGACGGAGCCCCGGTGCAGGTTGGTGAGCGCCACCGCAGGCGGGTCGTCGAGCGGTTCGCGCCAGTACTCGCCGAGCACCTCGGTGCTCGTGGCCTCCCGTCCGCCCACCAGCCACAGGGCACCTGCGCCGACGGCCCCCAGGGCGGCGAGCACGGCGCTGAACAGCCAACCGTCGCGCCGATCGTCCGCCTCGCGCGCCCGCTCGTCCTGGTACTCGCGCTCCTCGGCGAGGATCGTCGCCAGACGGTTCTCGGTGCCGACCATGTTGAACGTCGCCGCGGGCACCACCGATCTGATCTCGACGAACTGGCCGGCGGGGACGTCGCGCACCGAGGCGATCACCTCCGAGGTGGACAACTCGATCGTGCCGTTCGTCGGTCCGTGGGCGAACGCCCGGAGGACGGTCGTGTCGTCGTCCGCCGTCTCCGGTGTCGCCGGGTTCACGACGAGCGGGAAGCGCACCAGGATGTCGACCTGGCCGACGCCCGGGTGATCGGTGCCGAGGAACTGCCAGTCGAGTTCGGTGACGTCGCGGCCTGCGATCACGACGGGTCGCACGAAGTAGGTGAGGGTGAACGTGATCGTCGCGTCGGAGGTCGGCTGGCGCAGCTTCCACTCCCAGTCGCCGCTGACCGAGTCCTCCGGCCGGATCACCTCGAGCGGCCCGATCGGATCGGCGGCGGCGAACCGGTCGATCTCGTTGCGGTTGCGTTCGAAGCTGCGGATGCCGAACTGGAAGGGCCCACCCACGTAGGTGTAGGTGACCTTCTCGGTGATCAGCATCGACCCGTCGGTGCGCAGCTCGGCCTCGGTGCGCAACGAGTCGATCGAGAACGACCGGTCGGTCGATGCGCCGACCGGCGCCGAGCCCGACGGGACGAGCGTCGATGCGAGGACGCCGGCGAACAGGCCGACGAGAGCGATCAGAACAGCTCGAGCTGCTCCCAGGTGACCGCCACGTCGCTCACGAGTTGCCATCGAAGTCGTCCTTTGTTGCCGGGTCGGCGCACCTCGACGGCGTCGGGGCGCAGGTTCCTCGCAGAACCATCCGGGTCGTACAGCTTGATGCTGCCATCGGCAGCGATCCCCCACATGCGACCTTCGACCCATCGTCCGGCCGCGGTCTTCCGGAAACGGATCGGCTCACCCTTGCGGAGGCCGAGGCGTTCGAGCACGACGGGATCGGTCATGTGGGTCGTGGTCCGGTGGGGTGTGGTCCGGTCGGGGGTGGCGGTGCCGTCGAACGTCAGCCGGAGATGCGGGCCTGGAGATTGCGCATACCGCCGAGCCACCGGTCGACGTCGGTGGCCTTGCGCTGTACGTACGTGGCCACCTCGGGGTGAGGGAGGATCAGGAACCGCTCGTCGGTGATCGCCTGGAGCACCACCTCGGCCACGTCGGCGGGCTCGAGCACCACGCCTGCCGAGCGGACGACGCTGCCGCCGAGGTTCTCGCCGCCGAGGGCGCCGCCGTTGAGCATGTCGGTGTTCACGCCCTGCGGGCACAGGCAGCTCACCTTCACCCCGCGATCTCCGTAGGTGATGCTGAGCCACTCGGCGAACGCGACCGCGGCGTGCTTGGTCATCGAGTACGGCGCCGAACCGATCTGGCTCAGCAGTCCGGCGGCCGATGCCGTCGAGCAGAAGTAGCCCTCGCCCCTCGCGACCCAGCCGGGCACGAGGTGCTTGGCGGCCCACCGGTGGGCGTGGGTGTTGACCGCGAACGCGGTCTCCCACACCGACTCCGGCGTGTCGAGGTCGGTGCCCGTGCCGACGCCGGCGTTCGCGAAGAACAGGTCGATCTGGCCGAACGCGTCGTCGGCCGCGCCGATGAGCGCGACGTTTCCCGCTTCGGTGCCCACATCGGCGGCCACACCGAGCGCGCTGCCGGCGCGGACCGCGTTCAACTCCTCGGCGGTGCGCTGCGCGCCCTCGCCGTTCAGGTCGGCCGCGACCACCCGGGCGCCCGCTGCGTGGAAGCGGTGCGCGAGGGCCTTGCCGATGCCGCCGGCCGCGCCCGTGACCACCACATGCCGCCCGTTCAGATCCATGCGAGGGATCGTAAACGTCACAGACCCTGGCGCCGGCCCATCCGACTACAACCGAGTTCGTTCTAACGTCTTCACGGTACGATGCAAGCACTCGGTCGTGGCTGACGGTTACGGTCCACGACAGGGGAATCCACTGCTCAGGAGGCACCGATGACCGACACCAACGAAGCCGTCATCCACGAAGCGCTGACGATCATCGACAAGGCGCTCGGCCAGATGATGTCGCGCGAGTTGGTGACCACCGGTGAAGTGACCGACGTGCTGCTCGACGTGCGCTCGCTGCTCACCACGCCGGCGAAGACGCCGACACCGGCCTGATCCTTCCGGCCGGTGCCGCGGCGCCGGGCAGTGCTCTGCCGCGTCAGCTCGCGGCGAAGATCTCGGCCAGGATCGCGGCCAGCGGCTCGGTCAGACCGCGAGCAGGTCGCCGAACGCTCGCTCCATGCAGCGGCGTAGCAGATCAGGTTCGGTCACGGCCGCACGGTCGAGGTTGATCCCCATGTCGAGGCTGTGGTTGTAGCTCAGCAGCGTGAGGTTGAACGCCACGCCGCCCAACGGTCCCACCGGATAGTTCTCGAGCAGCTGCGCGCCCGCCACGAACATCGGCATCGGTGCGCCACGCACGTTCGAGGTCGCGAAGTCGACCGTCTGGGCCTGCTGCCTCGCGAGGCGCGTGACGAGCGACGTGGGCAGCGACGCCGCCACCGCTGCCAAGGCCTCGAGCGATCCGCCGGCCGACGCTTCCCGCGCCGCCCCGGTGGACGCCTGGATCGCCTGGAAGCGGTCGGCGATCGGCATGTCGCCCGTGGGGACCATCATCCTCGCGAGCGAGAACGCGTTGGAGCCGCTGTCGTCGGTGCGGGTGCTGATGGCCATGCTGGCGCGCAGCTCGTCGACCGGGCTGCCGAGCTCGCGGTGATAGTTGCCCGCTGCTTCGGCGGCCGCCGTGAGGAACGCGGTGTTGAGCGTGCCGCCGAGCTTCTTGGCGGCGGCCTTCGTCTCGTCGAACGGCGCCCGCAGCACCTCCATGCCGCGCTGCAGCGACCGCGAGGTCCACAGCGGCGAGTGTGCCTGCTCGGTGTCGTTCAGCTGGCTCATCACGCCGCGGATGGTGTCGGCCGCGGCGTTGCCCGCGTCGGGGATGCCGGTCGGGTCGGCGAGCAGGTCCTTGATCTGGCGGATGAGGCCGAGTGGCAGGCGCAGGCTGCCCGCGACCATGTCGCGCAACAGGTCCTGATTGGCCTGGGCCGAGGTCGGCTCCTCCGGCCGCTCGAACGAGGCAGGGTCGATCGGCGGCGGCTCGGGCGCGTCGCGTTCGAAGTCGAGGAACTGCAGCGACATCTGCACGCTGGTCTCGCCGTCGGCGATGGTGTGGTGCAGCTTCTCGATCAGCGCCGACCGGCCGCCCCGCAGGCCGTCGACCACCACGAACTGCCACAGGGGGCGGGTGCGCTCGAACGGGTCGCACGTGATGAGGCTGGCCAGGTCGAGCAGTTGGCGCATCGAACCCGGCTTCGGCAGGGCCACGTGACGGACGTGGTAGCGGATGTCGAAGTTCGTGTCGTCGACCCACATCGGTGCCGTGAGGTTCACCGGCATCGGCTGCACACGCTGGCGGAGCCGTTCGACCACGTGGGTGGCTCGCTCCATCCGCGCCACGAGGCGTTCGAAGTCGGGCGAGCGATCGAGGATCGTGACGTTGGCGAACGTGCTCGACAGGTGCGGGTCCTTCTCGAGTCGCCACATGAGCCCTTCGGCATCGCTCATCTTGCGATCGAACTTCGGGAAACCAGGACCGTCCGCCATGGAGCCGCAGGCTAGTGCCGAAGCAGGTCGGCGGCGCCCGAGAGCAGCGCCACCTGGGCGAGCAGCAGCCCGGTCACCATGCCGCCGACGACGTCGCTCGGATGGTGAATGCGCACGATCGCCCGACTCAGGCCGACGACGGTGGCGATCGCGAACCACAGCGGTGCCCAGGGCCAACCCGACCACACGGTGAGCAGCGTGGCCGCGAAGAACGCCGACGAGGCGTGACCGCTCGGGAAGCTGGAGGTGCTCGGGCGGCGGACCTGGAACCGGGGGTCGCCGGTCTCGGTGGGGCGGGTGCGGCGGAAGAGGCGCTTGATGCCCTGGTTGACGACCAGGCTCTCGAGGCCGAGCAGTGCAGTGAACAGCAGCCACTCGCGCCAGTCGCGCCGGATGCCCAGGCCATAGGCGGCGCCGATGACCTGCCAGATCAGGCTGAAGTCGCCGTACTCGCTGGCGAGGTGGAACATGCGGTCGATGCCGCGCCGCGCGCGCCACGGTTCGAGCGCACGGTCGGCCCGGTCGTCGAACGCCGACACCCGGCTCGTGAGGCTCATGCAGCGGCGAGGCGACCGAAGGCGACCGGGGCCTCGACCTTGGCCAGCTCGGGGTCGCCACCGAACGCGGGGCACCACTGCTGGAACGAGCACACCTTGCACAGCGGCCCCTGCTTCGGTCGGAAGTCCTCGGTGGTGCAGGCCCGCTCGACCGCCTTCCACACCGCGGTGGTGCGGGTGGTGATGAAGCGCACCGACTGCTCGGTGGGAACGGCGGTGATGGTCTCGCCCGAACGCAGGTACATGAGGCGGATGGCCGCCGGCCGGCGGCCGAGCACCGACTCGCACAGGAACGAGTAGAAGTGCACGCCGCCGAGCTTGGACTGCTCGTACTTCAGACCCGGCGCGCGACCCGTCTTGTAGTCGGTGACGATGAGTTCGCCGTCGGGGCCGAGCTCGAGCCGGTCGATGATGCCGCGCAGCGTGAGGTCGCCCACCTGGGCCTCGAGCCGCAGCTCGAGCCCGACGTCGCGGATGCTCGTGGGGTCCTCCATGCGCAGGTACGACTCGACGAGGGTCCACGCATCGGCGACGAAGGCGTCGCGCTGGGCCTCGTCGAGGCCGAGCAGCGTGAACTCCGGATCGACCGCGTACTCGCGCACCGCCTGCTGGAACGATGCGTCGACCGCCTCGCCAACTCGCTCGTGCGGCTGCAGGGTGAACAGCACCTCGAGGGCACGGTGGACCATCGACCCCTTCGTGGCCGCCACGCTCGGCGGCTCGGGCAGCTTCTCGATGCTCGCGAAGCGGAACGCCATGGGGCAGGACGTGAAGGCGTCGACCCGACTGGGGGAGAGGCTGGTGGGGACGACGAAGCTCACGGTGCCCAGTGTACGAAGGGGGTGCGCGCCCTGCGGACCAGGGTGCGGATCCGGCGGGAGATCAGGCGAGGTAGCCCGCGACGAGCGCGGCCATCTCGGCCGGATGGGTCATCGGGGCGAAGTGGTCGAGCTCGGGCAACTCGAGGTACGTGCCGTTCGGCAGTAACTCCGCCACGCCCGCGGCGATGTTCGACGGCTGCATCGGCTCGACCTTGCCGGCGACGACGAGGACCGGCGTCTCGATCTCGGCGAGGAGGTTCCAGGTGGCGTGGCCGCCGCCACCCTCGAACGTCTCGGCCTCGGTCTCGGGTCGGCACTTCAGGTGCACCTGGCCGTCGGCGTCTTCACGGAACCCGAAACGCACGTAGGCGTCGAGCGCGGCCGGCGTGAACCCGCGCAGGGGCGGCTTCGCCGAGAAGTTCTCGATCGCCGCCTCGTAACTCGGGAAGGTGGCGCGCCGGCGTCGTGCGCCGGCGGCGAGCGGGCTCTCGTCACCCGGCGGACGGATGCCTGCAGGGGGGAACACGATCGGTTCGAACACCACGAGCCGCGTGAACAGACCCGGATGGCGATGTGCCGCCATCAGCAGACAGGCGCCGCCCATCGAATGGCCGAACGCGGCGACCGGGCCGCCCGACGCGGCGACCATCGCCTCGCCCATTGCGACCGCGTCGTCGCCGTAGCGGTCCCAGATCACCGGACCGTCGGGGCGCGGCGTGTCGCCGTGCCCGCGGTAGTCGAACGCGACGGCATGGAAGCGGTCGGCGAGAGCCTCGACCATGGGTACGTAGCACCGGCCGTGGAAGCCGGTCGCGTGGCTCACGAGCAGCGCGGGGCCCTGCCCGCCGAGGTCGTGGACGGCGAGGTCGACGCCGTCGGTGGAGCGGACGGGGGAATCCGGCGGACGCATCAGCGGCGGGCCTGCTTCACTTCGTCCTTCTTCTTGCCGCGCCGACGCCACCACATGCCGAACAGCCGGTCGAGCAGCACGCCGAGGAACATCGCCATCAGCAGCGACCAGCGGATCGTGGTGTTCCAGTCGAACAACCAGAAGTTGACCTCGATCCGGTTGCTGTTCTGGAAGAAGAAGATCACGGCGAGGACGGCCACCACGGCGAAACCGATCAGCGAGGGGCTGATCCCGTTCTTGCCGCTCGCGGCGGTCACGCCGCGGTTGTCGCGCTCGTCCCGGTCGCTCCTGGTGAAGTCACCATCATCGTTCGACGTCATGGGTGCGACACTACGCCCGTCATGCCTTCGGTTCGCGAGGCAGGCCGAGCAGGCGCTCGCCGATGATGTTGCGTTGCACCTGGCTGGTGCCGCCGGCGATGCGGCCGCCCGGCGCGGCAAGCATGCCGTAGGCGTCGGGCCCGTCGAGCGAGGCACCGATGCCGGACAGATCGCCGCGCAGCATCGACGTCTCGAACATCATCTCGGTGATGCCCAGCTTCATCAGCGACGCCGCCGTCGACGCGATGGGACCCTGGCGCTGTGCCATCGCCTTGTAGCTGGTGCCCTTCGAGATCAGTCGGGTGAGCCGGTCGCGTTCGACGGCCGACAGGTCGCGGCCCTCGGCCAACTTGGCCATCGACTCGAGCCGCCGCTCGAGGCCGATGACGCTCGTGCCGATGTGGCCGCGCTCGCTCGTCAGGACCGCCATGCCGACGCCCCAGCCACCGTGGAGCGGACCCAGCAGGTTGGCGGCCGGCAGGTGCACGTCGGTGAAGAACACCTCGTCGAACTCGGCCTCGCCGGTCATCTGCTGCAGCGGGCGGATCTCGATACCGGGCAGGTCCATCGGGCAGAGGAAGAACGAGATGCCCTCGTGCTTCTTCGCCTCCGGATCGGTGCGGGCCATGAGGATGCCCCAGTCGCTGTACCGCCCGCCGCTGCACCACACCTTCTGGCCGTTGACGATGAAGTCGTCGCCGTCGCGCTCGGCCTTGGTGGTGAGGCCACCCAGGTCGCTGCCCGCGCCGGGTTCGCTGAACAGCTGGCACCACAGTCGGTCGGCGCGGACCGTGGGGCCGAGGTGCTCGGCCTGCTGCTCGGGCGTGCCGAAGCGCAGGACGGCACCGCCGGTGAGCACGAGACCGACCATGTTGAACACCGGCGGCACGCCGGCGAGCGCGCACTCCAGCATCCAGATCGAGTTGTGCTCGGGGGTGAGGCCGCGGCCGCCGTACTCGACGGGCCAGTGGATGCCGGTGAAGCCGGCAGCGTCGACCTTGCGGTGCCATGCGACGCCCTGCGCCACCAGATCGGGTGGGCAGATCGCGCCGTAGTCGCGCGGCGCGCCCTCGCGGTTGGCGGCGAGCCACGCGCGCGCCTCGAGCTGGAAGTCGTCGACGGAGATCATCGCCGCC
This sequence comes from Actinomycetota bacterium, assembly GCA_026393475.1. Classification (GTDB taxonomy): domain Bacteria; phylum Actinomycetota; class Acidimicrobiia; order Acidimicrobiales; family Ilumatobacteraceae; genus VFMC01. Next base: position 13,660 of record JAPLAA010000007.1, read on the forward strand.
GACGGTACCGTCCGGCTCCGATGAGCTGCGAAGCGGTCTTCCCGCCGAGGGCGTCAGGCCGAGACAGGCTCAGGCGAAGAATCGGTCAGGCGAAGAAGGGAAGGAACATGGCGGTCTCCTCCGCCAGGTTGCTCGGGGTGCCGTAGCCGCTCTGATCGGTGACGGTGTCCCAGTTGTCGCGCAGGTCCTCGGGCTTGAGGTCGGCCTTGAAGTAGCCCGTGGTCTCGCCGATGAACACCTGCGCCACGCGGCCGCCGCCGACCGAGAAGGTCTGGCCGCTGACGGGGCAGTCCTCGTGGGCGAGGTACGTGACGATCGGCGACACGAGGCCCGGGTCGAGCTTGTCGCCGAGGGCGCCCATGATCGTCTCGGTCATGCGGGTGAGTGCGAGCGGGGCGATCGCGTTGGCCTTGATGTTGTACTTGGCGCCCTCGACGGCGAGCACGCGGGTGAAGCCGACGAGGCCCATCTTGGCGGCGCCGTAGTTGGTCTGGCCGAAGTTGCCGAAGATGCCCGCGGCCGACGAGGTGGAGATGATCCGGCCGTAGCCCTTCTCGCGCATGATCACCCATGCCGGCTGGGTGACGTGGAACGCACCCTTCAGGTGCACGTCGAACACCGGGTTCATCAGGTCGGGCTCCATGTTGTGGAACGCCTTGTCGCGCAGGATGCCCGCGTTGTTGATGACGATGTCGACCGTGCCGTAGGCATCGACCGCTGTCTGCACGATCGCCTTGCCGCCCTCGGGGGTGGCGACCGAGTTGGTGTCGGCCACGGCGTCGCCACCGAGGCTCTTGATCTCGTCGACCACGCGCTCGGCCGCGCCCTTGTCGCTGCCGCTGCCGTCGACCGCACCACCGAGGTCGTTGATCACCACGAGCGCACCACGTGAGGCGAGCAGCAGCGCGTGCTGCCGGCCGAGGCCGCCACCGGCGCCCGTGATGATCGCTACCTTGCCGTCGAAACCGAGATCAGTCATGGGGGAGCAAGCTACTCAGGGGCCGTTCCGGGTGTCGAACCCGCTGGGGTTGCGCGGGCCGCGTACGCTGCGGCGCATGGTCGACGAGACACAGGGAATGCAACGGTACGAGCGGATCGCCCGCCTCACCGAGAAGTCGGTGAAGGTCGCCGGGATCGCCGCCGTAGCGCTCTTCGCCATGGCGGTCATCACGTTCGCGTGGGGCGTCGCGAAGGTGTGGTCGTTCGTCGACCTGCTGTTCGATCGGGGAGCCGACAGCTCGCTCGCGATCGTGAAGCTGCTCGACGTGATCGACATCTACCTGCTCGGCGCGGTGCTGTTGATCCTTGCCGTCGGGCTCGTCGAGCTGTTCGTCACGAGCGTCCGGCTGCCGGCCTGGCTCGAGATCCACAGCCTGACCGATCTGAAGGGCAAGCTCATCGACGTCATCCAGTTGGTGGCGGCGATCAAGTTCCTCGAGAAGCTCGTGACCGTGCAGGAGCCGCTCGACGTGCTGTGGTACGGGCTCGCCGTGTCGATCGTGATCCTCGCCCTGCTCGCCGTGCGGTGGATGCACAAGAAGAGTTGATGTCGACAAGCGTTTGATGTTGAGAACAGTTGATGTCGAACGTGTGATGACCCAGTCGGGCGGTGGTCGCCCCGCCGGTGAGGGAATAGTTTTCGTCCGATGTTCGACGACCCGCGCCGCACCCTGCAGCGGACGCTCAGCGCGATCTTCGTGATCGCCGCGCTGGGCACGGTGATCGCGCTGGTGGTCGACGACGTGCGGGGCGCTCCGGATCAGCTCGTCGGGATCGGCATCGACGCCACGCTCCCGGCGCCCACCGATCCGACCGAGCCGCCGACGCCCACGGAACCCGCCGTCGAGGTGCGCGACACCGTTGCGGCGCCGCGCCGGACGCTCCCGTCCACACCCGTCACCGAGGTCGCCTCGCTGGCCCCGGTGCCCGCCCCCACCGCTGCACCGCCGACCACGGCACGACCGAAGACGACGACCGCGCCCGTGGTTCCGGTGGCGACCGCAGCAGCGCTCGCCGCCACCACCACGGCAGCGACGGCTGCCTCGTCGACCGTGCCGGCGACCGAGCCGGCCACCACCACGACGTCGGTGCCGCCCACCACGGTCGCGCCCACGACAGCGGCCCCCACCACGGTGGCGCCGACGACGGTGGCGCCCACCACCACGCCGACGACACTGGCGCCCACCACGACTCTGTGCGATCCCGACCGCAACGGCGGTCGCCGTTGCCGCAACAACAACGACTGATCGGCCGCTGATCGGTCGCGGACCCGGCCCTCACGCCGGTGGTCGCAGCAGGACGGCGTCAGTCGTTCTGATGGAGGGCGTGGTTGAGACCGTCCCACTTCGCCGAGCGGGGGAGCGCCTCGACCGCGCCGGTCTGGCTGTTCTGTCGGTAGAGCAGGCCGCCGGCGCCGCTGAGCTGACGGGCCTTGACCACCTCGACGCCACCGCCCGATCCTTCGGGGCTGTGCACGGCGACCAGCGTGCCGGGCAGGACGTAGAGGCCGGCCTGGATGACGCACTCGTCGCCGAGGCTGATGCCCACGCCCGCCTCGGCGCCCACCAGGCAACGCTCGCCGATGCTGATCACGTCGGTGCCCCCGCCCGACAGCGTGCCCTGTGTGCTCGCGCCGCCGCCGATGTCGCTGCCGTCGCCGACCAGCACGCCCTGGCTGATGCGGCCCTCGACCATCGAGGTGCCGAGCGTGCCGGCGTTGAAGTTGACGAACCCCTCGTGCATCACGGTGGTGCCGGGCGACAGGTACGCGCCCAGGCGCACACGGCTGGCGTCAGCGATGCGCACGCCACTCGGCGCGACGTAGTCGGTCATCCGCGGGAACTTGTCGACGCCGTTCACGGTGACGAGGCCACCGCTGCGACGGACGCGCCACTGCACCTCGGTGAGCTGGTCGACCGGCACTGGGCCGAGGGTGGTCCACGCCACGTTGGCGAGCTGGCCGAAGATGCCGGCGACGTTGACCTCGCGCGGCTTCACGAAGCGGTGCGACAGCAGGTGCAGCCGCAGGTACGCATCGCTGGCCGAGGCGGGAGCGTCGTCGGTGTCGATGGCGATCGCCACAGCGCGGACGTCGACGCCGCGGACATCGTCGTGACGCTCGGCCTCGCGGTACTCGTCGAGCGAGCCGGTGTCCTCGCCGAGTCCGAGCTCGCGGAACCAGGTGTCGAGCACCACCCCGTCGCTCGTGACCGTCGCGAGGCCACGTCCCCATGCTGCTGTCATCTGTCGTCTCCTCGTGCCGCGACGCGTCGCGCTCTCTCGATGGGTATCAGAACACTTCGGGGCGCAGCGTCGGGAACAGGATGACCTCCTTGATGGAGGTGGTGCCGGCGAGCAGCATCGCCACGCGGTCCATGCCGATGCCGAGGCCACCGGTGGGCGGCATGCCGTACTCGAGGGCGCGCAGGTAGTCGTGGTCGACGCCCATGCCTTCGGCGTTGCCCGCCTCCTTGCCGGCCTGCTCCTCCTCGAAGCGCTGGCGCTGCTCGATCGGGTCGTTGAGCTCGCTGTAGCCGTTGGCGAGCTCGCGGCCGCCCATGAACAGCTCGAAGCGCTCGGTGAGGTACGGGTCGTTGCGATCGACCCGCGCGAGCGGGGAGATCTCGACCGGGTGACCGGTGACGAAGCACGGCGCGGTGAGCTTGTGCTCGGCGGTCGACTCGAAGATCTCCTCGATGATCTTGCCGCTGCCCCAGCGATCGAGCACGGCGACGTCGTGCGCGGCAGCGAGCTCGCGGAGCTGCTCGACCGGCTGCGACGGGTGCACCGCGACGCCGGTGGCCTCTTCGACGAGGTCGATCATGCGGGCCCTGCGCCACGGCTGGGCGAGGTCGACCACCTCGCTGGCGTCGCCGGGGCCGAGGACGGTGACGACCGACGTGCCGGTGGCGTCGATGGCCGCCTGGGTGATGAGGGTCTCGGTGATCTCGATCATCTCCGAGTAGTCGCCGAACGCCTGGTAGAGCTCCATCATCGTGAACTCGGGGTTGTGGCGCGGGCTGATGCCCTCGTTGCGGAAGATGCGGCCGATCTCGTAGACCCGCTCCATGCCGCCGACGATGAGGCGCTTCAGGTGCAGCTCGAGCGCGATGCGCAGGTACATCTGCTGGTCGAGTGCGTTGTGGTGCGTGATGAACGGGCGAGCGTGGGCGCCGCCGGCCTCGACGTGGAGCACCGGCGTCTCGACCTCGATGAAGCCGCGGCGATGGAGGGTGCGCCGGAAGCTGGCGATCATCGCGTGCCGGACCTCGAAGTTGCGCCGGGCCTCCTCGTTGACGATGAGGTCGGCGTAGCGCTGGCGGAACCGGGTGTCGGTGTCGGTGAGGCCGTGCCACTTGTCGGGCATCGGCCGGACGGCCTTCGACAGGAGCTGGATCGACTCGACCTTCACGCTGAGCTCGCCCTTGCGGGTGGTCATCACCGTGCCGTCGATGCCCACCCAGTCGCCGAGGTCGAGCTGGCCGACCGCGGCGAAGGTCTCGTCGCCGACGACGGCCTTGGAGACGAACAGCTGGATCTCGCCGGAGCGGTCGCGCATGGTGGCGAACACGAGCTTGCCCTGCTCGCGGAGCAGCAGTACTCGGCCGGCCACCTGGACGCGGACCTCGGTCTCGGTGCCGGGTTCGAGCTCGCCGTGGGCGGCGCGGATCTCGGCGAGGGTGTGGCTGCGGTCGAAGCGGTAGGGGTACGGCTCGACGCCCTGGTCGCGGAGCTGGGCGATCTTGGCCAGGCGCCGACCCGTCTCGGCGGGCAGATCGATCTGCGCCGCCTCGGTGTGCGCCGCCTCGTTCTGGGCCGCCTCGTTCTGGGCGGCCTCGATCTGGGACGCCGCGGCGTCCGCAGGGGTCTCGACGGGCTGGTCAGGAGCGTCACTCACAGTCGTCAGACGGTATCTGGTCGGGGAGCTGCCGAGTCGGACGATTTCGGTGGTGATACCGTCACCTTGCGTGAAGATCGATCGGCGGATCCTGATCGGCGGAGCCCTGGTCGCTGCCTTGGCCATCGCCGCGGTCCCGGTGCAGAGCACCGGTGCCGCTCCGTCGCGGATCGAAGCCGTGTCGCAGCCGGCCGCAGGAGCGTCGCCGGCAGTGCGCGTCACGCCCGCCGTCGACGTCGTGTCGATCAACGAACGCGGGCCGATGACCGCTGCCGTCATCGCCGCGGCCGAACGGGTCGCGGTCGCCGTCAACGCCCCGAGCGTGCACGGACGATCGTTCAACGTGGGTCTGTGGGCGGTGCGTCGCAACGACGCACCGGTGCAGATCGCTGGCGAGGGCAGCAGCGGCGTGTGGCAGTTCCCGATGAGCACCACCGCGCTGCCGGTGGAGGCCATCGGGCGGATCATGACCGCACCGGTCGCCGCCGCCGTCGCACGAGGCCAGGTGGTGCTCAACCAGACGTCGGCCGGGCTGCGCGGCGCCCAGGTGGGCGACACGCTCGACCTGATCGCCGCCGACGGCAACTCCCGCCGGTTCGTGCTCGGGTACATCGCGCCCGACGCGGACGTGGGTGGGGCCGAACTCGTGATGTCGACCGACCAGGCCGACGTGCTCGGCGCTGACGTCATCAGCCGCGTGGTGATGTTCGGGCAGTTCTCCCGCGACGCGCTCGACGCGGCGCTGGCGGCCAACGGGTTGGTCGACGGCCAGGGGGTGCGGATCAACAAGAGCTGGAACCCGTTCAACCCCGACGGCGTCATCAGTTCGACGCGAACCAAGGTGCTGCTCGGCGAGTTCGACTACCGCATCAACGGCGACGGCAACCTGAGCCTCGACCCCGACTGGGTCGCCACCAACGTGCAGCGGGTGAACTTCGGATCGGTCGGCATCCGGGCGAGCTGTCATCGGGCGATCGTCGACGACCTGCAGGCCGCGCTCGACGAGATCGCCGCGAACAACCTCGGGTGGGCGATCGACCTGACGAACACCAACACCTACGGCGGGTGCTTCAACCCGCGCTTCGCCAGGGTGTCGGCCAGCTTCGGCGCGGTGAGCCGTCACGCGTGGGCGATGGCGATCGACATGAACACGGTCACCAACGCGCAGGGCAACACGCCCCGCATGGACTGTCGTGTCGTGCGGATCTTCCGCAAGCACAACTTCGCGTGGGGCGGCAACTTCCTGGTGCCCGACGGCATGCACTTCGAGTGGGTCGGCGAGCCGAGGCACACGTATCAGTACCCGTCCAGGTTCTGCCCGAACGTGCCGAGCGGCGGCATCGAGATCGCCGTCGGTGGCATCGGCCCGTCGCCCCGCACCGAACGCGACGTCATGTTCGCCGAGTTCGGCAACGTGGGTCACGACCACCACGACTGACCGACCGTTAGCCTCTGCGCCGTGGCGACTCGATTCGTGATCATCGGTGGCGGCCCAGCGGGCAACACTGCGGCGACCTACGCGGCGCGCCTCGGCGCGGAGGTCACGCTCATCGAGCGCGACGTCATCGGCGGTGCGGCGCACCTGTGGGACTGCATCCCGAGCAAGACGATGATCGCGACCGGCGGCGCCATGGCGTTCATCCGTCGCCTCGAGGGCATGGGCCTCGAGGAGCAGACGGCCGAGGTCGACGTCGAAGCACTCACCGAGCGCATCGAGAGCATCAAGATGCGGCTGCAGCGCAGCACCACCAACCTGTTGTCGAGCCAGGGCGTCGAGCTCGTTCACGGCTCGGCCCGGTTCCTGTCGCCCCACGACATCGAGATCTCGACCGTCGACGCGAACGGCCAACCCGCCACGCGCACCGTGCAGGCCGACGCCGTCCTGATCGCCACCGGCACCCGGCCGCGCATCCCGGACTGGTGCCTGCCCGATGGCGAGCGGGTGCTCGTCACCCGCGACTGCTACCCGCCGAAGGTGTTCCCCGAGAGCGTCACCATCGTCGGCTCCGGCGTCACCGGTGTCGAGTTCGTCCACATGTTCAGCTCGTTCGGGGCGAAGGTCACCCTGGTGGTCAGCCGCCAGCAGGTGCTGCCCGGCAAGGACGCCGAAGTGGCGGCCGTGCTCGAGGACGACTTCCTCCGCCGTGGGGTGCACCTGCTGAAGGGCGCTCGCGCCACCGCCATCGAACGTGAGGTGAACGAGGCAGGCGTCGACGGAGTCGTGGTGCGCTGCGACGACGGGCGCGTGGTGCACTCGAGCCACGCCGTGCTCGCCATCGGCTCGGTGCCCAACACCGACGGCCTCGGCCTCGAGTCGGCCGGCGTCGAGATGGACAAGGGCGGCTACGTGCAGATCAACCGCCACTGCCAGAGCAACGTGTCGCACATCTACGCGGCGGGCGACATGAGCGGGAAGCTGCCGCTGTCGAGCGTGGCGAGCATGCAGGGACGCAAGGTCGCCGAGCACGTGATGGGCCTGCAGAAGGTCGCTCACCGTCACCTCGACTACGACAAGGCCGCCAGCGCGATCTTCACCGAACCCGAGATCGCCGACGTCGGTCTCGCCGAGGCCGACGCGTTCGCCGTCGGACGCAAGATCCGCGTGACGAAGGTGCCGTTCAGTTCGACGCCCAAGGCGCTCATCAACAACGACTGGCGCGGGTTCGTGAAGATCATCTCCGACCCCGCCACCGGCGTCGTGCTCGGCGGGTCGATCGTCGGTCGCCATGCCGCCGAACTGATCAGCGTGATCGCCCTCGCGGTCACCGCGAACCTGAAGGTCACCGACATCGTGGAGAGCCTCCTCGTGCACCCGGCGCTCAGCGAAGCGCTGGCCGAAGCAGCCGAGTAGTCGCGCCGAGTGTTCCCCGCCAACGACGACCGTCCCGCGCCCACCCTGCCCCCGGGCGTGGTGCTGGCGTCGCTGGGGCGTCGTGCGCTCGGGGCGATCCTCGACCAGTTCCTCGTGCTGATCCCGGTCGCGATCGGCGTGGTGATCAGCGGCTACCGCCCGGGGGACGATCTCACCGAAGAGACCCTGATCTGGCTCAACGCCATCACGGTCGCGGTGGCGTTCGTCTACGAGTTGCTGATGATCGGCCTCGTCGGTCGCACCGTCGGCAAGTTCGCGACGGGCACCCGGGTCGCGAGTCTGGCCACCGGAGCGCGCCCGGGGTGGTTCAGTGCGTCGCAGCGAGCGGTCGTGCCCGCGGTGGCCGCCGCCGTGCCGGAGTGGGGCTTCCTGCTCGGCAGCATCGTGTACGGCCTCGCCGCGCTCGGCCCGCTCCGGCAGGGCCTCCACGATCGTGCCGCCGGCACGATCGTCGTCATGGCCCGCTGAGATCGCCGTTCGGACCCTCCCGGATCTCGGCCGCTTTTCGGTCGCTGGCAACCGAAACCCGGCCGAGATCCGACTCTGCCGCCCACCCGAACGCATCGCGCACCTTCCGTGCCGGGTTGTGGTCGTCCTGCGACCACAACCCGGCACAGAAGCGACCCAGAACGCCGAGCTCATGCAAGCCACCGACCCGATCGGCTGCACTTCAGCTCGGGCGCGTCGTGCCGAGGCTCGCTGCATTCTGCGCGATGATGGAGCATGGAAACGCCGAACCTGCCGCACGATGGTCCGGGAGGAGGTCGAGAGACCACGATGTCTCGGCGCTGTTGCCCGGCCTGTGGTCTGCCGTTTCGGGAGGGCGATGACACGCTCGACGTTGCCGAGCAGCTCTTTCACCCGTCGTGTCTGGAACCTGAGCCGAGTGGCCGTAGTCGTCAACGCTTCGGTTTGATGCTGGCCGACTGGAGCAAGGCAATTGGCAGGGGTAACGGCGCGGGGTAACAGGACGAAGCAAGGAATGCTTGCGACGCCAGGCCCGGTCATCGCTGCTCAAAACCTGAACTGGCGGCGAACGCTTGGTGGGGGTGCGTCCGATGATGCCGATCGGCAGCTCGGCACGCGTTGTCGGGGTGTCGGGTGCGTTCCGTAGCGCCCAGCGCCACGCAGAGCACCCGACGTCTGGCGCGATTTGCATCGGTGGGCGATGCATTTCGCGCCCGACACCCCAGGTAGCGCCGAGTGCCCGGCCGGACGGGATCCTCAGCCGATGACCACGACGATGTCGCCGGCGCCGACGGTGTCGCCCTGCTTCACCTTGACTTCCTTGACGGTGCCGGCCTTCTCGGCGGTGATCTGGTTCTCCATCTTCATGGCCTCCAGCACGCACACCGACTGGCCGACCTCGACGGTCTGGCCCACCTCGACCAGCACCTTGACGATCGTGCCCTGCATCGGCACCTCGACGTTGCCCGACCCGGCGCCACCACCGCCGGAACCGCCCGACGAGCGGGCCGGCTTCTTGGCGGCCTTGGCCGGACCGGCCGCCACCATCGGCATGTCGGGCACCCACATCTTCACGTCGAAGCGCTTGCCGTTGACCTCGACGGTGGTGTTGCGCTGCACGAGCGGGTCCTCGCCCTCGGCAGGAGCCGCAGGCTTCGGCGCTTCCACGTTCGACAGGTCGAGCTTCTCCTCGACCCACTTGGTCGAGTGCAGCATCGCCTGGAAGTCGGGATGCTGCAGGATCGCGATGTCGGCCGGGATGGTGGTGGCCACACCCTCGACCACCATCTCCTCGAGTGCGCGGATGGTGCGGGCGATCGCGGTCGGGCGATCCTTGCCCCAGACGATCAGCTTGCCGACCAGGTTGTCGTAGTACTGGCTGATCGTGTCGCCGCTCTCGTACCCGCCGTCCCAGCGCACGCCGAAGCCGTCGCTGGGAACCAGCTTGGTGATCGTGCCGGGGGAGGGGAGGAACTTGCCGCCCGCCGGGTTCTCGGCGTTGATACGCACCTCGATGCCGTGGCCGCGACGCTCGGCGGCGACCTCGGCCTGGGTCATCGGCAGGTGCTCGCCGCTGGCGACGCGGATCTGCCACTCGACCAGGTCGATACCGGTGATCACCTCGGTGACGGGGTGCTCCACCTGCAGGCGGGTGTTCATCTCGAGGAAGAAGAACTCGTCGTCCTGGTAGATGAACTCGACCGTGCCGGCGTTGTAGTAGCCGACCGCCTTGGCCGCCTTGATGGCCGCCTCGCCCATGGCCTCTTCGATGCCGGGGGCCATGCCGTACGAGGGGGCCTCCTCGATCAACTTCTGGTGACGACGCTGTGCCGAGCAGTCGCGAGTGCTGACCCACACGACCTCGCCGAAGGTGTCACCGACGATCTGCACCTCGACGTGGCGCGGCCAGGTGAGGTAGCGCTCGATGTAGATCTCGTCACGGCCGAAGAACGCCTTGGCCTCGCGCTTCGCGCTGTCCATGGCCTCCTGGACCTCGTCGGCGGACCGGATGACCTTCATGCCGCGACCGCCACCGCCGTAGGCGGCCTTGATCACGAGCGGCCAACCGAACTCGTTGCCGAACGCCAGGATCTCGTCGGCCGAGGTGATGAACTCGGTGGTGCCGGGCACGATCGGGGCGCCGCCGCGCTGGGCGGCCTTGCGCGAGCTGACCTTGTCGCCCATCTCGTCGATCGCTTCGGGCGGCGGTCCGATGAACGCCACCCCCTTGGCGATGATCGCCCGGGCGAAGTCGGCGTTCTCCGAGAAGAAGCCGTAGCAGGGGTGGACACCGTCGGCGCCGCTCTGCTCGATGGCGTTGAGGATGGCCTCGGTGTTCAGATAGCTCTCGGCCGCGGTCTGGCCGCCGAGGGCGTACGCCTCGTCGGCAAGTCGCACGTGGAGCGCGTCCCGGTCGAGTTCGCTGTACACAGCGACGGTCTTGATTCCGAGTTCGCGCGCCGCCCGGATGACACGGACGGCGATCTCTCCACGGTTGGCGATCAGGATCTTCTGCAGCACGATTGGCAATACTTGCCGAATGGACGAGTCCGGTGCCACCTGGCACGTGAACGTGGTCGACGAGACCGGCAGCACGAACGCCGATCTGCTGGCAGCGGCGGTGGCCGGTGCACCCGATCGGAGCGTGCTCGTGGCTCGCCACCAGACCGCCGGCCGGGGCCGCCTCGATCGCACCTGGGTGGCGCCGCCGGGGGCGAACCTCCTGGTCTCGGTGCTGTTCCGGACCGTTCCCGATCACCCGCACGAGCTCACCCAACGCGTCGCCCTCGCCGCCCGCGACGCTGCCGATCGGGTCGCGGGCGTGCACGCCGGACTCAAGTGGCCGAACGACCTGCTCGTCGACGGCGCCAAGCTGGCGGGCGTGCTCGCCCAGGCCGGGGTGGTCGACGGTCACCTCGACCATGTCGTCGTCGGCATCGGTGTGAACGTCGGTTGGGCACCCGAGGGGGGAGCGAGGCTCGGCGACGGCATCGATCCGCTCGTCGTGCTCGATGCCCTGCTGGCCGCGTTCGACGCACTGCCCGCCGACGTGCACGACCGGTACCGGACGTCGCTCGTCACGCTGGGGCAGCAGGTCCGCGTCGAGCGGCCGGCCGACGTGCTGGAGGGCCGAGCGATCGACGTGGGCCGCGACGGCCGACTCGCCGTCCTCGACTCGTGCGGCATCACCCACCACCTCGACACCGGCGACGTGGTGCACCTCCGTCCCGCCTGAGCACCCGCCTGAGCATCGGCCTGACGCCCCTCGCGCGGCGCCCCTCACTACGCTCGCCGACGTGCTCACCACCCCCGCACCTCCTGTCGCGCCCGCGCCCGGCCGTCGCCCGGGCCGCTTCGGCGTGACCGTCGCGATCACCGCGGTGATCGCGATCGCCGGGGCCGCGGGCACGCTCGTGTCGGCCCGCTCGGCGATCGAACAGGTCACGCGGGTCGACGGCGTCGCCGACGTGCTCAGCCCGTCGACGTCGAACATCGAGAACTTCCTGCTGGTCGGCTCCGACAGCCGGGCCGGCAGCGATCCGAATTCGCCCGACTACGGCGGCATCGGCAGCGAGAACGACGTGTCCGGGCCGCCCCGCAGCGACACGATGATGATCCTCCGGCGCGACAAGACGACCGGTGAGGCCTCGCTGCTGTCGATCCCACGCGACCTGTGGGTCGAGATCCCGGGCCGTGGCAGCCAGCGCGTGAACGCGGCGTACAACGACGGTCCGGCCGTGCTCGTCCAGACGATCCAGGGCTCGCTCGGCCTGCCGATCCACCACTACGTCGAGGTCGACTTCTTCGGGTTCAAGGACATCGTCGACGCGATCGGTGGGGTCGAGGTGTGCACGCTCTACCCCATCCGCGACGAGAACACCGGCCTCTACGTCGCCGAGGGCGGGTGCTACCTGTTCGACGGTGTGCAGGCCCTGGCGTACACCCGCAGCCGCCACTTCGAGGAGTACCGCGACGGCGAATGGCACCAGGACGGCACGGCCGACCTCGGCCGCACGAAGCGCCAGCGCGAGTTCGTGAACACCGCCCTCACCACCGCCCTCGCGCGGGTGAAGGCCGATCCGTTCGTCGCCGGCGAACTGTTGGCGAGCGCCGGCTCGGCGATCCGCATCGACGACGAGCTCGACGTCCTCGCTGCCGCCTCGTCGTTGCGCACCGCCGTCGGGTCCGGCCTCACCTCGTATGCACTGCCGGTGCGCGGCGAGACGATCGACGGCAACGCAGTGCTGTTGCTGGCCGACGGGTCGGAGAGCCTTCTGGCCTATTTCCGTGGTGACGGACCCGCGCCTCCGCCGTCGGCCTGAGATGACCGGCCATACTGGGCAGCACTTATGAAGGCCCTCATCCTGGCAGGCGGAGCCGGCACGCGTCTGCGCCCCATCACCCACACGAGCGCGAAGCAACTCGTGCCCGTCGCGAACAAGCCGATCCTCTTCTACGGCATCGAGGCGATGGTCGCCGCCGGCATCGTGGAGATCGGCGTCATCGTCGGCGACACACGCGACGAGGTGATGGCAGCGCTCGGCGACGGCTCGAAGTGGGGCGCCGAGATCACCTTCATCCCGCAGGACGCGCCGTTGGGTCTCGCGCACTGCGTCCTGATCGCCGCCGACTTCCTCGGCGACGACGACTTCGTCATGTACCTCGGCGACAACCTGCTCGAGCAGGACCTGGGCGCGTTCGTGAAGGCGTTCGAGTCCGAGCGCGACGGTGTCGACCCGCCGTCGGCGCAGATCCTGCTCAAGCGGGTGCCCGACCCGCATCGCTTCGGCATCGCCGAACTCGACGACGCGGGCAACGTCGTCCGCCTGGTCGAGAAGCCGGCCGATCCGCCGACCGATCTCGCGCTCGTCGGCGTGTACCTCTTCGACAAGACGATCCTCGATGCGGTCCGGGCGATCCAGCCGTCACCGCGAGGCGAACTCGAGATCACCGACGCCATCCAGTGGCTCGTCGACCAGGGCAAGCGGGTCCGCCAGGAGGAACTCACCGGCTGGTGGATCGACACCGGCAAGCTCACGCCGCTGCTCGAGGCCAACCGTCTGCTGCTCGAGAAGATCGAGACCCGCATCGACGGCACCGTCGACGAGTCGAGCGTGCTCGACGGTCGGGTCGTCGTCGAGGCAGGCGCCACGGTCACCAACTCCACGTTGCGTGGTCCGCTCGTCATCGGCGCCGGCGCCGTGATCGAGGACAGCTTCGTCGGCCCGTTCTCCGCCGTCGGCAACGACTGCATCGTCCGCCACAGCGAGATCGAGCACTCGGTGATCATGGACGGCAGCACCATCCGCGACATCCCGCGCCTCGAGGACAGCCTCATCGGCAAGGACGTCGTGGTCTCGCGCACCCAGGTCCGACCGCGCGCCCTGCGTCTGATGGTCGGCGACCACTGTCAGATCGACGTCGAGTAACACGTCACCGTTCGCCCACCAGACACCTCGCCCGTCCGCACCAGGAGCAACCGTCACATGCCCGAGATCCGTCAGAGCGATCGCATCGCCGGCGTCCACATCGTCGAGCCGTCGATCCACGGCGACCAGCGCGGTCTGTTCATCGAGACCTATCGCCGCGAGTGGTTCCCCAACGGCCGCGAAATGGTGCAGGGCAACCGCTCCAACAAGCAGGCCGGTGCGCTCGTAGGGCTGCACTACCACCTCCATCAGGCCGATTACTGGTACTGCCCGGTGGGCACGATCCGCGTCGTGCTGCACGACCTGCGCGACGGTGGCCCGACCGACGGTGCCACCGAGTGCTTCGACATCAGCGGTGAGAACCACCTCGGCGTGTTCATCCCGCCCGGGGTCGCGCACGGTTTCGCCGCCCTCACCGACGTCGTCATGACCTATCTGGTCGATGGCTACTACAACCCGTCCGACGAGCTCGGCGTGAAGTGGGACGATCCGGTGATCGCCGCCGACTGGGGCATCACCGATCCGATCATGAGCCAGCGCGACCTGGACAACCCGCTGCGCGCCGACCTGCCGGTCGGCCGTCGCCCCTACTGGCAGATGAGGACCTGATCCACATGAGGCTCGACCAATGAAGCTGTTCGTCACCGGCGGTGCCGGGTTCATCGGCGCGAACTACGTGCGCCACGTGTTGGCCACGACCGACGACGAGATCACCGTCTACGACGCGCTCACGTACGCCGGCAACCTCGAGAACATCCGCGACGTCCTCGACGACAAACGCTGCCGCTTCGTCCACGCCGACATCTGCGACCAGGACGACGTCCTCGAGGCGATGAAGGGCCACGATGCCGTGGTGCACTTCGCGGCCGAGACGCACGTCGACCGTTCGATCAAGGACGGTCATTCGTTCGTCCGCACGAACTGCTTCGGCACGAACGTGCTCTGCGACGTCGCCCGCCAGGTGGGCGTGCAGCGGTTCCTGCACAGCTCCACCGACGAGGTGTACGGCTCGATCGAGGAGGGCTCGTTCAGCGAGACCGATCCGCTCGGACCGCGCTCGCCGTACTCGGCAGCCAAGGCCGGCAGCGACCTGATCGCCCTGTCGTACTTCACCACCCACGGCCTGCCCGTGGTCGTCACCCGCTGCAGCAACAACTACGGGCCGTACCAGTTCCCCGAGAAGGTCGTCCCGCTGTTCACCACCAACCTGCTCGACGGCAAGCAGGTGCCCCTCTACGGCGACGGCGGCAACGTGCGTGACTGGATCCACGTCCACGACCACAACACGGCCGCCGACCTCGTGCTGCGGCGGGGCAACGTCGGCGAGATCTACAACATCGGCGCCGGCAACGAGATCACCAACAAGGAGCTCACCTACCGCCTGCTCGAGCTGTGCGGGCGCGACGAGAGCTTCATCCTGCCGGTCGCCGATCGGCTCGGCCACGACCGTCGCTACTCGATCACCCACGACAAGGTGAGCGCGCTCGGCTGGCGTTGCGAGCACGACCTGGTGCAGGGCCTGGCCGACACCGTCGCCTGGTACCGCGACAACCGGGCGTGGTGGGAGCCGCTGAAGGCGCGGGCCGCCCTGTGAGGGTGCTGGTCACGGGCGCTGCCGGGCAGCTCGGCCGTGACACGCTGCTGGCCTGCGAGCGCGCCGGCGACCAGGTGCTCGGCGTCGACCGTTCCACCGTCGACATCACCGATCGCGACGCCGTGCTCGGCGCCGTCACGTCGTTCGCTCCGGACGCCGTCATCAACTGCGCGGCATGGACCGCGGTCGACGCCTGCGAGGACGATCCCGATCGGGCGCTGCTGTGCAACGGCCTCGCGGTGCGGTTCCTCGCCGAGGGATGCGACCGTGTCGGCGCACACTTCGTGCACGTCGGCACCGACTACGTCTTCGACGGCACGCTCGATCGCCCGTACCACGAGTGGGACGAGACCAACCCCGAGAGCGTCTACGGCATGACCAAGCTGATCGGCGAGCGCGAGGCACTCGTGCTCGGCCCGTCGGCGGCCGTGGTGCGCACGTCGTGGGTGTGCGGTGAGCACGGCAACAACATGGTGAAGACCGTGCTGCGCCTCGTCGACCAGCACCCCACGCTGTCGTTCGTCGCCGATCAGGTCGGGCATCCCACCTTCACCGCCGACCTGGCCCCGATGCTGCGTCGGGTCGCGCTCGACCGGCGCAGCGGCGTGCACCACCTCACCAACCAGACGCCCACGTCGTGGTACGGCTTCGTGCGCGAGATCGTCGCCCTCACCGGCCGCGATCCCGATGCCATGGTGCGGCCGATCACGACGGCGGAGCTGCAGCCACCTCGGCCCGCACCGCGCCCGGCCAACAGCGTGCTCGACAACGCGGTGGCCCGCATGAGCGGACTGCCGATGATGCGCGACTTCCGCGAGCCGCTCGCCGAACTGGTCGGCAGGCTCACCGCCTGAGGCGTCGGCGCTCGCGTCAGAGCCCGAACAGCGGCAGGCAGCCCTCGAGGCCGTGGATCGTGATGTCGTCGCGACGCACGTTCGCCTCCCAATGGGCCCGCGACATCTCGAAGTGCAGCGAGGTCGCCGGTGCCCCGCGCCGCAGACGGCGCGACCTGCCGTTGGCGACGTAGCCGAGCTTGCCCGTCACACCGAGCGACGACGGGTTGTCGTCGAACGCGACCGTGGTCGCGACCCGGGCGTCGAGGCCGGCGAAGCCCAGCTGCAGCGACGCCATGCGCATCTCGGTGCCGATGCCACGACCCTGGAACTCGCGGCCGAGCCACGACCCGGTTTCGAACTGGCGGAGCTCGGGGAAGTGTTGCCCCATCAGCCCGGTCGTCCCCACCACCTCACCGTCGACGACGACCGCGAGGTTCAGGCTCCACGACGCGGCCGACCAGTCGGCGCGGCACCGCCAGTAGTACTGCATCGTGTTGCGGAGCAGTTCGTCGCCCTGCACGTCGGTCCACTCGACCGCGAAGGGCATGAAGCCCGGATCGTGGATGCCCCGGGAAGCGAGTTGCGCCAGCGCCACACCCATGTCGTCGTCGATCGCGCGCAGCTCGAGCCGTGGCGTGACGACACGGAGGTCGAAGAGGGGCCAGACCGGATGCGACATCGACGCAGTCTGACGCGCTCGGCGTCGACGGAGCGTCGGAGTTTCGGGTGCCGGATCTGCTCGGCCGGCGCGCCGGGTCAGTAGGCGGCGTTGGCGAGCCGCTCGGCCCGCTGCTGCTCGGCCATCGCGGCGATCTCGTCGATCTCCTCGGTGTCGAAGCCGGCCATCTCGCGGAACTTGCGGGCGAGCTGGATCGAGGCCTCGCGGGTCTCGCCGCGGGCGCCGCGGAAGTTGAACAGGCCGTCGACGGTGCGCTGGAACTCGAGCGCCTGCTGCTGGCGTTCCTTGTCGTCCTTGGTGATCTCGCGGAGCCAGGTGCTGCCCATCTTCACGTGGGTCACCTCGTCGGCGAGCATCCAGTCCTCGCAGAACCACAGCACCGGGTCGTTCATCTCGGCGGCGAAGTCGCGCATGGTGGTGAACACGTCGATGGCGAGGCCCTCGAGCGCACGGTTGACGCCGGCCAGACGGAAGACGGGATCGGGGTGGCACGCCGCCTCGAACAGCGTGACCGCCTCGGAGTACTCGCCCACCTCGGTGCCCATGTGGTCGCCGAGCATCAGGCTGATCTCCACGTGGCGCGCCTCGTCCCAGCACTGCCGGGCCATGTCGAGCTTCATCGCGAACGGGGTCTCGTCGGTCGTGTAGTCGTACGCCGTGCGACCCGCACCCTCGAGCGCCTGGATCTCGCCGACGAAGATGCCGTGCATCTGCCTGCGGGCCCGGTCGAACGACTCGTGGCTCTCCGGGTCCATCCGGCCGGCCTGCGACAGCCCGTTCGGGCGGAGGTCGTTGAACCGGTCGGTGGTGCTGATCCGATGGAACCGCTCGTCGCGAGCGAGGTCCTGCGGGGGCAACTGGGTGCGCATGTACGGATGGTAAAGCCGATCGTGCCGTTTGACCAGGGTTGGAGCGACGAAGGGTGCACATGGCCCACCCGGGTCGACCAGGCATGATGGTCGCCATGCGGGTCGCCTACACCCTCGAGCAGTGCTGGGGCGCCGTGCCGGGTGGCACGGCGGTCGCCGCGCTGCGCGTGGCCGAGGCCATGGAGGAGCACGACGACATCCGCCTGATCGGCGTCGCCGGGCGTCATCCGCACCTGCCGCCCGACCCGTGGATGCCCGACATCCCTGTCGCCCACCTGCCGCTCGCGGCACCGTGGCTCTACCAGACGTGGCTGCGGTTCGGGTGGCCGAAGGTCGAGCGTGCCACCGGGCCGGTCGACGTGGCGCATGCGACCGGCCTCATCCCGTGCCCCACCGACGCTCCGCTCGTCGTCACGCTCCACGACGTCGCGTTCCTGCACGATCCGTCGCACTTCTCCAAGCACGGTGTGCGCACGTTCCTCGCGAGCCTCGAGCACATCAAGCGGCATGCGGCGATGGTGCTCTGCAGCAGCCAGGCCACCCTCGACGACGTCGCGTTCGCGGGCATCGGGGTCGACCGGCTCCGGCTCGTGCCGCTCGGCGTGGAGATGTCGCGGGTCACCGACGAGGAGATGGTGAGGGTCCGTGCGTCCTACGGCCTGCCCGAGCGCTACCTGCTCTTCGTCGGCACGGTGGAGCCGCGCAAGAACCTTCGAGGCCTGGCAGCCGCCGTCGCCCAGCTCGACGAACCGTTGCCGCTGATCGTGGCCGGGGCCGACGGCTGGGGCGACATCGACGTGCAGGCCGACCTGCGCGCCGAGATCGACATGCGCTTCCTCGGCTTCGTCCCGAGCGAGGATCTCAACCCGCTCTACGCCGGCGCTGAGGTCTTCTGTTACCCGAGCGAGCGGGAGGGATACGGGTTGCCCGTGCTCGAGGCCATGGCACAAGGGGTGCCGGTGGTGACGAGCGTGGGCACGGCCACCGAGGAGACCGCCGGCAGCGCGGCAGTGCTCGTGCAGCCGATGGATCCGTCCGACATCGCCCGCGGCATCACCGAGGCGATGTCGCGCCGCGCCGAACTCTCGGCCAAGGGCATCGCCCGGGCCACCAAGCGCAGCTGGCGCACCACCGCTGCGCTCACCGCGCAGGTGTACCGCGAGCTGGCATGAACGAGTTGGCATGAGCGAGTTGGCATGAGCGAGTTGGGCATGAGGGTCGCCGTCAACCTGATGTGGTGTGTCCCCGGCGACGTGGGCGGCTCCGAGCAGTACCTGGTTCGTCAGCTCGCCGGCGCGCTCGAGGCTCGCCCGTCGCTCGACCTCACGGTGTTCGCGCCGACCGCGTTCGTGGGTCGCTACACCGATCTGCTCGCCGGTGCCCGGTTCGTGAGCGCGCCGGTCGACGGCCGCCGACGCTGGCAACGCATCGCCGCGGAGAGCACGTGGTTGTTCGCCCGGTCCGGAGGATTCGACCTCGTGCAACACGGCGGCGGCACCGCGCCGCGCCCGGCACGGCGGCCGTTCCTGCTGACGATCCACGACCTGCAGTACCGCACGTTCCCCGAGTACTTCACGCCCCTGAAGCGGCGGTACCTCGACGCGATGATCCCGGGCTCCGCACGGCGCGCGGCGTTGGTGACGGTGCCGAGCGAGTACGTGCGCGGCAGCGTGATCCACGAGCTCGGCATCGCGCCCGAACGGGTCGTGGTCGTCCCACACGGGTACGAACCCGAACTGCTCGTCGAACGCACCGACGAGGCCGTGCTCCGGGCCCGGCTGGGGCTCGGCGACGGGCCGGTGCTGGTGTTCCCGGCGATGACCGCGCCCCACAAGAACCACGTCTTCCTCGTGGAGCTGATGGCCTCGGTGTGGCCGGAGCCCGATCTGCGGCTGGTGTTCATCGGCGGCAGCGGTCTGGCCGACGCACGCGTCGACGAGGCGATCGCATCGTCGCCCGCCGCCACCCGCGATCGCATCGTGCGCGCCGGCCGGGTGAGCGACGCCGACAAGAACGGTCTCATCGCCATGGCCGACGCCCTCGTGTTCCCCAGCCGGTACGAGGGCTTCGGCGCCCCGCTGATCGAGGCCATGGCGCTCGGCACGCCCGTGCTGTGCAGCGACGCCACCTGCCTGCCCGACGTCGCCGGCGACGCGGCCGTCGTCGCCCCGCTCGATCGCGACGCGTGGGCGTCGGGCCTGCTCGAGGTGCGGCGCCGGCGGGACGAGCTCGTCGCCGCCGGGCACCGGCGCGTCGAGGCGTTCACGTCGCGCCGTTCGGGCGAGGCGCTGCTCGAGGCCTACGGACTGATGGGGGCAGCGTGAACGAGTCGCGACCACTTCGGCTCGCGGTGCTGTGCCCGCACTTCGAACCCGACACGGCGCCGACGGGCGACGTCATGACGCGCATCGTGCACGAGCTCGCAGCACGGGGCCACGAGCTGCACGTCGTCACGTCGCTGCCGTGGTACCGGACGCACTCGATCGAGCCCGGCTGGGAGGGTCGATGGATCCGGCGCGAGACCACCCCGTGGGGTTCGATCACCCGCGTGAACCCGTTCCCGGGCGGCGACAAGACCAACCTCGTCCGACGGGCGCTCGGGTTCGTCGGCTTCTCCGCGCTCACGGGCATCACCAGCTGGCGCGGCGGTCGCGTCGACGCCGTCATCGCGATGTCGCCGCCGCTCACCATGGGTCTCACGGGGTGGACCACACACCTCGTGCGACGCGGTTCGCTCGTGTTCAACATCCAGGACGTGTTCCCCGACGCCGCCGTGCGCACGGGCGCGATCACCAACCGCCACGTGATCCGTGTGGCGAGTCGGCTCGAGCGGGTGAGCTACCACCGCGCCGCCGCTGTCACGGTGCTCAGCGAGGACCTGCGGGTGAACGTCGCCGGCAAGATGTCGGCGGGTCGCCGCGACCGGGTGCACGTCATCCCGAACTTCGTCGACATCGAGGCGATCCGACCGGGGGAGCGGATGGCACCGCTGCGGGCCGAACTGGGCATCGGCGACGAACCGCTCGTCGTGTACTCGGGCAACGTCGGGTTCTCCCAGTCGCTCGAGCTGATGTTCGCCGCGGCGCGCGAGCTGCCCGACGCCACGTTCCTCATCAGCGGCGACGGTTCCGCCAAGGCGGCCCTGGTCGCGCAGGCGGCGGCCGAGCCCGGCCTCACCAACGTGCGCTTCTCGGGCTACCAGCCGAAGGAGCGCCTGTCGGAACTGCTCGGGATCGCCGACGTGCACGTGGTGCCGCTGCGGGCCGGGCTCGGCAACGTGAGCGTCCCGTCGAAGACGTACTCGATCCTCGCCTCGGGCCGCCCGATCCTCGCCTCGATCGACGCAGGCACCGAGGTGCCCCGGATCCTCGAGGCCTCGGGTGCCGGCGTCTCCGTCGCCCCCGACCGGCCCGACCTGTTCGTCGCGGCCCTTCGGGAACTGCTGGCCGATCCGGCGGCGCTCGCCGCCCGCGGCGCAGCCGGCCGGACCTGGGTGGAAGCCGCCGCGTCACCCGCCGCTGTGGCCCGGTCCTACGAGGAGCTCGTGCTCCGCCTGCCGGGGTGCCGACACATCCGCAGCGACGGCAGATAGCCTCTCCGACTCGTGGCCACGTCCTCATCGTCATCGTCCGCCAAGAAGGTCGCCAGACTCGCGCAACGCGGCAAGGGCAAGAAGGTGCGCTTCCAGGGCGGCACGCTCTTCCCGGCCGTGGTGCTGGGTGTGGTGGTGCTCGGCCTGCTCACCATCGTCTATGCGCGCCAGAGCCGTCCCGACCCTGGCTCGTTCCCGCCCCAGGTGGGCGACCACTGGCACGCCGCGTACGGCATGTACGTCTGCGACGGCTGGCTGCCCAAGCTGAGCGGCAACCAGGAGGAGACGGTTCTCGACGCGAGCACCGGGGCGGAGACCCTCGTCAACGCTGATTTCGCCGCGACGGGCATCCACAGCCACGACGACGGGATCATCCACTACCACCCGTACAGCACCAAGGCCGTCGGCAAGCGGGCCCGGCTCGGCGTGTTCCTCGACGTCTACGGCGTCGAGCTCAACACCCAGCGCCTCGCCCTCCCCGAGGAGCAGGGCGGCGACGTGTTCGACGTCGACGACTACCAGTGCAACGGCGAAGACGTCGAGATCAAGGTCGTCGCGTGGGAGAGCTACACCGACACGGGCAAGGGCACCACGAACATCACCGACCTGGCCGACGTGCGTATCACCAACGACGGCATGGTCTTCACGATCGCGGTCGTCCCGGTCGGCACCGAGGTCTCCATGCCGCCGTGGGCTCCCGAGCTGCCCGAGCTGGGTGCCGTCGACGGCGGCAACGTCCCCACGACGACGCTCGCGCCGGGTGACACCATCGCCTCGACCGACACCAGCACCGCCACCACGGGGGGATGATGCGGGCCGTCGTGCTCGTCGGCGGATTCGGCACGAGGTTGCGCCCGCTGACCTATTCGGTGCCCAAGCCGATGCTCACGGTCGGCCACGTCGCGATCATCGAGCGACTCGTCGCCAACCTCGTCCGAGGCGGCGTCACCGACGTGACGCTGGCGCTCGGCTTCAAGCCCGAGCCGTTCCTCGAGGCCTTCCCCGACGGCACGTGTGCGGGTGCGACGCTGCACTACGCAGTGGAGCCCGAGCCCCTCGACACCGCCGGCGCGATCCGCTTCGCCGCTGATGCGACCGGCATCGACGACACCTTCGTGGTCGCCAACGGCGACGTGCTCACCGATCTCGACATCGCCGAGCTGGTCCGCTTCCACCGTGAGCAGGGCGCCGACGCGACCCTCCACCTCATCGCCGTCGAGGACCCGTCGGCATTCGGCGTGGTGGCGCTCGACGAGCGCGGCCGGATCGAACGGTTCGTCGAGAAGCCGGCGCCGGGCACCGCGCCGAGCAATCTGATCAACGCCGGCACCTATGTGCTCGAACCGTCCGTGCTGGCCCGCATCCCCGCAGGTCAGAAGGTGTCCATCGAGCGGATCACATTCCCCGAGATCGTCGCCGAGGGCGCGATCTTCGGCATGGCCACCGACGACTACTGGATCGACACGGGCAAGCCCGACCTGTACCTCGCCGCCAACCTCGATCTCGTCACCGGCCGCCGACCGCGGCATCGCTGCGAGCCCGTCGCCGAGGGTGCCGACGTGCATCCCGATGCGGTCGTCGTCGACTCGGTCGTCGATGCCGGTGCCACGGTGCACGCCGGGGCGCGGATCGAGCGGTCGGTCATCCTCGCCGGTGCCGTCGTCGAGCAGGGCGCCGTCGTGATCGACTCGGTGGCGATGGGTCACGTGCGCTCCGGCGCCGCGGTCCACGACTCGGTGATCGGGGCCGGTGCCGTGGTCGAGGCCGCCGAGGAGCTCCGATCGGTGCGACGCCCCGATCCCGATCAGGCCTGATCGGCACCGCCGTGCGCATCTTCGTCGTGGGAGGTGCCGGGTTCATCGGATCGCACCTCGTCGACCGGTTGTTGGCCGAGCAACACACCGTCGACGTGGTCGACGACCTCTCCTCGGGCACGCTCGCCAACCTCGCGACCGCTCGCTCGATGGGCGGTGACCTGAAGATCCACCATCTCGACGCCTGCGCCCCGGAGTTCGCCACGCTCGTGGCGATGCGCAGCCCGGAGGTCGTGTACCACCTGGGCTGGTCGCCACCCGGGCGAGGCGACGCGGCGACGGCCGCCCGGGCCGTGCACAGCACGCTCAACGTTCTCGAGGCGGCGCGGGCCAACGATGTCACCAAGGTGGTGACCGCGCTGCCGGCCACCACGCTCTACGGCGATGTCGCCGCCCGTGAACTGCCGGTGAAGGAGGGCCGCGCCTGGGCGCCGGTCGGTGCTCACGGTGTGATCGCCCGCACGGTCGCCGAGCTGCTCTCCGTGTACCGCGAGCAGCACGAGGTCGAGTTCTCGGCCCTCGCGCTCGCCAACGTCTACGGCACGCGCCAACGCGCCGACGGCGGGGTCGTGGCCGCCTTCGCCACGTCGCTCGAACAGGGGGTGCCCGCCACGATCCAGGGCGACGGACGCCACGCCCGGGACTTCGTCTTCATCGACGACGTCGTCGACGCGTTCGTCCGATCCGCGTCCCGTGGCAGCGGGCTGGTGATCAACATCGGCACCGGGGTGATGACGAGCATCCGCGAGCTGTGGCACCTGATGGCAGGTCCTGACGCGCCGTTGCCGCCGTCGGTGCCGGCCCGGTCCGACGACGTCGTCCGCCTGGCGCTCGCGCCCACGCGCGCCAGGATCCATCTGGCCTGGGCGCCGTGGACCGACCTGGCCACGGGCATCTCGAGCCTGCGCTCCTGGACACGTTGACGGGTCCCCGGACGATCGGTCCGCAGGCGACGTCATCTCGGACCCATGGGCCGAACGGATCACTGCTCGGCGGAATGCGCCCACTCCGGGTGATCTCGTCGTATCGTGCTCCACGACAGATCAGGGAGGCAGTGATCCGTCCGGCATGCATGGTCGCGAGTCGCCGGACGAGGAGCCAGTCGCGAAACCGGCCCGGACATTCAGCACAAGGAGAAGTGACTGAGATGAACAAGGCCATTGCGGCAGCGATCACGATGATGGCAGCAGGGGCGGTGAGCGTGTCGGCGATGTCCGGCATCGCCAGCGCCGGCGAGGACTGCCTCAGCGAGACCTATTCCTGGAACAACACGACGGTGAGCCAGCTGGCCACGTGGCAGCCCACGCTCAGCACCGGGCTGAGCATCCCGGCGCCGGCGGCCGGCGAGCACATCGCCGTCATCGCCACCGGATGGTCGAGCTACGACCGTCTGCTGGAGGAGAACCCGGAACTCACCCGTGAGATCCAGAACGAGATCGCCGAGCAGTTCTCGGTGCGGGTCGGCGGCGTGCAGGTGGGCGGCCTCTCGGCCGATCTGCCCGACACCGCTGCTCAGGGTGCACCCACCCCGTGGTTCAGTGGCGTCCTCAGCGGCACGTTCGGCGGCGTCGACACCGACGTGCCCGGCGGTGCGATCACGCTGCACCACTCGGGCAACACGTCGTCGTTCAACTCCTTCACCCCGAAGACGGTGACGATCACGGTGGTGCGCTGCAAGCCGCCCACCACCACCGCAGCCCCGACCACCACGGTCGTCGGTCCGACCACCACGGTCGTCACCCCGACCACCATCCCGGCCCCGACCACCACGGCCGTCGGCTCGGGTGGCCCGACGACCACGGTCGCCGGTGGCTCGGTGACCACGGTCCCCGGCGGTTCGCTGCCGGCCACCGGTGGCGACATGACCCTCCCGCTGATCCTCGCCGGCCTCGCCGCCGGTACCGGCGCCGCCTTGCTGATGGTGCGTCGGAAGGCCGGCACCCACTGAGGTCCCTGATCTGATCTCCCGCCGATCGTCCCACGATCGACACACGAACCGAGGCGTCCCGATGGCTCAGGCCATCGGGACGTCGTCGTTTTCAGGTGACGCCGGTGAGTCCGGTCAGCCGGCCGCGTCGAGCACGGCCCGCGCGAGCGCGGCGCCCACGACCGGGTCGCTCATGATCGAGGGCTGCACCACGCAGCGCATGCCGGCGGCCTCGACATCGCCGACGAGGTGCGCGTCGACCGGGTCGACGACCAGGGTGCCGGCGATGTCGCGGTACAGGCGGGCGACGCCGACCACCGACGCCTCGTGCCCGAGCTCGAGCATCATCCGGTCGGCCGGGCCCTTCAGGGCCGCGCCCCCCACGATCGGCGACACGGCGACCACCGACGAGCGTCGCGCCGCCAACAGCTCGTCCATCCCCGACAGCGTGCGCATCGGACCGATCGACACGATCGGGTTCGACGGTGCCACGACCACGACCGAGGCATCGCTGATCGCCGCGGCCGCAGCGGGCTGGAGCGTGGCGGCGGCCGATCCCTCGAACCGCACGCCGCGCACCGGCACCGAGTGACGCAGCTGGACGAAGTACTCCTGGAAGGTGACCGTGCGCCCGTCGAGCAGATCGACCATCGTGGCCACGCGGTCGTCGCTCATCGGCACGAGCCGCTCCGGCAGGTCCCATGCACGGGCGATCTCGGCCGTGACCTCCGTGAGCGAGCCACCCTCGGCGAGCCGTGCCGTCCGGTAGAAGTGGGTGGCCAGATCGCGGTCGCCGAGGTTGAACCACGTCGGTGCCGCCGTCGACCCCTCGGGACGCACCGCGGCGTACCTGGCGAGGGAGGCCATCGCCGTCCAGGTCTCGTCGACCAGGCCCCACCCGCGCTCCGGATCGATCGCGCCGGCGAGGGTGTAGGTGATGGTGTCGATGTCGGGGGAGATCGACAGGCCGTGGAGCACGGTGTCGTCGCCGGTGTTGACCACGCCGGTGACCGGTCCGGGATCCGGCAGGCCGCGCAGTGCGCGCAGGAAGCGGGCGGCACCCACGCCGCCGCACAGGACCGTGATCATGTGATACCCCCGGGGGAACGTTCGGCGAGCTCGCGGTAGAGCCCGATCATCTGATCGGCGGTCGACCGCCACGACAACGCCGACAGACGGCGGGTGCCGGCAGCGACCAACCTCGTGCGCTCGGCGTCGTCGTCGAGCGCGGCGTGGAGGGCTGCGGCGAGGCCGTCGAGATCGTCCGCGTCGGCGAGCAGCGCGGCATCGCCGGCGATCTCGGGGATCGAGCCGGCCGTGCTGGCCACGATCGGCAGCCCCGCGCCCATCGCATCGAGGAGCGGGAAGCCGAACCCCTCGTCGAGCGACGGATACGCGAGCACGCGTGCGTGGTGCAGCAGCCAGGCGCGCACGGCATCGTCCACGTAGCCGGTGAACAGCACACGAGCACCGACCTCGCGGGGCAGGGCGTCGACCGCGGCGTCGATCGCCGGCCGGTCGTCGCCATCACCGCCCGCCAGCACCAGCCGCAGTTCGGGGTGCATCGACGCGATCTCGCCGAACGCACGCACCAGCTGGGGCAGGTTCTTGCGACGCTCGAGCGTCGCCACCGCCACCACGAAATCACGGCCGTCGAGCTCGGCGATCGGGCAGCCGACGGTGGGGTCGGGCATGGCCAGCGGCGCGAGGTGCACCACCCGCACGTCGGCGCCGGGGAACAACTCCCGCACGGCGTCGGCCGTGGCGTTGGAACTCGCGTGGACGACGGCGCCGCGACGCACCGACCGTGCGAGCACCCGACCGGCCCGCACGACGTCGGGGTGGGCCTGGGCGGGGTTGCGGAGGAACCAGCAGTCGTAGACCGACACCAGCCGGGGGATCCGTGTCGGTGGCACCACGTAGTTCGTGCCGTGCACGACCGCGGCGCCGTCGAGCCATCGGTCGGCTCGCGGATGGTCGACATGTGACCAGAGCCGGTGGGCGGCGGCGGCCGGCAGCGGCAGGCGGCGGACGCCGTCCTGCGGGCGTGCGCGGAAGCTCAAGAGGTAGGGGAGCAGGTGCAGGCGGTCGTCGTCGGCGAGCGCCGTTCGGAGGGCGGCCACGCCGGCTCCGATCCCGGTTCGTCGACCGGCCAGCGGACCGACGTCGAACGCGACCGGGAGGGCGTCTGACGGGGGTGCCATGGCGCACGCACGCTACCGCAGGTGCCCGGCCCCAGGGTCGTGCCCCGTAGACTCGGCCGCCATGCCACGCGCCTTCATCACCGGAATCACGGGTCAGGACGGCCGGCACCTCGCCGAGTTCCTGCACAGCAAGGGCTACGAGGTGTTCGGGATGGTCAAGGGCCAGAACAACCCGAAGATGACCGAGATGCGCGACGAGTTCCCCTACGTCGAGCCGGTGCCCGGCGACCTCGCCGACCTCCCCTCGCTGGTGAAGGCGCTCGACCTCGCCCAGCCCGACGAGGTGTACAACCTCGCCGCCATCTCGTTCGTGGCCATGTCGTTCAACCAGGCCGAGCTCACCGCGAACATCACCGGCACCGGCGTGCTCCGCATGCTCGACGCCATCCGCATCGTGGGCGGCAGCCAGGACAACCGCATCCGCTTCTACCAGGCGAGCTCGTCGGAGATGTTCGGCAAGGTCCGCGAGACCCCGCAGACCGAGCTCACCCCGTTCCACCCGCGCTCGCCGTACGGCTGCGCCAAGGTGTTCGGCCACGACATCACGGTCAACTACCGCGAGAGCTACGGCCTGTTCGCCTGCTCGGGCATCCTGTTCAACCACGAGGGTCCCCGTCGCGGCCTCGAGTTCGTCACCCGCAAGGTCACCAACGCGGTCGCCCGCATCAAGCTCGGTCTGCAGGACGAGATCGTGCTGGGCAACCTCGACTTCAAGCGCGACTGGGGCTATGCGGGCGACTACGTCAAGGCGATGTGGATGATGCTCCAGCAGGACGAGCCCGACGACTACGTGATCGCCACCGGCCAGACCCACACCGGCCAGGAGCTCGTCGAGCGTGCCTTCGCCGAGGTCGGCATCGACGACTGGCAGCGGTACGTGCGCCAGGACCAGAAGTTCTTCCGGCCCGCCGAGGTCGATCTGCTCATCGGTGACGCCAGCAAGGCCCGTACCGAGCTGGGCTGGGAGCCCGAGGTCGACTTCCCGACGCTCGTGTCGATGATGGTCGCCCACGACCTGGCGTTGGAGACTGCTCGCCTCGACCGACGCTGATCGCGTCGGGCCTCAGGCCTCGAACGGCATGTCGGTCATCGCCTCGAGCATCGACGACTCGTTCGGCACGGCGCCGGATCGCAGCCGTGATCGCAACGCCCACACGAACACGATCATCGCGGTGGCCGACCCGATGAGCACCGCGAGCTCGACCCGGCGGAACACCTCGCCGCCGATCAACCAGGTCGACACCACGAACGCCACCATGCCGGCGGTCCAGCCCATCGCCACCTGGGCGTGGCCGTGGAGTGCGATGACCGCCTGGGCGATCGCGACGCCGAACATGTAGCACGCGCTGCCGAGCGCGAGGACGGCGAGCGTGCGCCGGCTGAGTTCGGCGTCGTAGAGCAGTTCGACCGCGAACGGTCCGAGGAGCCAGGCGCCGACCGTGCCGAGCAGACCGACGCCGCCGACGACGTACATCAGTCGGGTGAAGCCCGAGCGGAACTCGTCCATCTCACCGGCGGCGGCGAGTCGGGACAGGCGCGGGAGCAGTGCCGCCTGCACGGCCTGGAACAGGAACAGCGGGATGCGGGCGAGGATCACGCCGTACCCGAAGCGGGTGACGAGCGCTTCTTCGCTGGAGGATGCCAGGACGCTCGTCGCGATCGGCCCGGCGTTGACGAGACCGGCGGCCATGATCGAACCGAGGAGCAGCCAACCCAGGTTGGGTGTGACCTCCTGCCAGCTCGCAGGCGGCCCCGGGTCGGTGCGGAGCTGACCCTTGCTGGCGACGGCGATCACGCCGATCATCGGCGCGACTGCGACGGCCATGCCGTACCAACCGACTGCGTCGACCCCGACCGCGGCCAGCGCCAGGCACAGGACGATCCGGACGAACCCGTCCGTGCCCATCACGACTGCGTAGGCGCGGAAGCGGGCCGAGCCGCTACAGATGCCGCGGGAGATGTGCGTCGGCGCGTAGGCGACGATCGAGACGATCAGCGCGGCGACCATCACCCAGTTCCCGCCGAAGTAGTCGTCGGCGAGCCACGGTCCGACGGCGATCAGCGTGATCGTCACGATCGCGGCGAGGGCGAGACCGAGCGCCAGGACCTTCATCAGCACCGGGCGTCCGCCCTGGCCGACGGCTCGCCGTGCCGAGATCGCTCGGCCGAGCTCCTGTTCGAGTGGCAAGAACACGCCGGGAGCGAGGGCGAACGTGGCGAACCACATGCTGACGACCGGCTTGAAGGCCTCCTCGCTGCCGAGGGCCATCGTGCCGACCCGGAAGAAGGCGAAGCTGGCCAGGCCGGCCACGAGCAGGGCGACGGCCACCGGAAGGGTGCCTTCGGGGAGCGGCATGCGTGCAGAGGTCGAATCGGAGCGTGCCACCAAGCGGACGAGGTTATCCGACGGCCGCGCGACCTCAAGCACCCCCTCCGAATGACCGACAATGAGATGTGCAACGTCGTCGCTCGGCCCTCCTGCTCGCCGCCGTCCTGGTGTCGGGCACCCTGAGCATCTCGCCGTGGTCGCTCGTCCCCGTGCCGTCGGTCGCCGCCGGCCCGGCGACACTCGAACTCGACGGTCACGGCAACGGTCACGGCATCGGGATGAGCCAGTGGGGCGCGTACGGGTACGCGGCCGACCACGGATGGACCTCGACGCAGATCCTCGACCACTACTACGGGGGCACGGTGTCGGCGACGACCGACGCGACCTCGATCACCGTCCGGCTGATGAACCTCGACGGGCAGCAGACCGCCGTCGTGCACGACAAGGGTGCGCTCGTCGTCGACGGGGTGCCCGGCGGGCCGTGGCGATCCGTCGTCGTGCGCGAGGTCGCCGACCGGAACTACGGCGTCTGGGTGCGCACCGACGCCTCGGTGTGTCCAGCGGCGAGCGATCCCCTCGGAGCACCCTGGGCGCTGGTCGCGACCGGCCTCGGATCGGTCACGGTCCGGCCGGCCACCGACACCTCGGCGAGTGCCGATGTCGCCGATCTCGCCGCGGTGTGCGAGCCGGCGGGCCGGGTGCGGTCGTACCGAGGGGCGATCCGGGCGGCGAACGGGACCGAGGGCGAGAACCGCACCGTGAACGAGGTCCCGCTCGAGCAGTACCTGCGCGTGATCGTGGCGTCGGAGATGTCGGCATCGTGGGCCGCACGCGGATCGGCCGCACTGCAGGCCCAGTCGGTCGCCGCGCGCAGCTTCGGCCTCGCCGAGAACCGCTATTCGTACGCCAAGACGTGCGACCTGATCTGCCAGTACTACCCGGGTGCCGCATGGCGCACCAGCGTCACCGGTGCGTACACCCGCACCGAACAACCATCGGTCGACGCGGCGGTCGTCGCCACCGCCGGGGTGGTGCGCCGTGTGGGCACCACCGCCGGGCCCATCGCCCTCACGATGTTCTCGTCGTCGTCGGGCGGCTGGACCGCGAGCAGCACGCTGCCGTTCCCTGCGGTCGAAGACGTCGGCGATGCCACCTCCGGCAACCCGCACCACACGTGGCGGGCGTCGGTCGCCGCGTCGGTGATCACCAAGGCGTGGCCGACGATCGGCGAGTTCACCGGCATCACGGTCACCTCCCGATCGGGGCAGGGCGACTGGGGTGGCCGTGTCCTCACGATGACCGTCGACGGCACGGCGGGCTCGGTGCCGCTCTCGGGGGACACGTTCCGCCGCGCCGTGGGCCTGAAGTCGAACTGGTTCGCGGTCGCCGGATCGGACACCGGCAGTGATCGCTGCACGGGGCGGACCGAACCGCCGATCGGGGCAACGCCGTCCGCGGCGGGAGTAGCCGCACCGGCGCGGTTCGAGCCGATCGTGCCGATCCGCCTCGTCGACACCCGCGACGGCAGCGGCACGACCCCGACGGCGGCGCAACCGCTGACCGGTGGGTGCACGTTGCAGATCACCCCCGAGGTGCCGGCCGGCACGACCGCGGTGTCGGTGAACGTCGTGACGGTCGATCCGGTGTCGCAGGGTTACGTGACGGTGTACCCGTGCGGGATCCCCCGACCGTTCACCTCCGCCGTGCAGTCGCAGGTCGGCCGGATCGTGAGCGGGTCGGCGATCGTGCCCCTCGGTGCCGACGGCAGCTTCTGCGTGTTCAGCAACACGACCACCGAGATCGTGGTCGACATGAACGGATCGTTCGCCCCTGCGGCGTCGGCGCGGTACGAGCCGATGATCGCGCAGCGTCGCCTCGATACGCGGACGACCACAGGCGCCACTGGCGGCCGGCGACTGGAAGCCGGCGAGGTGGTGCGCGTGCACACCCGCGGCTTCGGCGGGGGAGCGGCCGACTCGACCGCTGCGTCGATCACGATCCATGCGCTCGATGCGCTGGCCTCCGGGTTCGTCACCGCCTGGCCCTGCGACACGCCTCGGCCGTGGGCCAGTTCGGCGAACGTGATGGTGAACTCGTCGGTGTCGAACGAGGTCGACGTCGCGGTCGGCGCCACCGGGGAGGTCTGCTTCCTCGTGAGCGCGCCGATGCACCTGGCGATCGACATCAACGGTTGGTACGGCCCGTCGGCGACCACCGACTACTACGCGGTCACGCCGTTCCGGCTCGCCGACACCCGCGAGAACCATGGCTTCGTGGGGCCCTTCACCCGCAACGTCGATCGGTCGATCCAGGTCGCAGGCGTCGGAGGGCTGCCAGGGGTCGGCACGGTGCGTGCGGTGGCAGCGCAGTTCACCGCCGTCGATGCCTCGGGAACGGGATGGGTGACGGTGCACCCCTGTCTCGCGCCGGTACCGCAGCTGTCGATGCTGCGGTACCAGACGAGGACGAACGTGGCGGTGCTGGTGAACTCGGCGCTGAGCGGCGCGGGGCGCTGGTGCGTGAGCACGAGCACCGCGACCCACCTGGTGGTGGACGTCAGCGGTTGGTTCGGGTGATCAGGCCCAGGTGATCAAGCCCAGGTGATCAGGCCCAGGTGATCAGGCCCAGGTGATCAGGCCGCGCTGACGAGGAGGCCGCGCACCTGCTTGCGGGCGGCCTTGGCCACTTCGTGGGCCTGGCCGAGGAGCGCCCCGGCCTGCTCGGGGAGCTTGTCGCCGACGGTGTCGATGAACCCCTCGACGGCGCTGTCGAGCTTGGACTCGAGCCGGTCGAGGCGCTCGTCGAGCTGGCCGAGACGGCTCTCGAGGCCCTTCACGAGTTCCTCGACCTGCTCCTTGCCGAGGCCGAGCTGCTTCACGACCGCCTGGTCGCTGACGTTGTTCACGAGCTCGCGGCGGCGGACCTGCGCCTGCTGGACGGTGAGCACGCCTAAGCCGATGACGACATAGGCGGCGTCGCGCAGCACGCCCAGGACCTTGTCGGTGTCGACGCCGGCGATCTCGAACTTCGAGAGGTCGAGCTTGGACAGGTCGAGCTTGGAGAGGTCGAGCTTGGACAGGTCGAACTTCGAGAGATCGATCGAGGGGAACGTGGGGATGCTGGCCATGGGAGGCGCCTTTCTGCGAGGCGTCGGGCCGGTCGGGGGGTGACCGGCCACGTCGGACTGCAAGCAGCGTAGCGCAGAGTGCTAACTATTGCAAGCACTTGTGATCGATCGACGCCAGACGGATCCGGCCGAGTCCGGCTGAATCGGGCTGAATCGCGGACTGACCGGCTGTACACAGGCCGCACCGCTAGCCTCGCTTGATCGTGGAACCCGCCAGCCCGCTCGCACCGCCCGTCGTGGCCGTGATGGTGGTGCACGAACCGCAGGAATTGTCGGGCGGGGGCTGGTTCGACGAGGTCTTGGCGGGTCTCGCACGGCAGGACTACGCGAACCTCAAGACCCTCGTGCTGATCACGGGCGAGCAGGGGGACATCCCCGCTCGCGTGGCGGCAGCGGTCCCGCGGGCCTTCGTGCGCGCCGTCGACGGCATCGACGGTTTCGGCCGGACGGCCAACGAGGTGCTCCGCCTCGTCGACGGGGCCAACGGCTTCTTCTGCTTCCTCCACGACGACGTCGCCCTCGAGCCCGACGCCATCCGACTCCTCGTCGAGGAGATGTACCGGTCGAACGCCGGCATCGTCGGGCCCAAGCTCGTCGAGTGGGACGACCCCACCGTGCTCCAGCACGTCGGATACGGCGTCGACCGCTTCGGCGAGATCGATCCGCTCGTCGAACCCGGCGAGACCGATCAGGAGCAGCACGACGCGGTGCGCGACGTGTTCGCGCTGCCCTCGGCATGTCTGCTCGTGCGTGCCGACCTGTTCCGCAGCCTCGGCGGGTTCGATCCGGACATCTCCTTCCACGGTGAGGACGTCGACCTCTGCTGGCGCGCCCATCACCAGGGAGCCCGCGTCCTCGTGGTGCCGTCCGCTCGGGCGCGCCACGTCGAGGCGCTCGAACAGCGACGGCCCGATCTCTCGCACGACGTGCTTCGGGCGCGGCACCGCATGCGCACCGTCGCCACGCTCACGGGCATCCGCAGGTTGCCGTGGCTCACGCTCCAGATGGTGCTCATCACCCTCGCCCAG
Organism: Actinomycetota bacterium; assembly: GCA_026393475.1. Lineage (GTDB taxonomy): Bacteria > Actinomycetota > Acidimicrobiia > Acidimicrobiales > Ilumatobacteraceae > VFMC01. The sequence continues at coordinate 47,325 of JAPLAA010000007.1, forward strand.
TTCGTCGTCGGGGTCGCGAGCGGTCAGGCGGGCCGCGCGGTGGCCGGGGTGCGGGCGCTCGTCGGGATCGTGCCGCGGGCCCCTGGCGTCATCGCGCGCCGACGCCAGGTGGCACCCGGTCGCCTGGTCCCCGACCGAGAGGTCGTCGGATTGCAGCTGCGCGGGAGCGCGCGCCTGGCGGCGCACCTCCGCTCGCGAGACGCCCGCCCGGACGCCCAGCGCGGTACGGGCCGGGCATGGCGCGAACGCGCCGGCGCATCGGCCGCCATCGGTTGGATCGGGATCGTCGCGTTCGTCGTCATCGGCGCCCGCGAACTGCTCACCGGCGGGGTGCCGTCGTTCGGCCAGTTCCTGACGTTCGGCGACAGCCCACGGGCGCTCCTCGACCAGTACACCTCCGGCTGGAACCCGCAGGGGCTCGGCCGCACCGGCGCCTCGCCGACCGGCCTCGCGATCATCTCGTTCGCCAGCATCGCGACGCTGTTCCGGATGGGGTTGCTGCACACGTTGGCGGTCGTGGCGCCGATGCTCGTCGGCGCCGTGGGCATGTGGCGGCTGTCGGGTGCGTTCAGCACCACCAAGGCCCGACTCGCCACCACGATCGTGTACCTCGCGCTGCCGTTGCCGGGGCAGCTGATGTCGATGGGGCGGTGGGGTGCCCTCCTCACCTTCGCCGCGATGCCGTGGTCGATCGACGCGATGCGCAGCTACGCCGGGCTCGGTCCGGGGCCGCGCGACGAGGTGGGGGAGCGCACCGTCGGCTTCGGCGCCCGTCGCCACGTGCAGTTGCTGGCCGGCGGCGTCCTGGTCGCTGCGATCGCGACGGCCTTCGAGCCCTCCTATCCGGTGATGCTGTTGTTCGTCGCCGCACTCGTCGCGGTGGCCACCCTCTTCACCGGTGCGCCGGCGCTGGCACCGGCACGGTTGGCGATCGCCGGTGCGATCGCCGCGGTCGGCGCCGTCGCCCTCAACCTGCCGTGGCTCCTCGAGCTCGCCGGGGACGGTGGCTGGACAGCGATCGTCGGGCAGGCCCCCGCCGGCGACCGCGGCTACTCGATCTTTGAGCTCGCCACGTTCGACGTCGGCAATGCCCGTGCGGTGGTCCTCGCAGTGGCGCTCTACCTGCCCGTGCTCGCCGCCGTCCTCATCGGCCGCGGCTGGCGGCTCGGTTGGGCCGCCCGCGCCGGGTTCCTGGTCGTCGGTTTCGGCTGGATGGCCGCGCTCGACGACAGCGGTTCGTTCCCCATCCGCCTGCCCGAACCCGGCATCCTGCTCGTGCCGGTGGCCATCGGCGTCGCGATCGCTGCCGGATGCGTGCTCGCCTCGTTCGAGCTCGACGTGCGCGGCGGCAGTTTCGGCTGGCGGCAACCGCTGTCGATCCTCGCCGTCGCCGCGATCGCGGTCGGCATGGTGCCGGCACTGTTCGCCGTCGGGACCGGCCGGTACGACATGCCCGAGACCACCCTCGTCGAACTGCTCGGCCAGCTGCCCGACCAGGACGAGGCCGGCGACTACCGCGTGCTGTGGCTCGGCCAGCAGGCAGTCCTGCCGGCGGCGCCCTTGCCGTACCGACCGGGCATCGGGTGGGCCGTCACCGAGGGACAGTCGGTCGACATCGGCGACGCGTTCCCGGCTCGTCCGGGTGCGGGTGCCGGTGAGGTGGTGCAGGCGCTCGATGCGATCGCCACCGGCACGACCACTCGCGGTGGACGGTTGCTCGCGCCGCTGTCGGTGCGGTACGTGATCGTGCCACTCGTCGACGGCGCCGTGTCCACCAGCGACGATCCTCTGCCCGCGCCCGCCGGTCTCCTCGACGCGCTCGGCGATCAACTCGACCTCGCCGAGGTCTACAGCCCGCCGAACTTCCTGGTGTACGAGAACCGGGCGTGGGTGCCGGTGCGCAGCGTGCTCACCGCCGACGGCGCGGCGTCGAGCCTCGACGCGGGCGCCGCGGCACTGGCCCAATCCGACCTGGCCGGCGCGACGCCGATCATGCCCGGCGCCGACCATCTCACGCCCGGCACGGCGCCCGTTCCGGCGGGCACCCTCCACCTGGCCGTGCCGGTCGATCGGCGCTGGGAGCTCACGGTCGACGGCGCGCCGGTCGAGTCGCGGCCGGCGTTCGGCACCACCATGGCGTTCGACGTCGAGACCGCGGGCACCGCGACGCTCACCTATCGGACGTCGCGGACCTTCCACCTGGTGCTGCTCGTCCAGGCGCTGCTGTGGTCCGCGTTCGTGCTCGCCGCCTCGAACGCCCGGGTGCGCCGCCCCCGACTCCGCAGCCGCGGACTGCCCACGGTCGTCGCCGAGCCGGTGTTCACGATGGACCCGATCATCGGTGCGCCGGTCGCGCCGATGCCGAGCGCCGACGTCGAGTTCGACGAGACCGACCTCGCCGAGGTGTTCGTGGCGCCGGTTGTTCCGTCGCCTGAGTTGCCGTCAACTGAGCTGCCGTCCCCGGGGCCGGTGGCCGGGGCCGTGGTCGAGGAGGAGCCGTCGTGAAGCCCCTGCGCTCCGTCGCCGGCCTCGTGGTCGCCGTCGCGCTCGCCGGCCTCGGCATCAGCGCACGCGACGAACCGGTCGTGATCGATCCCACGTTCGCATCGCTCGGCAATCCGACGATGCCGTTCGTGCCGAGCGGTTCGTTCATCACGTCGAGCTGGTTCTGTCCGGGTGTCCCCGCAGGGGAGAGCGGCCTGGGCGGGTCGCTGCAGGTGACCAACCCGAGCGATGCACCGATCGCCGGACGGATCACCGCCTACACCACCGACCCAGACGTGGCGCCGGTCGACGAGCCGATCATCGTCGCGCCGCGGTCGACGTCCAGGGTCGACCTCGACGCGCTCCAGCCGACGGGCACCTTCGTGTCCGCCCTGGTCGAGATCGACGGGGGCGGTGGATTCGTCGAGCAGACGGCCGAGCACCCGGCGGGCAACGCGGTATCGCCGTGTGCGAACGCGGCCTCGTCGAACTGGTGGTTCGCCGACGGCTTCACGGTCGACGACAGCACCGAACGACTGGTCCTCACCAACCCGTACCCGGATGCCGCGATCGTCGACATCCGCTTCGTCACGGCCGACGGCATCCGCCGACCGTCGCGGCTGCAGGGCTATCCGGTGCCGGGACGATCGGTGCAGGTCGTCACCCTCGGCGAACTCGGCGCCCGCGACGAGCCGATCCTGGCGGCTCAGGTGAGCGCCTCGCGCGGACGAGTCGTGGTGGGCCGCGCCCAGCACTACGTCGGCGGCGGCCGCCTCGGCTTCACGATGACCCTCGGCGCACCGTCGCTCAACAGCCAGTACTACTTCGCCGACGGCGAGACCGGCGAGGGCATCCAGGAGTCGTACGCGATCTACAACCCGACCGACGCCGAGGTCACCGTGTACGCCGTCTTCCTCGGACTTCCGGCAACGCCCGACTTCACCAACGACACCGAGGTGGTGGTACCGAAGGGCGGTGTCGTCATCCTCGACACCGCCGACGTGCCCAACCTGCCCGCCGGCCGCCACGGTGCCGTCTTCTCGACCTTCGCCGCAGAATCGATCGTGGTCGAACGGGTGATCACCCGACCGGCCGGCGACAGCGTCGCGACCACGGTCGTGATGGGTTCGCCGCCGAACCTGGCCTCCACCCGGTGGTCGGCGGCCGTGGGCAGCGATCTCGCGATCGAGGACGCACTGGTCGTGCTCAACGTCGACAGCGTCGAGACGACGGTCACGGTGAGCGCCCTCGGTCCGGGTGGGCTCGTGCCCGTGCCGGGACTGGAGAACATCCCGCTCCCGGCGGCCGGGCTGATCACGGTGCCGTTCACCGACCCGTCGATGTTGGGCAAGGCGTTCGTCGTCGAGAGCGGCCAGCGGGTGTTCGTCGAACGGCTCCTGCCGCGGTCGGCCGAGCTCCGTGGCCGATCGGGGTCGTTCCCGCTCGCAGGCTAGGCCTGCCCCCTCCGGGCCTGGCAGGCTGGTGGCGTGGACCGCCTGCTGCTCGCTCTCGCCATCGTGGTCGTTGCGGCCGTCGTCGCGCTGATCGCTCGTCGGCGACGGGTGCCCGACGCCCCGACCCAGACCACCCATCAGGTGCCCGATCAACTCGACCGTCGCGACTTCGCGCCCCTGGTCGACGAGGTGAGCCGTGAGGCGGAGTGGCTGCTCGTGGTGTTCACGTCGGCGACCTGTCACACCTGCGCCGACATGGCGACCAAGGCGAAGGTCCTCGCCGGCCCACAGGTGGCCGTCGTCGAGGTGGAGTACGTCGCACACCGTGACCTGCATCAGCGCTACCGCATCGACGCGGTGCCCACCACGGTGTTCGCCGACGCTCAGGGCGTCGTGCGTGCCTCGTTCCTGGGGCGCGTCAGCGCGACAGACCTGTGGGCCGAGGTGGCCGACGTGCGTGAGCCGGGCTCACGTCCCGAACGGCAGTGCGAGGGCCACGGCCACTGAGGTGACCGAGCCCGGTGCCGCCCGGGGGTGTGTCAGCTGAGGGAGTTCTGCTCGCTCGGCCGATCGTCGGCGGGCTGATCGGCCACGGGCTGATCGTCGGCGGGCGAGCCGCCGAGACCGGCCTGGACGAGCGCCGCCACCTCGTTGCCGTCGATGGTCTCCTTCTCGAGCAGTGCCTCGGCGACGAGGTCGAGCGCCGTGCGGTGCTTCAGCAGCAGGCCGTGCGCCCGCTGCTCCTGCTCGATGAGGATGCGCGAGATCTCCTCGTCCATCATCCGGGCGGTCTCGTCGCTGTACTCGCGACCGCTGGTCATCAGGTCCTCGCCGAGGAAGACCTGCTGCTGGCCGTGCCAGGCCATCGGGCCGACGCGCTCGCTCATGCCCCACTCGCGGACCATGCGACGGGCGATGCCGGTGGCCTGCTCGAGGTCGTTGGCAGCGCCGGAGTTGAGATGACCGAACACGATCTTCTCGGCGACGCGGCCGCCCATGGCCCGACAGATGACGTCCTCGAAGAACTCCTTCGAGTAGGTGTGCCGCTCCTCGGGGAGGCTCCACGTGACGCCGAGGGCCATGCCGCGCGGGAGGATGGTGACCTTGTGCAGCGGATCGGCGTGCGGGAGCACGACGGTGAGGATGGCGTGACCGCCCTCGTGGATCGCCGTCGCCCGCTTCTCCTCGCCGGACAGCACCAGGCTCTCGCGGCGGGCGCCCATGACCACGCGGTCGCGGGCGTTCTCGAAGTCGATCCGCTCGACCTGCTGGCTGTTGCGGCGAACGGCGAACAGCGCCGCCTCGTTGACGAGGTTGGCGAGATCGGCGCCGCTCATGCCGGGCGTGGCCTTCGCCATCACCTCGAGATCGACGTCGGGACCCATGCGCTTGTCGCGGCTGTGCACCTTGAGGATCGCGTGGCGCTCCTCGGCCTCGGGCAGGGGCACGACGATCTGGCGGTCGAATCGGCCCGGGCGCAGCAGCGCCGGGTCGAGGATGTCGGGGCGGTTGGTGGCCGCGAGGATGACGATGCCCTCGCTGGTCTCGAAGCCGTCCATCTCGGCGAGCATCTGGTTGAGCGTCTGCTCGCGTTCGTCGTGACCGCCGCCGAGGCCGGCGCCACGCTTGCGGCCGATCGAGTCGATCTCGTCGATGAAGATGATCGCGCGGCCCATCTTGCGGGCCTGCTGGAACAGGTCGCGGACTCGGCTCGCGCCGACACCGACGAACATCTCCATGAAGTCCGAACCCGTGACCGACAGGAAGCCGACGCCGGCCTCTCCGGCGACCGCTCGGGCGAAGAGGGTCTTGCCGGTGCCTGGCGGGCCGACGAGGAGCATGCCCTTGGGCACGCGGGCGCCGATCTCGCGGAAGCGCTCGGGCATGCGCAGGAAGTCGACCACCTCGGTGATCTCCTGCTTCACGCCGTCGTAGCCGGCGATGTCGGCGAAGGTGGTCGAGGGCTTGTCGGGGTTGAACGTCTTGGCCCGGCTCTTGCCGACCGACATGATGCTGCCCGCCTGGCCCATGGCCCGACGCTGCATCCAGACGAAGAAGCCGATGAGCAGCAGGAAGGGCAGCAGCAGGCCGGCCCAGCTCCAGAACCAGCTGGTCTGCGGGGTCTTGAAGTCGAGGTCGACGTTCTGCGCGCGGAGCAGCTCCTCGTCGGCCTCGCTCAGGCCGCGCTGGCCGCCGCCGGTGGCGGTGAACGAGTCGCCGTTGTCGAGCTCGCCGGTGATCCGGTTGTTGGTGTTGTTGACGACGACGCTCTTCACGTCGCCTCGCTCGACGAGCTGGATGAACTCGGTGTAGGTGAGCTGGTCGCCCTCCTCGGTCGGCCAGAACCGCGGCAGCACGAACATCGCCACGAGGACGGCCACCATGACCGGCAGCGTCCATCGCGGCCAACCGGCGCCGAACGACGGCTTGCCGCCGCTGCCGCCGGCACCACCGCCGCTGCCGTTGCCGCCGCTGCCACCGCGCTCGGGTGGTTGCTGACCGGGCTGCTGGCGGCCGCCGGGGCTGCGACCGGGAGGAGGCGGCGGAGGCGGCGGGGGCAGGTTGCTCATGGACGTATGTTACGGGCATCGGTGCGCCATGAAACGGTCGCACCCTCGGTCGTGGCCTGTTCGACCTTGTGGCATCCACCACTCATCCGGACACCATCAGTACCGTGTTCTCGATGTCCCGACAGTGCTCACGCACCGGTTGTGCCGCGCCGGCCGACGCCACGTTGACCTATCAGTACGGTCGTTCCCTCGTGTGGCTCGACGAGCTCGCACCCGAACGGGACCCGCACAGCTACGACCTGTGCCACCGACACGCCGAACGGCTGTCGGTGCCGAACGGTTGGCGGCTCGAGGATCGGCGTGACGCTCGGCGGCTCGTCGGCTCCGGTGCCGGCTCGTCGGCCGGGGCACATCGCCTCGCCGGCTGACCGGCACCTCACGCTCCTGGCTCGGTACCCTGTGGGACCATGTCGCCGTCGCCGGGCACTCCCGTCCCTCCCGTGCGCCTCGGCGAGGGGCAGAGCCGCATCACCGTCGGCGTCGCCGCCGCGACGTGGGCGGCCTGCTGGTTCGCCGGCAACCTGGTCGGGAGCGCGGTGCTGGCGGCGAGCGGGCATGACGCCGGGGCAGCCGAGACCCCCATCTGGCTGACGATCCTCGGTGCCCTCGGCCTGTGGATCCCCACGCTGATCGGCCTGCAGTACACGAGCCGGCGGTACGGCCTGCGCAGCCCGGTTCGCGACTACGGCCTGTCGTTCCGACCGATCGACCTCGTCGGCATCCCGATCGGCGTGCTCACCCAGCTCGTGCTCGTCCGTCTCCTGTACTGGCCGCTCGAGGAGATCTGGCCGGAGACGTTCTCGAGCCCGAAGGTCGAGGAGTCCGCCCGCACGCTGTACGAGAGCGCCGACGGCATCTGGTTGGTGGGTCTCGTCCTGCTGGTCGTGGTGGGGGCACCGTTCGTCGAGGAGGTGCTGTACCGCGGTCTGTTGCAGGGGGCGTTCCGACGGCGAGTGAACGACGGCGTGGCGCTGATGGTGGTGGCGCTGTGGTTCGCGCTCATCCACTTCCGCCCCGTCGAGTACCCGGGGCTGTTCGTCGTCGGTCTGGTGCTCGGCACGTGTGCGCTCGTCACCGATCGGATCGGGATGAGCATCGTCGCCCACTGCGCGTTCAACGCCACCGGCCTCATCTGGGTCGCGACCCGGTGACGCCCCGGCGCACGCGGCCCCTGCGAGACTGTGGGCGATGGTGGACGAACTGACTCCGCGCGCCCCCGACGAGGGACCGGACCCTTCCGAGCCCGGTTCGGCGGTGCTGCTCGACCAGCGCATCGAGGCGAACGAACGGGACCCCGGCGAATGGGCCGCTGCGCCGCCCGCGCCGCCGTCGCTGCCGTTGCGCATGTGGCGTCGCACGGTGCGCCGACCGCAGGCGTGGATCGATCGGCCGTGGCCGACCGAGCGCATCGTGCGTTTCGTGATCACCCTGTTCCTGTTGGGCGGATCGACGCTCGCGGCGCTGCAGGTCGTGCATCCCGACCTCGTGTTCCGCAACAACACGCCCACCGGCGGCGACATGGGCGCCCACGTGATGGGCCCGGCGTTCCTTCGCGATCACCTGCTGCCCAACCTGCAACTGAGCGGCTGGAGCAACTACTGGTACGCCGGTCTCCCGATGTACCGCTTCTACATGGTCATCCCGGCGATCGCGATCGTGCTGCTGAACGTGGTGCTGCCGTACGGCATCGCGTTCAAGGTCGTCGCCGTCTCCGGCATCGTCACCCTGCCGCTGTGCTGTTGGGCCTTCGGCCGTCTCGCCCGGTTCCGCTACCCGCTGCCCGAACTGTTCGCGCTCGGCGGCCTGCTGTTCCTGTTCGACGAGAGCTTCTCGATCTACGGCGGCAACGTGAAGAGCACGATGGCGGGCGAGTTCTCGTTCTCCATCGCGCTGTCGCTCGGCATGCTCGGCCTCGGCCTGCTCGCCAACGGGCTCGAGACCGGCAAGCATCGCTCGAAGGCGGCGATCGTGCTCGCCCTGGCCTGTCTCTCGCACGGCATCGTGCTGATCTTCGTCGCGCTCGGCGCGCTCTTGCTCTGGTTCGTGTGGATGGACCGCAAGCGGTTCGTCTACGGGTTCACGACCGGGCTCACGGCGTTCCTGCTCGCCGCGTTCTGGGTGGTGCCGTTCCTGTTCAACCACGCGTTCATGACGGACATGAAGTACGGCTTCCGGCCGTCGGGCGCCAGCGACTCGTTCTGGGACATGTTCTTCCCGCTCACCACGTTCTTCGACGTGTTCATCACGACCTTCGCGGTGATCGGTTTCGTCGCGTGTGTCGCCCGTCGGCACCTGAACGGCTCGTGGATGGGGATCACCGCGCTCGCGTTGGTGGCCGGGGTCTACGTCACCCGCGACAGCCTGCCGATCATCGGTCTCCTGTGGAACCCGCGGCTGCTGCCGTTCGTGTACATCTTGCGGTACCTGCTGATGATGGTGGGCATCGTCGAGTTGGCGGCGGCGATCGCCCGCGGCGCGAAGGGTGTGCGCGAGCTGCCCGAGGGCACGTGGACCAAGGTCGGCACGTCCGTGGCCGTCGTGGTCGGTGTCGGGGTGCTCTGCATCCAGCTGATGTTCTTCCGCGTGATGCCTGGTGCGAAGTTCACGACCCACAACGGTGAGTCCGTCTACTCGTGGGGCCCCATCTCGCTCACCGCCACGTCGACCGACGCCTTGAGCGACGCGTGGTCGCGCTACAACTTCACCGGCTACGAGGACAAGCCGGCCTATGGCGAGTACAAGGGTCTCGTCGACACGATGGCCGGGCTCGGCGCAGATCCCGCGAACGGGTGCGGCCGGGCGCTGTGGGAGAACAACAGCGACAACGGCAAGTACGGCACCACGATGGCCCTGATGCTGCTGCCGCACTGGACCGACGGCTGCATCGCGAGCATGGAGGGCCTGTTCTTCGAGGCGTCGGGCACCACGCCGTACCACTTCGTCACCGCCGCGGCGATGAGCGAGAGCAGCTCCAACCCGGTGCGTCAGCTCCGCTACGACAACAACAACGGTGCGCTCGGCGTCCCGTACCTGCAGGCGCTCGGCGTGAGATACGTGATGGTGTTCACCGAGGCGGCCAAGAAGCAGGCCGACCTCCAGCCCGAGCTCACCCTCGTGCGCCAGAGCGGGCCGTGGAACGTCTATGCGGTGGCCGACAGCGACCTGGTCGTGCCGCTCGAGGTGCAGCCGGTGGTGGTCGCGGAGCGCGACGGCGACCCGCGCGAGCGCAACCTCGAACTCGGCATGAGCTGGTTCCAGCACCAGGACGAGTGGGCGGCGCTGCCCGCGGACGACGGTCCCGACGCGTGGCAGCGCATCGAGGTCGCGCCCGACCTGGCGCGACGTCAGGACGACCGGGTCGACATCGTCCTGCCCACCACCGAGATCGCTCCCGTCGCGCTCCCGGCGGTCACCGTCAGCGACGTCCAGCTGGGCGATCAGGATCTGCGTTTCTCGGTCGATCAGATCGGGGTGCCCGTCCTGGTGCGCGTGAGCTACTTCCCGAACTGGGAGGTGTCGGGTGCCGAGGGGCCCTACCGCGTGGCGCCCAACATGATGGTGGTGATCCCCACGGCGAACGAGGTGCATCTCACCTACGGGCGGTCGTCGCTCGATGTCTTCGCGTACGTGTTGACCGGTCTCGGCATCCTGCTGCTGTTCGTCTGGCGTCGGATCGGTGACGTGGCCTACCCGTCGCCCCGGCCGCGTTCGGGGCTCGCAGGGTGGCTCTCCGAGCGGGACCAGTTCGACGACGGGCTCGACGACCGCTTCGGCGGGTTCCCGGACGGGCCGGGCGATCCGGTCATCAGCGGTGGCGTCGGTGGCGCCGGTGGCGCTGGAGTCGCCGCGGGGGAGCAGTTGTCCGACTGGGAGCGGGCCGCAGCCGACCCGACCGCGCCGATGGCCGCGTCCGATCTCGATCTCGAGCTCGACCGGGCCCTCGACCCGCCGTTCGACCCGCCGCTCGATGCGCCGCTCGACGGCGAGTTGCCGTCGGCGCCCGCCTGGGCGCCCGGGGACGACCCCGGCGACCGCCCGGATAGGTTGTGACACGCATGTCCCTCCCGCCCCAGCACCCTTCCCAGCACCAGTCCACTCCCGACGCGCCGTTCGATCTCTCGACCATCGTGAAGGCGTACGACGTGCGCGGCACGGTGCCCGACCAGATGAACGGGGCCGTCGCCCATGCGCTCGGCGTCGCGTTCGCCCGCTTCGCCGGTGCTCGCACGATCCTCGTCGGTCGTGACATGCGTCCGTCGGGCGAGGAACTGGTCGACGAGTTCTCCCGGGGCGTGATGGAGCAGGGTGTCGACGTGATCGACCTCGGCCTCGCGTCGACCGATCTCGTCTACTACGCCGCCGGCACGCTCGACGCGCCCGGAGCGATCTTCACCGCGTCGCACAACCCGGCGCAGTACAACGGCGTGAAGTTCTGCCTCGCCGGTGCACGTCCGGTCGGTGTCGACACCGGGTTGGTGCAGGTGCGCGACGTGGCCCAGCAGGTGCTCGCGGGCGCCGGTCCCGCGCACGCGGCATCGGCGGGCTCGCGGGCGACCCGCAACCTCCTGTCCGCATTCGCCGATCACGTGGTGTCGTTCATCGACACCACGGCGCTGCGCCCGATGCGCGTCGTCGCCGACACGGCCAACGGGATGGGCGGTCTCGTGGTGCCCGCCGTGTTCGAGCGGATCCCGCAGATCACCCTCGAGGTGATGTACGGCGAGCTCGACGGCACCTTCCCGAACCATCCTGCCGACCCGCTCCAACCCGAGAACCAGCGCGATCTGCAGGCCCGCGTGGTGTCGGGCGGATTCGACGTCGGCCTGGCGTTCGACGGCGACGCCGACCGGGTGTTCGTGGTCGACGAGACCGGTCGCGGCCTCAGCGGTTCCACGACCACGGCGATGCTGGCCGCCACGATCCTGCGTTCGCACCCGGGTGCGACGATCCTGCACAACCTCATCTGCTCGCGTGCGGTGCCCGAGGTGATCCGCGAAGCGGGTGGCGTGCCGGTGCGCACCAAGGTGGGCCACTCGTTCATCAAGCAGGTCATGGCCGACACCGGCGCGGTGTTCGGTGGCGAGCACTCGGCGCACTACTACTTCCTCGACAACTTCCGTGCCGACAGCGGCTTGATCGCGAGCATGTTCGTGCTCGACGAGATCAGCCGTTCGCAGAGCCCGCTGTCGATCGTGCGCAAGCCGTACGAGCGCTACTCCTCGAGCGGCGAGATCAACACCCACGTCGACGATCCGCTCGCCGTGATCGAGAAGGTCGCGGCTGCGTTCTCCGACGGCACGCAGGACCGCCTCGACGGGCTGACGGTCGACTGCGGCCGCTGGTGGTTCAACCTCCGGCCGTCGAACACCGAACCGCTGCTGCGGCTCAACCTCGAGGCGCCCGATCGCAACGAGTGCGACCAGCACGTCGTCGACGTGCTCGCGCTCATCACCGGCTGACCCCGATCCAGTCCGATCCCGTCCGATCCCGTCCGATCCCGTCCCGTCCCAGATCCGTACCGAATCCGAGGAACCACATGTCGCTCGACACCCGCCTGCTCGCCGTCCTGGCCTGTCCCGAGGACAAGGGACCGCTGTACTACCTCGGTGACGCCGAGGGGGAGGGGCTCTACAACGCCCGCCTGCACCGCCGCTATCTCGTGCGCGACGGCATCCCGGTGATGCTCGTCGACGAGGCCGTCGCCGTCGGTGACGCCGAGCACGACGAGATCATGGCCCGGATCGCCCGCGACCAGCTCGCGCCGACGTTCGAGTAGAATCAACGCTCCATGGAGTCGAGTCGTCACTCAGCGCGTTGCTCAACGCGTGCGAACCGGTCGTGGGCACGTCGCACGGTCGCCGCGGTCGCCCTCGTCGCCGTCTCGTCGGCGCCGGTGGCGTTCGAGCTCGCGCCGGCCACGGTGTCGGCGGCGCCGGCCCCCGACACCCTCGGCGCCGGCGGTGAGTACCACCCGCTGACGCCAGCTCGCATCTACGACTCCCGCGCCGCGACCGCGGTCAACGAGCCCAGCCCCGGCGCGAAGCCGGCGACACCGGCGCAGCCCACCTTCGACATCGACCTCCTCGGTGTGGGTGGCATCCCCGACCGCCCCGCCGACGTGCTCGCCGTCGTCGTGAACATCACGGTCACCGAGCCCACCGCTGCCGGCTGGCTCAACGCCTACGGCGCCGGCGCCAGCAGCGGCCTCGCCTCGATCGTCAACTACACGACCGGACAGACCGTGCCCAACCTGAGCATCGTCCGTCCGGGCGCCAACGGCGATCTCACCGTCAAGCTGTTCACCCAGAACGCCTCCGCCACGGCCCACGTGGTGGTCGACGTCTTCGGCTGGTTCTCCACCTCGAGCAACGCCGATCGCGGCGCCCGACTGGTGCCCATCACACCCGGTCGTCTGCTCGACACCCGTGAGGGCGCCGGCGTGCCGCTCGGTCGGGCCGGTTCGGTCGAGGTCCAGGTGCGCGGCGCCACGCTGTCCACCGGCCAGGTGCTCGGCGCCGGCTCCGACATCGTCGGCGTCGTGCTGAACGTCACCGGCATCAACCAGCAGGCCGACAGCACGGGCACGTTCCTGTCCGTCGTGCCAACGCTCACCGCCGGCGTGCCGCCGTCGACCTCGAACGTCAACCTGTCGCGAGGCCAGATCAAGCCGAACATGGTGATCGTGCCCGTCGGCGCCGACGGCAAGATCCGGTTGTACAACCACGCCGGATCCGCGCACGTGGCCGTCGACGTCGCCGGCTACCTCACCACCACAGCCCCCGGCGCCCGCGCCGGCCGGGTCGTGCCGCTCACCACCCCGTATCGCGTGTTCGACACCCGGGAAACCCAGTGGGGCGCCGTGGCCCTCGGTCCCGGCCAGGCCGAGGACTGGAGCTTCGCCGACTTCGTCAACTCCGTGCGGATCGACGGCCAGTGGGTCGGCGCGCAGAGCGCGGTCATCGGCAACCTCACCTCGGCCGAGCTGAAGCGGCAGTACTCGACGGTCGCGGTGAGCAGCTACCTCACGGTGTACCCGAGCGACCAGCCGCGGCCGAACGCGTCGAACGTGAACATGGTGGAGGGCGCTCCGGTGCCCAACCTGGCGATCATGAAGTACGGCACCGCGTCGACGGTGCGCGTGTTCAACCTCGCCGGGTTCAACCACTACCTGTACGACGCCTCCGCCGTCGTGCTCGCCGACTGACCCTCGACCGACGCCTGGCCTGAGGCCCGAGGTCTGCGCGGGAGCGCAGGAGTTCACCGACCGTTCGTCGGCTCTTGGCTTGTCCGTGTGGCGGGTGCTCCGCATCATCGAAGGATGATCCGTCGACGCCATCACCGAGTCCGGGGCCGCCGTCCGGTCGTGACGATCGGCCGGACCGCGCTCGCGCTGGGAGCAGCAGCGGTCGTGACGACGGCGTCGGTGGTCAACCCGGTCGCGCCGACCCGTGTGGCCTCGGCCGACCCGACGCCGGGATGCGTGATCGACACCAGCGGGATGATCGGGTGGTGGGAGGGGCAGGACGATCTGGTCGCCACGGTCGGCCCCGCGCTCGAGGGCACGGTCGTTCACGCCGACGCCGTCGCCCGGAGAGGGATGTCATTCGACGCCGGCAGCCGCGTCGGCACGGCGGCGTTGCCGACGGTCGACGACGGTGTGACCGTGGAGATGTGGGTGCGCCCCGACGCTGCGGTGGCGGCCGTTCGGACGCAGACGCTGGCCGGTCGTTGGGACGCGCCGGGCCTCGACGACACCTCGCGGAGCTACCAACTGACGATCGGGCCGTTCTCCAACCTGACCTGGTCGACCGACGAGGTGACGTTGCGTCGCCCGGTCGAACTGGTCGCCACCGTTCCGCAGCTCTTCGACGGCGAGTTCCACCATGTGGCGGCGACCTGGACGCCGGCGCTCGTCACGATCCATGTCGACGGGGTACAGGTGGCGTCCGCTGCATCGCAGGGAGGCGTCCTGAACCCCGCTGCGACCACGCCGTTCCGGCTCGGCAGCAAGGACGGCCTCGGCGATCCGTTCTCGTTCATCGGGATCATCGACGAGGCGGCCGTGTTCGAGCGGGCCCTGACGGGGGCGGAGATCGCGGCGATCCACGGCGCCGGTGCAGCCGGGAAGTGCGCTCCGGTCCCGTCCGAAGCGGTCGTGACGGCCGCCGATGCCGCTGCCGGCGACGCGTTCGGTTACACGATCGCCGTCGACGGTGGCACGACCGTGATCGGAGCCGCGTCGAGCGGCGCCGGTGTCGGGAGCGGGTCGGCCTACGTGTTCACCGGCTCGGGGCCCACGTGGTCGCAGCAGGCCGAGCTCGTCGCACCAGATGCGGATCCTGCCGATGCCTTCGGCGACTCGGTGGCGATCGATGCGAACACGATCGTCGTGGGCGCCCCGGGAGACGACGCTGCAGGCTCCGGCGCGGGTGCTGCGTACGTGTTCGTCCGCACGGCGGGTGCCTGGTCGGTCCAGACCAAGCTCGTCGCCGCCGACGCAGCGCCCGACGACACCTTCGGATCGTCGGTCTCCGTCGACGGCAACACGGTCGTCGTCGGTGCGATCGGTGAGGGCGGCGACTTCAGCGGCGCGGTCTACGTGTTCGTCAGGTCGGGGTCGACCTGGACGCAGCAGGCGAAGGTGCGCGCCGCCGATGCGGCACCGATCGATCTGTTCGGCCGGTCGGTGTCGGTTCGCGCCAACACCCTCGCCGTCGGATCGCCCAACGATTCGCACTCGGTGAACTTCGCCGGATCCGCCTACGTGTTCACGAGGGTCGGCACGACCTGGACGCAGCGAGCCAAGATCGTCGCCCCCGACGCGGTCGTGGGTGATTTCTTCGGCTGGTCGGTGTCGCTCGCCACCGGCTCGTTGCTGGCAACGGCATACGCGGCCGACGACACACGGGGTTCGGCCTATGTCTTCCGTGGCGCGAACGCGGCGTGGACACTCGAGGCGGAGGTGCAGGCCGCCGACGGCGTGGCCGGCGACCTGTTCGGGATCTCCGGGTCGATCGACGGCGACACCATCGTGCTCGGCGCGCCGTGGTCGGCGACGAACGGCGAACAGAGTGGCGCCGCGTACGTGTTCCGGCGGACGGGGACGTCTTGGACGCAACGGGCGAAACTGACCGCGGACGCGACGTCGGCGGCAACGGGCGACACGTTCGGTTCGGCGGTGTCCGTCAGCGGCTACGTCGTCGCGGTGGGCGTGCCGGGCGCCGACGCGGCAGCGCTCGACGCCGGGTCGGTCCGCCTGTTCACCAACCCCTGACGGTAGGCTCCTCGGCGCTTCACGTGGGCTGATCCCTCCCGCACCCAACGAGCGGTGGCGAGCGTGCGCCAGTTGGCGCCGGCCCTCTTCCAGCCCTTGATTTCCCATTCCCTGGAGGAACCCACATGTCGTCGTCATTCGCCGAGCGCCGCGATTTCCGCGTCGCCGACCTCTCCCTCGCCCCGTTCGGGCGCAAGGAGATCCACCTGGCCGAGCACGAGATGCCCGGCCTGCGCGCCCTGCGCAAGGAGTACGGCCCGCTCAAGCCGCTGAAGGGGGCCCGCATCTCGGGCTCGCTGCACATGACCATCCAGACCGCGGTGCTCATCGAGACCCTGGTCGAGCTCGGCGCCGAGGTGCGTTGGGCGAGCTGCAACATCTTCTCCACCCAGGACCATGCCGCAGCTGCGGTGGCCGTGGGTCCGGAGGGCACCGAGGAGAACCCGGCCGGCGTGCCGGTCTTCGCCTGGAAGGGCGAGACCCTCGAGGAGTACTGGTGGTGCACCGAGCAGATGATGACCTGGCCCGATGGAGACGGCCCCAACATGATCCTCGACGACGGTGGCGACGCCACCCTCCTCGTCCACAAGGGCCGCGAGTTCGAGCTCGCCGGTGAAGTGCCCGATCCGGGCTCGGCCACCAACCCCGAGTTCGCGATCGTCCTCGGCCTGCTCCAGCGCTCGTTGAAGACCGAGCCGAACAAGTGGACCACGCTGGCCGCCGGCATCAAGGGCGTCACCGAGGAGACCACCACCGGCGTCATGCGTCTGTACAAGATGCACGAGCGCGGCGAGCTGCTGTTCCCGGCGATCAACGTCAACGACTCGGTCACCAAGAGCAAGTTCGACAACCTCTACGGCTGCCGCCACTCGCTCGTCGACGCCATCTGCCGCGCCACCGACGTCATGCTCGCGGGCAAGGTCGCCGTCGTCGCCGGCTACGGCGACGTGGGCAAGGGCTGCGCCCAGGCGCTCAAGGGCCAGGGTTCACGCGTCATCGTCACCGAGGTCGACCCGATCAACGCCCTGCAGGCCGCGATGGAGGGCTACCAGGTCACCACGATGGAGGACGTCGTCGCCACCGCCGACATCTTCGTGTCGGCCACCGGCAACGACGGCATCATCACCGCCGAGCACATGGGCAAGATGAAGCACAACGCGATCGTGTGCAACATCGGTCACTTCGACAGTGAGATCGACATGGCCGGCCTCGCCCGCAGCGGCGCCACCCGTGACGAGTTGAAGCCCGGCACCGACCTGTGGAGCTTCGACGACGGCCACTCGGTGATCGTGCTGGCCGAGGGTCGCCTCGTGAACCTCGGCTGCGCCACCGGCCACCCGAGCTTCGTGATGAGCTGCTCGTTCAGCAACCAGGTGATCGCCCAGATGGAGCTGTTCAACAACCTCGACAAGTACCCGCTCGGCGTGTACGTGCTGCCGAAGAAGCTCGACGAGAAGGTGGCGGCGCTGCACCTCGACGCCCTCGGCGTGAAGCTCACCAAGCTGACCGACGAGCAGGCCGAGTACCTGGGCATCGAGCCGGGCGGCCCGTTCAAGAGCGACCACTACCGCTACTGATCGTTCTGGTTCGCCGTGCGGCGGCGGTGGTCGATCACGACCATCGCCGCCACGGCGAGCGACAGCAGGAAGACCAACCGCGAGCGCAGCACGAACCAGTCGATCCCGACGAGGTCCTGCCACGCCATGGAGAGCGGGTTGACGTCGTCGATCCAGCCGACGACGACGAGCGCCACGCCGAGCACCACACCCCGCCAGCGGCCCCAGAGGACCGCGGTCGCCGCGGTGAGCGCGAGCAGCGGCATGGTGTCGTAGATGTGGTGATACGTGAGCAGCGTGGCCGCCGTGGTGCCGAGGAGGATTCGTTCGTGCAGCGTGGTGTCGCGCAGCCGGTGGACCCACACGATGGCGCCCACCGCGACGGCCAGCATCACGACGTCGAGCGCGGGTGACGGCCAGAACAGCGACAGCACATCGAGCCGGTCACCGTCCATCCGGTTGACCGGCACCGAGCCCAACAGTTCGCCCGACGATCGGGCCGACTCGATCAGGTCGCCGAACGACAGGTCGGTGCGGGCCCGGATGACGAACATCGAGATCGTGCCGAGCACGACGATCGCGGCCACGAACGCCGCCCAGAGCTTGGCGGTGCGCCGGTATGCCAACTCCGCCGCGAGGAAGCCCAGCGCGAACGTCGGCTTGGCGAAGAAGAAGAAGATCGTGCCGATGTAGAGCCACGCCTCCGGCCGGTGCCACCAGCGGGGTTCGGGGTGGGCGCGGATCGCGAAGAACGCGACGGCGGCGATCAGACCGGCGCCGGTCTGTCCCTGCTCGATGTTGTAGAGCGACACCGGCGACACCGCCACCAGCAGGGCGACGAGCATCGAGACGTCGAGGGGGAGTGCGAGCGATCGCATCACGGCACGCGTGCCGAACACCGTGATGAACAGGCTGATCAGCATCCAGCCGGTGACGGCGGCCGTGGCACCGATCGGCTCGAGGATCGGGAAGGCCAGATAGCTGCTCGGGATGATCGGCGTGGCGGGGTACGAGCCGAACCGCGGCACCGCGGCGCTGACCGACCACGGGTCGACGCCCTCGGAGATCAGCTGGTTGGGGCCGAAAACTGCCGTGAGGAAGTCCTCGCCGTAGCGGACGTCGCCGTTGGCGGCGCCTTCGATCATCGGCCAGAAGCGTTGGACTGCGAGCAGGGTGAGCAGGCCGCAGGCGACCCAGATCGCGATGCCGACCCGTCTCCGATCGTGCAGCAGACGGTCGATGGGCCGGTTCAGGCCCTGGTCCAGCAGCCGGTGGATCCGCTCATCCCGCACGACTGGGAACAGTATCCGTCCGTCCGCGAGGCGGGAGCGCCAGACGGGGGAGGAAGATCTGCACCAGCGGGCCGATGCCGAAGGTGAACGCGAGCGTGCCCACGCCGACCGTGCCGCCCAGCAGCACACCGACGACGAGCACGGTGATCTCGATCGCGGTGCGGGCGAGGCGCACGCTGAGGCCGAGCCTGCCGAGCCCCAGCATCAGCCCGTCGCGAGGCCCGGCACCGAGGCCCGACCCGATGTACAGGCCCGACCCGATCGCGACCACGACGATGCCGGCGGCCAGGTACAGCAGCCGAACCACCAGGAGGTCGGTCGACGGGATCAGCGGCATGATCAGGTCGACGGTGATGCCGATCTCGAGCGCGTTCAGGATCGTGCCCACACCTGGTCGCTGCCGCAGCGGGATCCAGAGGAGCAGCAGCAGCAGGCCGACGACGACGATCACGTTGCCGACCGAGATGCCGGTCAGCTCGGCGACGCCCTGGTGGAACACGTCCCACGGTGCTGCGCCGAGATGCGCCTCGATGATCAGGCTGATGCCGGCGCCGAACATCGCGAGGCCGGCGACGCAGCGCGTGAGCCGGATCGCCCAGTCGGCCGCCGGCGACGACGGCGAGTAGGGCCGGTATGTGTCGACGGCGATCTCAGGCACTCGTGCGACGCTACCCGGCCCCTGCCCGTCGCCCGCCCGAAGATCCTGGTGCCACCGGCACCCGTCGGCACCCGTCGGCACCCGTCGGCACCCGTCAGCCCCCGTCGGCCGCGTCACACCCCGCACGCAGGATGGCGCGATGCCGATGCCCGCGCTCCTCACCACCTCGTGCGCCTCCTGCCGCCAACCGGGGGAGGTGATGTGTCGCCAGTGCCGCTTCGCGCTGGCCACGTCACCGGCCGCCATCGTGCCGGGTGGCATCACGGCAGCGCTGTCGTTCGACGGTGCGGTGCGCAGCGCGGTGCTCGCGCTGAAGTTCCGCAACCGGCGCGCCGTCGCCCAGGTGCTCGCCGAGACGCTCGTTCGTCGCCTCGGGCTCGCGAGGCCCGGTGGCGCGCACGTCGACCTGGTCACCTGGGCGCCCACCAGCCGCCGCCGGGCGGTCGACCGCGGCTACGACCAGGCCGAGCTGATCGCACGGGCCGTCGCTCGCCAGTTGGGGGTCCCGTGCCGCCGGCTCCTGTACCGGGTGCACGGTGCCCCGCAGGTGGGGCGTACCCGCGCCGAACGCCTGCAGGGCCCGGCGTTCCGGGCGCGTTCGGGGGTGCGACTGCGGGTGCTCGTGGTCGACGACGTCGTCACCACGGGCGCCACGCTCGTCGCCGCCGGCGATGCCCTGCGCGCCGCCGGCATCGCCGAGGTGCGGCTCGTGGCGGTGGCCGCTGCGCCGCGGCGAGATGACGCCTGGGTGACCGGCGGGGGCCATGCCAAGGACCGCGCGCAGCCCCCCGGTAGGCTCGAAACCGCATGAAACTGCTCGATCGCATCCTTCGCGCCGGCGAGGGCAAGAAGTTGAAGGCCCTCCAGGGGCTCGTCCCGCACGTCAACGCTCTCGAAGCCGGCATCCAGCAACTGAGCGACGACGCGCTCCGCGCCAAGACCGCGGAGTTCCGCGGGCGGCTCGAGCGCGGTGAGGACCTCGACGACATCCTCGTGGAGGCGTTCGCGGTGATGCGCGAAGCCTCGGTGCGCGTCAGCGGTCAGCGTCACTTCGACGTCCAGGTCATGGGTGGCGCAGCGCTCCACTTCGGCTGGGTGGCCGAGATGAAGACCGGTGAGGGCAAGACCCTCGTCAGCACGCTGCCGGCGTACCTCAACGCGCTCGGTGGCAAGGGCGTGCACCTGGTGACGGTGAACGACTACCTCGCCAAGCTCGCCGCCGACAACATGGGCCGCATCCACCGCTGGCTCGGCCTCGACGTCGGCCTCGTGGTGCCCGGCTATCGCACGGCGCCGGCCGAGAAGCGCCAGAGCTACCTCTGCGACATCACGTACGGCACGAACAACGAGTTCGGCTTCGACTACCTCCGCGACAACATGGCCGGCACCGCCGCCGACAAGGTGCAGCGCGGCCACAACTTCGCGATCGTCGACGAGGTCGACTCGATCCTGATCGACGAGGCCCGCACGCCGCTCATCATCAGCGGCCGCCTGGCCGACGCCGCCAAGCTCTACTACCGCTTCGCCAGCGTGGTCCGTTCGCTCAAGCGCGACGTCGACTACGAGGTCGAAGAGGACAAGCGCGTCGTCGTGCCGCTCGAGGCCGGCATCGAGAAGGTCGAGCAGGCGCTCGGCATCGAGAACCTGTACGACGAGGTGCAGCAGAACCTGGTGCACCAGCTCGCCGTCGCGTTGAAGGCCAAGGAGCTGTACAAGCGCGACAAGGACTACATCGTCGCCAACGGCGAGGTGAAGATCGTCGACGAGTTCACCGGCCGCATCCTCGAGGGTCGCCGCTGGAGCGAAGGCATCCACCAGGCCGTCGAGGCCAAGGAAGGCGTGAAGATCAAGGAGGAGAACCAGACGCTCGCGACGGTGACCCTCCAGAACTACTTCCGCATGTACGACAAGCTCGCCGGCATGACGGGTACGGCCCAGACCGAGGCCGCCGAGCTGATGGGCACCTACAACCTTGCCGTGGTGCCGATCCCCACCAACCGGCCGATGGTGCGCCTCGACCAGGCCGACCTGATCTACAAGGGCGAGGACGCCAAGTTCGGCTCGGTCGTCGACGACATCGCCGAAAAGCACGAGCGCGGTCAGCCGGTGCTCGTCGGCACGATCAGCGTCGAGAAGAGCGAGCGGCTGTCGCGCATGCTCGACAAGCGCGGCGTGCCCCACGAGGTGCTCAACGCCAAGCAGCACGCGCGTGAGGGCGTCATCGTCGCCCAGGCCGGGCGCAAGCACGCGGTCACCGTCGCCACCAACATGGCCGGTCGCGGCGTCGACATCATGCTCGGCGGCAACCCCGAGGGCCTCGCCCGTCAGGAGATGGCCAAGGAGGGCTTCGAGGCCGAACTGCTGGTCGAGGACTTCGAGCTGCCCTCGGTCGTCACCGAGGAGTTCACCGCGGCCCGCACGGCGGCGCTCACCCGATATCGCCAGCTGCTCGACCAGTTCAAGGCCCAGGTCCAGGCCGAGGGTGACGAGATCCGCTCGCTCGGCGGCCTGTACGTGCTCGGCACCGAGCGGCACGAGAGCCGTCGCATCGACAACCAGCTGCGCGGCCGCTCCGGTCGTCAGGGCGATCCCGGCGAGAGCCGCTTCTACCTGAGCCTCGACGACGAACTGATGCGTCTGTTCGCCACCGGCGCGCTCAGCTGGGTGATGGGCCGCGCCCTGCCCGACGACGAGGCGATCGAGGCCAAGATGGTCACCAAGGCCATCGAGCGGGCCCAGACCACCGTCGAGCAGCGCAACGGCGAGATCCGCAAGAACGTGCTCAAGTACGACGAGGTCATGAACGAGCAGCGCAAGGTGATCTACCAGCGCCGCGATCAGATCCTCGCCGGCGCCGATCTCAAGGCTGCGGCGATGGAGTACCTCGCCGAGGCGATCGATGCCCTGCTCGAGACCCACTGCGCCAGCGTCGCCGACGACGAATGGGACCTCGACGGTCTCACCAAGGAACTGAAGTCGTTCTGGCCGAGCGACATCACGATCGAACAGCTCGACAAGGCCGGCTCCACGAACAAGATGTACGACCTGATCATGGCCGACGCGTCGAGCTACTACGAGAAGCGCGAAGGCGAACTCGGTGCCGTCACCATGCGCGACGTCGAGCGTCAGGTGATGCTGCGCATCATCGACCAGCGCTGGCGTGAACACCTCGACGAGATGGACTACCTGCAGGAGGGCATCAACCTCCGCGCGGTGGGCCAGAAGGACCCCCTCACCGAATGGCAGCGTGAGGGCTACGAGATGTTCGGCTCGATGATGAAGGGCATCGCCCAGGACTTCGTCAAGTACGTCATGCACGTCCAGGTCGTCCGCAAGGAAGCGCCCGCACCGGTGGTGCAGAACGTGCAGCAGACCTCCAGCGACGACGTCCTCGCCAACGGCTTCACCAACGCCGCGAAGGCCGCGATGGCCGCGGGCGACATCGAGCCCGAGGCCGCCGCAGCGGTCGCCGCCGCCGCAGCGCCGGCGCCCACCAAGCAGCAGACCGTCGTCAAGGACGAGTGGTCGAAGACGCCGCGCAACGCCCCGTGCCCGTGCGGCAGTGGCAAGAAGTTCAAGCTGTGCCACGGCGCCGATGCGTGATTTCTCCGACGAGTTGAAGGACCTCCGGCGTCGGTTGGGCGAGGCCGAGGGCTACCTCAAGGTCGACGCCAACCGGCTGCGGCTGAAGGAACTCGAGATCGAAGTGGCGCGCCCCGATCTCTGGGACGACCAGGAGGCGGCGAAGAAGCTCACCGCCGAGTACTCGAACATCAAGGGCGACATCGACGGGTTCGATTCGCTCACCCAGCAGCTCGACGACACCGAGCTGTTGCACGAGATGGCCCGCGAGATGGACGACGAGAGCCAGGAGCCCGACATCGCTGCCGGCGCCGAGGCGATCTCGAGCCAGCTCCGCCAGCTCGAACTGCGCAGCCTGTTCACGGGCGATCACGACGAGCTCGACTGCATCGTGCAGATCAACGCGAAGGACGGCGGCGTCGACGCCCAGGACTGGGCCGAGATCCTGCTGCGCATGTACTCGCGCTGGGCCGAGCGGCGCGGCTTCGGCTTCGAGGTCGACGAGATCAGCCCCGCCACCGAGGCAGGCATCATGTCGGCCGAGTTCACCCTCACCGGCCGCTACGCGTACGGCCTGATGACGAGCGAGCGCGGCACGCACCGCCTCGTACGGATCAGCCCGTTCGACAACCAGGGCCGGCGCCAGACGAGCTTCGCGGCGGTGCAGGTGTGGCCCGTGATCGACGCCCCCGACGTCGAGCTCAACGAGAGCGACATCGAGATGCAGGTGTTCCGCGCGAGCGGCGCCGGCGGCCAGCACGTGAACAAGACCTCGTCAGCGGTGCGGCTCATCCACAAGCCCACCGGCCTCGTGGCGAGCAGCCAGGAGGAGCGCAGCCAGCTCCAGAACCGTGAGAAGGCGCTCAACCGGCTCAAGGCGATGGTGGCGGCGAAGGCGATCGAGGAGCACGAGGCCGAGATGGCCCGCATCGCCGGTCGTCAGGCACAGGTCGGTTGGGGCAGCCAGATCCGCAGCTACGTCGTGCAGCCGTACCAGATGGTGAAGGACCTGCGCACCGAGGTGGAGACCAGCCAGATCGACGGGGTGCTCGACGGCGACCTCGACGAGTTCATGGAGGGCTACCTCGGGTGGCGACGCCGCGAGGCGGAATGAGCCAACTAGGTTCTGCACCCGCATGATCAAGCTCGAGAACGTCACGAAGAGCTACAGCACCGAGGTGACGGCGTTGCAGGACGCCAGCTTCGACGTCGCCAAGGCCGAGTTCGTGTTCCTCGTCGGCCCCTCGGGTTCGGGCAAGAGCACGTTGCTGCGGCTGATGAACCGTCAGGAGAAGCCCGAGAAGGGTGAGGTCTGGGTCGCCGGTCGCAACATCAACGACATGCCCGACGCGAAGGTGCCGCACCTGCGCCGCAACATCGGCAACATCTTCCAGGACTACAAGCTCCTCGCCAACAAGACCGTGTTCGAGAACGTGGCCTTCGCCCTCGAGGTCATCGGGCGGCCGAAGCACGTCATTCGCCAGCAGGTGCCGGCGGTGCTCGATCTCGTCGGCCTGTCGGGCAAGCAGGAGCGCTTCCCCCACCAACTGAGCGGTGGCGAGCAGCAGCGTGTGTCGATCGCCCGGGCGTTCGTCAACCGACCGCTGATCCTGCTCGCCGACGAGCCGACCGGCAACCTCGACCCCACGACGGGCGAGGGCATCATGCGTCTGCTCGATCGCATCAACAAGACGGGCACCACGGTGGTGATGGCCACGCACGATCAGCGCATCGTGAACATGATGCGCAAGCGGGTCATCCAGCTCGACCGCGGCATCATCGTCCGCGACCAGGCCCGAGGTGTGTACGAGTAGATGTTCTCCCGCCTCAGTTACACCTTCCGCGAGATGTGGGCGAGCCTTCGCCGCAACTTCACGCTCACGGCCGCGGCCATCATCACCGCCGCCGTCTCGCTGTTCATCCTCGGGCTCACCCTGCTCGTGCTGCGCGGCTTCGACAACCAGCTGTCGCAGTGGTCGGGCGGCGTCGAGCTGATCGTCTACGTCGAGAACGACGCGACGCCCGAGCAGCTCCAGGTGGTGCGCGACGCGCTCGAGAGCAACCCGGCCGTGATCGATGTCGACAGGCTGGAGTACCTCGACGTCGACGCATCGCTGGCCGAAGCACGGCGTCTGTTCGCCGGCGACCCCGAGACCCTGCAGCTTCTCACGGCGGAGAACATCCCCACCCAGTTCAAGGTGGTGCCGCGTCCCGATGCGTCGGCCGAGCTCCTCACCGAGATCGCCTCGTCGTACAAGGAGCGATTGCCGAAGGTCATCAGCGTCGCCTTCCCCTCCAAACAGATCGACGTGCTCAGCACCTTGCGCGGGGTGGTGCAGTTCGTGCTCTACCTCATCACGCTGATCCTGTTGTTCTCGGCGGTGCTGCTCATCTGGAACACGATCCGCACGGCGATGTTCGCACGTCGCCGTGAGATCGAGGTGATGAAACTCGTCGGTGCCACCAACTGGTTCATCCGCGTCCCGTTCATGCTCGAGGGGCTCATCCAGGGTCTCGTCGGTGCGGTGTTCGCGAGCGGCGGTGTGCTCACCGCCAACTGGTACTGGACCTCCACCGTGCAGTCGTTCCCGCCCGACTCGGGCTTCGGCGCCTTCGTCGTCACCGGCAACTACCCGCAGTGGGTGGTGTTCTGGCTGATCGTGCTCGTGATGCTCGTGGGTGCCATCGGATCCGGCACCGCAGCGTCCAAGTTCCTCGACGTCTAGTCGGCCTGTCACGATCGGGTGATGGAGTACACCCAGATCATCTACTCGGTCGACGAGCACATCGCGACCATCACGCTCAACCGTCCCGAACAGCTCAACGCGTTCACGGGGACGATGATGTACGAGCTCGTCGATGCCTTCGACCGGATCGACGCCGACGATGACGTCCGGGTCGTGATCGTGACGGGTGCGGGCCGCGGCTTCTGCGCCGGTGCCGACCTGAGCAGCGGCGGCGAGACCTTCAGCCGCGGCGGCAGCGACATCGAGACGAAGGTGCAGGGCGTACCCCGTGACGGCGGTGGCATCGTCAGCCTGCGCATCTTCGAGTGCACCAAGCCGGTGATCGCTGCGATCAACGGGCCGGCGGTGGGCGTCGGCGTCACGATGACGCTGCCGATGGACATCCGTCTGGCGAGCGAGAACTCGAAGTTCGGGTTCGTGTTCGCCCGCCGGGGCATCCTGCCCGAGGCGTGCTCGTCGTACTTCCTGCCGCGGCTGGTGGGCATCAGTCAGGCGACCGAGTGGTGCTACACGGGTCGGGTGTTCGGCCCGCAGGAGGCCAAGGACGGTCGGCTGGTGCGCAGTGTGCACGCACCCGACGACCTGATCCCCGCCGCGCGGGCGATCGCCAAGGAGATCGTCGACAACACCGCCCCGGTGTCGGTGGCGCTCACCCGTCAGATGCTGTGGCGTCTGCTCGGCGCCGACCACCCGATGGAGGCCCACAAGGTCGACTCGCGGGGCATCGCCGAGCGCGGGAAGAGCGCTGACTCGCGCGAGGGCGTGATGAGCTTCCTGGAGAAGCGGCCGCCGGTGTTCCCGGTGAAGGTGAGCGACGGCCTGCCCGACATCTTCCCCGGCTGGGAGCCCCGCGAGTTCTCATGAACGGCTGACTTGTGGGAACCCGGAGAATTTCTTGTCAAGGTCGCCACCGGCGGTGCCGAAGAACAAGAGACTCTGCGGGCGGCACCTCTGGTGCAAATGCGGAGCACATCCAAACGCATTTGACTCCAGATTTGGTGACAGGGGAATTGACCATGAACGTGATGACCGGTGATGTGGTGGAAGTCGACGTCGACGGCGAGGCCGTGTCGGCGCTCGTGCTGCTGGCGACGCCCGAGGCAGTGATCCTCGATCCCTGCGACGGCACGATGCCGATGGTGTTCCGTCCGGAGCACCTGACCAACGTGCGCATCTTCGATCCCGCCGTCTGACATTCCGTAGCCTGGGTCGCGTGAGCGACGTCCAGGATGTGAGTTTCTTCGACCGCGTCGGCGGCCAGCCGTTCTTCGATCGGCTCGTCGACGTGTTCTACGACGGCATCGCCGTCGACCCGGTGCTGCTGCCCCTCTACCCGGAGCAGCACGACCTGGGTCCGGCCCGTCGTCGGCTCGCGCTGTTCCTCGGCCAGTACTGGGGCGGCCCCACGACCTACAGCGACGAACGTGGCCATCCGCGGCTGCGGATGCGGCACATGACCTTCACGGTCGGCCCGCTCGAGCGCGATCGCTGGCTGCATCACATGGTGCACGCGGTCGAGACCGCTACCGACTCGTTCACCGATCCGGCCGAGGCGGCCGCGGTGCAGCAGGTGCTGCTGGCCTACTTCGTGCCGGCGGCGGAACACCTCCGCAACGACACGGGGCTGCCGATCAGCTCTGTGCGGCCTGCACCACCAGCTGGCTGATCAGTCCCGCCGACAGGTGATCGCTGTTGATCACCAGGTCGTAGTGCGTCGACAGCTCGCGATCGACCCCGTAGAACCTCTTGAGGTAGTCGGCGCGGCCGGCGTCGTCGTCGGCCACGGCCTTCGCCGCCTTCTTCGCATCGCCGTCGGCAGCGGCCAGCAACCGTGAGACACGCACGTCGTGCGACGCCGTCACCAGGACGCGCAGCACGTCGGTGCGGCCGGCGAGCGCGAACGACGCAGCGTGCGACGAGATGACGGCGCTGCCGTCGTCGGCGGTCTCGTGGATCGACGTCTGGATGAGCGCACGGAGGCCCTTCGGGTCGACGACCGACGGCGGCGGCATCACCGTGGGCATCCCCGACATGAACCCGTCGGCAGCGCCACCCAGCGCCAGGCTCTCGAGCAGTCGGTTGAGGACGCCCTTGCGCTTTTCGACCTCGGCCAGTTCTTCGACGGCGATGCCCTGCGACTCTGCGGCGCGCTGGACGATCTCCTCGTCGACCAGCCGGAAGCCGAGTGCCTCGGCGACCTTCGTGGCGACTTCGGCTCCCACCGAACCGCCGACCCGTGCAATGCAGACCACGCCGTAGCTCATGGGCCGCGACCGTAGTCGTCAGCGTCGGCGGAGGGCGTAACAGACGATCGCCGTCGCGGCGGCAACGTTCAACGAGTCGACGCCGTGGTGCATCGGGATCCGGACGCGCAGGGACGCGGCCGCGAGGACACCGTCGCTCAGGCCCACCCGCTCGGCGCCCATACACACCACGAGCCGATCGGGCGGCGTGATGTCGTCGATGTCGGTGGCGTCCGCATCGGGCGTGAGCGCGGCAACCGAGAAGCCGGTGGCGACGAGCCGGGCCACCGTGGCGGCCACGTCGGTGGTGCGCGCATGGGGGAACACGACCGCGTGGCCCATCGACACGCGCAGCGAGCGCCGCGCCAAGGGATCAGCACTCGTGGCGTCGACGATCATGCCGTCCCAACCGAGGCCGGTGGCGTTGCGGATGATCGCGCCGATGTTCGCCGGGTTGTCGACCGCTTCGACGAGCACCAGCCGGTGCGCCGTGGCCGCGAGCACGTCGACCGTGGTGCGCGGTGGCCGCTGGAAGATGGCGACGATCGAATTGGGAACACCGAGCTTGGTGACGAGCGCTCGCACCCGCTCGCCGCCGGCGTACACGGGGATGAGCGTCAGCAGGTGCTCGGTGACCGGCGGTGGGCGCAACTCGTCGACGAGCGCGACGACCGGTTCGCAGCCCGCCTCCAGCGCGCGCTCCACCACGAGATCGCCCTCGGCCATGAACAGGCCCTCGCCATCGTCGTTGCGACGCTGTGGTCGGTTCGACAGCTGCCGTTCGTTCAGCCGGAAGACCGCGAGCCGCTCGTCGTCGGGATCGTCGACTTGGATCAGCACGGTATCAGAACAGCCAGGGGAACTCGCTCCAATCGGGGTCGCGCTTCTCGAGGAACGACATCCGTCCCTCCTGCGCCTCGTCGGTCATGTAGGCGAGGCGGGTGGCCTCGCCGGCGAACACCTGCTGGCCCACGAGTCCGTCGTCGATCAGGTTGAACGAGTACTTCAGCATGCGCTGCGCGGTGGGGCTCTTGCCGTTGATCTCCTTGCCCCACTGCAGCGCCGTCGCCTCGAGTTCGGCGTGCGGAACCACCGCGTTCACCATGCCCATCTCGCGGGCTTGCGCAGCGGTGTATTCGCGGCCGAGGAAGAAGATCTCGCGGGCGAACTTCTGGCCGGTCTGACGGGCGAGGTAGGCGCTGCCGAACCCACCGTCGAAGCTGGCGACGTCGGCGTCGGTCTGCTTGAAGCGGGCGTGTTCCTCGCTCGCGATGGTGAGGTCGGCGACGACGTGCAGGCTGTGCCCGCCACCTGCCGCCCAGCCCGGCACCACACAGATCACGATCTTCGGCATGAACCGGATGAGGCGCTGCACCTCGAGGATGTGCAGCCGCCCGGCCCGCCCTGCCTGGATGGTGTCGGCGGTGTCGCCCTCTGCGTACTTGTAGCCGTCCTTGCCGCGGATGCGCTGGTCGCCACCGCTGCAGAACGCCCAGCCGCCGTCCTTCGGGGACGGTCCGTTGCCGGTGAGCAGCACACAGCCGACATCGGTGCTCATCCGGGCGTGGTCGAGCGCGGTGTAGAGCTGGTCGACGGTCTTCGGTCGGAACGCGTTGCGCACCTCGGGCCGGTTGAACGCGATGCGCACCGTGCCGTGCGCCAGCGCCCGGTGATAGGTGATGTCGTCGAACGCGAATCCGGGCACCTCGCGCCAGGCGGTGGGGTCGAAGATGTCGCTGACGCGCTCGGGGGAGTCTGCTGTGCCGGCCATGCCCGACATTGTGCTCGCTCGGGCGCTGCTACGTTCAGCCGCATGCCGCACGCAGCGATCAACGGCCAACAGATCCACTACGAGGACACCGGTGGCGATGGCCCTCCGGTCATCCTCGGTCATGGATTCCTCATGGACCTCACCATGTTCGAACACCAGGTGGCGGCGCTGCGCGACCAGTACCGCGTGATCACCTGGGACGAGCGTGGTTTCGGCCGGACCGT
The DNA here is from genome assembly GCA_026393475.1 of Actinomycetota bacterium. Taxonomy (GTDB): domain Bacteria; phylum Actinomycetota; class Acidimicrobiia; order Acidimicrobiales; family Ilumatobacteraceae; genus VFMC01. Next base: position 77,180 of record JAPLAA010000007.1, read on the forward strand.
CACCGACGGCGCGCCCTTCTCGTACTGGGATTCGGCGGCCGACTGCCTCGGGTTGCTCGACCACCTCGGCATCGACCGCGCCGTCGTCGGCGGGATGAGCCAGGGCGGGTACCTGTCGTTGCGAGTGGCGCTCACCGCCCCCGATCGGGTGCGGGCGCTCATCCTCCTCGATTCCGGTGCCGCGCTCGACGCGCCGGAGAAGCTCGCTGCGAACCAGGGCATGGTCGACATGTGGCTGGCGGTGGGCCCGGTCGACGAGCTCGCCCAGGCGGTCGCGACGATCATCATCGACGACCCCGTGGAGGACCCGAAGTGGATCGCGAAGTGGCAGGCTCGCCCGAAGGAGTCGATGGCCGAGCCGGCCCGCTGCCTGCTCACCCGCGACGACGTGAGCCCGCGCCTCGGTGAGATCACGTGCCCGGCACTCGTGATCCACGGCACCGAGGACACGGCGATCACGATGGAGCACGCCGAGGAGATGGCCGCGGGTCTGCCCGGCTGCGGCGGCGTCGTGAAGGTCAGCGGCGCCCACGCGGCGAACCTCACGAACCCCGACCCGGTGAACGCGGCCATCCTCGATTTCCTCGCCGGCCTCCCGGCCTGATCGGATCACGACATGGCATTGCAGATCTTCGGTGTTCCCGGCCTGCCCGAGATCGTCCCCGGGAGCGACCTCGCGGCGATGATCGCGACCGCTGCGGCCGACGCGTGCACCCCGTTGGCCGACGGTGACGTCGTCGTCGTCACATCGAAGATCGTGTCGAAGGCCGAGGGGCGAACGGTCGAGCTCGCCGACGTGCAGCCGTCGCAGTTCGCGATCGACTGGTCGCTGCCGTGGGACAAGGATCCCGCGGTCACCGAGCTGGTGTTGCGCGAGTCGAAGCGTGTGGTTCGCCAGGTGGGGCCGATCCTGATCACCGAGACCCACCACGGGTTCGTCTGTGCGAACAGCGGTCTCGACCAGTCGAGCAGCGGTGCACACGGACGTGTCGTGTTGCTGCCGCTCGATCCCGATGCCTCGGCCCGACGCATCCGCGTCGGTCTCCAGGCCGCCGGCATCGACGCCGCCGTCATCATCAGCGACACGTTCGGCCGGGCCTGGCGCGAGGGGCAGACCGACATCGCGATCGGTGTTGCCGGCATCCAGCCGATCCTCAGCTACATCGGCCAGGTCGACCCGCACGGTCACGAGTTCAAGGTGCAGGCGATCTGCACCGCCGACGAGCTCACCGGTGCGGCCGAACTCGTGAAGGGCAACACCTCGCGGGTGCCCGTCGGCGTGGTGCGCGGCTTCGAGTTCGAACTCGACGACACCGCGGTCATCGCGCCCGTGCTGCGCGACCAGAGCCGCGACCTGTTCCGCTGACCGGGTGCCCGCTCGGGTCGCTCGAAATCCGGCCGTGGTGAGCGCCATCACGCACGTACCGTTGGGCCGATGATCGAGCCCGCTCACGTGGTCACCGCCCGCGATGCCTACGACGGGACCGCCGATCTGTACGTGCAGTTCATCGGGACCGAGATCAACTCGTCGATCGAGGCCGACCTCGACCGGACCCTGCTCGAGTCGTTCGCCGAAGGTCTCGCCGCCGCGTCCGAACCGTTGACGGGACCGGTCGCCGACATCGGTTGTGGCCCGGGCCGCGCCGCTGCGTTCCTGGCGGCCCGTGGACTCGACGTCGTCGGCTTCGACGTCTCGACGGCGATGCTCGACCTCGCTCGCGCCGCCCATCCTGGTCTGCGTTTCGAGGAGGGTTCGCTCACCCGGCTGCCCGTGGCCGACGGTTCGCTCGCCGGCGCGGTGTGCTGGTACTCGATCATCCACACCCCGCCCGATGCGCTCGACGAGGTGATGGTCGAACTCGCCCGGGTACTCGCTGCCGGTGCACCCCTCCTGCTCGCGTTCCAGTCGGGCCTCGGTGAGGCGGTGCACCGCACCGAGGTACTGGGGCGAACGGTGTCGCTCACCAGCCACCGCCACGATCCGTCCGATGTCGTGCGACGTCTCGAAGCCGTCGGGTTCGAGGTGGACGCACCGGTGGCGCGGGCCGTGGTCGGCGATCACGAGTCGACCCCGCAGGCGTTCGTCACGGCCCACGCGCCCACGGCCCGGCTGGGATGACCCCGATCGAGATCCCGCCGCTCGTGCGTCAGCGGGCGATGCACAACGGTGCCGCCGGAGTTGCGTGGCTCGGCGCCCTGCCAGCCGTCCTCGACGATCTCGCCGACCGTTGGGGACTCGCGCTCGGCGATGCGTTCGCCGGTGGGACCGCCGGCTGCGTCGTCGCCGCCACCGATGCGAGCGGTCGGGAGTGCGTGCTGAAGGTGGCGATGCCGCTCGACCTGGACGAGCAGGAGTCGTTCGCCCGCAGCGTGCGCGCACACCGACTGGCGGCAGGTCGCGGGTGCGTCGAACTGATCGCCCACGCCGACGACCCTTCGGCGATGCTCCTCGAACGGCTCGGGCCCAACCTCGCCGACCTCGGGTTCACCGTGCAGCAGACCCTCGAGGCGATCGCCGACACGCTGCCCACCTTCTGGCGGCCGGTGGGGGAGGAGGCCGGCCTCCGTACCGGCGCGGAGCAGGCGCAGTGGCTCGCCCGGTACATCGCGACCACGTGGGACGAACTCGGCCGGCCGTGCGATCGACGCGTGATCGAACGAGCGGTCGAGCTGTGCGATCGGCGCGCGAACGCGTACTCGTCGGAACGCGCGGTGCTCGTGCACGGTGACGCGCACGGCTGGAACACCCTCGCCGCCGGCTACGGCGCGTTCAAGTTCGTCGACGTGGAGGGACTGCGCTCCGAACCGGCGCACGATCTGGCGGTCCCGATGCGCGAGTACAACGAACCGCTGATGGACGGCGACACCGCTCGACTGGTGCGCGCTCGTGCCGACTGGCTCGCCGCTCGCTGCGACGTGGATGCCGAAGCGGTGTGGGAGTGGGGCTTCATCGAGCGGGTGTCGACCGGACTGGCGAACGTGCGCGACTTCGACGACGGCGACGGTGCGATGTTCCTCGAGGTCGCCGGCCGCTGCTTGTGAGCGGAGGCGTGTTCGTATGGGCCCTGCCGGGCCTCGTTCGAATTCAGTTCGGTTCACGGTCGGGTCAGAGGGGTGGAGCGATACGGCTGCCGTCGGGCCGGAACGTGGCGATGATCCCGTCGGCCAGTCGTCGGACCTTGACCTTCGCGAGGTAGCGCCACCGGTTGTGGTGCCCGCAGGCGAGTGCGCCGTTGCAGACGCAGGTCTCACCGCCTTGCGAGGCAGGGATCAGGTGATCTGTTTGGCATTTGGTGGCGGGGACGATGCACCCGTCGCCGGTGCAGTGCGTGGCGGTCATGAGGACGGCGTCGCGGATCGCGCCGGTGAACAGTCGTTGCGCGGACGACATGGCGGTCGGCAGCCCGTCCTTGCCGCGGAGGACGATGCGGATCTTGCCGGCGAGCCCGGCGAGGACTGCATCGCGCAAGGCGATGGGGTCGCCGTCGAAGGTCTGGCAGAACGCCCGATCCGGCCCGAACGGCGACCTGACCGGTGCCATCGATGAGATGCCGAGGAGCTGCTCGAGGCCGTGCACCGCGGACTCGGCGTCGATCACGATGTTCAACACCGTGGTCACCGGCCCATCCGGCTCAGGGCTCTCATCGACCGTATCCGTCGTGTCGCCGTCCTGCAGGTCGGGGTCGACCATCTTCGGCAACGTCACGTGACGGAGCAGTTCCTGGAAGGCGTCGTAGCGGCGTTGTGTGGCGGTGCGCAGCAGCTTGTCGGCGCTGACGTCGTCGCCGTGGATGGCCTTCGCGGCGTCCCAGTCGCGGTGGAACTCGATCTCCTCGAAGTGAGCGAGCATCGCCTTCAACCGCACATGATCCGACGCGGGACCCTCGACGTCGAACTTGCCGGTCAACCCCGTCTGGCCGAGTGACGCCTTGCGGTTGCGGTGCGCGCGGTCGGGATCCGGGCCGTCCTGGTCCATCAAGCACTTCCAGGCGATGACGTACTGCTCGAACGCGAGGAACGACAGCTTCGCCGCGTGGTCGAGGAAGTCGTCGATCTGCTCGGCGACATACATCCCGACACGAGGCGCCCGCGCGAGGCGGGCGAGCAGGAACGCCTGCGCCGACCCGACGCGTCCGATCGTGAGTGCGTCGAGCACTTGCGGGCAGTTGCGGCAGAGCCGTTCGAGATCGCGGTGTGCTTTCGCGTCTCGGTCGGCCCACCGGAACTCGGCACGCCCGTAGCCGGCGAGATCGCGGTGACCGTCCGCGTAGTACAGCTTCCGCTTCTCCAACTCGCGCAGCAACGTGATGTGCTCCGCGAGATCTGCCCGTCGGCGCGCTTCGATCTCGCGGCAGCGGGTGAGGATCTCCTCATCGGAGATCTCGGGTGGATCCACGATGGGATCGTCGACGACCGTGGACATGCACATGCTCCTTCCCCCGACACCCAAGAAAGGGTGCGGTTCAACGGTGATACGAGGGAACCCGAAGGGTCCCGATCACGTCCCGGGGGAACACGGAACGACTGAAGACGATCCTAGAAGACGGGTGTGACACAGAAGCCCGGCCACACCGAACGGACCGACACCACGATCGTGCCAACGGGGTGTCACACGAAGACCCGGCCGACAGCGACGTGACACGTCGGTACGATCGGGCACGTGATCGATGCCCGTTTGACCGAGGCTCGGAATGTCTGGCTTGCCACGAGCCGGCCGGACGGCCGCCCACACCTGGCGCCGGTGTGGTTCGTGGTCGTCGACGATCGTCTGTGGATGTGCACCGGCCTCGACTCCGTTCGAGTTCGCAACCTCCGTGCCAACCCGTCGGCCTCAGTGAGTCTCGAATCGGGAGACGCACCGGTGGTGGCTGAGGGCACCGTGATCATCCACGAAGCGCTCCATGAGACCGGCCAACCCATGACGGTGATCGAGGCGTTCAGAACGAAGTACGACTGGGACATCACCGTCGAGATCGACCACGACCTCGGCCGACTCGCCCTGCTCGAGTTCCGCCCCCACCGCTGGCTGTTCGGCCTGCAGCTGCCCACCGTCCCCGCGTCCTGATCGCGCCGGCGCCGGTAACCGCTGGCCGACGGTTCCGTCAGAGCGGCGGGCCGTACAGTTCCTCTCATGCCGGTCGGATCCGAAGGCCTGAGGCCCCGCCTGGTCGGCGAGATGCAGCGCAGGCCTCGGTCCGTGTGGCTGGTCGCCGTCGGCGTGGCCTGTTCGGCGGTGTACGTCGGTCTCGCCGTCCCGTTCGACGCCTACCTCGATCGATGCGATGCCTTCCACGAGTCGCCGAACACGCCGCTCGGCTGGGGGATCGCCGTACTCGTCATCGCAGCATTGGTGACGATCGCGGTCGCGCTGAGGCGGCGCGTACCCGTCGCGGCCGTCATTGTCGGGCTGGTGTGGACGGTGACGTGGTGTTGGTGGCTCCTGACCCCGAAGGGTTCGTGCTGACACCAGTCAGTTGGTCGGGGCGTCCCAGGTCTGGGCGACGACGAGGACGAGCACCGCGAGCACGATCATGGCCACGGTGTAGATCGGCACGCGGCCGCGTCTCGGCCACGGGCTGAGGAGCACGCCGACGCTCAGCAGCGCGCCGATCGCGAGTCCGCCGACGGTCGCGGCCCCGACGATCCGGCACGGTGAGCAACTGTTCGAGGTGCACGACCAGGCGTTCGTGCACGAGGTGTTCACACCGAACGACACCATCGCGACGAACACGAACAACGAAGCAGCCATCACCCCCACGAGGGCGATCACCCGGCGGTCGCGAAGCTGCAGCACGTGTCGTCCCCGATCAGGTGTCGAAGAGGATCTCGACCATGGGGGCGGTCTCGACGAGCACGTCGAGCGGTTGCTGGTCGCGGTACCACGACGCGCTCGGGTGCTCGAGCACCGTGCGCCGAGTGGCCGGATCGTCGACGAACACCGCCCGGGCGGACACGTCGGCGTTCGCACGGCGCTTCAGGTGGACGACGAGTCGAGGATCGGCGCGGAGGTTGGCCACCCAGTCGCGCGTGCCGGTGGTGCCGGTGATGAAGCAGCGACCCTCGACGTCGAGCATCCAGATCTCGAGCCGGCGGGGGAGACCCGAGGAACGGCCGGTCGTCGTGATGTCGATCGTCGGGTTGTCGGCGAGTTCGGAGCGCACGAGGTCCACGACGGCCATCGTAGAACGAGCGCCGCCGGGTGTTCAGCTGCCGGCGATCCAGTCCTGGACCGCCGCGACGCCGAGTCCGGGGAAGTTGATGTTGAGGCCGTCCATGCCCATGTCGAGCAGCTGCTCGTAGCCGGCGGCGTTCTCCCACACCCGGTCGTTCGGCCACACCCAGATCACGTAGCCGGCGTCGTGCGAGGCGCTGACCACCTCGGGGGTGAGCACCTCGAGGCCTTCGTACTCCGGCGGGAGTTGGAGGATGCGCATGCCGTCGGGCAGCGGCGTGCCGTCGAGCACCCAGGCGGTCGACAGGGCGAGGCCCGGGGTGAGCTCGACCGTCGGGGCGAACTCGCCGAAGGCGGTGACGACGGTGTCGTCGAACGACGTGACCACGGCGGCGTCGAGTCGGTCGAGCTCGGTGAGTTCCGCGGCGAGCAGGCGGGCGGCCTCGACCGCGGCGGCACCCTCGCCCTTGATCTCGATGTTCAGCGGCATGTCGGGCCACCGTTCGACGATGTCGCGAAAGCGTGGGATCGCGAAGTCGTCGGCCGTCGCGCCGGCAGGCGGTGCAACCGCGCCCGTGCGGATGCCCCGGTACAGGTACGCCGAGTCGGGCTGGTCGCGGCACACGCACTCAGCGGTGAACCAGTAGGCGTTGTCGAGCGCGGCGACCTGCTCGTAGGTCATCGACGCCACGTCACCGGTGCCCTCGGTGGTGCGGTCGACATCGCCGTCGTGCTGCACGATCAGTACGCCGTCGCCGGTGAGCTGCACGTCGAGGTCGAGCATGTCGACGCCGGCGGCGACGCTCTGGGCGTATCCGTACGGGGTGGAGTGCGGGAACTCGTCCTCGCCGGCGGCGTGGGCCAGCACGATCGGTCGGCCGAGGGCGAGCAGGTCGTCCACGGTCGCTGGGGGCCGGGGTGCAGCGGTGGTGTCGGGCACCGTCGCCGGCACCGTGTCGGGCACGGTCGTGGCCGGGGCCGTCTCGGGCGTCGTGTCGGATGTCGACTCGGAGGTCGAGATCGCCGCGGTCGACTCGACCGTGGACGCGGCACCGTCCTGGTCGCTGCCACCCGAACAGGCGGCGGCGAACAGGACGGTGACGAACAGCAGTGCCTTCATCCGGCGCACGCTAGGTGTGCGGGGTGGCGGAGGCCCAACCTGGCATCAACCTGGGATCAGCCAGGGATCAGCCAGGGATCAGCCAGGGATCAGCTGGTCAGTTCGGCGGTGACGATGCGGCCGATCTCTTCCCCGGTGAGCTCGTCGTGGGTGCAGAGCGCATCGGCGATGGCGATCAGGGCCGAGCGGTGCTCGAGGAGCATGCAGGCGACGCGGTCGGCGGCGCTCTCGAGGATGCCCTCCACCTTTTCGCGCGACGGCTGGTCGGCGAGGACTCTCGACACGAGGTTGCCGCCCATCGGAGAGGCGGCCGCCTCGAGGCTGATGAGGGTGTCGATGGCACCCATCTGGCCCACCATCTGCGATGCCAGCGTGGTGGCCGCTGCGAGGTCGCCGGCGATGCCGCTGGAGGCCTCACCGAACTCCTGGATCTCGGCGGCCCGGCCGGCGAGGGCGACGGTGATCAGGTCGGCTGCTTCGCTCGGGGTCTTGAGGTGACGCTCCTCGGCGTCGACGTGGGCGACGAGGCCGAGGGCGCCGGCACGGCGCAGGATCGAGGCGATGCGGACGTCGCGGCCGACGAGCACGGCCGACAGCGCATGGCCCGCCTCGTGGATCGCGACCCGGCGACGCTCGTCGGGGTTGTAGCCGACGGGGTGCGAGAGACCGATGTCGGTGGTGAGCTGTGCCTCGACGATGTCGCGCATGTTCATGCGGGTGCGGCCGTGGCGCAGGGCGACGATCAGGCCCTCGTCGAGCAGGCGCTCGATCTTGACCGGGCTGTAGCCGGGCGTCATGTCGGCCACCGAGAAGGCGTTGACGTCCTCGGCGTGGGCCTTCTTGCCGAGGTAGTACGTGGCGATCTCGACGCGGTCGGCGCGGGGCGGCAGGTCGAAGTGGATGACCCGGTCGAAGCGGCCGGGACGCAGCAGCGCCGGGTCGAGGTCGGCGGCCCGGTTCGTGGCCGCGACGATGAGGATGTTGGCCGGCGTCGGCTTCGGACGGGGGAGCGCCTTGTCGGTCGGCAGGAACACGTTGATGCCGTCGATGAACTTGCTCTTGAACCGGTCCTTGGCCGTCGGCATGTCGAAGCTCTGCATCTGCACGAGCAGTTCGTTCACGACACCGACGATGCCTTCACGCATCGACCCGGAGTTCATGCCGCTGCGGGCGCCGCCGATGGCGTCGAACTCCTCGATGAACCCGATCGCGCCGCCCTCGGCACGGGCCGCCTTGCGGAGCGCCTTGAAGTAGGTGCGGATCTTGCGGTTGGTCTGGCCGTAGTACATCGACTGGAAGGCGCTGGCCGAGACGAACAGGAACGGCACGCCGGCCTCGGCGGCGAGCGCCTTGGCGAGGTAGGTCTTGCCGGTGCCGGGAGGGCCTTCGAACAGCACGCCGCGTCGGGGCGAGCCGCCCATCTCGGCGGCGAAGGTCTCGTGGGCGAGGAACAGGTTGAGCGTGTCGATCGCTTCACGACGGGTCGCCTCGGCGCCCACGACGTCGTCGAGGCGGACGTTGGAGTCGCTCGGACGCAGCAGCGTGTGCGGCGAGTGGCCGGCGCCCAGGAACGGGATGAGGATCAAGCAGGCGAGCACCAGCATCAGGCCGAGCATGACCGTGGTCGTCGGATCGTTGGTGATCCATCCGGGGATGCCGAACTCGATCGGGTTGTCGGTGGCCTGCCGGTACCAGAACCAGGCGAAGGGCACGGCCAGGACGGTGAGCAGCCCCCACAGCCGCTTCTGGCGCACCTTCTCGCGGTTCTGGGTCGCGTCGACCCGGTCGCCCTGCACGATCCGCCCACCCTGCAGTTGATCGATGTTCATCTGTCGCCCCGCCGTTTCTCGATCTCGAGTTGTCGTCCCCGTCGGTCGCTGATGTGATCGACATGGTCTCGGGGGTTCCGCCGCCCGATCTGGGACACCATAGCACGCATCTCACGTTCCGTGGCAACGTTTCACTCTGTGTGGTTGCCCCCTCGCCGGTGGCGAGACGGCTTGAACGGCGCTTGACGGCGCTCGTGCGGGCCCGATCGAGCCCTCGACCGCCGGCCGTGAACGGGGCGCGGTCGCCCGAACGCCCACGCGGAGATCGTCTGGATCGGGCCGCCGGTTCAGTGGCCTGAACTGGGGGTCGAGCCGGCTAGGTCGTTCGACTAAGGTGCTCCCCGATGCCGAACTTGCCGACGCGAACCTCGCCCCGGCAGGCGCGCTCCGCCAAGTCGCTCGACATGATCCTCGATGCGGCGGAGCAGCTGTTCCACGAACGGGGCGTGGCCGAGACCTCCACGGTCGACGTCGCAGCGTCGGCCAAGGTGTCCGTCGGCAGGCTCTACTACTGGTTCCCCGACAAGGACGCCGTCACCAACGCGGTGATGAAGCGTTCCGAGCAGCGGTTGCGCGACTTCCTCGGCAAGGTCATCGTCCACGAACCCGACGTGCCCACGCCCGACCTGCTCAACCGGGCGGTGCCGCTGATCGGCGCGTTCTTCCGCGAGCACCCCGGGTCGTTGGCCGTGCTGATGCGCGGGCCCACCGACCCCGTCGATCACGGGCGCTCGATGTGCACCTACTTCGAGCAGTTGGCCGCAGCGGTCGTCGAGGCGCGCGTGCCGGGCATCCCGCCGGCCGAGCGCGACCTGGTCGCCGCCACCATCACCCGCATCGTGCTCGGGATGATGGCCGAGTACGTGCGACTCGACATCGAACAGGGCAACGTCCTGCTCGTCGAGACCCGATACGTGCTCGCCGCGTACCTCCACTGTCGCTACCCGGGTCACCTCGACCCGGTCTGGGACAACCCCGACGACCCCATCCGACCGTCGCGGCGTCCCGTGCGCTTCGACCGTCCGCCGCTCACGATCCACCCGGCCCTCACCGATCCCGCGTGACGCCTCGCCCGTGAGCGCGCTCGGCACCCTGTTCGCGTACGGCACGCTGCTGCCCGGCGATGTGCGCTGGCACTTCCTCCAGCGGTTCGTCACCGACGAGGGTCTCGTCGACCGGGCCGACGGTCGCCTCTTCGACACCGGCGAGGGCTACCCGGCGGCGGTGTTCGGCGCCGGCATCCCGGCTTCGGTCATCCACGGGCGGGTGTTCACGTTGCTCGCCGAGCTCGTCGACGAGGCCCTCGCGACGCTCGACGACGTCGAAGGCGCCGTGGCGGGCGACTATCGCCGCGTCGAGATCGTCACCCACGAAGGCCGGTCCGCGTGGGCCTACGCCTACGGCGGCGGGCTGACGCTGGCACCGATCGAGGGCGGGTCCTGGGCGGCCCACCGAGCCGGACGGGCCTGAGCGCGACTCGCCGGGCGCGTCGCCGACCTGATCTCCTGGTGATCGATGTCCGACGTGATGCCGACCGATGACGAACACGCCGGGGGCTCCTTCCCCGGCTGGCGCGTCGTCGGCGCGAGCTTCGTGTGCCTCGCGACCACGGCAGGGCTCGGCTTCTACGGCCTCGCCGTGTACCTCACGGTCCTGTCGCGTGAACAGGGCTGGAGCGTCGGCTCGATCTCGGCGGCCGGCACCCTGTTCTTCTTCGTCAGCGGCATCGCCGGGCTCGTCGCCGCGCGGGCGATGGCCACTCGCGACGTCCGTCTGGTGGTGCTGTTCGGTGCGGTGACCGGCGCGGTCGCACTGGTGCTGCTCGGACGGGTCACGCAGGTGTGGCACGTCTACGCGGTGTACGGACTGCTCTCGGTGGGCCACACCTTCGCCGGCCTCGTGCCCGCCACCACCGTGGTCACCCGCTGGTTCCACGCCAAGCGATCGGTGGCGCTCGCCGCGGCGAGCACCGGCCTGTCGGTCGGGGGGATGGTGATCACGCCGATCGTCAAGTGGTTGCTCGACCGGCGCGGCGTCGCGGATGCCGCGGTGTGGCTCGCGCTGCTGTGGCTCGTGGGCATCGTGCCCGCGACGGTGCTGTTCCTCCGTGGCGATCCGGCCGCTGCCGGGTGGCAGCCCGACGGCGCTCGCAGCTCGGCGGGCCCGGCCCCGGTCACCGCGAGCGTGCCGTACGCCGACGCGCTCCGCACACGGTTCTTCCTGCTGGTGACCGTCGCCTACACGTTCATCCTCGCCGCCCAGGTGGGTGGCATCCAGCAGCTCGTGAAGCTGGTGGAGGAACGATCGACGGCGTCGCTCGCCACCATCGCGACCACCGTGCTCGCCGGCACCAGCGTGGTCGCACGCCTGGCCGGCGGACAGCTCGCGGCTCGCGTGCCGATGGCCCGTTTCACCGCAGTGATGGCAGCGCTGCAGGCAACGTCGCTCGTGGTGATCGCGGTGTCGACCGCGTCGGCGCCGCTGTTCGGTGGCATCGTGCTCTTCGGTGCGACGGTGGGCAACCTGCTGATGCTGCACCCGTTGCTGATCGCCCACGAGTTCGGGCCCGCCGACTACGCGCGCATCTTCAGCCGCTCGCAACTCGTCGTGTTCCTCGGCACCGCAGCGGGCCCCTATCTGCTCGGCGCGCTCCACGACGCGACCGACGGCTACCTCGTGTCGTATCTGGTCGCCGCGTCGTTGTCGCTCACCGGCGCCCTCGTGCTGCCGAAGCGCACCCACGACGCCACCTGACCGAGGAGCTGAGGCCGCTCACACCGGGCCGCTCACACCAGTGCGACGGCCTCGCCGAGGGTGCGGATGCTGGCCTCGGTGATCGGGTCGGCCACCAGGATCAACTCGTCGGCGCCCGCATCGGCGAGGTCGCGCAACCGATCGGCCACCTGCTGCGCCGTGCCGCCGATCGCCGGCGCTGCCGGGTCGTGCGGACGTTCGCCACCGTCGCCCAGCCGTACCAGCACGCACGCGCTCCGATCGATCGTCGCCGGGTCGCGCCCCACGCGCGTCGCGATCGCGGTGACGCGCGCCGACCGCTCGGCGAAGCCGTCGGGCGTGTTGCCGAACTCCGTGAACCAGGTGTTCCAGCTGTGGGCGTGCGGCAGCGTGATCTCGAGCACGCGCTCGCCGTTGCTGCCGACCATCAACGGGATCGATCCGTCGACGGTCCGCTCCGGCAGCAGCACCGCGTCGTCGCTGCGCCAGTAGGTGCCGGTGAACGTGCTCCGCCCGCCGCCGACGAGCTCGCGGATGATGGTCCACGACTCCTCGAACCGGGCGACACGATGATCGAAGGGGATGCCGAAGGCGTCGAACTCGGTGCGGTTCCAGCCGGCGCCGAGGCCGAGCACGAAGCGTCCGCTGCTGATCTCGTCGACGGTCGCGGCCATCTTCGCGATCAGTGTCGGCGGATGGAAGCCGGCGCACGCGACGAGGGGGCCGAGCTGCACGCGTTCGGTCACCGTCGCCAGCGACGACAACAGGGTGAACGCCTCCCACGGGGCTCGCTCGTGGCGGCCGTCGCCCCGGTACAGCAGGTGGTCGCCCACCCAGATCGAGTCGAACCCGACCTCCTCGGCGGCCTGGGCCATCGCGAGGTACTCGGGCCAACGGACCACGCGCTCGACCTCCGGCAGCTGGATCCCGATGCGCACGCGACGCGAGCCGGTCGACGGGGACGCCGGGGAGACCTGGGAGGCCGGGGGGACGGACATGGCGGTGACGGTAGCGAGGCGCGGGTACGTTCGCCCACATGCAGGCGACCAGGCCGACGATCGTGACGGCCGACGACACCACGGGCGCGCTCGAGACCGCGGCGGCGTGTGCCACCGAGGGTTGTTCGTGCCTGGTGGTGCCCCACGGTGCCGACCTGCCCGCAGGTTCCGGGATCCCCGGCGCGCTGATCGTGCTCGACCTGCGCAGTCGTCACCTGCCACCCGACGAGGCCGCATCGCGGTTGCGCTCGGTCGTCGAGGCCACCCCCGACCTGCGCGCCCACAAGATCGACTCCACCCTGCGCGGCAACTGGCCCGCCGAGGTCGAGGCGATCGCCCACGCCGGACGGACGGTGCTGCTGGTGCCGGCGTTCCCTGCCGCCGGCCGGACCTGCGTGGGCGGGGTGGTGCACGTCGACGGGGTGCCCGTCCACGAGACGGCGTTCGCCGACGACCCGCGGTCGCCGGTGACGACGTCACGCCCCACCGACCGCCTGCCCGGTGCCGTGTCGGCCCACGACCTCGGGGCGGTTCGCGCCGCCCTCGCCGAAGGCGTGCGGATCGTCGTCGCTGACGCCGCCTCCGATGCCGATCTCCACGTGCTCGCGGCGTTCGCCGCCGACCATCCCGACGTCGTCCTCGTCGGCCCGGCCGCAGCGATCACCTCGCTGGTCGCCCCCGCTCAGGAGCGGCCCGTTCCGGCACCGCTCCGGCCGCGCGTGCTCGTCGTGTCGGCGAGCCGGCACCCGACCGCTCTCGCACAGCTGACCGGCCTCGCTGCACTCGGTGTCACCGTCGTGCGGCCTCCAGCCGACGCGAGGATCGACGATGCCGACGGCGTGCTGTCGCGCCTGGCCGACGACGTCCACCGACACCTGTCGGCAGACGCGTCGATCGAAACGCTGATCGTCGTGGGCGGCGACACCGCAGCAGCGGTCATCGGCGACGCGATCGTCACCGTCGAGGGCAGCCTGGGCGTCGGCATCGCCGTCGGCCGCATCGACCTGCCGGGACGGCGCGCGCTGCGCCTCGTCACCAAACCCGGGGGATTCGGCGCGCCCGATACGTTGGTCGACGTGCTCCACGACGCCCTCGGATCCACATGACGGCCCCGCTCGCGATCACGATGGGCGACGCCTCGGGCGTCGGGCCCGAGATCGTGCTGCGGCACCACGTCGCCAGCGGGTTGGGCGATGCGGTCGTCTACGGCGACGTCGCGATCCTCCGGCACGGCATCTCGCTGCTCGGCCTGGCCCTCGACCCCGAGCGCGACCTGGTCGCGGTGGCGCCCGGCGACGAGCTGCCGCCACCGCGCGACGGCCTGCTGCGCGTGGTCGACCTGGCCCGCCTCGTGGCCGACCAGCACCGACCCGGTGTGCTCGACGCCGCCTCGGGCGCGGCCGCGCGCGAGTACGTCCTGACCGCCACCCGCGACGCGCTCGCCGGCACCGTCTCGGCCGTCGTCACCCTGCCCATGAACAAGGAGGCGACGCAGCTCACCGATCCCGTCTTCGTCGGCCACACCGAGCTCATCGCCGCCGCCTGCGGCGTCGAGCGCTACTCGATGATGCTCGCCGCCGGCGATCTCGCCGTCACCCACGTCAGCACCCACGTGTCGCTACGTGAGGCCATCGAGCGCGTCACCGTCGAGCGTGTGCTCGACGTCGTCCGACTCACTCACGCCACGCTCGCCCGGTTCCTGAGCGCACCGCGCATCGCCGTGTGCGGTCTCAACCCGCACGCCGGCGAACACGGACTGTTCGGCACGGAGGACGCCGAGCGGATCGTGCCCGCGATCGACGCCGCCCGGGCCGAGGGCATCGATGCGACCGGGCCGCATCCGGCCGACACCGTGTTCCACCAGGCCGTGCACCGCAAGCGGTTCGACGCCATCGTGTGCATGTACCACGACCAGGGCCACACGCCGATGAAGCTGCTCGCGTTCGAGAGCGGCGTCAACATCACGATCGGTCTGCCGGTGGTGCGCACGTCGGTCGACCACGGGACGGCGTTCGACATCGCGTGGCAGGGCGTCGCGTTCACCGAGTCGCTGCAGCACGCGATCGACTGGGCGCGCCGGCTGGTGGGCGAGGCCGGCTAGCCCCCGTCGCCGGTGCGGGCGATCGCGGCTCGTCGCTCGAGACGCGCCTCGGGCAGCAGCACCATCGACGACACGACGATCAGCCCCGCGGCGATCCACGCGACCGTCTCGAGGTCGAAGCGCTCGATGACGAGGAACCCGAGCAGGGGGGCGGCGACGGCGCGGATCCCCGTGAAGAACGTGTGCAGGCCCATGTAGTCGGCCACGCGGCCGGGCGGTGCGAACTTGGTGACCCACAGGGTCCACATCAGGTCGCCGCCGGCGCTGCCGACCCCGAACGCGACCGCGCCGATCAGCAGGCCGAGGTCGGACGATCCCGAGAAGAACGCGGCGACGTACAGGGCGAACAACAGGTTCACCATGATGCGTGCCGCGAAGAACGACATCCGGTCGAACAGGTTGCCGAACAACGGCATGCACACGAGGCGGACGATCGACGGGACCGTCACGGTGAGCATCGTGATCTGTGCCGCGTCGGCGTCGATGCCGTAGATGGGCCGGGCGAGGTACTCCACCCGCAGCGGCAACAGCATCAGGTTGCCGAAGCCCATCAGCATCCACGCGATGAGCGTGAGCCGCAGTTGGCGATCCTCGCCCAGGAGATGGAAGTGGGGGAGAGGTGACGTGCGGCCCTCCACGGCCGGCAACGGCGTGGACGGCATGTTCGCCTGGCAGACGCCGACGGCAGCGAGTGCCACCGCGGCCACCACGAGCAACACCCACCAGCGGTCGGGATGCGCCTTCAGCGTGGCGCCCATGGCGAAGCCGGCCATGGCGCTGACGGCGACCCGCACCGCCATGCCACGCCCCACACGCCGCCCTCGGTCGACGACGGGGAAGTTGCGCTCGTACGTCGCTGTCAGCAACGGGATGGGGGCGCTGATCGCCGCCACGCCGATGATCGAGCCGATCACCATCAGTGTCAGCGCGCCGCTGGCCGAGAGCGCGAAGCCGAGCGCGCCGGTGAGGCTGATGGCCGCTGCGACCACCATCACCGGACGGCCCGAGCGACGGGCGGCCGCCGTGATGAACGGCGATGCGAGCAGCCCGACGCCCGCCGCTGCGGCGATCAGCCCCTTGACCCACCCGGCTGCATCGAACCGCGTGATGGCGACGGTGAGCACGATCGTGCTCTCGATCGGGACCAGCACACCGGCCGGGACGGCGCGGAGGACGTCGACGAGTTGCGTGCGTCGGACGATCCGCGGATCGTCGCTCGGTGGCGCCGTCACGAACCCGAGCGCATCAGACGAGCCGCCGCATCGCAGCCTCTGGCTGGGTGGAGGCGGCGAGCGTGACCTTCGCGTCGACCACCCAGCAACCTGACGGACCGATGATCGCCGGGTTGATGTCGAGCTCGTCGATCGGCCCGTGTTCGAACACGAGGTGGGACACGCGGGTGATCGTGTCGACCAGTGGCTCCGCGTCGATCCCCGCCGCGGTGAGGGCGGCACCCACGCGTGACGAGTTCACCAGGTTCGACGCCGCGGCGCGGGTGACCGGCGCGAGCCGACTCTCCTCGTCGCCGATGGCATCGGCCATGATCCCGCCGAGCCCGACGGTGATCACGGCGCCGAGCCGAGGGTCGGTCGTGCATCGGATGCGGACGTCGATGCCGGGGGGCACCATCTGCTGCACGGTGACGCAGCTCGCATCGTCGCCGAGGCTCGCCCGCATGACGGTGACCGCGTCGCGGACGGCGTCGGCGTCAGGGAGGTCGAGGGCCACGCCCGCCTCGGCCGAGCGGCCCGCCCGTCGGCGCAGCGCCTTCAGGCCGACGGGGTAGCCCACGCGCTCGGCCACCTCGACGATCGCCTCGGCGTCGGCGGCCTCGGTGAGCTCGGTCGTCGGGGACTGCACGCCGTAGGCGCGCAGCACGGCCTCGACGTCGGCCATCGATGCGGCCCGATCGCCGTCGGTCGACGCCGACACCGCTCGGGCGAGGACCGTCGCGGCCGCCTCGCTGTCGACGCCCGCTAGGTCGGCCACCGTCGCCTCCGCCTCGGTGTCGAGCCACCGCCGGTAGGCGACCATGTGGCCGATGACGACCGCCGCCGGTTCGGGAAACGAGAACGACGGCACCTGTGAGCCGTCGCAGATCGGCCCGTCGTTGCGTCCGAGCATCACCGCGACGACCGGCTTGGTCGTCCGCTGAGCCGCCGCGTCGATGGCCCGGGCAGGCACGCGAGCCGAGGCGATCGGCGGGGCGTGGATCACCAGGAGCGCATCGATGCCCGGGTCGGCGAGCGCGGCCTCCACCGCAGGGCCGTAGTCGTCGACGTCGGACCGCCAGTCGAGCGGGAGCGGTGCGGTGACGACCTCGAGCCCGGCCACCTGCAGCGCGGCAGCGGCGAGCACGCCGGGGCTGCGCGAGTTGGTGAGGATCGCCACTCGACCGCCGGCCGGCACGGGCTGGCACGCGAGGACGCGGGCGGTGTCGAGCATCGCCCGGACGGTGGGCACCTCGATCAGACCGGCCTGTTGGTAGAGCGCGTCCGCCGCGGTGCCGAGCGCGGCCGCTCCGGTTCGGACCGCGACGATGGGCCGTCGACGCGAGACCCGTCGGGCGATACGGGCGAACTTGCGCGGGTTGCCGAAGCTCTCCGTGTAGATCGCGATCACCTTCGTGCGTTCGTCGTCCTCCCAGAACTGGAGGAGGTCGTTGCCCGACACGTCGCTCTTGTCGCCGAGCGACACGAACCACGACAGCCCCATCGACATCTGCGCGGCGAGCTGCAGCAGCGAGGCGCCGAGCGAACCCGACTGCATCGAGATCGCGATGCCGCCCGCCGGCAGGTCGACCGGGACGAGCGCCGCCTGCACGCCCACCGGGACGTCGACACCGGCATCGGCGGTCGCCTCGACCGGGGCCTCGACGGGAGCATCGACCGGGGCCTCGACCTTGACCCGTCCCGTCGCGATGCCCATGCTCGCCGGTCCGATGATGCGCATGCCGTTGCGTCGTGCCCGGTCGACGATGGCCGCCATGTCGATGCCCGTGCCGTCGACAGCGGTGAGCACGACGGCGCCGCGCACCCGCTTCTCGATGCACTGGTCGATCACCTCGGCCAGCACCGTCGCCGGGGTCGCGATGACCGCGAGCCAGACGTCGTGATCGATGTCGAGCACGGTGGGGTACGCGGTGACGCCACCGACCGTCGCCCGTCGCGGATTGACCGGGAAGCACGGCTGCACGCCGCCGCCGACGACGTTGGCCCACACCTCTCGCCCGATCGAGCCTGGTTCGTCGCTCGCACCGATCACGGCGATCGACCGGGCGAGCAGGAGCCGCGCGACCGACCGGCTGTCGGCGCGACGCTCGCGCTGTTCGACCGAGTCGACGAACTGCTCGGTGTCGGTGAGCGGGAACTCGAGTTCCACCACGCCGCTGTCGAAGTGGCGCTGCACGGGCCACCCGGCCTTCGAGAACACGCTGAGCATCGGCCGGTTGTCGGCCAGCACGTCGGCGGTGAACCGCCCGATGCCGTTGGAGTGGGCGATGGCGGCGAGGTGTTCGAGCAGCAAGGTGGCGATGCCCTTGCCGCGGTGCACGTCGTCGACCATGAACGCGACGTCGGCGTCGTCGCGGCCGGGCCAACGCTCGTAGCTCGCCCAGGCCGCGAACTCGCCGTGGATCTCGAGCACGAGCGCCACCCGATCGACGAAGTCGACCACGGTGAAGTGCTCGAGCTCGCTCGGTGTGAGCGACGGCTTGGGTGAGAAGAACCGTCGGTAGAGGTTCTCGCGCGGCTGACGTTCGTGGAACGCCAGCAGGGCCGGCGCGTCCTCGGGGGTCATCGCACGCAGGTAGCCGGTCTCGCCGTCGGCCAGCACGACGCTGGTCGCCCAGTCCTCCGGTGCGTTCGCCACGCACTGAGCTTGCCATACCGGCCCGACGCGCCGCCGGTGAGCGGGCGTGCGGCCCACGTCGCGATGACCTTCGACCCTGTCGATCTCCACGGCCGGCTGGCACCGTGGCCTCATGGGGACGAGCGCACACACGGCCGGCACCGCCCGGACGTACCTCAGTCAGAACGACGCGATCATGTGGACCGTCGAGTCCGATCCACTGCTGCGCTCGACGATCGTCGGCGTGGTCACCCTCGACGGGACCCCCGATTGGGATCGCCTGGTCGCCAGGGTCGATCACGTCACACGGATGGTGCCCGAACTGCGCGAGCGCGTGGTGCCGGTGC
>JAPLAA010000113.1 GCA_026393475.1 Actinomycetota bacterium
CTCGGCGACGGCAGCGTCGGTGCCGAGCTCGTCGCGAGCACCGGTGTCCCGCTCGTGAGCGCGACCGGGTCGACGGCGATGGGCGCCAAGGTGGCGCCGGTCGTGGCCGGCCGATTCGGGCGATCGATCCTCGAGCTCGGCGGCAACAACGCGGCGATCATCACCGAGTCGGCCGACCTGGCATTGGCGGTCCGGGGCATCGTGTTCTCCGCGGCCGGCACGGCCGGGCAGCGGTGCACGTCCCTGCGTCGCCTGCTCGTGCACCGCTCGCGCCTCGACGAGGTGGTGTCGAAGGTGAGCACGGCCTTCGCCTCGCTGCCCGTCGGCGATCCGCTCCATCACGGCACGCTCGTGGGGCCGCTCATCACGCCGGCAGCGCACGACCGGATGCTCGCGGCGCTCGACCAGGCGATGGACGACGGGGGCAGCGTGGTGGTCGGCGGCGAGCGGATGTTCGCCGACGAGGCGCCCGACGCCGCCTACGTGCGCCCGGCGCTGGTGTCGATGCCCGGCCAGACCGACATCGTCGCGACGGAGACCTTCGCCCCGGTGCTCTACGTGATGGCCTACGACTCCTTCGACGAGGCGATCGAGATGCA
This sequence comes from Actinomycetota bacterium, assembly GCA_026393475.1. Lineage (GTDB taxonomy): Bacteria > Actinomycetota > Acidimicrobiia > Acidimicrobiales > Ilumatobacteraceae > VFMC01. The sequence goes on from JAPLAA010000113.1 coordinate 600, forward strand.
CAACTCGGTACCCCAGGGTCTGGCGAGCAGCATCTTCACAACGGACGTCCGCGACGCCGAGCGGTTCATGGCCGCCGACGGCAGCGACTGCGGCATCGCCAACGTGAACATCGGTCCGAGCGGCGCCGAGATCGGTGGGGCGTTCGGGGGCGAGAAGACCACCGGTGGCGGCCGCGAGAGCGGCAGCGACGCGTGGAAGGCCTACATGCGACGGGCGACGAACACGATCAACTACTCCAACGAGTTGCCGCTGGCCCAGGGCGTCCAGTTCGGCTGACGTGCGGAACCGGGCCGCGGCCCGGAATCAGTCGACGCGGCGGAGCACGCGCAGGCTGCCGGTGGCGCTCTCGAGGCGGAAGCGACCGCTCTCGAGCGCGGGGCGGAAGATCTGCTCGTACGGTGGTCGGCCGCCGTCGGCCGGGTCGGGGAACACGTCGTGGATGGCGAGCGTGCCGCCCATCACCACGTGCTGTGCCCAGCCCTCGTAGTCGAGTCGTGCCGGCTCCTCGCCGTGGCCGCCGTCGATGAAGACGAACGACGCCGGAGTGCGCCAGTAGGCGGCGACCGTGGGCGACTGTCCGACGAGCGCGACCACGTGGTCCTCGAGTCCCGCCTCGTACAGGGTGAAACGGAAGATCGGGAGCGTGTCCATCCGACCGATGCGCGGGTCGACGACGGTGGGGTCGTGGTGCTCCCAGCCGGTCTGGTTCTCCTCGCTGCCACGGTGGTGGTCGACGGCGAACACCACCGTGTGCGACACGCGGGCGGCCTCTGCCAGCCACACCGTCGATCGACCGCAGTACGACCCGATCTCGATGAACGGGAGGCCAGGGAGCCGTTGGCCGGCGGCGATCGCGGCCTCGTACAGCGCGTCGCCCTCGTCGGGGGGCATGAAGCCCTTGGCCGCGAGCGCGTGGGCCCGCGCCACCGGGTCGATGGTCACCACTGGTCCCAGTGGATGATCGAGTCGGCCGGCGGACGGGCGGCAGCCTTGAAGTCGGTGCCCTTGGTGTAAGCGAGGGGGCTCAGGCAGATCTGCTGCACCTGGTCGAACGGGATGCCGAGCACGTCGGCAGCGGCCTGCTCCATCATCAGGTGCACCGTGGTCCAGCAGGTGCCGAGGCCACGGGCCCGGGCCGCGAGCATGAAGCTCCACATGGCCGGCATCACGTTGGCGCCCATCGACGCGGACATCATCGCGGGCGCACCGTCGAGGCGACCGCCGACGGTGCACGGGATGACGAGCACGGGGGCGTCGCCCATGTGCTCACCGAGGAAGTCGGCCGAGTCGGCGCTGCGCTGCTGCTGGGCGTTGGCGTCGGCCTCGCCCTTGTCGATCGAGCGGATGTACACCCCGTCCATCGACGAGTAGATCCCGTAGCACTGGCGGTAGATCTCGCCGATCGCCTTGCGCTTGGCCTCGTCGCGGACCACGACGAACTGCATCGTCATGTTGTTCGAGCCGCTGGGCGACTGCATCGCCAGGCTGACGCAGTCGCGCACCACGTCGTCCTCGACGGGGCGGTCGAAGTCGAGGCGCTTGCGCACCGCACGGGTGGTGGAGAGCAGTTCATCGGAGGTGAGCGGCAGCAGTGGCGACGGCGACATGGCGGGCACAGTACCGAAGCGGGGCGATGGACGTGCACCCGTGAGCCCCTGGATGCGAGACTGCCCTCTGTGCAGGCTGCGCTCGACGATCTCGTCACCCTCCTCGACCTCGAAGTGATCGAGGTCAACCTGTTCCGCGGACGCTCGCCTGACGAGAACCGCCAGCGTGTGTTCGGTGGCCAGGTGGCCGGTCAGGCGCTCGTCGCCGCGACCCGGACGGTCGAGGCCGACCGGTTCGTGCACTCGTTGCACGGCTACTTCCTCCGGCCGGGCGATCCGACGGTGCCGATCCTGTACGAGGTCGACCGGATCCGCGACGGCCGCAGCTTCACCACGCGCCGGGTGGTCGCGATCCAGCACGGGCGGGCGATCTTCAACCTGCAGGCCAGCTTCCACGTGCACGAGGGTGGCCCCGATCACCAGATCCAGATGCCCGAGGGCATCCCCGACCCCGAGTCGCTGCCCGACTTCAAGACCCGCATGGCGCCGTACAAGGAGCGCATGGGCGAGTGGTACGACCGGCCACGGCCGATCGACATCCGGTACATGGACGGCGATCCGTTCAGCCGGGCCGGGAATCCGGCGCAGGGGCAGCGCGTCTGGATGCGGGCCGCCGGCGAACTGCCCGACGACCCGACCCTGCACGCGTGCATCGTCACCTACGCGAGCGACATGACATTGCTCGACACGACGGTGTTGCCGTTCGGTCTGTCGTGGGAATCACCGGGTATGCAGATGGCGAGCCTCGACCACGCGATGTGGTTCCACCGTGAGTTCCGTGCCGACGAATGGTTGCTCTACGACCAGAGCGCGATCTCGAGCGGGAGCGGTCGGGGTCTCGCCGGTGGCGCGATCTTCAA
>JAPLAA010000093.1 GCA_026393475.1 Actinomycetota bacterium
CGACGGCGGCGAGGGCGTCGCCATGGCCCGCAGCGAGATGCCCGACCTCGTGCTGATGGACATGAGCCTGCCGGTGATGAACGGTTGGGAGGCGACGCAGGCCATCCGTGCCGATGCGTCGACGGCGCATCTGCCGGTCATCGCGCTCACCGCGCACTCGATGCCGGGCGATCGCGAGAAGGCGATGGAGGCGGGCTGCAACGACTACGACACGAAGCCGGTCGACCTGCCCCGCCTGCTCGGCAAGATGGCGGCCTTCGGCGTGGAGCCGCCGGCGTGACCCCCGAGGAAGCCCGCGAACTGCGCCACGAGTTGCGCACCCCGGTGAACCACCTCATCGGGTACGCAGAACTGCTGCTCGAGGAAGACGAGGCCGACGAGGCCGACATCGAAGCGCTCGAAGCGGTTCGGGCCCGGGCTCGTGAGGTGCTCGAACTGGTCCCGGGCCTCCTCGGCGACGGCACCGATGGCACGGACGGTGCCGACGCATCGGCGGGGTCCGTCACCGCACTCGTCGATCGGGTCGCACAGCTCGAGTCGTTGACGGCCGGTCTCGCCGCCACGTCGTCGTTGCCGGCCGCCGACATCGAACGTCTCTCGGTCGCCGCTGCTCGACTCGGTTCGCTCGCCGGACGCCTCACCGACGGCCCGCTGCTGGTGCAGCGCGACGCCGGCGATGCCGCGGCACCGATGCCCGGCCGGCTGGAGACCGTGCTCGTGGTCGACGACGACGAGGCCAACCGCAACGTCCTCGGCCGCCGACTCGCGAAGCTCGGCTACGGCATCGTCGAAGCCCGTGACGGCGTCGAGGCGCTGGAACGGTTGGCGCAACCCGATGCCGGGATCGATCTCGTGCTGCTCGACGTGATGATGCCCCGCCTCGACGGCTTCGCCGTGCTCGAGCGCCATCGTGCCGACCCGTCGATCCGCCACATCCCGGTGATCATGATCTCGGCGCTCGACGACATGGCCAGCATCGTCCGTTGCATCGAGGCCGGCGCCGAGGACTATCTGCCGAAGCCGTTCGACCCGGTGCTGTTGAAGGCCCGCGTCGCCGCGTGCATGGAGAAGAAGCGGCTGCGCGATGCCGAGCGCGACCTGCTCGCGCAGGTGGCTGCATGGAACGCCGAGCTCGAACAGCGCGTCGCCGAACAGGTGCAAGAAGTCGAGCGGTTCAGCGTGATGCGTCGCTTCGTGCCGCCGCAGTTGGTGGACGTGTTGGCCGCCGGTGGCGCGGCCATGCTGCAGAGCCACCGTGCCGAGATCACCGTGCTGTTCTGCGACCTGCGCGGGTTCACATCGTTCGCCGAGCGGTCGGAACCCGAGGACGTGATGGCGGTGCTGCGCGAGATGCACGACGCCGTCGGTCCGGTCATCTTCGAACAGGGCGGCACGCTGTCGCAGTTCACCGGTGACGGGATGATGGTGTTCTTCAACGACCCGATCCCGTGCGTGGGGCCCGAGCGGCGAGCGGTGATCCTCGGCCTCGCGATGCGCGACCGCACCGAGCGACTGGCAGAGGAGTGGAAGCGCCGCGGGCACGACCTCCGCCTCGGTGTCGGCATCGCCACCGGCTACGCGACGTGCGGCCAGATCGGCTTCGAGGGTCGCTTCGAGTACACCGCGATCGGCACGGTCGTGAACCTGGCCGCGCGCCTGTGCGGTCAGGCCCAGGGAGGCGAGGTGCTCGCCGCCGAACGGGTGGTGGCGGCGTTGGGCGACTCCGTCGTCAGCGAACCCGCCGGCGAGATCGAACTGAAGGGCATGGCACGCCCCGTCGCGATCCACCGCGTGGAAGCGCTCACCTGACCGTCACGTCAACGACCCTCAAGCGCCTGCCACGGAGTAGAGGCGCCATTCACCGTCGATGCCCTTGAGCTCGTGTTGGCCCCTGTCGGTGAAGGCGATGCTCCCGCCGAGCATCATGTCGCGAACCGTCGACGACACCCAGAGTTCGCCATCGGCGGCACGCTGCTCGACGCGCGCGGCAAGGTTCACTGCGATGCCCGTGATGTCGCCGTCGTCGAGCAACTCGATCTCGCCGGCATGCACGCCGGCCCTGATCGCGATGCCGAGCGACGACAGCGAGTCGAGCATCTCCATGCCACACGAGACTGCCTGCGAGGGGACGTCGAACACGGCCAGCAGGCCGTCGCCGGTGCTCTTCACGACTCGTCCGCCGTGGCGGTCGATGAGGTCACGAGTGACCCGATCGTGCCCCTCGAGCGTCTCGCGCCACGCCGTGTCCCCGACCGTCGACGACTGCCTCGTCGAGTTGACGATGTCGGTGAAGAGGATGCTCGAGAACTTCCGGCTGACGGTCGTGTGCGGAGCCTGTCCCGTCGCGAACTCGATGTAGGCGTCGAGGTACGTGCGCCAGTGCGGCATGCACCAGGCGAAGTGGTCCGCTCCTGCGATCTCCATGTACTGAGCGTCGGGGATGGCCGAGACGAGGACGCGGCTCCCGGCCACCGGGAGGACCCGGTCGCCCTTCACGTGTGCGACGTGCGTTCGCGCCTGAATCCGCTCCGGCGCGTCGCCGGCGTCGAGCGTGACGATGCTGCCGAGCTGTTTCGTGAAGTCGTTCGGGCTGGCGGCGAACCTGCACAGGCGGGCGACCCAGCGGCTCACGCCCTCGTTGCCGTTCTGGCTGGGCAGCTCGAAGTCGATCATGTAGGTCGCGTCCTCGCCCCAGGTCTCGGCCATCTTCAGGAAGCGTTCGACGATCTCCTGGGTGGTCGCGAGCGGAGGATCGCCGTCCTCAACGTGGTCTCGGATCTGGCGTCGGTAGTTGTGCGGCACGATCGAGTTGAGGAGACCGACGCTGAGGACACGTTCAGGGTGGTTCGCCGCGTAGAGCTGCGCCATGAGCGCGCCTTCGGAGGTTCCGTGGAGGTGTGCGCGTTCCCAACCGATCGCGTCCATCACGGCCGAGATGTCCGCGATTCGTTGCTCGAGGGTCGGCGTGCCGTCGAAGCGATCCGACAGGCCGATGCCACGCTTGTCGAACATCACACACGTCATGAAGCGCCCCATGCGCTCCAACGTGCGACGGAACAGCTCGTGCTCCCAGTGGATCTCGACGTTGGAGATCAGCGCAGGGATGATCAGGCACGGCGGGCCGCTGCCCCAGCGTTGGTAGGCGATGCGGAGATCTCCCGCGTCGGCGTATCTCGTCTCGGGCAGGGCCATCGCCATGGCGCAGATCCTCTCACGCCGAGCACGAGCGCTCGCCCGATCCTTCTGGTCGCGATCCGTCCCGCTCAGCGAGAGGATTCGCGACCAGAACGGGGAAGGTCAGGCGGCGTTGAGTTCGCGGGAGTCGTGTTCGCGGACGGGGGTCACGGGCACGAAGCGGAGGTCGCCGGAGGGGGAGAACGAGCCCTGCAGGTCGACGACGAGGTGGGTCGGCTGTGACACGAAGATGCAGAACGCGCCATCGGGGTCGAGGGGGACGACGGCCACGTTGGCGGTGATGCGACCGACGGTGCTGTTGCCGTTCGACTTGGTCTGCGGGCCCGGCACGAGTGCCGAGCAGGCATCCGCAGTGACGTACCCGGCCGACTTCGCATCGGTGAGCGTCAGGTTCACCAGTGCCGCCGAGGCGCCGGCCGGACCCTGCACCCGCAACACCGTTCCGGCAGCAGGGCGATCGCCGCTGCGGGTGTCGAGCAGACGTGACGCGGGCAGCGACGTGAAGCCCCAGCCGCCGGGCGACGAGGCGGGCGAGAACCAGCCCTGCACGTCGACGACCTTCTGTGCGGTGGCGCTCGTGTACGTGCAGATCTGCGCTCCGCCGGCGGTCGCAGCGGTGGGGATGACGGCCAGGTTGGCGACCGTGGCGCCGGCGACGAAGTTCGTGTTCGACCGCGTCTGAGGACCCGGCTGCAGCGTGGCGCAGGCATCCGCGGTCACGTAGCCAGCCGCGGTGGGCGCCGTGATCGTGAGGTTGGTCAGCATGGCCACGGCGTCGGCCGGCACCAGGGGAGTGGTCACCGACATCTCGGTGCCCGCTGCCACGGGACCGCGACGGTCGCAGCTGCCACCGGCAGCGCAGAACATGTCGGTGCGGGTGTCGAGCAGACGCTGTGGCGGCAGCACGTGCAGCAACGCGCCCGATGCGGCGGCTGCGGAGGGTACGAAGTAGCCCTGCACGTCGACGACGGTGTCCATCGTCTGAGACTGGAACAGGCAGAACCGACCCTGCGCGTCGATCGGAACGACCGACAGGTTCGCCGACACGATGTTCGGTGTCGCGTTGCCGTTCGACGAGGTGCGGACGCCGCTGATCGCGCTGCACGCCTCGGCGGTCACGTACCCGGCACCGGTCGCGCCGGTGAGGGTGATGTTCACGACGGCCGCGGTCGCACCGGTGGGCGCCTCGGTGTCGATGACGGTCCGCCACCCGGCCCGCGGCTGCTCGGCCGGGTCGACACAACGGGTGCTCGCGACGCCCGAGTCGTCGGCCACCGACAGGCACGTGCGCACCGGCTCACCGACCGGGATGCCGGTGCGCTGGTACTGGAGGATCGCGTTGGCCTGTGCGGGCGTGCCGCGGAACTCGAAGTGCATCGTGTCGCGCAGCACCGAGCTGCGCAGCGAGCTCGGCGTCGGGCAACCGCCGCCCCAGCCGTAGCCACCCCAGTAGAGGCCCCACTTCTCGGCGGTCTGCACCACCCACTGCGGAATGTCGCTCCGCATGGTCGTCGCGCAGGCGGTCTGGCCGTCGGCGCCCCGGTACGTGAGCTCCGGGTTGGCGGCCGTGTTCATGTCGATCGCGAGGCCCCACGAATGGTTCGACAGGCTGCGGCGCGTGAGCCCCTCGCAGGTCTTGCGGCTGTTCGACGTGCACCGGAACACGTACCCGCCGACCTCGGTGATCCGATAGCCGCCGGCGACGATCTCACGGAGGAACCCTTCGAACAGCGGCAACGCTTCCGGCATCGATCGGACCTGGCCGACGTTGACCGGACCGAACCTCGCGGTGTTGCCGATCAAGCGTGTCTCCCAGTCGGCGAGGGCGGGGGAGCGGTTGTAGCCCCAGCCGAGCCACGTCCACCCGGTCGGCGGGAACGGGCCACCGGCGCCGGTCGTGAGGATGCCGAGCGCGTCGGCCGTCGCGGCGTCGACGACCCCGGTGACGGTGAGACCTTCGTTGGTCTGGAACGTCCGCACCGCGGTCTCGGTCGCCGAGCCGAACGCGCCGTCGACGAGGACCGTGATCCCGGCCGCGAGCAGCGCCTGCTGGAGCACCGACACACGGGTACCGGTGTCACCGCGCTGCAGGTTGACCCATGCAGTCGGGTCGCCGGAGGTCGTGGTGATCGGGGTCTCCGGGAACGGAGGGGTGGGCCAGCCGCGGTCCTCGGGCAGGCCTGCCGTGCCGTCGAACAGACAGCCGGCGACGTTGCCGGACGACTTCTGCGCCTCGGTGCACTTGGTGGGCATCGAGGGCAGCACCCACGGCGTCATGTCGTTCGCCGCGCTGGCGATCGACGGTTCGCCGATGCCGATCGCGGCGGGCAGGGGGACGGTGCCGGCCACGACGGCGGACACCGCTGCCAGGGCGACGACGAAGAAGGATCGAGCGGCCCGCATGCGTGAGATATCGGCCGCGAAGCCGACCGCCTTGACCCGTGAGCGCATCGCCCCAGGTCAGCGACAGTGTGACTCTCGACCATCGGCCGAAAACGCCATCAGCCACCCGCTCCCGTCTCCACCACCGGCAGCGGGCGAGGAACCGGCGGTGGAGGATCGGGGTGCGGGTGGCTGATGGGTGCGGCGGGCGGGCCGCACATCATGGGGCGAGGGCGCCCCGGGGGGAGAGGTGAGGTCAGTCGTCGGAGCCGTGGCCGCCGCTGCCGTGATCGTCCGAGCCGCTGTCGTCCGAGCCGCCGGAGCTGTCCGAGCCGGAACCGCTGTTCGAGCTCGATCCGCTGTTGTCGTCGCCGGACTCGTCTGCGTCGTCTGCGTCGTCATCGGAGGCATTGCCGTGGCCGCTGGTGTCGTCGTCGTGGTCGTCGTCGCTCCCGGTGGCGGCGCCGGTGCAGCGCGGGTCGTTCGCGTGCTCGGCCTCGTCGCAGGGACCGCTGATGTCGTCGACGGTGTTCCCCGTGGAGTTGCTCGGCGCCGAGTCGTCCGGAGCGGAGTCGTCGGTGCTGTTGCTCGGGGCCGACACGCCCGGGACGCTGTCGTCGCTGCTGTTGTCGGGGGCGGTGGAGCGGCTCGCCGAGTCGTCGACCGAGGTCGAGGTCTGCTTCGTCGGGATGCTGGCGATCGTGGTGGAGGTGACCAGCGTGCTGGAGGTGCTCGGCGAGGTGCTCGACGGCGGCACGACGATCTCGGTGGCCGGCACCGTCGACGGGCGGGGAGCGAGGAACGTGGCCGAGGCGGGGATGCCGAAGCCGACGACAGCGATACCGGCTGCACCCCAGATGAGCGACTTGTTCATGATGATCTCCAGTACGGGTGGCCCCGGCGGATCCGGGGAGCGGGACGAACACCAGTGACACGCCCCAGGGGCGCGGGAGGATCAGTGCACTTTGGTCGTAGTACCACCGGCCGCCCGTCGGGACGGCCCGTCGGGTGGGCTCAGGCACCCACCGCGTGGTAGCCGCCGTCGACGTGGATCATCGAGCCGGTCGTGGCCGGGAACCAGTCGCTCAGCATCGCCACGCAGGCCTTGGCCACGGCGGAGGAGTCGGTGACGTCCCAGCCGAGCGGCGCCCGGTCGTCCCACACGTCCTCGAACTTCTTGAACCCGGGGATGCTCTTGGCGGCCATGGTCTTGATCGGGCCGGCGGCGATCAGGTTGGAGCGGATGCCCTTCGGGCCGAGTTCCTTGGCCAGGTAGCGGTTGACGCTCTCGAGCGCACTCTTGGCGACGCCCATCCAGTTGTACGCGGGCCAGGCGACCGTGTTGTCGAACGTGAGGCCCACGAACGCGCCGCCGGCGCTCATCAACGGCAGGAACGCATCGGCGAGCGCCTTGTACGAGTAGGCCGAGATGTTGATCGCGATCTGCACGTCGTCCCACGTGGCCGCCATGAAGTCGTCGCCGAGGCACACCTCGGGCGCGAAGCCGATCGAGTGCAGCACGGCGTCGACCCGGCCACCGAAGTGCTCTGCGGCGTGATCGCGTGCCGACACGAGGTGCTCGGGCTTGGTGACATCCAATTCGTACACGGGCGCCGGCGAGGGCAGCTTCCGCGCGGTGCGCTCGGTGAGGCTGAGCGCCCGCCCGGCGCCGGTCAGCATCAGGTTCGCCCCTTCCTGCTGCGCCAGCGTGGCCACACCGAACGCGAGCGACGCATCCGTGAGCACACCGGTGATGACGATGTTCTTCCCCTCGAGCAGACCCATGCCGAGCAACCTAGTCCTGCACGCGATGGTGGCGGGCGCTCCTCCCATCGACCCAGCGCAGCCTCCTTGCTGCGCCAACGGGCGCGTGTGCAAGGCTGTCCCGATGCGCATCGGGATTCTGGGTGGAACGGGGCCGGCCGGCAGCGCGCTGGCTGCTCGTCTCGCGTCGATCGGCTACGAAGTGGTCATCGGCTCGAGGTCGAAGTACCGGGCCATGGAGGCCAGGGACGGCATGGTGCAGAAGTGGCCCGACATCGAGTCGATGCTCTCCTACGGCGACAACCCGCAGGCGGCCGACTGCGACGTCGTGGTGATCGCCACTCCGTGGGATTCCGCGGCGACGACCGCACAGGAGAACGAAGCAGCGCTCGAGGGCAAGGTGGTCGTCAGCATGGCCAACGCGCTCGTGCGGGTCGGTCACGAATTCCAGCCGCTCGTCCCGCCTCGCGGCAGCGTGGCCGCGCACGTGCAGGCCGCCGTGCCGAAGGCCCGCGTGGTGGCGGCGTTCCACCACCTGCCCGCCACCGAGCTGGGGCACCTCGGCGAGCCGATCGACTCCGATGTGTTGATCTGCGGCGACGACAAGGACGCGGTGCGCACGATCAGCGAGATGGTTGCGAAGATCCCCGGCTGTCGCCCGCTCGACGCCGGTGAGCTGTCGAACGCGACGGCGATCGAGGCCTTCACCGCGGTGCTGTTGCAGCTGAACGTCCGGTACAAGACGCGGGTGGCTCCGAAGCTCACCGGAATCAAGCGCGATCCCCGGGCGTTGCAGGCCTGACGTATGCAGCTCTACGACACCGCACGGCGGGCCGTGGTGGCGTTCGAACCGGGGGAACAGGTGCTCATGTACACCTGCGGCATCACCCCCTACGACGCCACGCACCTCGGCCATGCAGCCACGTTCATCAACTACGACGTGCTGCAGCGGCGCCTCATCGACCTGGGCCACACGGTGAAGTGTGTTCGCAACGTCACCGACGTCGACGACCCGCTGTTCGCCAAGGCACGTGAGCTCGGGGTGCACTACCTCGACCTGGCGGCCGGCGAAGAGGCCCGGTTCGAGCGCGACATGACGGCGCTCAACGCGCTGCCGGTGTACTCGACACCGCGTGCGTCGTCGGCGATCCCCGACATCCGTGGCTTCATCGGGATGGTGCTCGACCGTGGGTACGCCTACGTCGCCGGTGGCAGCGTCTACTTCGACGTCTCGAAGTTCCCGTCGTTCGGGTCGGTGAGCCATTACTCCCGAGAGCAGATGATCGAGTTCGCCAAGCAGCGCGGCGGCAACGTCGAGGATCCCAACAAGCGCGATCCGCTCGACTTCGTGCTGTGGCACCCGTCGGCCGACGACGAGCCGAGCTGGGACACCCTGTGGGGTGCCGGTCGCCCCGGTTGGCACATCGAGTGCAGCGCCCTCGCGCTCCGCGAGCTCGGCTCGACGATCGACCTCCACGGCGGCGGCAGCGACCTGATCTTCCCGCACCACGAGTGCGAGCGGGCCCAGAGCGAGGCCGCGACGGGCGAGTCGTTCGTCAAGCACTGGATGCACGTGGCGATGGTGTACATGGACGGCCACAAGATGTCGAAGAGCCTCGGCAACCTCGTGTTCGTCGACAAGCTCCGCACCGAGTGGGACCCCCGCTCGATCCGCCTCGGCATCATCGAGCACCACTACCGCTACGAGTGGGAGTGGGACGACACGCTCATGCCGCGCAACCGCGACCGACTCGAGTCGTGGTCGGCGGCGTCGGCCGGCGGTGCCGACGACGGTTCGGTGCTGGCCGACGTGCGGGCCGCGCTCGACGACGACCTGAACACGCCAGGGGCGATCGCCGCGATCGATGCGGCCGCGGCCGCCGGCGTGGGCGTCACCTCGGCTGCCGCCCTCCTCGGCGTCGACCTCTGACGGGCGGCCCGCTCGGGCCCCGTCGTGATGCCCCTGGCCTGCGGTCGTGGCACCGCGCGCCGTGGTCATCACCGTGTCACACTCCATTCACATGAAATCGGTTTCCTGTCTTACAGGACGTCGGCTTCGTGGACTACTGTCTGCCTGCGACGTTGCGTGCATCGGCTCTCCATCCGGGGGGTGCCGCCGCAGCAACGGGCACGGGAAGGGAGGGCCGAAGCGATGAACGCCGAAGGTGCAGGCAAGCTGCAGACCCGTTTCCGTCGAGTTGCCCGGCCGGTGTCGAACCAGTTGTGGCACTTCGAACTGGAAGGGTTCGACCGGTTGCCCGAGAGCGGGCCCGCGATCCTGTGCCCCAACCACATCAGCTTCCTCGACAGCGCCTTCTTGATGCTGCACGTACCCCGCAACATCAGCTTCGTCGGCAAGGCCGAGTACATGGACTCGTGGAAGACCAAGTTCGTCTTCCCGGCCATGGGCATGATCCCGATCGACCGCGGGGGTGGCGACAAGAGCCAGGCCGCGCTCGACACCGCCGAGCGCGTGCTGCGCCGCGGTGAACTGTTCGGCATCTTCCCCGAGGGCACCCGCAGCCGCGACGGCTACCTCTACAAGGGTCGCACCGGCGCCGCCCGACTGGCGCTCAAGGTCGGATGCCCGATCTTCCCCGTCGGTGTCATCGGCACGCGCGAGATCCAGCCGCCCGACGCCAAGCTGCCCAAGGTTCGCCTCGACTGCACCATCAAGATCGGGCGCCCGATCAAGGTCGAGCGTTACCGCGACCGGGCCGACGACCACCGGGTGCTGCGCCAGATCACCGACGAGCTGATGTTCGAGATCCGCGAGCTCACCGGTCAGGAGTACCGCAACGTGTACGCCGGCAAGTCCGCCGACACCGAGCCGGTGCCCGAGGTGGCCAAGGTCGCCCACGTCTCCGACGAGCACCCGTTGCTCCACGAGATGGCCGGCGCCGCCGCCAGCTGAACGTCGTCGACCCCGGCCCTCGGGTCGGTCGGGGTTGCGCGCAGGTGAACGTTCGACCTGCTCAACGGTGTGAGTCAGGTGAGCGCTCCATAACCCTCCCGCCGTCGGCAGGGTCGCGCTCGTAGACTTTCCGGTGCTATGGCACAGATCACGATCTCCCTCCCAGACGGTTCGCAGCGCTCGTACGACGAGGGCGCGACCACTGCGGACGTCGCCTCGTCGATCGGTTCCCGCCTCGCCAAGGCCGCGGTCGCCGCGGTCGTCAACGGCGAGGAGTGGGACCTCGGTCGGTCGCTGCCCGACGGTGCTCAGGTCGCGATCGTCACCGCCGACTCCGACGACGGCCGCCACGTGCTGCGCCACTCGACGGCCCATGTGCTCGCCCAGGCCGTCACGCAGCTGTTCCCCGGTGCGAAGTACTCCATCGGTCCGGCGATCAACGACGGCTTCTACTACGACTTCGAACTGCCCGGCGGGCGCACGTTCACCGAGGCCGACCTCGACGCGATCGACGCCCGCATGCGCGAGATCATGAAGGCCGACCAGCCGTTCGTGCGCGACGAGCTGCCGGCGGCGCAGGCCCTCGACGTGTTCGCCGACCAGCCGTACAAGCGCGAGATCATCGAGCGCGTCTCCACCGGCGCGGCCGACGACGACGACAGCGGCGAGATCGGCGGCGGCGAGACGATCAGCGTGTACCGCAACACGCCCGAGTTCGTCGACCTGTGCCGTGGCCCGCACGTGCCGTCCACCAGCCGCCTCGGCCACTTCAAGCTGATGAAGGTCGCCGGCGCCTACTGGCGCGGCAACGAGAAGGGCCCGATGCTGCAGCGCATCTACGGCACGGCATGGGAGAGCAAGAGCGCACTCGAAGAGCACCTGCACCGCCTCGAGGAGGCCGAGAAGCGCGACCACCGCAAGCTGGCCACCGAGCTCGACCTGCTCAGCTTCCCGAGCGAGCTCGGCGGCGGCCTCGCGGTGTGGCACCCGAAGGGCGCCATCGTCCGCAAGCTGATGGAGGACTACAGCCGCGAGCGCCACACCAACGGCGGCTACCAGTTCGTCTTCACGCCGCACTTGGCCAACGGCCAGTTGTTCCAGACGTCGGGTCACCTCGACTTCTACAAGGACGGGATGTACCCGCCCATGGAGATGGACAACGGCACGTACTACATGAAGCCGATGAACTGCCCGATGCACTGCCTCATCTTCCGGGGCAGGCAGCGCAGCTACCGCGAGCTGCCGCTGCGGCTGTTCGAGCTCGGCAACGTGTACCGCTACGAGCGCGCCGGCACGTTGCACGGCCTGATGCGCATCCGTGGCTTCACGCAGGACGACAGCCACATCTACTGCACCGAGGATCAGGCCGCCGACGAGATCGCGTCGCTGCTCGACTTCGTCATGAGCGTGTTGCGTGCGTTCGGCTTCACCGACTTCACGGCGAACCTGTCGACGAAGGACCCGAAGAAGTACGTCGGCACCGACGAGGCGTGGGACGCCGCCACCGACGCGCTGCGCCAGGCGCTCGAGAAGTACGGCCTCGAGTACAAGATCAAGGAGGGCGACGCCGCCTTCTACGGCCCGAAGATCGACATCGACGTGCAGGACGCGATCGGCCGCAAGTGGCAGCTGAGCACCATCCAGTACGACTTCAACCTGCCCGAGCGGTTCCAGCTCGAGTACGTCGGCGCCGACAACGCCCGGCACCGGCCGATCATGTTGCACCGCGCCCTGTTCGGCTCGGTCGAGCGCTTCTTCGGCGTGCTGCTCGAGCACTACGCAGGCGCGTTCCCCACGTGGATGGCGCCGCTGCAGGCCCGGGTGCTGCCCGTCGCCGACGCGCACGAGCCGTACGCGCAGGAGGTCGTCGCCAAGCTGAAGGCCGCCGGTCTGCGTGTCGACCTGATCGACTCGAGCGATCAGCTCGGCAAGCGCATCCGTGCGGCGAAGCTCGACAAGATCCCGTACGTGCTCGTGGTCGGCGACGACGACGTGGCCAACACCACGCTCGGCGTCAACCCGCGCGGCGGCGAGGTCGAGCGCAACGTGCCGCTCGACGAGTTCGTGCGCCGCGTGCTGGCCGAGATCGCCGAGCAGGTCGCCGTCAGCTGATGACGTTCCGTGAGCCGCACCCGCACCTGCTGCGGGTGTCGCTCACGCACTCTCGATGCCCGTGAGGCCGACCCGCACTTGCTGCGGGTCCGGCTCACGCAACACCGGCTCACATCACGCCGGGGACGGATCGGAGCAGGAACTCGGTGAGTTCCGCAGGATCGGCATGCGGTGCGCCGTGGGCGGCGAACCAGGTGCAGATGTTGTCGCAATCGCGCCGCAGGTAGGCGAAGCCCTGGGGGTTGCCGACCAGGTCGACGGCCTGGGGGAGGTCGATCAGCACGATCCTGCCGTCGTCGACGAGCACGTTGTAGGGCGACAGGTCGCCGTGGGCGTAGCCGGCATCGGCGAGCCGGCGGAGCACCTCGCGCATCTGCTCGTAGAGGTCGGCGGCCTCGTGCCGGTCGGGGCGCACCTGGGCGAGACGAGGTGCGGCCACGCCGTCGGCGCCGATGAACTCCATCATCAGTTCGGTACCGATGAGCTGTACCGGGTAGGGGACGGCTGCGCCGGCCTGCCACAGACGCGACAGCACGGCGAACTCGGCGTGAGCCCATTGGCCGGCGATCAGCTCGCGTCCGAACTCGGTGCGCGTGGCCATGGCGCGCATCTCGCGGCTGCGGCGCACGCGTCGCCCCTCGAGGTAGCCGGCGTCGCGGTGGAACATGCGGTGCTCGGCGCTGCGGTACTGCTTGACCGCGAGCCAACACCGTTGCTCGGCATCGCCGTCGGCGTGCGCGGCGGTCAACCGTCGATCGAGCAGCGACACGTCGGCCTCCTTGCCGGTCTTGAGCACCCCGTGGTCGGTGTCGATCGCGCGTGGGTCGGTCACCACCCAGGCGGGCACCGGCTCGGGTCCCTTGGTGGCGTCGCGGTAGCTCGACCAGGCGGGTTCGTCGTCGAGTTCGTCGTCGAGTTCCACGTGCTCGTCGGGGTCGTCGTGATCGTCGATCAGGTCGTCGGCGACGGGGGAGTGGTCGGGTTCGGACGACGGGGTCCAACCGTCGTCGTCGAAGCGGCGCTTGCCGCGGGTGCTGCGGTGTGCAGCCATGAGGGCGTTCTCCTGGAATCGAGGTGTTCGAACGGTTCGAACGGGTTCGAGTGGATTCGTACGGATCAGCGGTTTCGCGAAGGATCCGTGAGGGAACGGCACCGGTGCTCGATCAGTCGAGCGACGTGAGCAGCGCGAGGAGCGCGGTCAGCGCGGTGCCGAGGTGCGTGCAGGGACGCAGACGGAGGGCGGGGTCATCATGTGACGTTCCTCCTGTTCTGCGCTGCTCGAGCGCCTCGTGGCCGACGCGGCGACCATACCCGGTCGCACCGGAGGGCCCGGGTGTATTTTCGCGAGGTGACCCCCCTCGAACAGCTCTGGAACGGCTGGCGTGCCACGTACGTCACGACCGCCGACCTGCGCACGACGCCCGACGGCGTGAGCATCTTCACCGCCATCTTGCGCAGTGGGCTGCCCGACCAGGAGACCCACGTCGTCCACCGCGGCCCGTCGGCGTTCGCGATCATGAACGCCTACCCCTACAGCGTCGGTCACGTGCTCGTGTTGCCGTACCGGGAGGTCGCCGATCTCGAGGAGCTCGACCCCGCCGAGACCCAGGAGTTGTGGGCCGCGGTCACCGACGCGGTGCGGGCGGTGAAGGCTGCGCTGTCGCCGCAGGGCGTGAACGTGGGCGTCAACCTCGGCCGGCCCGCGGGTGGCAGCGTGAGCGAGCACCTGCACGTCCACGTCGTGCCGCGCTGGATCGGCGACGCGAACTTCATGACGGCGACGGCCAACACCCGCACCCTGCCCGAGGCGCTGCCCGACACCGCCGCCAAACTTCGCAAATCGTGGCCCGCCTCGTAGCCTGGATGCCGTCATGAGCGACACCGACGCCAGCCAGCCCGCCACCTCGAGCACCAGCACGGAGGCCCCGCAGGACGACCTGCGCGACCAGTTGCCGGAAGACCTGAACGCGGCCGGTTTCGTCGGCCCGTACCAGTTCCCCGACAACAGCCGTCGGCGACGTCCCGCGGTCATCTACCTGGTGATCGCCGCGATCTCGTTGGCGGTGTGGCTCGCCAATCGCGGTGACGACGGCAGCGTCCTGGTGAACGAGGGATGGTTGTGGGCCGCCATCCTGTTCGGGTGCGTGGGTCTGTTGTCGTTCACGTCCGGGTGGCGCATGCACGTCGACGAGAAGCAGGCGTTGGTCGCCGCGCAGGGTGCGGTCGGTTTCGCGATCGGTCACGCATCGGCGCAGCAGGTGTGGCGTGGGCTGCGCAGCCGGCCCACGTGGCGCGTGCTCGTGTACTCGGCCGAGAACCCGCCCCGTCAGCGTGGCCTCGTGCTCGTCGACGCGGTCGACGGCACGGTGATCGAGCACCTCGCCGAGGTCAACCCCGAGGACGACTGGGCCGAATAGCGCAGCCGGCGCCGGCCGGCCAGGCCGGTCAGTCGGCCAGGTCGGGGTTCGCCGCTGCCACGGCGCGAAGCTCACGGCCGAGCTCGAGCGCAATGGTGCGCAGCTCAGCCAACTCGTCGTCCCAGCCGGCGGCCGGCATCGCCTCGATCGCATCGGCGATCGATGCTGGATCGGGGGTGGAACGCATCACGTGAGCGGCGCGCGCGAGATGCCGGTCGATCGCAGCCACCTGTGGAGCCACGATCCCGGCGCCCAGATCGCCCCGTGCCTCGCGCAGCCGGCGGGTGAGCGACCGGAACGTGAGCGCGAGATCGGCGGGCGAGGAAGCGGACATCGTCCCAATGGTGCCACGGCTGGGATAGCCTGAAACTCCATGTTTGACGGAAAATTCCGTGCGTCGGTCGACCGGGCTGTGAAGCCCGTCGGAGCCGGCCTTCGCCGCACCGGGATGTCGCCTGACCATCTCACCGTGATGGGCCTGCTGGTCGCCGTCGGCGCAGCGGTCGCCATCGGTCTCGGTGAGCTCCGGCTCGGTCTCGTGCTCGTCATCCTCGCTGCGCTGCCCGACCTGTTCGACGGTGCGCTCGCCAAGGCATCGAACACCTCCAGTCAGCGTGGTGCGTTCTTCGACTCGGTCATCGACCGGGTCACCGACGCTCTGCTGTTCGGCGGTGTCGCCTGGTACTTCGCGTCGGAGGAGTCGCCGCACATGGCGATGCTGCCGTTCGCGATCATGGCGCTCAGCTCGGTCATCTCGTATCAGCGCGCCAAGGCCGAGTCGTTGGGTCTCGACGCCAAGGGCGGCCTGATGGAGCGTGCCGAGCGGATCATCCTGTTCTGCCTCGGCCTGCTCATCCCGCCGCTGCTGATCCCGATCCTGTGGGTGATGCTGGTGCTCACCGGCATCACGGCGATCCAGCGGTTCGTGAAGGTGTGGAAGCAGGCCGACGTCGCGCCCGTCACCGCAGAGAAGATCGAGATGCGTCGCAGCCGTCGACAGAGCCGCAAGGTCGTGCGCACCGAGCGTCGCCGCACGCGCATCTCGCGTCTCAGCGGCCAGGCCCGTCGCGACACCGACCGTCAGTCGCGCTGACGGCGGTCGTGCGACCGAACGCGCGCTGACCCACCCATGGCCGAACCCGTCGAACGGAACCGCTTCACCGACGCGGCAACCGTGAGCGGCTACCGACTCGGATCGCTCGCGGCGCGGTTGATGCCCGGCCCCCTCGCTGCGGCTGCTGCGTCGTCCATCGGGTTCAGCGCCAGCGTCGCCAATCCCGCGCGCCGTGAGATGTTCCAGCGACATCTGCGGCGGGTGAACCCGAACATGGGTCGAGCCGCGATGCGGGTGGCGACGCAGACCGCGTTCGACAGCTACGCCAAGTACTACGTGGAGAGCTTCCGGTTGCCGACGATGTCGAAGCAGG
This sequence comes from Actinomycetota bacterium, assembly GCA_026393475.1. Taxonomy (GTDB): domain Bacteria; phylum Actinomycetota; class Acidimicrobiia; order Acidimicrobiales; family Ilumatobacteraceae; genus VFMC01. The sequence continues at coordinate 16,212 of JAPLAA010000093.1, forward strand.
CCGTCGAGCGCGGCTTCACCAAGGAGGGCTACAGGGAGCACATCGTGCCGGCCCTCGAACGGGGCAACGGGGTGATCCTCGCCCTGCCGCACCTCGGAGGCTGGGAGTGGGCAGGTCGGTGGATGACCGACCAGGGCCACAAGCTGACCGTCGTGGTCGAGCCGTTGGAGCCGCCCGAGCTGTTCGAGTGGTTCGCCGATCTCCGCAAGGACCTGGGCATGAACGTCGTGCCGCTCGGGCCGAAGGCCGGCAGCACCGTGCTCAAGGCGCTGCGCGACAACGAGGTGGTGTGCCTGCTGTGCGACCGCGATCTCGACCACACCGGTGTCGACGTCGAGTTCTTCGGCGAGCGCACCACGCTGCCCGCCGGACCGGCGACGCTGTCGTTGCGCACCGGCGCGCCGATCCTGCCGACCGGGGTGTACTTCACCGAGCGCTACAACGGCCATCACGCGATCGTGCGTCCACCGGTGCCGATCCACCGTCTGGGTGGCGGCCTACGCGACGACGTCGCCCGCGTCACCCAGCTGCTCGCCCACGAGCTCGAGTTCCTCATCCGCCGAGCCCCCGAGCAGTGGCACCTCTTCCAGCCGAACTGGCCGTCCGACCCCGGCTACGCCGAGAGCGTGAAGTCAGCGGACTGACATCCCGTCGGATGTGTCGTGCGCTGCGGAGCGCCAGGCGCTCCACAGCGCACAACACGTCAGCCTCGCGGTGCGTGCGATGGTGACCGTCAGATCTCGACTGGCAAAGCAGCGCCGGATCGGGCGTCACGAGCGGGCGTCCGGTCGGACGAGTCGTCTAGTAGGGTAGACGGATGATGGGCAGAGATGTGCTCAAACTGATCGAGCGGGCAGGATGTGCTCCGCTTCGCCAGCGTGGTTCTCACGTGATGGTCCGTTGCCCTGGTGGCTGCCAGACCGTGATCCCCGTCCACCGAGGGCAAGACATTCCGACCGGAACGCTCCGGTCGATCGAACGGGCCCTCGAACCCTGCCTCGGGAAAGGATGGCTTCGATGACCTCATCCAAGACGTACACGGCGATCTACGACTACGACGCCGACGACCACACCTGGAACGTCCGCATCAAGGGCATCACCGGATGCCAGACCTACGGGCGAAGCCTCCGCCAAGCCCAGAGCAGAATCCGCGAAGCCCTCGCCCTCTGGCTCGACGTCGCACCCGCCGACCTGTCGATACGCGACCAGTTCCCCGCCTCCCTCGCGTCGGTGGCCGAGGACGTGGTTCGTGCACGGGCCGCTGCGGAGCAAGCAGGAGTCAAAGCGCAGCAGCAAACGATCGAGGCCGTACGCGCGTTGACCGATCTCGGGCTCAGCCGACGAGACGCCGCAGAACTCCTCGGCCTGTCGCACCAAAGGGTTCACCAACTCCTCGAAGCCAGCTGAGAGCGCCGAGCTGCCGCGAGCCGCGGCCTTTGTTCCGCGGATGGAAGACTTTCCCGTGATGAAGCAAGCTGAGGCGAGTGCGGCGGGGCGAGGCAATGCGACTGCAGTTGCCCGCGTGATCGTGTTCACGGCGGCAGCCACTGCCATCGGCGCTGCATGGGTCCTCGGGGTGAGTGACAAGGAGACTTGCAGCGAAGCCTTCGGCGTCATGCGCTTCGGCAGCAGGACGCTCGCCATCTGCAACTGGGTTGCGTGGTTCTTGGCCATCGTGGTCATCGCGACGCTCGTGGTGCTTCTTGTATCGCTACGCGACATCAATCGCCACGGAACCTTGCGGCGTGTGCCGTTCTATTTGCTGCTCTTCGCTGCCGCTCTCGCCTGCTACGTCGTTCCGTCGATCTCCCTAGGGTTCAGGTAGCGCTGATCCGCCTGTCTGTCGGCGGTGATTCCTTGCGTCACTCACGACGCCGGGGCAGTGTGGGCGCGGGCTCGAGGAACCGGCAGACGACTCTGCGTCTCGAACGTCAGCACCCGTACGACAGTCCTTCTGGGATCTCCCGCCGACGAAGACCGACTGGCGAGCGTGTCTCAAACGGGTGATCGTCGCCATCGTCTTCGTGGGTCTGGCAGTCAGGTTGTGGCCGATCATGCGCAACTTCAACGCGGAGGAGGCGGCTGTCGAGCGGTTCATCGCCGACGCTCCGTTCGACGCCGCCGCCGTACCTGAAGCGTGGCTCACCGTCACCCCAGATCGAGGTGGTCGAACGTTGGTGATCAGCTTCATCGGTCGTCCCGAGCGCACGAGTGACGGTCGTTGCGTGACGACCTACATCGCACGTGCAGAGGAGAGCGAGAGCCAGGTTCGCGTGTCCATCATCGCGGTCACGTCCCCGGCCGAAGGCTTCACCTCGGTGCGGGAATGCGGTTCGGATGTCGAGACGCGAACCGCAGTGGCAACGCTGGACGCCCCGTTGGGCAGCCGCGACGTCATCAACGAAGCCACGGGCTTCGTCGAGCCGATCGCTACCGAGACAGAGGACTCGCGCCCCTCGGCGGTCGACCCGACCTCGACCGCCGGTGGTGCCGCCGCTGCCACGGATGAGCTCTGTGCATCGCTGGTGCCCGGTCAGTACGGGTTCTTCCAGTCGCTGCCCACCACCGTCGGCGAGATCCGTACGGTCGAGGGCGGACCAGCGCCGGGGAGCCGGCTCTGGCCGGACGCCCTGGCCGGCCATGCCGACGGTGACGCTGCTGCCTGGTGCCAGGGAAAGGACGCCGGCAACGGCTACGTCTTCTACGTCGCGACGTTCGACGGAACGATGGAGCTCCTCGGCCGCGCCCACCTACTGGGTACGCCGAAGCCGGGCCCCCTCATCGTCGAGTGACTCGCGCGAGGTGTATCAGAAGCCGGTGGCGGGTCGGCCGTCGATGTTGCGGTAGCCGACGGTGGTGCGGGACTCGATCGAGTGCTCCCTGAGGAACTGCTTGAGGCTGTACGGATCGCGAGGGTCCTGGCCGGCGGGCACCGGTGTCGAGAGGAACACCAGGGTGAAGATGTATGCCTCGCGGGTCTCTGCCGCGCACGTCGCCGAATATGGGATGACTGCAGTCGCTCCGGCCGGCACGCTGCCCTGTGCGACGTCGGTGACGGTCGGGGCGATCCCGACGACTGCCCACTGGACGTTCTCGCGGGCCGGGCCGCGCAACGGTGGCTCACCCTGCATCATCACGGCGATCTCCACGGTGCCGGCAGGGATCTCGGTCCAGCGCAGAGCGGGGGAGACGTTCGCTCCTGCACACGTGTGGTCGTCGGCGATCTGGCGTGGGTCACCGAAGGCGACCTCGAAGCGCTCGTCGAGGATCGGTTCGATCGGTGGCAGCGTGCCCATCGGCATCTCGGTCGCAGCGGGCACGGTCGCCATCGACGATTCGGTCGACTCGGCGGTCGGCGCCTCGGAGGACCCGGGCTCGCTCGCGTCGATCGTGGGGCGCGCGCAGGCGGCAAGGAGCAGGATCGACGCGGTGCCCGCGAGCACGCGACGTCGACGCAGGGTTGCCCGCCAACGCATACGGGCGACGGTACCCATCGCCTCCGGGGGCGACCATGGGCCGTTCGGCCCATCAGCGGGCGCGCCCCGGGCGCGACGCCGACTGCTGTCGGACGGTTCCCGTGGTCGGTCCGTCAGCCTGCCTTGCGGCGCTTCTTGGCCAAGTGGCTGTGGGCCAGCAGGTCGTCCATGCCCCGGGCGATGCCGTCGGCCAGCAGGTCGATGTCGGGCATCGAGTCCCAGTCGCCGGTCACGCCGAACGCGATGCGCCGGTTGTACGACAGGATCGCCACGCCGGTGCGCATGCCCTGCGACAGCGGCACGAACGGGGTGTACTCGAGCATCTCGCGACCGCACGCGTACAGCGGCGTCTGCGGGCCGGGCACGTTCGTGGTCACCGTGTTGACGCTGCGTTGGGGCAGCCGACGCATCACCGTCACCGCGGTCCGCAACCCGACCGACAGCAGCGCGGGCGGTGCGTAGTCGGCCAGCTCCAGGAGGCGCCGACCGGCGTCGGCCTGGTGCGACTCCTTGAGACCGGTCATCTGCGCCCGGATCGAGTGGAGACGGTCGATGGGGTCGTCGATGCCGACGGGTAGTTCGGCGATGATCGCCGACACCTGGTTGTTGAGCGAGTGGTCGCCCTTGGCTCGCACCGAGACCGGCACGAGCGACCGGACCACCACGCCGTCGAGTTGCTCGCCACGGGCGAGCAACAGGTCGCGGAACCCCGCGGTGATCGCCGCGAGGACGACGTCGTTCACCGTGCCGCCGTGAGCGGCGCGCACCTGCTTCACCTCGTCGATGGTGGTGTGGGCCGACGCCCATCGCCGGTGCGGACCGATCGTGCCCTCGATCGGCAGCAGCACGTTCGGCTTCAGCTGCGCACCCAGCGATCGGGCGCCCTGCACGAGCTCGCTCGCGTCGCCGAGGAGACGCTTGGGGGTGCGCGTCAACGAGCGGCCCCAGCGCATCACCTCTTCGGGGCTGGCGAGTGCGTCGGTGAACGCGTCGCGCACGAGCGACGCATCCGACGGTTCCGGCGCCGGTCGCCAGTGGTCATCCACCGGAGCCGACCCCTCCGGGCTCGCATCGAGCACGACCGCCATCAGATCGGTGCCGGAGATGCCGTCGACCATGCAGTGGTGCACCTTCGAGATCAGGGCCCACGTCCCGTCGGCGAGGCCCTCGACCATCCAGGTCTCCCACAACGGGCGATGCCGATCGAGCTCCTGCGACATCAACCGTCCCATGAGATTGCACAGGTCGTCGCGCGATCCGGGCGGCGGGAGCGCCGTGTGGCGGACGTGGTAGTCGAGCCGGAAGTGCGGGTCGTCGACCCACACCGGACGGCCGACGCCACCGGGCACGAAGCGCACCTTCTGCCGGTACCGCGGCACGAGCGGGAGCTTGCCCCGGAACAGCGCGACGAGATCGGCGTAGGCAGGCGCCGGCCCCTCGAACACCGCGCACGAGGCGATGTGCATGTGGTTGATGCCGTCCTCGATGTGGAGGAACGTCGCATCCAGCGGGCTCATCCGTTCCATGTCAGCTCCATACCGTTCAGCTCCATACCGTCACCGATCCCCGGTCCGTCCTGGTCGATGCCGGACCCTCGTCCTCGCCATGGTCGCGCCCGTCGTCCCGGGCCGGGAGAGCACAAGGTCACTCGCCGGGGCACGAAATCCGCAGGTCATCTACAGTCACGCCGCATGGCACCAGCGTCGAGGCGGACGTTCCGGCCGATGGGCACCAGCCTCGTCGTCGATCTCGTGCCCTCGGCCGCGCCCGAGGTGGCTGCCGACGCTGCGCTCACCGCTGCCGTCGAGCTGATCGCCGGCACGCTCGGCGCCTACCCCGACCACCTCGACGTCGGCGGAGAACTCCACGTCACAATGTGCCGGCACGACGACACGGCGGCCGATCCGGGCTGGCCCGACGTGGCCGCCGAGCACCTCGCCGACGGCATCGTCGTGCGGTGTGGCTCGTCGACGGCGACGGTCGACCATGCCTCGTCGACGGCAGTGCTCGACCTGGCCGACTCGTTCCTGGGTATCGCCGATGCCGTCCGGCTGTTCGCCGAGGCAGCGTTCACCTCGGTGCACGTCGCGGCCCGGCGCCTCCACGCCGTCCACAGCGCGCTCGTCGTCCACGACGGCGTGGGCTTGCTGCTGCGGGGCCCATCCGGGGCCGGGAAGAGCACGATCACCTACGCATGCCTCCGGCGGGGCATGTCGATGGCGAGCGACGACTGGGTGTACGCACCCGCCGGCCGCCCCGTCGACGAGGTCGCGGGCTACCCGTGGCGGATGATGCTCACCGCTCCCGCCGCCGCCAGGTTCCCCGAGCTGGCCGACATCGAGCTGGTGCCGCACACGTCGGCAGAGGGTTGGAAGCTGCCGGTCGTGCCGCCCGTCGAACGCCGCCACGTCACGCACACGATCGACGCGGTCGTGCTCCTCGACCCGGACCCCGACCTGCAGCTGCGACGCGCCGGCGGCGCAGAGGCGCGCCAACGGTTCTGGGACGCATCCCTCCCCGTCGAACGCGACCGTCTCGACGTCGAATGGGTCGACGACCTGCTCGCCCGGCCCACGTACGTCCTGCAGCGCGGCGCATCGCCCGACGACGCGGCCGCAGCCATCGCCCAGCTCGCCCACGAGCTCGCCCGTTCCACGGCGACCACCGCAACCGAGGTGCCATGACCGACATCCTGCTCACGCACGGCTACTTCCTCTGGGACGACCCCAAGGAGCGCGAGATCATGAAGCCGTATCCGCCGCTCGGGCTGCTGTACCTCAGCGCCTACCTGAAGCGCGAAGGGTTCGACGTGGAGGTCTTCGACACCACCTTCTCGTCGCGGGCGGAGCTGACGGCCCGGCTCGCCTCGACGCCAGGTGGCGTGGTCGGCGTGTACACGAACCTGATGACGCGGGCCAACGCGATCTGGGTCGCAGAGGAGGCGCACCGGTACGGCTGGACGGTCGTGTTCGGCGGTCCCGAGAGCGCGAACTACCCCGACGACTACCTTGCCCGTGGTGCCGACGTCGTGGTGGTGGGCGAGGGCGAGGCGACGACCGCAGAGCTCGTCACCGTGCTCCGTGACAAGGGCAAGCACCGGCTGCATGGTGTCGCCGGCACCGTGTTCCGCGACGAGGACGGCAAGGTCGTGCACAACCCGGCCCGCGACAAGATCGCCGACATCGACAGCCTGCCCTGGCCCGATCGCGAGGCGATCGACATCCCCGCCTACGTCGACGTCTGGCGCACCCACCACGGCATGGGATCGGTGAACCTGATCACCGCTCGCGGGTGCCCGTACAAGTGCAACTGGTGCAGCCACGCGGTCTTCGGCTACTCGCACCGTCGCCGCGACCCGATCGACTGCGCCGCCGAGGTCGAACACATCGTCGAGCGCTATGGCCCCGAACAGGTCTGGTACGCCGACGACGTGTTCACGATCAGCCACAAGTGGCTGTTCGACTACGAGGCCGAGATGCGCCGGCGCGGGCTCCGCATCCCGTTCGAGACGATCACTCGTGCCGACCGGATGAAGAAGGAGGAGGTCGCGAAGGCCCTCGCCGATCTCGGCTGCTATCGCATCTGGATCGGCTCCGAGAGCGGCAGCCAGCGGATCCTCGACGCGATGCAGCGCGGCGTGAAGGTCGAGGAGGTGCAGCTCGCCACCCGGCTCGCCAAGCAGCACGGCATCGAGGTGGGCATGTTCCTCATGTGGGGCTACGACGGCGAGGACTACGACGACATCGCCGCAACCGTCGAGCACGTCAAGACCACCGATCCGGACATCTTCTTCACCACCGTGGCGTACCCGATCAAGAACACCGGCTTCTACGAGAAGGTGAAGCACAAGATCGTGCTGAACGGTGACTGGAACCAGGTGTCCGATCGCGATCACACGATCCTCGGCCGCCACTCGCGCCGCTACTACAAGCACGCCGACGAGTGGCTGTTCAACGCGGTCGACGCACACCGCCTCCGCGACACCGATCCGGCTGCCGCAGCCGCCAAGGACGCCGCCGCGGAGACCGCCCGGCTCGGCCTGCTCGCCACCGCGGACGAGGTCGAGGTCTGAGTGGGCGCTGACGCGTTCAGCGACCTGGCCGACTCATACGACGACACGTTCACCGACACCTCGATCGGCCGGGTGATGCGGTCCGCCGTGTGGGCACGCCTCGGTGCGACCTTCGTGAACGGCGACAGAATTCTCGAGCTCAACTGCGGCACCGGTGTCGACGCCTCCTGGCTCGGTACCCGTGGCGTGCAGGTGATCGCCACCGATGCTGCACCCGGGATGGTGGAGGTCGCTCGTTCCCGCGGGGTGGACGCCCACGTGTGCCGCGCCGAGGACATCGACGACTTCGCCGAGGCCCACGGCCCGTTCGACGGTGCCCTGTCGAACTTCGGTGGGCTCAACTGCGTCGACGACCTCGGCGTCGTCGCCGCCGGCCTCGGTCGAGCGGTGCGACCCGGGGGAGTGGCGGTGCTGTGCGTGATGGGCCCGTTCGTGCCGTGGGAGTGGGCGTGGTACCTGCTGCACGGCAAGCCGACGGCGGCGTTCCGACGCCTGCGCGCGAGTACCGAGTGGCGGGGGATGACGATCCGCTATCCATCGGCGCGATCGACACGGCGCACGTTCGCACCGTGGTTCGACGTCAGTCGCACGTGGGCCCTCGGCGCGCTCGTGCCGCCGTCGTACGTCGAGCCGTTCGCAGCGAAGCACCCGCGGTTGCTCGCTCGCCTCGACCGGTGGGAACGTCGCGTCGAGCAGTGGCGGCCGATCGTCGGCATCGCCGACCACTACGTGATCGAACTGGTCCGCCGATGATCGGGCTGGCCTGCCCCGTGTGCCGTGGCCCGCTCGACACCGACGCTGCCGGGAGTCGCTGCGTCGCATGCGCGACCGAGTACCCGACCGTCGACGGCATCCATCGGCTGCTCAGCCCCGCACGAGCCGAGCACTTCGCACGATTCCTCGACGACTACACCGCCGTCCGCAAGGGCGAAGGCCGGGCGAGCGCCGATCCCGAGTACTTCCGTCGGCTGCCGGAGCCGACGCCCGGCGGGCCGATCGAATGGCAGTGGCGCATCCGCCGGCACACCTGGGCCACGGTGCGCGACGAGGTGATCGCCCCGCTGGCACAGAGTGGACGCTCGCTCGTCGTGATCGACGTCGGTGCCGGCGTGGGCTGGCTGTCGAACCGGCTGAGCGAGCTCGGGCACGAGGCGCACGCCGTCGACCTCACCGTCGACGACGACGACGGCCTCGGCGCAGCCCGACACTTCGAGCGCCCGTTCGCCCGCTATCAGGCAGAGATGGACGCACTCCCGTTCGCCGACGGCGCAGCCGATCTGGTCGTGTTCAACGCGTCGCTCCACTACTCGACCGACTACGAGCGCACCTTGCGCGAGGCGCTGCGCGTGCTGCGCCCCGAGGGACGCGTCGTGGTGATGGAGACGCCGATCTACGGCACCGACGCCGCCGGCCGGGCGATGGTGACCGAGCGTCACGCCGCGTTCGAGCAGCGGTTCGGGACACGCTCGGACTCGATCGAGTCGATCGAATACCTCACACCGGCGATGCTCGCCGGACTCGAACGGTCGCTCGGCGTGCTGTGGCACCGTCATCGCACCTGGTACGGGTGGCGCTGGGCATGGCGGCCGTGGTCGGCTCGCCTGCACCGCCGCAGGCCACCGAGCACCTTCGCCGTCGTGGTGGCCCGACGTGCTCAGATAGGAGCATGACCACCCGAAGCGATGACATGACCGGAGCGACCGTCGAGCTGTTGCAGGCGCTCATCCGCAACGAGTGCGTGAACGACGGGACGCCCGAGAGCGGTCACGAGACGCGCAACGCCGAACTGCTCGGCGGCTTCCTCGACGGGTGTGGCGGCATCGAGCAGTTCGAGTCGCTGCCCGGTCGCGGGTCGGTCGTCGCCCGCATCGAGGGGTCCGACCCCGACGCACCCACCCTGTGCCTCATGGGCCACACCGACGTCGTGCCGGTGAACCCTGCCGGTTGGTCGCGCGACCCGTTCGGTGGCGAGCTCGTCGACGGCGAGGTGTGGGGCCGTGGCGCGATCGACATGCTCAACGTCACCGCGTCGATGGCGGTCGCGTTCCGTCAGCTCGCTCGTAGCGGCTGGAAGCCGAAGGGCACGCTCGTGTACTTCGGTGTCGCCGACGAAGAGGCCGGCGGCACCTGGGGCGCCGAGTGGATGTGCAACCAGCACTGGGACGCGGTGCGGAGCGACTACGTGCTCACCGAGCTCGGCGGCTGGTCGACCACCTCGCACGACGGCACGCGCCACGTCGTGGTGAACACGGGGGAGAAGGGGATCGCCTGGCGTCGGCTGCGCATCCACGGCACCCCGGCACACGGGTCGATGCCGTTCGGTTCCGACAACGCGCTCGTCACCGCGGCCGAGATCGTCCGCCGGCTCAGCCAGTACCGCCCGCAGGCCCGCATCGACGACGTGTGGCGCCAGACGGTCGCGACCATGAACCTCTCGGCCGAGGTGAAGGCCGGTCTCGTCGACCCTGCCCAGATCTGGGCGACGCTCGAGACGCTGCCCCCCGTGCTCGCCAAGCGGTGTCACGCGCACACCCACACCACGTTCTCGCCGAACGTGGTGCACGGCGGGCAGAAGACCAACATCATCCCCGACCTCGTCGAGCTCGAGGTCGACATCCGCACGGTGCCGGGCACCACCCAGGACGAGGTCGACGCCCACCTCCACGAGGCGCTCGGCGAGCTGGCCCACCGGGTCGAGATCGGCCGGCTGCACGGCAGCAACGCGACCGAGTCGCCCGCCCCGACCGCCCTGTGGGACGCGATCTCGTCGGCCACGCAGGTCGCCTACCCGGGCGCCGATCTGCTGCCGGGCCTGATCGTCGGCGGCACCGATGCCCGATTCTTCCGCGACCGGGGCTCGGTCGTGTACGGCGCCGGCCTGTTCTCGCCGTCGGTGAGCTTCGAGTCGTTCGGTTCGCGCTTCCACGGCAACGACGAACGCATCGACGTCGAGTCGCTCGGCCTCGCCGCCGACTTCTGGACGCACATCGCCAAGACGATCTGCGGCTGACCGGGCACTCGCGTGGCGGGTGCGACACCGGTCCGCCGTGACGAGACGTCGGACGACGACGAGACTGGTCCGATGGACATCGGAGCGCAGCTGCGCAAGGTGATCGACGTCGCGATCGAGGCGCCGGTCGTCACGAGCTTCACCCGCATCGGTCACGACGTGCGTTCACGGTTGGAGGGTTGGACAGCTCCGGCCGCAGGGTCGATGGCCGGTCGCGTGGTGGTGGTCACGGGCGGCACGTCGGGCCTCGGCCGCGTCGCAGCACGTGAGCTCGCCGAACTCGGCGCGACGGTCGTCATCACCGGACGTGACGCGAAACGAACCACCGCGGTGGCAGCCGAGCTGTCGACAGCGACCGGCATCGCCGTGGAGGCGGAGACGGCGGACATGGGGAACCTCGTCGAGGTGCGCGCCCTCGCCGATCGACTCGCCGCTCGCCATCCGGCCATCGACGTCCTCGTGCACAACGCAGGTGCGCTCAGCAACGAGCGCCGCACCACGGGCGACGGCATCGAACAGACGGTCGCGAGCCAGGTGGTGGGCCCGTTCCTGCTCACCTCGTTGCTCCTGCCCGCGCTGCGTGCGGCCGCGCCGTCGCGCGTGATCACCATGTCGTCCGGCGGCATGTACGCCTCGAACCTCGAGGTCGACGCGCTCGAGATGGACGCCGGCTCCTACAAGGGGGCAGAGCAGTACGCCCGCGCGAAGCGTGCGCAGGTGACGCTGAACGAGATGTGGGCCGAGCGATTCGATGCGAGCGGGATCGTGTTCCACGCGATGCATCCCGGCTGGGCCGACACGCCGGGTGTCGAGGAGTCGCTGCCCACCTTCCGCAAGATCGTCGGGCCGTTGCTGCGCACGCCCGAGCAGGGCGTCGACACGCTCGTCTGGCTCGCCACCGATTCCGGCGAGCCATCCACGGCCAGCGGTTCGTTCTGGCTCGATCGTCGCCGGCGCAGCCTCCATCGGCTCCCCACCACGCGCCGCACCGACACCCCCGAACGCCGTGCCGCGCTGTGGGCCTGGTGCGTCGAACGTGCGGGCATCGACCCGGCTGCCGTGCCATCCTGAGCGGATGAGCGTGATGTCGGGGGAATCCGTGTCGGGGGAGTGGGTGTCGGACGCCGCGGTGACGCAGTTCGTCGATCAGGGCTACCTGGTGGTGCCCGATCTCGTCGACGCGGACGACCGGGCGCGCATCGTCGCCGACACCGCTCGCTTCGCCCGCGGCGAGTACCCGGTCGTCAACCCGCCCGTGCTGCCCGACGGTGCCGATGACGACGAGGCGACCCACCACGTGCTGGCGGTCCACTTCCCGCACTGGGTGAGTCCCGTCGCGATGGACATGGTCCGCCACCCCGGTGTCACCGGCGTGGTGAGCCGGATCGCCGGTGCCCACCTGCCCCACTGGGACGGCGCGATCAAGTGCTGCCAGTCGATGCTGTTCGTGAAGGGTCCCGACATGCCGGGCCAGGCATGGCATCAGGACGAGCGATACATCCCCACGAGGGATCGGTCGCTCGTCGGGGCGTGGATCGCGATCGACGACGCGACCATCGACAACGGATGCCTGTGGGTCGTGCCCGGCTCGCACCGCAACGGCTACCTGTACCCGACGGCCGACCACGGTCGGCCCGACGAGTACGACTCGTCCGACCAGGCACAGGGTGTCGACGACGCCGACGGCATCGCGGTCGAGGTCCCCGCCGGGTCGGTGGTGTTCTTCAACGGCTACCTGCTGCACCGCTCGCTCAAGAACCGCACGAACGGGTTCCGACGCGCCCTGGTCAACCACTACCTCAACGCCTGGTCGCTGCTCCCGTGGAGCGTTGCGCCGAGCGTGCCGGGCATGTCGCTGCCCACCCTCGACAACCGCGCCGTCGTGCCGATCGGCGACGACCCCTACGAGTGGAAGGGCCTCAGCACCCCACCCGAACGGTGCTTCCTCCGTCCGCTCCCGGGCCAGCCGTGGCCCGACGCCGACAGCACCGGTCAGCTGAACAGTTCGAAGAGCTGACCGATCGCGTGCAGTTGGCCGCCGCTCGTGCTCGACATGACGGCGATCGGCAGCACGCCGGTGTCGAACCACGCCTCCAGCTGATCGCGCACCTCGATCGGTGAACCGGAGATGGTGCAGTCGTCGAGCCAGCGGTCGGTCATCAGTCCCGGGAGCGCATCGCGATCGCCTGCTGCCAGCGCCGCCTCGATCGCCTCCATCTCCTCGGCGTAGCCGGCCTGCTTCCAGTAGTTCCGGTAGTTCGGCAGCACGATGTAGCCGCCGAGCGTGCGTCGGTGGATGGCACGAGCAGCATCCCGATCGGCGTCGATGACGGTGGGCACCATGTTCGCCAACGAGAACGTGGCCCGGCGGTCGTCGGGGATGCGCGCCACCTGGGTGGGCATGTACGAGCGGGAGGCGTTCGCCCAGATCGCGCCGTCGCCCACCTCGAGCGCCAGGTCGAGCATCTTGTCGCGCAGCGTGGCGAGCAGGATCGGCGGCAGGGCACCGGAGGCGCGCTCGGCGGACCGGATGCCGTTCACGTAGGTGCGCATGTCGCCGAGCGGCTTGCCCGTGTCGATGCCGAGCCGGTCCATCGCCGGCGCATGGCTCACGCCGAGGCCGAGGCGGAACCGCCCGTTGCTCACCTCGGCGATGTGCCCGGCGGTGATCGCGACCTCGCCGAAGTGCGAGTGGTAGATCGGCTGGATGCTCGTCCAGAACGGAATCTCGTTCGTCACGTGGGCCAGCGAACCGCACAGCGCGAGGTTGCCGTTGATGCCGGGGCTGGCGAGCCCGGCAAAGCCCCGCCGGTCGGCCTCGGCGGCCACCTCGAGCAGGGCGTTCCGCTTGGTCGGGGTGCCGATGACGCTGAGTGCGGGAAGACGGGTCATGAGTGGGCACCGTACTCGGCGAGGTACCGTGGCCCGATGGGGAACGAGGCCGGCGACGTCACCACGACGCGCCGTCCAGGCCGCCTGCTCAGGGTGGGCATGGTGTGCCCGTACAGCCTGTCGGTCCCCGGCGGCGTCCAGGCCCAGGTCATGGGGCTCAGCCGCGAGCTGCGCCGCATGGGCATCGAAGTGCGCGTGCTCGCCCCGTGCGACGGCCCGCCGCCCGCCTCGTTCGTCACCCCGCTCGGCAACAGCCTGCCGACGGCGGTGAACGGGTCGATCGCGCCGCTCGCCCCCGACCCGGCCTGCCAGTTGCGCACCATCAGGGCGCTCACCGAGGAGGAGTTCGACGTGCTCCACCTCCACGAACCGTTCATCCCCGGGCCCACGCAGACCGCGACCCTGCTGCACACCGCCCCGATCATCGCCACGTTCCACTCGGCGGGGGAGAGCGCCGCCTACAAGTACCTGCGCCGCCCCGTGCTCGCCGCCAGCCATCGCCTGGCGCACCGCGTCGCGGTGTCGAAAGACGCGGAGGAACTGGTGAAGCGGTACATCGGCGGCGAGTACGAGATCCTGTTCAACGGTGTCGAGCTCGACGCGTACACGACCACACCGCCACATCCGACCGACCGTCCCACCATCTTCTTCCTCGGCCGCCACGAGGAACGCAAGGGCCTCGACGTGCTCCTCGCCGCGATGCAGCAGCTGCCCGCCGACGTGCGCCTCTGGGTGGCCGGCACCGGGCCCGACACGCCCCGGCTGCAGGACGAGTACGCCCACGACCACCGTGTCGAATGGCTCGGGCGTGTCACCGACGCCGACAAGATCGCCCGGCTCAAGGGCGCGACGGTGTTCTGTGCCCCGTCCCTGCACGGCGAGTCCTTCGGCGTGGTGCTGGTCGAAGCGATGGCGGCCGACACGGCGATCGTGGCGAGCGGGCTCGACGGCTACCGCAACGTCGCGACCGACGGGGTCGACTCGGTGCTCGTCGAGCCGGGCGACGTCGACGCGCTCGCCGGCGCGCTGCGACGGGTGCTCTACGACGACGGGCTGCGCCGCTCGCTCATCGCCGCCGGCGGGCCTCGGGCCGACCAGTTCTCGATGCACCGCCTCGCCGAGCTGTACGCGGCCCACTACGAACGCATCGCAGCCGACCGCGAGGTGCGCCGCCGCATGCTCGACGACGCGCGAGAGCGACGTCGGGTGTCTCGTATGCTGGCCCGAGCCCTCGGGCGGCCGTGAGCCGTCCGCCCCACCGAGTAGCGCCTCCGGAACCCCGGAACGTGCACTCGCTGGGAACGAGAGAAGGTAGACCGACATGATCTGGATCGTCCTCGGCATCATCGCCCTGCTCGCGATCATCGCGATCGTCACCTACAACGGCCTGATCCGCAGCCGGAACCAGGTGGAGAACGCGTGGTCGCAGATCGACGTGCAGCTCAAGCGGCGCATCGACCTCATCCCCAACCTGGTCGAGACCGTGAAGGCCTACGCGGCACACGAGCGCGAGACGCTCGACGCCGTCATCACGGCCCGCAACGCAGCGATGGCGGCCCCCTCGGGCGACCCGCACGCCCAGGCCGCAGCGGACGGTCAGATGGCCGGTGCGCTGCGCCAGCTGTTCGCACTCGGCGAGGCGTACCCCGACCTGAAGGCGAACCAGAACTTCCTGGCCCTGCAGGAGGAACTGAGCGCCACCGAGGGCCGGGTCGCCTACGCGCGGCAGTTCTACAACGACACCGTCCTGAACTACAACAACAAGCTCCAGGCGTTCCCGACGGTGATCTTCGCCAACCTGCTGAAGTTCGACAAGCGCGAGTACTTCGAGGCCGACGAGGCCGCTCGCGAGGTGCCCAAGATCGGGTTCTGACCCCCTCGGCAGGCCAGCGATCAGGCCCACTGCCAGGGTGTTCTCCCACCCGCGCGGGGGAGTGCCGGTGCACTGACGGCCCGCGCCGTTACCCTGTCGTCCGTCATGTTCGAACTCATCCGAGCCAATCGGCGGCGCAGCATCCTGCTGGTCGCCGGTTTCGTCGCCTTCCTCGCGCTCGTCGGCGCTGCCATCGGCGCACTCACCGGCTACGGCCTGTGGGGCACGATCATCGCCCTCGTCATCTCGGGCGGCATCGCGTTCGCGTCGTACTGGAAGGCCGACGCCATCGCCCTGGCCGTCAGCCGCGCCCACCCCGCCGACCCCGAGCAGTACCAGCGGCTGCACAACCTCGTCGAGGGACTGTGCATCGCGAGTGGCCTGCCCAAGCCGCGCATCTACGTCGTCGACGACCCGGCCCCCAACGCGTTCGCCACGGGCCGCAACCCCCGCCACGCGGCGGTCGCCGTCACCACCGGTCTGCTCGAGAAGCTCAATCGGGTCGAGCTCGAAGGCGTCCTCGCCCACGAGCTGTCGCACATCCGCAACTACGACATCCTCGTCAGCACGCTCGCCGTCACCCTCGTCGGCGCGGTCGCGCTGCTCACCGACACCGCCATCCGACTGATGTGGTGGAACGGTGGCCGCGTGCCCCGCGACGGAGACCGTGCCGACGGCAACAACCCGCTCGCGTACCTCGGCTTCGCCCTGCTGATCTTCGCCCCCATCCTCGCCAAGGCGATGCAGGCCACGATCAGTCGCCAGCGCGAGACGCTCGCCGACGTGAGTGCCTGTCAGATGACCCGCTATCCGCCGGGCCTCATCGCCGCACTCGAGAAGCTCCGTGACGACACCACCGTCACCCATTCGGCCTCCACGGCCACCGCACACATGTGGATCGAGCAGCCCATGGCCGGTGTCGGCGACAAGGGCAAGCTCGGCGGGATCCACCGCATGTTCGACACCCACCCGCCGCTCGAAGAGCGCATCGCCTTGTTGAGGGAACTGTGACCCCATCGCACACCCGCTCCACCAGTACCCGCCGCAGCACCCGTCTCGGCGCCGGCTTCCTGCTCGCCGCTCTCGCGCTCGCCGCGTGCGGCGGTGGCGACGACGAGGCCGCCCCGACCACCTCGGCCGCTCCGGTCCCCGAGACCACCGAGGCCGTCACCACCACCGAGGCCACCGTGCCGGAGACCACCGAGGCCGAGTCGACGGAGACCACCGAGGGCGACGAGGCCGAGGCCGGTCCCGTCATGCCGCTCACCGGTCTGCCGATCGACGACGAGATCGTGGCGGCCCGTCCAGCGATGGTCGTCAAGATCGACAACCACCCGCAGGCGCGACCCCAGTTCGGCATCAACGGCGCCGACATCGTGTTCGAGGAGAACGTCGAGAACCTCACCCGGTTCGCCGCCGTGTTCCACACGAACGCGCCGGCCAAGGTCGGCCCCATCCGGTCCGGACGTACCCAGGACGTCGACCTGCTGGGTTCGTACACTCAGCCGCTGTTCGTCTGGAGCGGTGGCAACCCCAACGTCACCCGGGCGATCAACGACAGCGACCTCATCAGTCTGAGCCCCACCACCACCCGCAACACCGGCTTCTTCCGTGACCGCCGCGGCAACGAGGACTCCGAGCACACGCTGTACGGCGACGCCGGCACGTTCTACGAGGCGTTCACGCCGATCTTCAACCCGCCGCCGGCGCAGCAGTTCACCTACCGCGAGCCCGACGAGGCGTTCAACGGCGAGACGTCGACCGGCGTCGAACTCGAGATGGACGGCGTCGACGTCACCTGGACCTGGGACAAGAAGACGGCGACCTATCTGCGCGAGCAGGACGGCAAGGCGCACGAGACCGACTTCGGTCAGGTGAACGCGGTCAACGTGGTCGTGCTCGAGGTCGACTACCGACCGAGCCCCGCCGACTCGCGCAGCCCCGAGGCCCAGACCATCGGGACGGGCACGGCCCATGTGTTCACCGGCGGCGTGCTGATCACCGGCACCTGGACCCGCAACGACCGCACCGAGACGTTCACCCTCGCCGACGAGAACGGTTCGGTCATCGCGCTCACCCCGGGCCGCACCTGGGTCGAGTTGCCCCGCGTGGGCAACACCGTCCCGCTGACCTGACCCCCACGGCCGTCGGCCGGTGAATCCGTCCTGTTACCGGTGGCACCATCATGCGTCGGTGATCGGCTGTGGGTCGCCACAGCCCGCCCGGATACGATGACCGCCATGAGTTCGACCTCGTCCGATTCCTCACCCGCCGGCCCTGCTGGATCGAAGGGCACGTACCGCGTCAAGCGTGGTCTGGCCGAGATGATGAAGGGTGGCGTCATCATGGACGTCGTCACCCCCGATCAGGCGAAGATCGCCGAGGACTCCGGCGCCTGCGCCGTCATGGCGCTCGAGCGGGTGCCGGCCGACATCCGTCGCGACGGCGGCGTGGCCCGCATGAGCGATCCGGAGATGATCGAGGGCATCAAGGCCGCTGTCACCATCCCCGTGATGGCCAAGGCCCGCATCGGTCACTTCGTCGAGGCGCAGATCCTCGAGGCCCTGGGCGTCGACTACATCGACGAGAGCGAAGTGCTCACCCCGGCCGACGAGACGCACCACATCGACAAGTTCGCGTTCACCGTTCCGTTCGTGTGCGGCGCCACCAACCTCGGTGAGGCGCTTCGCCGCATCAGCGAGGGCGCGTGCATGATCCGCTCGAAGGGCGAGGCCGGCACCGGCAACATCGTCGAAGCCGTGCGCCACCTGCGCAACATCATCGGCGACATCCGCAAGATCACCCAGGCCGACTCGGCCGAGCTGTTCCAGTGGGCGAAGTCGCTGCAGGCCCCGCTGCCGCTCGTGCAGGAGATCGCCGAGACCGGCTGGCTGCCCGTGCCGCTGTTCTGCGCCGGTGGCATCGCCACCCCGGCCGACGCCGCGCTCGCGATGCAGCTCGGTGCCGAGGCCGTGTTCGTCGGCTCGGGCATCTTCAAGAGCGACGACCCGATGCCGCGTGCCAAGGCGATCGTCGAGGCCACCACGCACTTCCGCGATCCGCACATCCTCGCCAAGGTCAGCCGCGGTCTCGGCGCGCCGATGACCGGCATCGGCATGGACGAGATCAACCAGCGGTACGCAGAGCGCGGTTGGTGAGTCGATCGTGACGAGCTCGGCAGGGGAGCGGCCCCCAGGTGGACCCTCACTCGTCTGTTCCGTCGCGCCCCGACGCGCCCGGTTCTCCCGGCACGTCTGACGCTGCTGCCCCGCCCACGGTCGGGGTCCTCGCCCTCCAGGGTGCGTTCGACGCGCACCAGCGCATGCTCGAACAGCTCGGTGCCGTCACCCGACAGGTCCGCACGCCGGCCGACCTCGCCGCGGTCGATGCACTCGTGATGCCGGGGGGCGAGAGCACCACGATGTCGCGGCTGCTCGACACCGCCGGACTGTTCGATCCGTTGGCGGTCCGTCTGGCGGCGGGCATGCCGGTGCTCGGCACCTGTGCCGGCATGATCCTGCTCGCCGACCAGGTGCTCGACGGTCGGCCCGATCAGCGCAGCTTCGGCGTGATCGATCTGTCGGTCCGGCGCAACGGCTACGGCCGCCAGGTCGACAGCTTCGAGGCCGACGTCGTCGTCGCCGGTCTCGACGACCCGTTCCACGTCGTGTTCATCCGGGCGCCGAAGGTCGAGCGCACGGGCGGCGCGGTCGAGGTGCTGGCGAGCCACGGCGGCGTGCCGGTGCTCGCCCGGCAGGGGCATGTGCTCGTCGCCTCGTTCCATCCGGAACTCACGAGCGATCGTCGCGTGCACGCGATGTTCCTCGACATGGTCCATACTTCCGCGGCCACCGCCGCCTGAGCGACGTCGTCACGTCGCTCAGCTCACACACGGAGACAGAGATGTCCGGTCACTCCAAATGGGCAACGATCAAGCACAAGAAGGGCGCCGCTGACGCCAAGCGCGCCAAGATCTTCGCCAAGCTCGCCCGTCAGCTCGAGGTCGCCGCCCGCGACGGCGGCGGTGATCCCTCCACCAACGCCACGCTGCGCACCCAGGTGCTCAAGGCGAAGGCGGCGTCGATGAACAACGATCTGATCGATCGTGCCATCAAGCGTGGCACGGGCCAGAACGACGGCGGCAGCTACGAGAACATCACCTATGAGGGCTATGCGCCCGGTGGTGTCGGCCTGCTCATCGACGTGCTCACCGACAACCGCAATCGCAGCAGCGCCGACGTGCGCAACATCTTCTCCAAGCTCGGCGGGTCGCTCGCCGAGCCCGGTGCCGTCGGCTGGCAGTTCAGCCGCAAGGGCGTCATCCTCGCGACCGGCGGCGAGGACGAGGTGATGATGGCCGCCCTCGAGGCCGGTGCCGAGGACGTCGCCGCAGACGGCGAGGGTTTCCGCATCACCTGTCAACCGTCCGACGTGTACGACGTGCGCGATGCGCTCGAAGCCGCCGGGGTGACGGTGGTGTCGGCGGAGTCGACGATGGTGTCGTCGACGGTGATCGAGGTGACCGATCTCGACGACGCGAAGAAGATCCTCCGCATCGTCGACGCACTCGAGGACAACGACGACGTCCAGGACGTGTACGGCAACTTCGACATCAGCGAAGAGATCATGGAAGCGGTCGGCTGATGAGCATCGGTGTGGGCGACCGTGCGCCCGATTTCACGCTCCCCAGCACCGGCGGCACCCAGGTGTCGCTCGACGACTTCGCCGGGCGACCGGTGGTGCTGGTCTTCTACCCGGGTGACGACACCCCGGTGTGCACCAAGCAACTCAACAGCTACAACGACGACCTGGCCCAGTTCGAGGCGCTCGACGCGCAGGTGCTCGGCATCTCGGCCCAGGGGATCGAGAGCCACGAGAAGTTCTCCGGGAAGCACGGGTTCAAGTTCCCCCTGCTGGCCGACACCGACAAGAAGGTCGCCGGCCTCTACGGCACCCTCGGCCCGATCGGCTTCCCCCGGCGGAGCGTCTTCATCATCGATGCGACCGGTGTGGTGCGCTACGCCCATCGTGCGATCGCCGGACTCACCTATCGCCCGGTGAGCGAGCTCGTCGAGGTGCTCCAGAAGCTCGCCTGACCGGCAGGTGCGCACAAGACGCGCCCCGGCGGGCGAGCACTGCTAGCGTCGTACGCGTGTTCGCCCAGGCCGTGTCTCCGTTGGTGCCGCCGCACCGGTGTGATCGATGACGGCTCGGCCGCCGATCCGGGTGCTGGGCATCGACCCCGGCCTCACGCGATGCGGGTACGCGGTCATCGAGGCCCACGGCACTCGCACGGTGCGGGCGCTGTCGATGGGCGTCCTGCGCACGCCGCCCAGCTCGCCGTTGCCGCAGCGGCTCGCCGAGCTGAAGGGCGAGCTCGCGGCGTTGATCGCCGAGTTCGCACCGCACGCGGTGGCGGTGGAGCAGGTGTTCTTCCAGGTCAACGTGCGCACGGCCATGAGCGTCGGGCAGGCGAGCGGGCTCGCCTTGGCCGAGGCAGCGGCCGCCGGTTGCGACGTGGTGCAGTACACGCCCAACCAGGTGAAGAACGCCGTGGCCGGATGGGGTGGGGCCGACAAGGCTCAGGTGCAGAAGATGGTGCAGGCCCGGCTGGGGCTCACCGTGGTGCCCGAACCCCCCGACGCGGCCGACGCCGCGGCGCTGGCGTTGTGCCACCTCGCGATGGCACCGATGGCCGCACAGGTGGCAGCACAACAGGCGCGACAGTCGGCGCAGATGGCAGCGGCTCAGGCTGCAACAGCGGCAGCAGCGTCGACGGGACGGTAGGAGACGGAGATGATCGGTTCGTTGCGAGGCACGGTGCTGGAGCGCTCCGGCGACACCTCGGTGCTCGTGGAGGTGGGCGGCGTCGGCTACGTCGTCACGGTCACGCCGCGCACCTTGGCGGAGTTGGAGCCGTCGTCGCCGGTGTTCCTCTACATCCACCACCACATCCGTGAGGACGCGCAGACCCTGTTCGGCTTCCGCCAGCGCGACGAGCGGTCGACGTTCGAGATCCTGGTGGCAACGCACGGCATCGGCCCGGCGCTCGCGATGGCGATCCTCGGCACGCACGCCCCGTCGGCGCTGGTCGACATCGTCGCCACCAACGACCAGGGCGCGCTCACGCTGGTGCCCGGTGTGGGCAAGAAGACCGCCGAACGGCTGCTCGTCGAGCTCCGCAACCGGCTCAACCTGCCGATGCTCGATCCGGTCGGTGCCGGTGTGGGTGGTGGCGGCGGTGGGAACACGGTGGTGAGCGACGTGCGTGAAGCGCTCGCCGGTCTCGGGTACGGGCCCGAGGAGGTGCGCGACGCGTTGCGCGAGCTGCCGTCGACCGGCGATGCGTCCACGTTGCTGCGTGACGCCCTGAAGCTGTTGGGGGCCAAGCGTGCGTGAGGAGTTCATCGATCCGTTGGCGACCCGCCCGGTCGACCCGCGTCCCATCGACGACGGCGATCAGGTCGACGACGTCGGCCTGCGGCCCAAGCGGCTGTCGGAGTTCGTCGGTCAGCGCGAGCTCAAGGAGCACCTGACGATCGTGCTCGAGGCCGCGAAGAAGCGCGGCCAGCCGGCCGATCACATCCTGCTCGCGGGTCCTCCCGGTCTGGGCAAGACCTCGATGGCCGGCATCGTCGCCGCCGAGATGGGTGTGCACCTGCACATCACCAGCGGCCCGGCGCTCGAGCGGGCCGGCGACCTCGCCGCGATCCTCACCAAGCTCGAAGAGGGCGACGTGCTGTTCATCGACGAGATCCACCGTCTGTCGCGCGCCGTCGAGGAGATCCTGTACCCGGCGATGGAGGACTTCCAGCTCGACATCGTCGTCGGCAAGGGCCCCGCAGCATCGAGCATCCGACTCACGTTGCCGCCGTTCACGCTCATCGGTGCCACCACCCGCACCGGCATGATCACCGGCCCGTTGCGTGACCGCTTCGGCCTCGTCGCCCGACTCGACTACTACAACGACGACGAACTCGAGGCGATCGTGCTGCGCGCCGCGGGCATCCTGCACGTCGACATCGAGGTCGAGGGCGCGTGGGAGATCGCGCGTCGCTCGCGCGGCACGCCGCGCATCGCCAACCGGCTGCTGCGCCGGGTGCGCGACTACGCGGAGGTGCGCGGCGACGGCACGATCAGCGAGGCCACCGCGAAGAAGGGGCTGAAGCTGTTCGGGGTGGACGAACTCGGGCTCGACAAGGTCGACCGGGCGATCCTCAACGCGATCTGCGTGCAGTTCAACGGCGGCCCCGTCGGACTGAGCACCGTGGCGATCAGCGTGGGGGAGCAGCCCGAGACGGTCGAGGACATGTACGAGCCGTTCCTCATCCAGCAGGGCATGATCGCCCGCACGCCCCGCGGCCGCGTGGCGATGCCGGCGGCGTGGGCGCACCTCGGCCTGGCCCTGCCGGCCGACCGCGGCGGTCTGCCCAGCCTGTTCGACTGAGACACCCTTCCGTGAGCCGCACCCGCAGATCGTGCGGGTGGCGCTCACCGATCGGCTCGTCCGGTGAGTCGCACCCGCAGATGGTGCAGGTGGCGCTCACGGAACGATCGATCAAGCGTGTTCGGTGAGGAAGCTCATCGTCTTGGCCCAGGCGCTCTTCGCCGCCGACTCGTTCCAGAAGATGGCGCTCTCGTGGTTGTCGAACGCGTGGCCTGCGTCCTCCACGTTGAGGAAGTACCCGTCGCGGCCGGCGATCGCCGCGCTGAGCGCGTCGACGCCCTCGTTGGGGATGTATGCATCGGCGTTGCCGAAGTGGAACAGCGTCGGGCACGTCACCTGGTCGAGCATCCCCAGCATGTCGGGCACACCCGAGCCGTAGTAGCTGACGCAGCAGGAGGGCTCGCCCGCTGCGGCGACGGCCCACGCGAGGGTGCCGCCCATGCAGAAACCCATCACCGCGGGTGCCTTGCCGCCATCGGACATGGCGGCCAGCGCCCCGAGTGCAGCCGTGCAGTCGGCGATCGCCAGCGGGAAGTCGAGCAGGCCGACCTTCTCGAGCGAGGCGCCGAGGCCGGCTTCGTCGTGGTCGCTCGCCCAGTTGGGGGCGAAGCGCCAGAACACGTCGGGCGCACCCACGAGGTAGCCGGCCGCGGCGAGCCGTTCGCCCACGGCGCGGATGTAGGGGCCGACACCGAAGATCTCCTGGATCAGCAGGATCGAGCCCTTCGGTCGCTGACCGGCGGGCGGATCCCAGACGAAGAGGGACATCGAGCCGGCATCACCGAGGGCAACCTGTTCCGTGCGCATGCGTGCATGCTGGCACAGCCGTCGGCCCACACAGCGCCCGTAGCCTGGTGCGTCGATGCGACTGGACGACTTCTACTACGACCTGCCCGAGGAGCTGATCGCGCAGACCCCCATCGAGCCGCGCGACGCCGCTCGGCTGCTCGTCGACCGGGGGTCGGCGGCGCCCGACCATCGTCATGTGCGCGACCTCACCGACGAACTCCGTGAGGGCGACCTGCTCGTCGTGAACGACTCGAAGGTGATCCCGGCCCGCCTGCGCGTGCAGCGCGAGACCGGGGGATCGGCCGAGGTGCTGTTGCTCGAACCCCTCGACGCCGACCGTCGCCGGTGGGAGGCGATGGTGCGCCCGGCGCGCAAGCTCCGGGTCGGTGAGCACCTGTTCACGACCACGGGCGAGGCACTGGTCGAGATCGGGCCACGGACCGCCGCCGGCGACACCAGCGAGGTGACCATCCTGGGCGAGGGCGACCCGCTCACGATCCTCGCCCGCTTCGGCGAGATGCCGTTGCCGCCGTACATCACCACCCGACTCGAGCAGCAGGACCGGTACCAGACCGTCTACGCGTCGACCCCCGCGTCGGCTGCAGCGCCGACCGCCGGCCTGCACTTCACGCCCGAGCTGCTCGACCGCATCGAGGCCATGGGCGTGCCCACCGCTCGGGTCGAGCTGGTCGTCGGCCTCGACACGTTCAAGCCGGTCAGCGAAGCCGACCCACGCCATCACCAGATCCACTCCGAGCGCTACCGGGTGCCCGCCGAGGTGCTCGAGCAGTGCCGCGCCGCCCGACGGGTGGTCGCGGTGGGCACCACGAGCGTCCGAGCGCTGGAGACGGCCGCCGGCACCGGGGTGCTCGAGGGTCGAAGTCAACTGTTCATCCACCGCCCGTACGAGTGGCAGGTGATCGACCTGATGATGACCAACTTCCACATGCCGCACACGACATTGCTGATGATGATCGACGCGTTCGTCGGCGACCGCTGGAAGCGCCTCTACGAGACGGCGGTGGCCGAGCGCTACCGCCTCTTCAGCTTCGGCGACGCCATGTTGCTGAACCGTCACCTGCCCTGAGCCCGTCACCGAGCACCGCGAGTCCCCACCATGCACCCTGTCTCCGTCACCATCGACCACCAGGACGGTGCCGCGCGCGCCACCACGGCGCACACCGCCCGGGGGTCATACACCACCCCGTGCTTCATGCCCGTGGGCACGCGCGGAGCGATCAAGTACCTCAGCGCGGCCGACTACGAACGGCTCGGGGCCCAGATCGTGCTCGGCAACACCTATCACCTGATGCTGCGGCCGGGCGCCGAGACGGTCGCGTCTCTCGGTGGCCTCGGGAAGTTCGCCGGGTGGAACGGCCTCACGCTCACCGACAGCGGCGGGTTCCAGGTCTTCTCCCTCGACCCCAAGGTCGACGACGACGGCGTCACGTTCAAGAGCACCTACGACGGTTCCAAGCACCGGTTCACGCCCGAGATCGCCATCCACACCCAGGAACTGCTCGGCGCCGACATCCAGATGGTGCTCGACGTGTGCCCGCCGCTGCCGTCGCCGCCCGAGGTCGTGCGGCTCGCGCTCGAACGCACCTCCGCCTGGGCGGCCCGCGCCAAGGCCACCCATCGTCGCGACGACCAGGCGCTGTTCGGCATCGTGCAGGGCGGGGTGAGCGAGACCATGCGCGCCGAGAGCGCCCAGCGCACCGCCGAACTCGACTTCGACGGCTACGGCATCGGCGGTCTGAGCGTGGGGGAGACCCGGTCGGAGATGGTGCCCGCCCTGGCAGCGGCGATCGCCCACCTGCCGGCCGACCGTCCCCGATATCTCATGGGGGTGGGCGACCCTGCGAGCCTCGTCGAGGCCGTCGGGCTCGGCGTCGACCAGTTCGACTGTGTGATGCAGACCCGCATCGGCCGCCACGGCACGGCGCTCACCACCACCGGGAAGCTCCACATCAAGAACGCCAAGCACGCCCTCGTGGACGAGCCGATGGACGCCGACTGCAGCTGCGAGGTGTGCGCCCGCCACTCGCGGGGCTACATCCGGCACCTGTTCCAGGTGGGCGAACCCACCGCGTCGCGCCTGGTGAGCCTCCACAACATCAGCTGGACGCTGCAGTTGATGGACCGGATGCGTGCCGCGATCGCCGCCGGCACGTTCGACGACCTCCGCAAGGACATCCTGGCGACCTGGGGCTGAGCCCACGACCGAGTTCACCGTGGCGATCGTCCGGCGCCACGTGCTCGTCGGCGCCCGGCCACCTGCCGTTCCGGGAGGTGAACAGCCGCAACAGGCCGTCGATCGCTAGAATCGCCGCCTGGTCGGTACCAGTACCGCCGCGCCCCAGGGCGCGCCATCCAACAGTGGGACATCATGCACCTCCTCACCATCTTCGCCACCGAGAGCGACTCGTCCGGTTCGGCCGGCGCCGCTGTCATCCAGCTGGGCATCTTCCTGCTCATCCCCGTGGCGATGTACTTCCTCCTCATCCGTCCTCAGCGTCGGCGCCAGCGGGAGCAGGCCGCGATGCAGTCGTCGATCGACGTGGGTGACGAGGTGATGACCACCTCTGGTCTGTACGGCTTCATCACCGGCTTCGACGGCGACATCGTGTGGCTCGAGATCGACGACAATGTCCAGATCCGCGTCGCCCGTGCCGCGGTGCAGCGCAAGGTCGACACGGCTGCGGGCGAGACCGCAGTGCCGGCGGACGATGGCTCGGGCAAGGGTTCGAAGATCGAGCCTGGTACCCACGCCGCCGACGACGCAGCTGAACAGTGATGCGTCGCAAGCTCATCATCACGCTGACGGTCATCCTGACCGTCGCGTTCGGTGGATTGCTGGCGACGCTGATCGCCGGCAACCGGCCGGCCCTCGGGCTCGACCTGCAAGGCGGTATCTCCGTCACGCAGCAGCCGGTCGGTGAGTTCGACCCGGCCACGCTCGACCTCGCGGTCGAACGAATCCGCGATCGCGTCGACAGCCTCGGTGTCGCCGAGCCCGAGATCATCCGTCAGGGCGACGCGATCGTCGTCAACCTGCCCGGCGTGAAGAACCAGCAGGAGGCCATCGACCTCGTGCAGGTCACCGGCCAGGTGTACCTGCGACCGGTGCAGGGTTGCTCGGGTGAAGGCGTCCAGACCACCGACTCCTCGGTGCCTTCCGGTGCTGGCACGACCGGGACGACCACCGGCGGCAGCACGGCAGGCACGACCGACACGACCGCGGCGCCCGGCCCGAGCCGTCGAGTGAGCAGCACGCCCACCACCGACGCTGCCACCGACACGACAGCTGCGCCCGACACGACCTCGGCATCCGACTCGTCGGTCGCTGCCACCGACACCACCATCGCTGCGGTGCCGATCGACGCCCCGATCACCACGACGCCCGTCGTGAGCGATCCCACCACTCAGCAGTTGCTGCCGCTGCGCGGTGGCGGCCAGTGCCTCGTCGGCCCGGCCGGCGGTACCGGCGAGGTGTTCGAGAACAATGCGTCCGCGCAGATCATCGACGGCGGCTGGGGCATCACCGTCGGATTGCGGAACGGTGCCGACGGTGAGGACATCTGGAACGCCCTCGCTCGTGAGTGCTTCAACGGCACCGACACCTGCCCTAGCCGTCGGCTCGCGATCGAGCTCGACGGCGAGATCATCTCGGCCCCGTCGGTGAACGTGCCCGAGTTCAACACCGACGTGCAGATCACCGGCGATTTCTCCGAGGACGAGGCACGCGATCTGGCGAACGTGCTCAAGAGCGGTTCGCTCGGTGTGAGCATGGAGACCGTGTCGGTGCAGAACGTGTCGCCCACGCTCGGCAAGGACTCGCTGCGTGCCGCGGTCATCTCGGGCATCATCGGCGTGGCGCTCGTGCTGCTGTTGCTGGTCTTCTACTACCGCACGCTCGGCCTCGTCGTCGTCGCCGGTATCTCGGTGTCGGCAGCGCTGCTCTACTCGATCATCTCGCTGCTGTCGCGCACCCAGGGCCTCGCCCTGTCGCTCGCCGGCGTCGCCGGCATCATCGTGTCGGTGGGTGTCACGGTCGACTCGTATGTGGTGTTCTTCGAGCGATTGAAGGACGAGGTGCGCAGCGGTCGCACGCTGCGCAACAGCGCGCAGCGTGGCTTCGCCGGCGCCTGGCGCACCATCCTCATCGCCGACATCGTGTCGCTCATCGGTGCGTTCACCCTGTGGTGGCTCACCGTCGGCTCGGTCCGCAACTTCGCGTTCTTCCTCGGCCTGTCGACCCTCATCGACCTCGTCGTGTCGTACTTCTTCACCCGGCCGGCGGTGCTGCTGCTCGCCCGGACCGACTGGATGGCCCGCCGTGGCGTGATGGGCATCAAGCCTGCCGTCACGGGAACCACCGGCACAACCGGCACAACCGGCGCCACCGCAGCTGCCGCAGGGAGCGCATCATGAGCGACATCACCACCGAACGCGCCGCCGACGCGGCCGTGGCCGGCGGCGACGCTGCCGTCACCCACGTCCGCCGCAGTCTGTGGGGCCGGCTCTACCACGGCGAGACGGCGATCGACTTCTACGGGCGGCGCAAGTGGGGCCTCACGATCTCCGCTGTCCTCATCGTGGTGACCGTGCTGTCGCTGTTCACCCGCGGCCTCAACCTCGGCATCGACTTCGAGGGTGGCGTCGCCTGGGAGGTCCCGGCCGGTCAGGTCACCGAAGACGAGGTGCGCACGATCCTCGACGACAACGGCATCGAATCCGGTGGGGCGAAGGTCCAGACCCTCACCTCCGACAGCGGCACCCGTCTGCGGGTGCAGGTGGGTGACCAGACCCCTGCGGTCGTGCAGCAGGTGCAGGCAGATTTCGCCGAGGCGGCGGGTGTCGACGTCAGCGAGGTGTCGTCGACCTCGGTCAGCTCGTCGTGGGGCCGCAGCATCACCGAGAAGGCCATCCGCGCCCTCGTCATCTTCCTGGTCCTGGTGGCGCTGTTCATCAGCTGGCGCTTCGAGTGGCGCATGGCGCTGTCGGCGATCATCGCGATGCTGCACGACGTGCTCATCAGCGTCGGTGTGTACTCGCTGTTCGGGTTCGAGGTCACCCCGGCCACCGTCGTGGCCTTCCTCACGATCCTCGGCTTCTCGCTGTACGACACGATCGTCGTGTTCGACAAGGTGAACGAGAACACCGAGCGCTACGCGGGCGCTCGCGCTCCGTACGCCGACACGATGAACGTGTCGATGAACCAGGTGCTCATGCGCTCGCTGAACACGAGTCTCGCCGCGGTGTTGCCGGTGTTGTCGCTGCTGGTCATCGGCTCGGGCGTCATGGGCGCGGTGGCGCTGCGTGAGTTCGCGCTCGCCCTGCTCGTCGGCCTCGTGACGGGTTCGTACTCGTCGATCTTCATCGCGGCGCCGATCCTCACCATGTTCAAAGAGGCCGAGCCGCGCTTCAAGACCATGCGCGGGCAGCACGCCACCGGCATGGAGTTGGAGCGTCTGGTGCTCGGCGGCTCGCCGGAAGGCCATCGGCGCGAGGTCGCCCGTGCCCGCCGTCAGGCGGCCGCGACCGGCGCCGAAGGCGAGGTGCTCATCTCCGCAGCCACCACCCCGGAGGCCGTGCTCACCCATCCGCCGCGTCCGCGCAAGAAGAAGCGGCGCTGACGAGCCGCCACTGACGGGGACGCGAACGGTACCCTTGGCCCATGTCGGCAGACAGCCCCTGGCTCACCTCCCTCGTCCGCGACATCGCCGACTACCCCACACCTGGGGTCACGTTCCGCGACATCACGCCCCTGCTGGGCGACGGGCCGGCGTTCGGCCGGTCGGTCGCCGAGCTGTGCGATCGTTTCGCCGGCACGAAGGTCGACCGGGTGCTCGGCATGGAAGCGCGTGGCTTCATCGTCGCCGCACCGATCGCCGTTGCCCTGGGCGCCGGGTTCGTGCCGGTCCGTAAGGCTGGCAAGCTGCCGTGGGCCGTGGTGCGCGAGGAGTATTCGCTCGAGTACGGCAAGGACAAGCTCGAGATGCACCGCGACGCCATCCACCCGGGTGAGCAGATCCTGGTGATCGACGACGTGCTCGCCACGGGCGGCACGGCAGCTGCGACCTGTCGGCTCGTCGAAGAGCTCGGCGGCGTGGTCGTCGGCCTGGGCTTCCTCATCGAGATCGGCGGCCTCGGCGGTCGCAATCGCCTCGGAGAACGGCACATCGAGAGCCTCGCCAGGTACTGATTCCACGATGGCAACGGTCGACCGCGTCCTTCCCTGGCGGCGGCACCAGCACGCCACCGCAGAAGAGCTCACGCCGCTGCTCACCGCGTACCGCAAGCGCCGCCCGAAGGCGTCGGTCGCCCTCATCAACCGGGCGTACGAGACCGCGTGTGAAGCGCACCGGCACCAGCTGCGCAGCAGCGGTGAGAGCTACATCAACCATCCCTTGGCCGTGGCCCGCATCGTGGCCGACATCGGGCTCGACGACATCAGCCTCGCCGCCGCGCTGCTGCACGACGCCGTCGAGGACACCGAGATCAGCGTCGCCGACGTCGAGGCCGCGTTCGGGTCCGAGGTCGCCGCAATCGTCGACGGTGTCACCAAGCTCGAGCGACTCCAGTTCGACTCGAAGGAGGCCCAGCAGGCCGCCACGATGCGCAAGATGCTCGTGGCGATGGCCAAGGACCTGCGGGTGCTCATCATCAAGCTGGCCGATCGGTTGCACAACATGCGCACGATCGCGGCGATGCCGAGCGAGAAGCAGCGTCGCATCGCCCAGGAGACGCTCGACATCTACGCCCCGCTGGCACACCGACTGGGCATCCAGGAACTGCGTCAGCAGCTCGAGGACCTCGCGTTCGCATCGCTCTACCCGAAGCGTTACGCCGAGCTCGATCACCTCGTCGGTACCCGCACGCCCGAGCGCGAGGTGTACCTGGCCAAGGCGATCGCCGAGGTGCGCGGCCGGCTCAGCGAGGTCGGTATCGAGGCCGACGTCACGGGCCGTGGCAAGCACCTGTGGAGCATCTACGAGAAGATGGTCCAGAAGGGCAAGGAGTTCGACGACATCTTCGACCTCGTCGCCGTGCGGGTCATCGTCGATTCGGTGAAGGACTGCTATGCGGCCCTCGGGTCGATCCATGGTCGGTACAAGCCGGTCGTGGGTCGGTTCAAGGACTACATCGCGATGCCCAAGTTCAACCTCTACCAGAGCTTGCACACCACGGTGATCGGTCCCGGCGGCAAGGTGATCGAGGTGCAGATCCGCACCCGCGAGATGCACCAGCGGGCCGAGTGGGGCGTCGCTTCGCACTGGGCGTACAAGGACGAGTCGGCCACCAACGACATCGACTGGCTGAACCGGATCATCGACTGGCAGGCCGACATCAGCGACCCGGCCGCGTTCATGGAGAACCTGAAGACCGACCTCGAGCAGGACGAGGTCTTCGTGTTCACCCCGAAGGGGCGGGTCATCACGCTGCCGATCGGTGCCACGTGCGTCGACTTCGCGTATGCGGTGCACACCGAGGTCGGTCACGCGTGCATCGGCGCCAAGATCAACGGCCGTCTCGTGTCGCTCGATCACAAGCTGCGCAGCGGCGACACCTGCGAGATCTTCACCTCCAAGCTCGAGTCGGCCGCCCCGTCACGCGACTGGTTGCAGTTCGCCGTGTCGCCACGCGCGCGCAACAAGATCCGCCAGTGGTTCTCCCGCGAGCGTCGCGTCGACATGATCGAGGCGGGTCGCGACGAGCTCACCAAGGAGTTCCGTCGCGAGGGCCTGCCGTTGCAGCGGGTGTGGAAGAGCGAGGCGATGATCTTCGAGGTCGAGGCCGCCGGGTACGGCGATCTCGACGGTCTGCTCGCTGCGATCGGCGAGAACCATGTGTCGGCACACGGGTTCTCGCAGAAGATCGCCAAGTCGTACCGCAGCGGCGACGAGGACCAGGTGTCGTCGAGCGTGCTCAACATGCGGGCCAACCGCCGGCCGAGGCGCAGCCCCGGTGTGCACGTCGAGGGGCTCGACGACGTGCTCATCCGTCTGTCGAAGTGCTGTACACCGGTGCCTGGTGACGAGATCATCGGCTTCGTCACCCGCGGCCGCGGGGTGAGCGTGCACCGTGCCGACTGCGCGAACGCCGAGAGCCTGATGAGCGAACAGGCCGCCCGCCTCATCGAGGTCGAGTGGGACGGCGACCAGAGCAACACCCTGTTCCGAGCTGGTGTCGAGGTGATCGCGTTCGACCGTTCGAAGCTGCTGCGCGACGTCGCCAACAGCCTGAGCGAGCAGCACGTGAACATCGTGGCGTGCTCCACGCACACCGGCAGCGACCGTGTGGCGAAGATGCGCTTCGAGTTCGAGATGGCCGACCCCTCGCACCTCGAGAGCGTGCTGCGCACCATCAAGACCATCGACGCCGTCTACGACGCATACCGCCTGGTCCCCGGCAAGGTCGACTGAGCGAGGCCGATCGTCGGACCTGTGGGTCCGGTCAGGTCGTTGCGTCGGGCCACATGCCGTAGGCCCGTTCCGGGTGCAGGCGCACGACGAGGCGGCGGTCGCGCACCATTGCGGCGCGGTACTCCGACCAGTCCGGGTGTTCGCCCGACAGGCTCCGGTACAGCTCCACGAGTTCGTCGACGGTGGCGTCGTCAGGGTCGGCCGCGACCGGGCTCAGGTCGACGGTGCCCTCGATGACGACGTAGGCCCAGAAGTCGGCGCGGTTCACGTGCAGCGACGCACGAGGATCGCGCTGCAGGTTCGGGTACTTGGCCCGATCGGCCGTGATCGAGATCCGTGCGATGCCGTCGGGGCCGACGGCAGCGACGATGTTCGACGACTGCGGCCGGCCGTCGCGCTTGAGGGTGATGAGGACGGCCTGACGGACGTCGGTCAGATGGCGAAGCGCAGCGGTGAGTTCCATGAGGTCACCAACCGCCACACCGCCATCGGTGTTCCGCCGGATGACCAGAGTCGACTGAGCGGTGCGCTGCGATCGGTACCCTGCTCGGTCGTGGTGGAGGGATTCGACGAGCGGGTGGCGGCGGCGCTGGAGCTGCTCGACGAGATCGTGGCCGACCGCGACCTGCTGCAGACGCTGCCGTTGGAGGTGCGCACCCGGTTGCTCAGCGCGGCCGGTGACGTGTACGAGCCTGACATCATCCGGCGTCGCAAGCAGATCAAGGCCCAGCGTCGCGAGCACAAGAACCGTCGGGCCGAGCTCGACCAGGACGCGCTGTCGGAGACCGGCATCAGATCGCTGCGCGCCAAGCCGGTGTTCACCACACCCGACGCGTTCGCCCCGCTGGCGGTCGAGCCCGACCAGATCGCCGACGACGAGGTCCTCACGGCCGATGAGGAACGGCGTCGTTCGCACGAGCCGCAGCACTGCTACGTGTGCAAGCAGCAGTACACCGAGATCGACGACTTCTACGACCAGATGTGCCCCACGTGCGCAGCGTTCAACTTCGCGAAACGGTCGGAGACGGCCGATCTGACCGGCCGCGTCGCCCTGCTCACCGGCGGGCGGGTGAAGATCGGGTACCAGGCCGGCATCAAGCTGCTCCGGGCGGGGGCACGACTGATCGTCACCACACGGTTCCCTCGCGACTCGGCCCTCCGGTATGCGGCGGAACCCGACTTCGACGAGTGGGGTCACCGGCTCGAGATCTTCGGCCTCGACCTGCGCCACACACCGAGCGTCGAGGCGTTCTGCTCGCACCTCCTGGCCACGCTCGACCGGCTCGACTTCATCGTCAACAACGCATGCCAGACCGTGCGTCGCCCGCCCGACTTCTACCGGCACATGATGGACCTCGAGGCGGCGGCGCTCGTCGACCTCCCACCGAAGGTGCACGCGCTGCTCGGCGCCTACGAAGGGCTGCGGCGCACCGAGATGCTCTCGATCGGCCCCGAGTCGACAACCAACGCGCCGGTGCTCCCCGTGGCGGTGCCCGGTCTCGTCCACGCAGCACAGCTGTCGCAGGCGCCGCTGCTCGACGAAGACGTCGGCGGGGGAGCGCTGTTCCCCGAAGGCCGGCTCGACCAGGATCTCCAACAGATCGACCTGCGCGACCGCAACTCGTGGCGGCTCACGCTCGCCGAGGTGTCGTCGGTGGAGTTGCTCGAGGCCCAACTCGTGAACGCCGTCGCGCCGTTCGTGCTGAACGCCCGGCTGAAGCCGCTCATGCTGCGCACGCCCGAACGCGACAAGCACATCGTCAACGTGTCGGCGGTGGAGGGGCAGTTCTACCGGCGCCTCAAGACCACCCGGCATCCGCACACGAACATGGCCAAGGCGGCGCTCAACATGATGACGCGCACGTCGGCAGCCGACTACCAGGCCGACGGCATCCACATGAACAGCGTCGACACCGGGTGGGTGAGCGACGAGGACCCGCTGCACATCGCCGAACGCAAGCAGGCCGAGCAACGCTTCCACCCGCCGCTCGACATCGTCGACGGCGCGGCCCGCATCGTCGACCCGATCATCGACGGGTTCAACACCGGCACCCACGTGTGGGGCCAGTTCCTGAAGGACTACCGGCCCACCGACTGGTAGCCGGCGGGCCAGGCGGTGTCGTCGGGCGGTGTCGTCAGGCGGCGACGTGACCGGCGACGGACTCCGAGGGCTTCGACTCGACCTTCGATTCGACCTTGGCGGCCACATCGGACACCTTGTCGGCGGCGGTCTCCACCGCGGTGACGGCCGCATCGGCGGCGGAGTCCTTCGTCGTGACGATCGCGTCCGCGAGCCGCTGGGTGTGCTCGCCCTTGGTGACGCGGGACGCTCTCTGGCGAACGGTCCGACGCTGCTCGTCGGTCATGCTGGAAGCGATTGCGAAACCTGCGGCAGCGCCGCCGAGGAACATCAGTGACTTGATCATGACGATCCGGTACCCCTCGCTCGTGAGGAGCAAACGGGCGGGGAGTGGTCGTGGGGTGGTCGAGCGTCACGTCCGATCGACGAGCTCTGCCCGGGCGCCGGTTGTGACGACGAGCGAGGGTCGCCATCCTGGGAACCGTGCAAATGACGGCGGTGCGGGACACCTGGATCCCACCCGTCGACAAGCCGGCGTTCCGCGAAGGCGTGCGGGCGATGATGCCCATGTCGCTCGCCATCACCGTGTGGGGTGTGGTGACCGGCGTGGCCATGGCGAACCAGGGCATGTCGGTGCCCATCGGCCTGCTGATGACCTTCACGGTGTTCGCCGGGTCGGCCCAACTCGCCGTGCTGCCGCTGCTCGCCGTCCGCGCACCCCTTCCCGTCGTGTGGGCCACGGCGCTGGTGGTGAACCTGCGGTTCGTGATCTTCGCGGCGAGCAGCCGTCGCTCGTTCGTCGATCTCACGCTGCGCCAGCGGATCCTCGCCGGCTACCTGAACGGCGACCTCGGGTTCGCGTTGTTCTCGCAGCGCTTCGCCGACGACCCCGACCGCGGGTCGCCGGTGCAGTGGGGGTACTTCTACGGTGGCGCCCTCGTCAACTGGGTCGTCTGGCAGGCGGCGTCGGTGGCGGGCATCGTGCTCGGCGGGTTCGCCCCCGAGGAGTGGGGCCTCGAGCTCGCCGCCTACCTGGCGCTCACCGCCGTGCTCGTGCCGATGTGTGTGAAGTTCCCGGCCATCGCCGGTGTCGCCGTCGCCATCGTCGTGTCCGTGGTGACCGTCGATCTCCCGATGCGGCTCGGCCTGCTGGTCGCCGTCGTCGCCGGCGTGACCGTCGCGATGCTGGCCGAACACCTCCATGGCCGGCACGCACGCCGGCGGGAGTCGACGATCTGATGGGCCTCCACCATTGGCCGTACATGCTCGCCGCCATCGCCGGGCTCACCATCGTCACGGTCGCGACGCGGGCCAGCTTCTTCATGCTGCCGGCGCAGGTGCAGCTGCCGGCCCGGGTGGAGCGGGCGCTTCGATACGCGCCGGCGTGCGCGCTCGCCGCCATCGTCGCTCCTGGCGTGCTCACCCGCGATCACGACATCGCGATCGGGTGGGGCAACGACCAGATGTGGGCGCTGATCATCGCCGCCGCTGTCTATGCGAAGACGCGGAACATGATCGTGATGATGACCGTCGGCATGGGCGTGTTCACGTTCCTGCGACTCGTGGTCTGAGGCGACGGCGCCGCTAGGGCGCCGCGGCCGTCAGAACCGCCCGCCGTCGACCAGGAAGTGCTGGGCCGTGCAGGCCGCGCCGTCGTCGGCGGCCAGGAACAGCACCATCTGCGCGAACTCGTCGGGCAGGATGCGCCGCTTGATCGCCTGGTCGCGCATCGTGCCGGCCTCGCCCTCCGGCGTCCACCACTTGGCCAGCTGACGTTCCGTCGGCACCCAGCCCGGCATCACCGTGTTCACCCGCACGCCGTGCGGGCCGAAGGTGCGGGCCATCGTGCGGGTGATGCCCTCGACGGCCGACTTGGCGATCGCGTACCCGGGGAACATGTCCTCCTGCATCAGGTAGCTGCTCGACCCGATGTTGACGATCGAACCGTCGCCCGCCTCGAGCATCGCTGGGGCGAGCGCCTGGATCGCGAAGAAGTAGTGGCGCAGGTTCGTGTTGATCCGGTCGTCGAAGTACTCGACGGTCATGTCGCGCCAGTCGTGACGATCATCGTTGGCAGCGTTGTTGACGAGCACACCGATCGAGCCGAGCTGCAGGGTCGCCTCGACGCACGCGGCGCGCAGAGCGTCGATGTCGAGCAGGTCGACCTCGAAGAACACCGGCGTGTGAGCAGCCTCGGCGGCCCTGCACCGGTCGATCGTCGCCTGGGCAGCGGCGGCGTCGCGGTCGACGAACGCGACCTTCGAACCCTGGCGGGCGAACTGCTCGACGAGTGCGCTACCGATGCCGGCCGCGCCGCCCGTGATGAAGACGCCGCGGTCGACGAGCGAGGGGTAGGAGGCGTAGCGAGTCACGAGGAGAGTGTGGCGGTGACCGGGCTCAGTCGGCGAGCGAACCGCCGAAGATCTGCCACGCCAGGATCGACTTCGCGCCCAGGCTGAGCACCAGGTACACCTTCTCGCCGTACACGTAGTCGGACCAGCGCCCGACACCCCGGTACTGCAGCCACTGGTTCAGGCCGAAGCTGAAGAAGAAGATGAACTGGGTGACGAAGATGCCGTAGACGAACCCGGGGACGGTGTCGGCGCCGAACACGTTGATCGCGATCGCGACCCACGGAGCGAGGCCGGCGACGGTGCCGAACCAGAAGGCGATCATGGTGGTCGACTCGCGGCCGGGCGGGTTCATCCGCTCCTGCAGCCAGCCGAACAGGATCATCGCCACGTTCGCACCGGCGATCGCCACGATGCCGGTGATGTCGGTGATGCCGCTGTACGACCCGATCAGCAGCACCATCAACGTGGCGCTGAACGAGTACTCCACCCAGCGGAATCGGTTGATGCCGCCGCGCAGGTCGCGTTCGTAGGTGTCGCGAGCCACCGTTGCGGTCACCAGGTGGTCGATGGCTGCCAGGCAGAGGAACACCGCGATCGCCACGCCGATGCGAACGTCGAACAGGCCGTTCGGTTCCGTGAGCCGGGTGCCGGGAGGGCCGTCGGGGAAGGTGGACGTCACCGTGATCGCGAAGTCGCTGGCGAGGACGAGCACGGCGACGGCCTGCACGAAATGGAGCACGGTCAACCCGAGGTTCCAGGTGCGCAGGTTCGCGAGTCGTGTCGGGGTGGTGCCAGTGGCGTCTGTCATGCCTGCACAGTGCCCGAGATCGGGTCCCGATGTCGCGTCCTGCGCTCAAACGTGACATGAATCCGGCGGTCGAGAGCGTGCCGCGGGTCGCTCGGCGGGCATCGGCTCGCCTCGGCTCGGGCCCTGGTCAGCGGTATTCCCGGGGCCGGGGGAGGGGGCGCCGGTAGGATCGACGACCGTGCCAGAGTTCCAGACCAGCCCCGGGATGCGCGACATCCTGCCGCCCGAATCGGCCCGTTGGCGCCGATTCGTGCACGTCTTCGCCGACGTGGCGGAGCGGGCCGGTTACGGCCAGGTCATCTCCCCGCTGCTCGAGGACCTCGGTGTGTTCCAACGTCTCGGTGCCGCCACCGACGTGGTCACCAAGGAGATGTACGACTTCGTCGACAAGGGCGGCCGCCACATCGCGTTGCGGCCCGAGCTGACGGCCTCCGTCTGTCGGGCGTTCGTGCAGCACCGGCCCGCCACCCCGTGGAAGGTCTGGTACACCGGCTCGCAGTTCCGTTACGAGAAGCCCCAGCGTGGGCGATATCGCCAGTTCGACCAGGTGGGCATCGAGGTGCTCGGCGCCACCGACCCGTACCTGGACGTCGAGGTCATCGCGCTCGGCTGGGAGTTCTACCGGGCCCTCGGTCTGCAACAGGTCGACCTGCTGCTCAACAGCCTCGGAGAACCCGACGACCGCGCCCGCTACGTCGCCGCGCTCGATGCTCACTTCCGGGCCAACCTCGACGCGCTGAGCCCCGAGAGCCAGGTCACGCTCGACAAGAACCCGCTGCGGGTGCTCGATTCCAAGCGGGGCCAGGACGCGCCGATCGTCGCCGCGGCGCCGCGCATCGCCGACTTCTACAGCGACGAGGCGGGTGCCCACTTCGAGGCGGTGCAGGCGGGCCTCACGGCGCTCGGCATCCCGTTCACGATCGACGCCAAGCTCGTGCGCGGTCTCGACTACTACCGCTACACCACCTTCGAGTACCAGGGTGGCACGCTCGATTCGGCGCAGAACGCGCTCGGCGGCGGCGGCCGCTACGACGGGCTGATCGAGTCGCTCGGCGGCCCGGCGACGCCCGGCGTCGGCTTCGCCCTCGGACTCGACCGCACCCTGCTGGCATGCGACGACGAGGGCGTGTTCGCCGCGCCGTCCACCGCAGTCGACGTCTTCGTCGTCGACACCACCGGCGGGCTCGAGGCGCTGCGGATCACCGCCGAGTTGCGCGAGGCCGGACTGTCGTCCGACCGAGCGTTCGACAACCGCAGCATGAAGAGCCAGATGAAGGCCGCCGACCGAAGCGGCGCCGCCTACGCAGTCATCATCGGCACCGACGAACTCGATGCCGGCACCGTCGTCGTGCGCCCCCTGCGGGCCGACTACGACCCCGCCACCGGAGCGGGTGGCCAACAGGCCATCAACCGGAACGATCTCCTCCCACACCTGCAGAAAGTCCTGTCATGAGCAGCAGCACAGCGATGCGAACCCACCAGTGCGGCGAACTCCGCACCGAACACATCGGCCAGACCGTCAGCCTCTGCGGCTGGGTCGCCACCCGCCGCGAGCACGGCGAGAAGCTCGCCTTCATCGACCTGCGCGACCACACCGGTCTCACCCAGTGCGTGGTCGACAACGCGGTCGACGTGCGCGCCGAGTACGTGGTGCGCATCACGGGCATCGTGAACGCCCGTCCGTCGGAGAACACCAACGACAAGCTGCCGACCGGTCAGATCGAGCTGCAGGACTGCGTCGTCGAGATCCTCAACTCGGCCGACCCCCCGCCGTTCCCCATCAGCGAGCGCGCCGACACCGTGGCCGAGACCACGCGTCTGCAATACCGCTACCTCGACATCCGCCGCGAGCGCATGCAGAAGAACATCCGCATCCGCGCCGCCGTCAACTCGGCGATCCGCCGGTCGATGGAGGATCAGGGCTTCGTCGAGGTCGAGACCCCGATGCTGGTGCCGTCCACCCCCGAGGGTGCCCGCGAGTTCATCGTGCCCAGCCGTCAGCAGCCCGGTTCGTTCTACGCACTGCCGCAGAGCCCGCAGCTGTTCAAGCAGCTGCTGATGGTGGCCGGCATCGACCGCTACTACCAGATCGCCCGCTGCCTGCGCGACGAAGACCTGCGCGCCGACCGCCAGTACGAGTTCATGCAGCTCGACGCCGAGATCAGCTTCGGCGACCAGGACGACGTGCACACCGCGATCGGCGCCGCCGTCATGGCTGCCGCTCGTGCGGCGGGCAAGGAGACCGGCGACATCATCACGATGACGTGGCACGAGGCGATGAACCGCTTCGGCATCGACAAGCCCGACCTGCGCTTCGGCATGGAGCTGAACGAGCTCACCGACGTGTTCGCCGCCACCGAGTTCAAGGCGTTCGCCGGCGCCGCAGCGATCAAGGGCATCAACGCCGCGGGCAAGGCCGAGGAGTACGGCCGCAACAAGCTCGACGCGATGACCGACAAGGCCAAGAAGATCGGGGCCAAGGGCCTCGTGTGGTTGAAGGTCGGCCCCGACGGCACCCTGGAGTCGCCCGTCGCGAAGTTCCTGAGCGACACCGAGCAGGCCGAGCTGAAGCGCCGTCTCGACGCAGCGCCCGGTGACCTGCTGCTCATCGT
The DNA here is from genome assembly GCA_026393475.1 of Actinomycetota bacterium. Lineage (GTDB taxonomy): Bacteria > Actinomycetota > Acidimicrobiia > Acidimicrobiales > Ilumatobacteraceae > VFMC01. The sequence goes on from JAPLAA010000093.1 coordinate 56,054, forward strand.
CGCCGACGAGTGGTCGATGGCGTGCGAGGTGCTCGGCACCCTGCGCAACGACCTCGGTCGCCCGCCCGTGCACGAGGGTCCGTACAAGTTCCTGTGGGTCGTCGACTTCCCGCTGTTCGTCGGTGTCGACGAGGCGAGCGGCCGGCCGAAGCCGGGTCACCACCCGTTCACGCAGCCGCACCCCGACGACGTGCACCTGCTCGAGACCGAGCCGCTGAAGGTGCGCAGTCAGGCGTACGACCTGGTGTTCAACGGTTGGGAGCTCGGTTCGGGCTCGATCCGTATCCATCAGCCCGAACTGCAGGCGCGGGTGTTCGGCCTGCTGGGCATCACCCCCGAGGAGGCCGACCGCCGCTTCGGGTTCTTCCTCAACCCGTTCAAGTACGGTGCGCCGCCCCACGGCGGCTTCGGTCTGGGCATCGACCGACTGGTCGCGATCCTGGCCGGCGAGGAGAACATCCGCGAGGTCATCGCGTTCCCGAAGACCCAGAGCGGCATGGACCCGATGACCAACGCGCCCACCCCCGTCGACGCCAAGCAGCTCGACGACCTCGGCATCCGCGTCCTGCCCCCCAAGGCCTGACGGGTCGGGGGATGGCGCAGCACTTCAGGGCGGGGGTGGTGATCGTCGTCCGTCACCCCGACGGCACGCAGCTCCTGGCGTTCGAACGCAGCGATTCACCCGGCAGCTGGCAGCTGCCCCAGGGCGGCCTCGACACCGGCGAGGAGCCGATCGAGGGGGCCTGGCGCGAACTGTTCGAGGAGACCGGGCTCGGCGAGGAACACGTCATCGCCCGGGCCGAGTTTCCCGACTGGGTGGCCTACGAATGGCCGACCGAGATCATGCGCGTGCACGGCAAGGACGGCAAGCGGCGCGGCCAGGTGCAGAAGTGGTTCCTCTTCGACGCCCTGCACGCCGACATCGAACCGACGCCTGACGGCAGCGAGTTCGTGGCGTGGCGGTGGGTCGATCCCGAGTGGCTCATCGCCCAGGTGCTCGACTGGCGGCGCCCCGCCTACGAGCGCGTGCTGCGCACCCTCTGATCACGCCACCTCCGATCAGGCACCGATGAGGTAGAGCACGATCCGTTTGCCGCGGGCGTGCAGCTCGCCGAGGCGCTCGAACCTGGCGAGTTCCGCAGCGACCTCGGGCGGCGCCTCGAACGCGGCGAGCGGAGCGAGATCGTTCACGAGCAGTTCCCGCCGATCGCTCAGACCGGCCGAGTCGAGCAGCGCACCGAGCTCGGTCATCAACGCATCGGCCTCGGCGCGCTCGTCGGCGCTCAGGGGATCGCTCACCGACACCACCGTCGCACCGTCGGGGGCACCCGACTGCGGCTCGACGCGCACGAGCAGGAACGGCGGCTCGAGCGGCACATCGGTGCGGTGTGAGCCGAGCTGGAGGCGTTGATCGGGGCGGCCGCGGGGCTGCTGACCGCGGGCCTCGAGCTCGACGATCAGACCGGACTGCACCGCACCCGCCACGTACTCGTCGCCGGCGAGGTCGATCGCGATCGGGGCCGAGGCGAACGGCTCGGCGTCGTCGGCGAACTGCTGCACGACCGGTGTGAACTCCTGGAACGGATAGCCCACGCCGACCGAGCCGGCCACGTTCACGGCGGCGAGCAGCAGCGCGACTGCGCCGACGGCAGCGGCGCCGGCGACGCGGACTCGGGACGAGCCCGACGCCGCAGCGGCGGATCGCCGCTCGAACACCCAGCGCACGGCGACGGCACCCACCAGGCACCACGTGACCGCAGCGGCGGCCACCATCCACGTCGTGAGCCAGATGAGCAGCGGACCGCGAGTGCGGGCCACCATCAGCACGCCGCCGAACCACAGCAGCGCCGTCGCCTCGAGCGAGCGTCGGTGCACCGTCCATCCCCGGACGAGCGCGAGCCGATGCGCCAGGGCGATCGCCACGAGGCCGGCGAACGGGAACAGACCCCACGGCGGGTCGCGCACGACGGCGACGAACGACGGCAGGCGGGCCTCGTCGAAGAACGACAGCGAGGTGGCGCGCCCGATGACCCTCGCGGCCTGGGCGAACCCGACCGCCGGTTCGGACGCGGTGAGTGTGAAGCGGATCGAGCGGTAGAAGTTGCCGGGCCAGTTCACGAGGGTGTCGACCAGCGCCGGCAGCATGAGCACCGTCCCGATGCCGATCCAGGTGAGCGTGTACCGCCGCCAGCGGACGAGGCCGACGCCGAGCGCTACGAGCACCAGCGGCAGCAGCAGCACCCCGTACGCGGCGTGGGTCTGCGCAGCTGCGACGAACACGACCGCTGCCACCGCCACGCCGCGACGATCGTCGACGAGTACCGCCGCGACGGCCGCGACCAGAGTGAGCACCGGCACGACGACGACGCTCGCGTTCCACGGATCGGTCGCCAGGTGCGCCGTGCCCGCGGCGAACGTCCACATGCCGGCCAGCGCGATCGCCCACGCCGTCAGCCACCAGGCCGCCCCGGCCACAGCCGGTTGATCGGCGGGATCAGCCAGAACCGGATCGGCAGCGGCGGACGTCTCCGACCGTCTCGGCTCCAGGAGGCGGACGGCGACCACGAGGGCCGCCACGTTCAGCACCAGCGCACCCAGCCACAGGCCCTGCCACGACGAGCCGGTGAGCAGATGGGGGACGGCGAGCAGTTGGTAGAGCAGCGGGCCCGGGTGGTTCCAGCCGTAGCGCGACCACGCGCCGGTGAGCGGCGAGTCGGCCGAGAAGACGTCACGGGTGCGCAGTTCGATGAACGCCCAATCACCGCCGGCGATGTAGGTACGGCTGAGGATCAGCACCACGTGTCCGATGCAGAGCACCGCCAACCCGAGGATCCACGGGCGTCGGCGAACGTGAGCGCTGACCTCCCGGGGGGACGGAGAAGGCATCGGGCGAGCGTAGCCAGGAGCACCCCTTCGGCGCGACGTGCTCGGGTAGCGTCGACCGGGTGACCGATCTCTTCAGCGCCGCCGCGGAGCAACGCCTGCAGGCGCAGGCCCCGCTGGCCGCGCGTCTGCGGCCACGCACCCTCGACGACGTCGTCGGCCAGGAGCACCTGGTGAGCCCCGGCCGTCCGCTGCGCCGGCTCGTGGAGAACGACCGGCTCACCAGCGCGATCTTCTGGGGACCGCCCGGCACCGGCAAGACCACCCTCGCCCTCGCGGTCGCCGGCAGCACGAAGCGGGCGTTCGAACAGCTCAGCGCGGTCACGGCCGGCGTGAAGGACGTGCGCGAGGTGATCGAGCGGGCCCGCCAACGGCTGGGCGAGCGCGGCCAGGGCACCATCTTGTTCCTCGACGAGATCCACCGGTTCTCCAAAGCCCAGCAGGACGCCCTCCTGCCGGCGGTCGAGGACGGCACGCTCACCCTGATCGGCGCCACCACCGAGAACCCCTTCTTCGAGGTCAACGCCCCGCTGCGCAGCCGCAGCACGCTGTTCCGGCTCGAACCGCTCGGCCGCTCCGCGATCGAGACGCTCGTCCACCGTGGCCTGTCGGCAGAAGGCACCACCGCCAGCGACGACGCCGTCACACACCTGGTCGACCGCGCGGCAGGCGACGGCCGCCAGGTGCTCACGGCACTCGAGGTGGCATGCGCGCTCGCCCATCCCGACGCGGTCACGCTCGAGCACGTCGAGGCGGCGCTCGGCACCAGCGCCCTGCGCTACGGCCGCGACGACCACTACGACGTGGTCAGCGCGTTCATCAAGAGCATGCGCGGCAGCGACCCACAGGCCGCGGTGTACTACCTCGCCCGCATGCTCGAAGCCGGCGAGGACGCCAAGTTCATCGCCCGACGGATGATGATCTTCGCGAGCGAGGACGTCGGTCTCGCCGACCCCACGTCGCTGATGATCGCGGTCGCCGCGGCGCACGCGCTCGAACACGTCGGGCTGCCCGAGGCCCAGCTCAACCTCAGCCAGGCGGCGATCCACCTGGCGACGGCGCCGAAGAGCAACCGCGCCGCGTTGGCGATCTGGAACGCACGCAGCGACGTGCAGGCGGGCGCGGTCGGCGAGGTGCCACCGCACCTGCGGGATGCGCACTACGGCGGAGCGAAGACACTCGGTCACGGCACCGGCTACGAGTACCCTCATGACCATCCCGACGGGTGGGTCGATCAGCAGTACCTGCCGGCCGAGCAGGCCGACAAGCGCTACTACGAACCCACCGAGTACGGGCGCGAACGTGAAGTGCGCGACCGCATGGCCCGTCGCCAGCGCGGTGGCGGGGGAGGACCGACCGAATGACCGCAGCAGAGATGAGCGCCGGCGAACTGGCCGTGTTGCTCGCGGCCGTGCTGTGCTGCATCGGCTTCGCAGCACTCGTCGTGGTGCTGATGCGGGTGCTCGACACCCTGCGCTCACTGCGGTCGGAGGTCGCCACGCTGCGGGCCGAGACCGGTCCGCTGCTCGCCGAACTGCAGCAGTCCACCCGCTCGGCCTCGGCCGTCGTGAACGAGGCCCGGAACGACCTCGAGCGTTTCGATCGTGTGCTCGGCTCGGCGGAGGCGATCAGCGATGCCATGTCCGGAACGGGCCGGGTCACGCGGGCGGCGCTCAGCACGCCGGTGATCAAGACGGCAGCGTTCGCGACGGGCACCAGTCGGGCCGTGCGGAGGTTGCGCGGCAAGGACCCCAAGGGCGGCCGCGCCGGTGTGCGCGACGGATCGATCGAGCGCGGAGGCGCAGCATGATGAAGCGGGTCACGTGGTTCGTCGGTGGCGTCGCGGCCGGTGCCGTGGGCGTCGGCGCCGCGAAGAAGAAGGCGAAGTCCGTCGCCAACGAACTCGCACCGGTGCAGATCGCGAAGCGCGCCACCGGATCGGTCAGCGAGCGCGGTCACCGCGTCGCCGACGCGTTGCGCGAGGGCAAGCGGGCCATGCGCACCAAGGAGATGGAATTGCGCGCCCGGCTCGACGGCCGCGCCAGCACGCTCGCCGACGAGCTCACCGACGTCGACACCGTGCTCGTCGACGGTCGACCCGTCGAGGCCGGCCAGGTGATCGTGCTCCGCCAGGTGCGCGACGCGAAGCAGAACGCCAACCACGACACCGGGGCCCGGCCGAAGCGCGACAAGCGCCGGGCCTGACCCGCGTCGCGATGACCGCCGCCTCCGCCACACCGGCGACGCCCACGCATCGCGTGTCGGGCGCGCTCACGGCGGCCGACGGCCCGGTGGCTGCAGCGCTCCGGAGCGCACTGTCCGACGATCGGGTGCGCACCACCGCCACCGAGCTCGGTCTGTACCGGCGCGACGCGTCGAACATCGAGGGCTCCGCCGGGGTCGTGTGCTTCCCGACCTCCACCGACGAGGTGCGCGCCGCGGTGCGCATCGCCGTCGACCACGGCATGCCGTTCGTCGCCCGCGGCTCGGGCACCGGCCTCGCAGGCGGTGCGACACCGCTCGGCGGAGCGCTCGTCATCACGCTCACCAAGATGAACCGGATCCTCTCGGTCGATCCGGTCAACCGCCTCGCCTGGGTCGAGCCGGGCGTGCTCAACCTCGACCTCACCCGCGCCGTCGCCGCACACGGGTTGCACTTCGCACCCGACCCGAGCAGTCAGCAGAGCTGCTCGATCGGCGGCAATCTCGCCAACAACTCCGGCGGTCCGCACTGCCTCGCCGACGGGGTCACGTCGGCCCACGTGCTCGCGGCCGAGGTGGTGATGCCCGACGGCGACGTGGTGGTGCTCGGCAGCGAGGGCGGAGAGCCCGACGGCTACGACCTGCGCGGCGCCTTCGTCGGCAGCGAGGGGATGTGCGGCATCGCCACGCGCATCTGCGTGCGCCTCACCCAGAACCCGCCCGACGTGCGCACCATGCTGTTCGACTTCGACACCGTCGACGAGGGCGCGCAGACGGTGAGCGCGATCATCGCAGCGGGCATGGTTCCGGCGGCGCTGGAGATGATGGACCAGCTGTGCGTGCAGGCCGTGGAGGCCTACATCCACGCGGGTCTGCCCACCGATGCGGCAGCGCTGTTGCTGGTGGAGGTGGCCGGCCCCGTGCACGGTGTGGCCGACGAGCTCGAGCGAATCGTCGCGATCGCCCGTGAGCATCGCTGTCGCAGCGTGCGCGTCGCTCAGGACGAAGCCGAGCGGGCATTGATCTGGAAGGGCCGCAAGACGGCGTTCGGAGCGGTCGCCCGGATCAAGCCGAACTACTACCTGCACGACACGGTCGTGCCGCGACGGGCGCTGCCGGACGTGCTCCGCCAGGTGTACGAGATCGCCGAGCGCCACGGGATCCTCGTGATGAACGTGTTCCACGCGGGCGACGGCAATCTGCATCCGCTGCTGGTGTTCGACAAGCGCGAACCGGGAGTGCTCGAGCGGGTGCACGCCGCCGGCGAGGAGATCGTGCGCGTGTCGGTCGCTGCGGGTGGTGTGCTGAGTGGCGAGCACGGGATCGGGCTCGAGAAGCGCGATCTGATGCCGCTGATGTTCGCGCCGGCCGACCTCGCCGCGCAGGCGGCGTTGCGCGCTGCGTTCGATACCACCGGCCTGGCCAATCCGACCAAGGTGCTGCCGAGCCCCGCGAGCTGTGGCGACTCGCACGAGGTGCCGGAGGGCGCGTGGATCTGACCGCGTTCGCGGCCGAGGTGGGCACCGACGATCCCGTCACGATTGCCGGTCTGGGCACCCGCGACGGTGCGGTCGCCGGGGTGCGGTGCGTGTCGGCACCCTCGGGCATCGAGTGGATCCAGGCCGATGAGATGACGGTGTCGTGTGGTGCGGGCACCCCGGTCGACGAACTGTCGGCAGCGCTCGCCGAGGTCGGTCAACGCACGGTGCTCCCCGCCGGCGGCACGGTCGGCGGTGCGCTCGCAGTCGGTCGGAGTGGCATCCGTCGGCTCGGCGACGGCGCGGTCCGCGACGTGTTGTTGCAGACGCACTATGTCGGTGCCGACGGGGTGGTCGTCAAGGCGGGCGGGCCCACCGTGAAGAATGTGAGCGGGTTCGACGTGTGCCGATTGCTGGTGGGATCGCAGGGCACGATCGGGTTCCTCGGCGACGTGATCCTGCGCACGCGTCCGATCGCGCCGCACTCGGCGTGGTTCACGGCGGCGACCGACGATCCGATGGCGGTGTTCGCCGCGGTGCACCGGCCGGTCGCCGTGCTGTGGGACGGCATCAGCGTGCACGTGCTGCTCGAAGGTCACCATCTCGACGTCGCCGAACAGGCCACGCGGACCGGGCTGGTCGCGAGCGACGGGCCCCCGACCCTGCCGGGCGGTCGCCATGCCGTCCGTCCGGCCGACGTGCTGGCCGTCACCTCCGGGCTGCGGCCCGGAGCCTTCGTCGCCGAGCTCGGCATGGGCATCGTGCGAGCCGACGCCGATGCCATCCCGCCCACACCGGTCGACCCTGGGGTTGCCGCGATCTCCCGCCGCGTGAAAGAAGGCTTCGACCCCACCGGCCGGCTCAATCCCGGTCGCACCGCGTGACGTCCCGGCACTGATGATGCTGCCGTTCGTGTCGCGCCCGCCGGGCGACGCCGCACTCGCCCTCGCCGCAGCCGACAACGCCGCCGAGCACTGGGGTCTGCCCGCACCGACGCTGCTGCGCTCGGGCATGAACGCGCTGTTCACCTGCGGCCCGGAGGTCGTGCTGCGCGTCGGCCGTCCGTCGGTGGATGCGCGGGCCGCCGTGTGGCTGGGGGAGTGGCTCACCGTCCGCGGGCTGCGGGTGCCGCGCTTCGTCCACACCGAACCGTTCGTCGACGGCGAGCTCACCGTGCTCGCCCAGGTGCGCGAACACCCTGCCGGTCCGGTCGACTGGGCAGCGGTCGGTGCGATGGTCTCGACACTGCACACACTCGGGCCCGACGACATCGCCGAGGCCTCCGTCCACTACCCGACGCCGTGGTGCTCGTCGTTTCCGTGGTGGGACTTCGACGCCATGCTCGCCGACGTGGATGCCGACCTCGACGGCGCCGCGCGGGAAGGCATCGACCGGGCGCTCGAACGACGGTCGTGGACGACGCTCGTCGACAGCGTCGTGCTCTGCCACGGCGACGTGCACCCCGGCAACGTCATCGCCACCGCCGCCGGACCGGTGCTGCTCGACTGGGACCTCATGTGCCTCGGCCCCATCGCATGGGACCACGGTCCGCTGCTCAACTGGACCGCGCGGTGGGGTGGCGAGCCGGGCGTGTACGAGGCGTTCGCCGATGGCTACGGCGCCTCGATGCGAGGCGATCCCGTCACCGAGGCGCTCGCGGAACTCCGGCTCGTCGCCGCGACGCTGATGCGGGTGAAGGCGGGTCGGAGCGATCCGACCGCTGCCGCCGAGGCCGAGGTGCGCCTCCGCTACTGGCGCGGCGATCCGGACGCCCCGGCGTGGACAGCGGTCTGAGCCGCGGCATTCACCGCGGCTGGCAGATCGGACAGAAGTAGCACGGGCGTCCGGCCAGCTCGACCGACTGGATCGGTGTGCCGCACCGCAGGCACCGGTCGCGCTTGTACGCGTAGGTCGCCTCGCCGCGGCGGATACGACGCCCTTTCGGCAGATCGAGCTCGGCCCGATCGACCGTGACGATGCGGTTGTCCTTCACGCCCTGCTTCAGCATCGCGGTGATCGTCGTCCACAACGCTTCGAGTTCGGCGCGATCGAGCTCGCGGCCGGGCCGAGACGGATGGATGCCCGTGACGAACAGTGCCTCGGCGCGATAGACGTTGCCGACACCGCAGACCACCGACTGGTCGAGCAGCAGTGCGCCGATCGCCTGCCGGCTCCGACCGATGCGGTCGAACACGACCTGCGGGTCGGCGTCGCGGCGGAGCGGGTCGGGGCCGAGGCGACGGACGATCGCGTCACGGTCGCTCTCGTCGCCGACCGAGCAGTCCGTCGGGCCGGCGAGATCGATCGTCACCTCGTCGGTCTGCAGCCGCATCCGCACCGCGCCCCGCGGTTCGGGGGCTTCACCGGGATCGTGCCGCACCACCCGGAACTTGCCGAACAGCCCGAGGTGCACATGGCCCACCATGCCGTTCGACCACCGGTAGAACAGGTGCTTGCCGTACGGCTCGATGCGGTCGAGTCGCTGGCCGTCGACGAGCACGGCGTCGGCGAATCGTCCCTGTGGTGACGAGACGGCCACGTGCCGGCCCCGCAGCAGCGCATTGTGGTCGAGCGCAATGCGGTGGATCGTGTGACCTTCGGGCATGAGCGGCGAGGGTAGAGGGGGTCCGGGCGGCGGTGCCCGGTCGGGCGGCGGGTGTCACGCGAGGACGTCCAGCGGGTGTCGGCGCTACTCTCACGGCATCGAGCGGCCCGACGACCTCCAGCAGTCCGTGCACTCCGACCCGCCCGACGCCTACCTGCCGGGCGATCGTCGACGCGCTCTCGCCACAGGCATCGAGATGCCCGACCGTGTGCACGGGTCGGCGTTGTTCGCCGACATCTCGGGCTTCACCCCATTGACCGAGGCGCTCGTCACCGAGCTCGGCGCGATGCGTGGCCCCGAGGAGCTCACCGCGCAGATCGACCGTGTCTTCCACGCGGTGATCGACGAGGTGCACCGCTACGGCGGCGAGGTCATCTACTTCAGCGGCGACGCGATCACCTGCTGGCTCGACGGCGACGACGGCACCCGCGCCGCCGCGTGCGGCCTCGCGATCCAGCAGACGATGACCCGCGTGTCGACGGTGACCACCCCGGGCGGCCGCACGCTCCAGCTCGCGATCAAGGTCGCGGTCGCCGTCGGCGCGGCCCGTCGATTCGTGGTCGGCGACCCGACCATCCAGCTGATCGACGTGCTTGCCGGCCGACTGATCGACGAGCTCGCCGACGCCGAGCACCTGGCCGACAAGGGCGACGTCGTCCTCGCGGCCTCGGCGATCGCTGCGCTGGAAGGGCGGGTCGAGCGACGCGACCATCTCCTGCTCGGCCTCACCGTCGACGTGCCCGCTCCGTCACTGCCCGATGCCGAGGCGCCGCTCGAGGAGTCGCTCGTGCGGCAGTGGTTGCTGCCCGCCGTGTACGAGCGGTTGATCAGCGACCGGGGGGCATACCTCGCCGAGCTGCGGCCCGCGTACCCGGTGTTCGTGCGCTTCGGTGGCATCGACTTCGACGACGACCCCGACGCCATCACCGCGCTCGACGGTTTCCTCCGCGGCGCGCAGGAGGTGCTCACCGGTTACGGGGGCAACCTGCTGCAGCTCACCCTCGGCGACAAAGGTGCGTACCTCTACGCCGTGTTCGGTTCACCGGTCGCGCACGAGGACGACGCCGCGCGTGCGTGCGCCGCAGCGCTCGACCTGCTCGCCCTGGAGACGACGACCGCCGCGACCGACCTGCAGATCGGCGTCACCACCGGTCGTCTGCGCAGCGGCACCTACGGACACCCGATGCGACGGACGTTCGTGTGCCTCGGCGACGCGGTCAACCTCTCCGCCCGCCTCATGTCGCGAGCGCCCGCCGGGTCCGCCTACGTGGCCGACGAGGTCCGCCGCGTCGCCGGCGACCGCTTCGAGACGACCGAGGTCGGTGAGATGACGGTGAAGGGCAAGTCGATCCCGGTGCTCGTCCACTCGCTCATCCGTCGGCGCACGCGCGGCGCCAATCGCGAGGTGCGCTACCCGCTGCCGATGGTCGGGCGCGTCCAGGAGATGACGGTGCTGCGCGAGGCCGTTGCCGCGGCGCGAGCCGGTCGCGGGCAGGTGGTCGCCGTCACCGCCGAGGCGGGCCGAGGCAAGAGCCGCCTCGTCGCCGAAGCCGTCCGCGAGATGCGCGCCGCGGGCCTTCCCGTCGCGTTCGGCGAGGCAGCCGGTGTGGGTCGTTCGGCGAGCTACTCGGCGTGGGGCGAGGTGTGGCAGACGATGCTCGGCCTCGACCCCGACGCGTCCGATGCGGTGCAGGGCATGCAGCTCAACCGAGTCGTCGGCGCGCTCGATCGGCGGCTGCTGCCACGCGTGCCACTGCTCGGCGAGGTGCTCGGCATCGACCTGCCCGACACGCCCCTGACAGCGTCGTTCGACGCCAAGCTCCGCAAGACCTCCCTCGAGTCGCTGCTGGTCGAGCTGTTCGAGGAGATCACGAGCCGCGCGCCGCACGTGGTGGTCATCGAGGACAGCCACGCGATCGATGCGCTGTCGCTCGACCTGCTGCACGAGCTCGTCCGAGCGTCCGACTCGTTGCCCGCGTTGTTCGTCGTCGCCGGGCGGCCCGACGCGATGATGGACGACCTGCTCGGCCTGCGCGAGGTGACCGATCGGCTGCACGTCGTCGAGCTCGGCGAGCTCGACGGAGAGCAGGTGCAGCACATCGTCGCGGGGAAGGCGGCGCAGCTGTTCGGTGTCGACGTCGTGCCGGCGCCCGAGCTGGTGGCCTTCGTGGCCGAGCGAGCCCAGGGCAATCCGTTCTACGTCGAGGAGCTGCTCTCGTTCGTGAAGGACATGGGTCACGACCCCACCGATCCGACGGTGCTCTCGCGCCTGTACGTGCCCGACAGCCTCCACCGGCTCGTGCTCGGCCGCATCGACCTGCTCCCCGAGACGCCACGCACCACGGTGAAGGTGGCGAGCGTCGCCGGTCGTGCGTTCGAGTCGCCGTTCGTGCGCTCGATGAACCCGGAGCTCGGCAGCGACGACGACGTCGAAGGACACCTCGCCGTCGTGTCTCGGGTCGATCTCGTGACGCCGGTCCTGGTCGAGGACCGGTCGTGGATCTTCCGGCACCCGGTCACCCGCGACGTCGCCTACGACAGCCTGCCGTTCGCACTCCGTGCCCGGCTGCACCGCCGGGCTGCCGAGTCGATCGAGGAGGCCGGGGTCGACGAGGTGGAGCGTCAGCTCGAGGTGCTCGCACACCACTCGCGCCAGGGCGAGGACGTCGACCGGCAACGCACCTACCTCGTGCGCGCCGGCGTCGCTGCCCAGCACCGCTACGCCAACGCCGATGCCGCGCACTACTACTCGCAGGCGCTCGAGGTGCTCGAGCCCGCCGACCAGACCCCGGTGCTCCGACGACTCGGCAAGGTGCTCGAGCTGGCCGGCCGGTGGGCCGACGCCGAAGCGATCTTCCAGCAGGGTGCCGCGCTCGCCGAGTCGCTCGACGACCGAGTGGTCGCCGCGTGGTGTCGTGCCGACCTCGGTGAGAACCTCCGCAAGCAGGCCCGCTTCGACGACGCCGCCGCAGCCCTGGCGGAGGCCAAGGTCGAGTTCGAACGTGTGGGCGAACAGGCCGGTGTCGGCACCGTGCTGCACGTGCTGGGCACCATCGCCAGCCAGCGCGGCGACTACGACGAGGCCCGGTCCAACTACGAGGCGAGCCTGGTGATCCGGCGCTCGCTCGGCGACCGCGCCGCGGTCGGCAGCCTGCTGAGCAACCTCGGGCTCGTCGCCGAGAACCTCGGCGACCTCGACGAGGCGGTCCGCTACAACGAGGAGGCCCTCGCCGTCCGCCAGGAGGTGGGGGAGCGGTGGGCGATCTCGATCTCCCAGAACAACCTCGGCATGATGGCCCTCGCCGCCGGCGACTTCGCCCTCGCCTCCACCCGCTTCGCGGAGTCGATGCGCCTCGCCGACGAGGTCGGCGATCGCTGGGTCGTGGCGGTCGGTCATCACAACCTGGGCAACGCCTTCGTCGGCCTGGGCGAGCTCGACCGGGCGCGCAGCGAGTTCGCAGCTGCATGGGAGGCGTACGACTCCCACGACGACGAGTGGTCGCTCACCCTGCTGGCCGAGGACGTGGTGCCGATGGAGGTGGCCGCGGGCCGACTCGTCTCGGCCGCCCAACTGATGGGTGCAGCCGACGCGATCCGCGAGCGGTTGCAGACGCCCCGGCCACCATCCGTGCAGGCCGTGATCGACGGCGTGCTGGAGCCTCACCGAGTGTGGTGGGACTCCGACGGTGTGCGCGAACGCCTCGACGGGGCCGACATGGGCCTGACGCTGCTGGAACGTCTGCTCGCTGGGTGAACGCCGGCCGAACGGCCAGCGCGGAAGTGTGAACGTTTGGTCATGAACTGGGCGCGGACCCACCCGTTCGGGGTAGGTTCCGGCCAGTCGCGTGTTGTTGGGGCATGCGACGGCGGAAGAGATTGGGAGTGGGCAGCTTCATGAGTGACACGCGTGGTTTTTGGCGTTCTCGCGGGTGGATCGGCGGCATCGTCCTCGCCGTGGTGGCGTCGGTGCTTCCGATCGCGCAACAGATCGGCACGGTCGATGCCGCGCCCGCTGCCGGCGTGTGGGAGGCGACAGCGCTCGATCCGGTCGCGCTCACGCCGATCGTCGACGGCACGGTGACGCTCGAGTCCGACGGATCGGCAACCGGGCCTGCGTTCCGGTACGCCTACTCGCGGCCCGGCGGTGGTGTGCCCGAACGTGCCTGGCAGTTCTCGACCAGCTCGGCAGCGCTCGCCCAGATCTCGGTGCCGTACACCTACACCGGCTTCCACGCCTACTTCCGGGTCTTTGCTCGCCTGCGTGCGTTCGTCACCCACGAAGGCTCCACCTCGTACGTCGATCTCGTGAACGACGGACCCGTCAATTGCTGCACGCCCCCCTCGGGAGGGTTCTCCTACGACGGCTCGCACACGTTCTCCGTCGCCCCCGGCGACACGTACGGCTTCATCGCCTCCGGATCCAACTTCGACTCCAACGCAACGCTCCAGGGTCGGTTGGCGCTCGGGACGGCCACGACCGTCGTCGTCGCACCCTTCGTCGCGCCGGCCGAGGTCGCGCAGAACACCTCGTGGAGTACGGCAGCACCGTTGTCGGGCTCGGTGCAGGGCACGCTCGCCCAGCCCGGCGAGACGCGCTGGTACAAGTTCCCCGTCACGCCGGATTCCCAGGTGCAGGTGACCCTCGCCGGCCTCGCCGCCAACTTCGATCTCGCCATCTACCGCGACATCGAGCAGGCGTTCGAACAGCTCACCACCCCGTCCGATCTCGCCCGTCTCGGTGCCCAGTTCGCGGCCGACGCGTATGCGCCGAGCATCTACAGCCCGTCGATCTACTCGCCGTCGATCTACTCGCCGAGCATCTACAGCCCGTCGATCTACAGCCCGAGCATCTACAGCCCGTCGATCTACTCGCCGTCGATCTACAGCCCGAGCATCTACTCGCCGAGCATCTACAGCCCGTCGATCTATTCGCCGAGCATTTACAGCCCGTCGATCTACTCGCCGTCGATCTACAGCCCGAGCATCTACAGCCCCGGCGGCGCATCGGCGGCCGACAGGGCCTTCCTCGACGCCTTCACCGGCGCACAGACCCGCAGCCTGATCACCGTGTCCGCGCTCGAGGGCACAGCGCCGGAGTCGATCCGCACGGCCACGTGGAACAACACGGGCAACTTCTACGTCCGGGTCTCCGGTCGCAACGGTGCATCGTCGCCCACGCCCTTCTCGCTCTCGCTCGACCGTGAGAACGGCCCTTGCAGCAACATCGCGATCGACACGCGCGGCGGTGATACCTCGATCATCGGCCTGCCCACCGGCAAGGAGACGATCATCCTCACGGACTCGTCCCGCTTCCCCGCGGTTCCCGGGCCCGAGTACCTCGCGTCGCTGAACGCGCTCGCGGCGAGCACCAATGGTGTCGTCGTCGACGTCAACCAGAGCCTCCGGGTTCGTAACCTCAACGTGCAGGCCGACGCCACGAAGTCGTGCGCCTACCTCAAGAACCTCGTTGCCGATGCGATCCGCGACATCGTCGTCACGTACCGGACGCAGCGACCGGCCAATGCGCCGGAGCTCAAGTACGTCGTGATCGCCGGTGGCGACAGCGTCATCCCGTTCTTCCGCTACGCGGACGGGTCCGGCCTCGGCCCGGAGAGCGACTACATACCGCCGCTCGATGCGAGCACGTCGAGCGAAGCCGCCCTGCGCTCGAACTCGGTGCTCGGCCAGGACGCCTACGGCTCCACCGTCGATCTGCCGCTGCAGGGTTCGGAACTGCCGGTGCCCGACCTGCCGGTCGGCCGCCTCGTCGAGACCCCCGCTCAGATCGTCGGCCAGGTGAACGCCTACCTCGCACCGGGCGGCGCCAGCCTCCGTCCTGCATCGTCGCTCGTGACCGGCTACGACTTCCTCACCGGCGCGGCCGACGTCGTGCAGGAGGACTTCGCTGCCGGCGTCCCCGCGGGGGCTGCGGCAACGCTCATCACCGACCAGGGCATCCCCACCACGCTCACGAGTGGCACGACGCCGAGACGTGACCTCAGCTGGACGGCCGACAACCTGCGGACCGTCCTGGGCACGCAACGCGACGCGTACTTCATCGCCGGTCACTTCAGCGCCAACAGCACCCTCGCCGCCGACTACTCGACGAGTGTGACCACCTCCGAGTTCCGGGCTGCGAACACGTTCTCCGACGCGCTCGTCATCAGCCCCGGCTGTCACTCGGGCTTCAACATCCAGGACGAGGACGGCATCCCCACCCTCACCGATGGGCTCGATTGGGCACAGCTCATGGCCGAGCAGCGCGCCACGCTCATCGCCGGCACCGGCTACCAGTACGCCGACACCGACTTCCTCGCCTACAGCGCCAAGCTCTACACGATGGTCACCGAGCAGTTGCGCGTCGGCTCGGCAGGCACGCCGGTTGCCGTCGGCACGGCCCTGATGGAGGCCAAGCGCCAGTACCTCGAGCAGACCCCGTCGCTCAGCGGCATCGACAAGAAGTCGATCATCCAGGCCACCCTGTACGGCCTGCCGATGAAGGGCATCGACTTCGCCAGCGGCCGCATCCCCGCTGCTGGTCCGACCACCGGCGGCATTCCGGTGTCGCCGGTCGTCGCCGCCACGCCCGGAGGTCAACTCGGACTGAAGACGGCCGACGTGCCGCTCACCTTCGCGACGACCTCGCAGAGCCGGCAGATCCTCGGTGTGAACGGCCTGCCCCTCGACCCGAACGCTTCGTTCTCGTGGCTGGTCGGTCCGGACGGCGTGCAGACCGCACCCGCGGTCCCGGCACTGCCCAAGCAGATCAACGACGTCACCAGCGCCACTGGTGAGGTCCTCCGCGGCGTCGGCTTCCGGAGCGGTAGCTACGCCGACACACCGGGAGTCCGCCCGCTCACGGGCGCTCCCGCCACCGAGCAGAACGGCGTGCACACCGACTTCACGTCGCCGGTGTTCTGGCCGCAACGGCTCGCCAACGTCAACTACTTCGACCAGATCGGTGAATCGGCCGACGGCCGCACCCGTCTCGTCACCACGCCGGCGCAGTACCGGGCAGAAGGTGCCGGCGTCACCAACACCCAGCGCGCGTACACGGCGCTCGGCCTGAGGCTGTTCTACAGCTCGAACACGGCGAGGTTCGGTGACAGCACGCCCGCGCTCGCGGCACCGCCGTCGATCTCGCAGGTGACTGGATCCACCTCCGTGAACGGCGTCGACGTGTCGGCTGTGGTGACGGGCGACCCGTCGGCCGGCATCCAGGAAGTCTGGGTCACCTACACTGCCGAGAACGGCCCGCTGTACGGGTCGTGGCGCTCGGTGAACCTCGTGCAGGATCCGACGGTGTCGACCGACTGGGCCGGCAGCTTCCCGCTCCCCGCAGGCCAGGACCCCACTGCGGTGCGCTTCATGGTGCAGGCAGCCAACGGCGTCGGACTCGTCGGCCTCGACAACAACCTCGGCAGCCACTACACGCCCAATGTCCGTGTCGGTGTCTCGCCGCCGGCGACCGCAACGGCGACCTCCATCGCATTCGCACCGGGCACGCCGGGCGGGGCGGAGGTCGGCGCGTCGATCACCGTCAGCGCAGTGCTGACCGGCGCCCCCGCCGGGAGCACCGTCACCTTCGGCCTCGGCACCGCGACGAGATCGGCAACCACCGATGCCGGCGGTGTCGCGAGCGTCGTGATCCCCGTCCAGGGCAGCATCGGTAGCTCGCAGGTCACCGCGGCGTACGCGGGAACCGACGCGTTCGCTGCATCGAGCACGGCGGCGGCGTTCACCGTGGGTCGGGTGCCGACCACGTTGGCACTCGCGACATCGACGGCCGACAAGGTCGCCGGCGGCATCGCCACCGGCGTGACCGCGACCCTGGTCCGCACGTCTGGCATCGTGCCGATCGGCCAGCAGCCGATCGAGTTCACGGTCCTCGCCGGTGCAGACGGCTCGGGCGGGCTCATCACCCGTCGCAACGTCACGACCGACCCCAACGGTGTCGCCTCGCTCGGCGTGTTGCGCCTGGGCAGCGGCCCGTATCGCGTCGAGGCCCGCTTCGCCGGGACTCCGAGCACCTTCCTGGGGGTCAATGCGACCCCCGCCACCCTGAACGTGGCCGTCAGCGGTCCGAGCATCCTGGTCACCCGGACGCCGGGTGCCAACGGCGCAGGCTGGAACAACTCAACGGTGGCGGTCCAGTTCGCCTGTGCCGACGTGGTCGGCGTGCTGAACTGCAACCCGACGGCGCTTCAGCAGGTCAACACCGAAGGCGACACCACGCTGACGGCGACAGCCACCGATGTGCTCGGCAACGTGTCGACCCAGCAGGTCCTGGTCAGGATCGACCGGGTCGCCCCGACACTCAGCGGCACACCGACGACGGCGCCGAACGCAGCCGGTTGGTACCGCGGCGACGTGGTCGTGCGTTGGACCTGCGGCGATGTCGGCTCGGGCATCGTGGGCGGTGTCTGTCCGGCGGACTCCACCATCACCGGTGAGGGCATCGACCAAGATGCCGGCACCGACGTGACCGACGTCGCGGGGAACAACACCGCGGCCAAGAGCACTCCCGCGGTGAAGATCGACCGCACCTCACCCGTGTCCACGGCGTCGGTGCAGCCCGCCACCACGTCGCAGGTGACCGTGCGCATCGATGCCGACGATGCCCTGTCCGGCGTCGTCAGCACCACGTACCAGGTCGACACCGGTCTGCCGGTGACCTTCACACATGCACCGGGCGCTCTCGACCCATTCGTCCAGTTCGTGGTCTCCGGCGCCGGTCCCCACACGGTTCGGTACTGGAGCACCGACGTCGCCGGCAACGAGGAGTTGCCGAAGACGCTGAACCTCACCATCGACGCCGCCCCGGACATCAGGTGGTCGCTCAGCCCTGCCCCGAACCGGCGTGGCTGGAACAACACCAACACCACCGTGACCTTCACCTGCGTTCCGAAGGGCACGTCCGTGCTCGCGACGTGCACCAGCCCGGTCACCGTCACCACCGAGGGCAAGGCCCAGCCGGTGATCGGCACGGCCGTCACCACGACCGGCGTCACCGGAACCGAGACCGCCTACGTGTCGCTCGACAAGACGGCCCCGACGATCTCGGGCCGGGCGTCCGGCCAGCCGAACGCCGCCGGGTGGTACGACCATCCGGTGAACGTCCAGTTCAGGTGCACCGACGCACTCTCGGGCGTTCGCTCGTGCAGTGACGACGTCACGCTGAGGACCGACGGGGTACGCACCCTCACCGGCTCGGCGACCGACGCCGCCGACAACACGTCGACCATCCAGTTCGGACCGGTCCGGGTGGACCGGACCGACCCGGTCGTCCGGATCGTCGGCCTGGTCAACGGCAGCACCTACGACTTCACGGCGATGCCGACCCCGTCGTGCACGACCACCGATGCGACGTCGGGGGTCGCCGTGCCGGCGACGCTCAGCCTCCGCTACGACGGTCCGATGGTGAAGGTGCGCTGTAGCGGCGCCACCGACGTCGCCGGGAACAAGGCATCGTCGGTCTCGGCCGTCTTCCGGGTGCGCAACGCACTCGACGGCATCAGCGCCGCAGTGCGCACCTACGTGCTCGGCTCGACCGCCCCCAACAAGACGGTGGTGGCCGGCAACCTGGTTCGTCTGCTCCGCGACGGCAAGGTCGACCAGTTCGTCACCCAGGTGCGGGCCCAGGTCGGGGTCACGCTGACCGTCGCCCAGGCCGACCAGCTCGTGGTGTGGTCGGGGCTGCTGGACGACGATGACGACGACGATGACGACGACTGATCATCACGACCACTGATCCGCACCGTCGACCACGGAGCGTGAAACTCTGATCATCGGCATCGGGAGGCTCAACGAGGAGCCCCCGGATG
Organism: Actinomycetota bacterium; assembly: GCA_026393475.1. Lineage (GTDB taxonomy): Bacteria > Actinomycetota > Acidimicrobiia > Acidimicrobiales > Ilumatobacteraceae > VFMC01. The sequence goes on from JAPLAA010000093.1 coordinate 75,046, forward strand.
CCGATGATCCCTCGTGACCATCAACGACGTTGTGACTCGGGCGCGCCACCAACCGGTGGCGGTGCGTCGCTTCGGTCTCACCCCCATCCAGCTCGGGATGCTGTTCGAGGGGCCCATGCAGGGCCGACCCTCGGTCAACCTCCAGCAGATCGTGCTGTGGATGCCGGGTGAAACCATCGACCTCGACGTGTTCGAGGAGTCCTGGATCTGCGTCCAGGCGCGGCACGAGGCACTGCGCACGTCGTACGCCTGGATGGGCCTCGACGACTGTGGATGCCGGGTGAAACCATCGACCTCGACGTGTTCGAGGAGTCCTGGATCTGCGTCCAGGCGCGGCACGAGGCACTGCGCACGTCGTACGCCTGGATGGGCCTCGACGAACCGGAGCAGGTCGTGTGGTCGGAGACCTCGGTGCGGGTCGCCCACACCGACTGGCACGGGCACACCGGGGCCGAGGTCGAGGTCCTGCTCACGGACTGGATGGCAGCCAACGCCGGGATCGGCTACGACGTGACCGCCTATCCGGAGTTGAAGGTCGACGTGTTCGACGTCGGGTCACCCGAACGTGGCCCGTCGACCATCGTCGTGTGGACCAACCACCACCTGCACATCGACGGCCGGTCGATGCGCCTGGTGATGGAGGAGCTGTTCGACGTGTACGAGCGGCTGCTCAGCGGCCGGTCGGTCGAGCTGGAGCTCGCGCCCCGCTTCTCCGACCACGCCGCCGCCGTCGCCCGCCAGGACCTGGCCGGCGCAGAGGCGTACGTCCGCCGGACCTTCGCCGGGTACACGGAGCCGATCCAGCTCGGGCTCGCGGCCCCGACCGCCCCTGGAATGGTCCCGAAGGCCGCAGAGGCGATTCGTGTGCTGCCGCCCGAGGTGATGGATCGCCTCGACGCCCGGGCCAAGGAGGCCGACGGCACCATGGGCGCAGCGATGATGGTCGTCTGGGCTGTTCTGCTCGGCCGCTACTCGCGACGCGACGACGTGGTGTTCGGTTCGACGCGAGCGGGTCGCCACACGACTCCCGAGGCAGGCGACATGGTCGGATGCCTCATCAACACGGTGCCGCTTCGCGCCGACGTCAGCCCGACCGTCACGGTCGAGGAGTTGATGCGGCAGCTGCGCGACCAGCAGGTGGCGATCCGGCCGTACGAGCACATGCCGCTCGTCGAGGTCCAGCAGTGGAGCGACGTCCCGAACGGCACGCCGCTGTTCCAGACCGACGTGGTGTTCGAGCGGTACCGCCTCGAGGACCAGCTCCGGGCCCTCGGTGGCAACTGGGTGAACCGCAGCCTGAAGGGATTCGGCGACGTCGAGCTCGGGCTGATGTTCCGCGGCTTCATCCGCAACGGCCTCGAACTCCACATCGACTACGACGAGTGCCGTTACGACGCCACAGTCATGGATCGCATGGCCGACCACGTCGCCCGGTTGCTCACCGAGTTCGCCGACTCGGCGCCGGGCACCACGCTCGGCGAGCTGAGGATGATGGACGACGACGAGCGCACCTCGATCGTCGACGGTCTGAACCCCAACCCGGTTCGCGTCGAGCAGACCCTGCCCGACGCGTTCGAGGCGGCCGCCGCGGCACACGCCCACGCGCCCGCGGTGAAGGACCTCGGTGCCACGTCGAGCGTCTCCTACCGCGAGCTCGACGAGCGGGCCAATCGTTGGGCCCACCACCTCGGCCGGTACGGCCTCGAACCCGACCAGCGGGTCGCGCTGTTCCTCCCGCGTTCGGTCACCTACGTCGAGTGTGTGCTGGGCGTCGTGAAGGCCGGCGCCGCGTGGGTGCCGATGGACCCGTCGTACCCCGTCGAGTCGTTGGCGCACATGCTCGTCGACAGCGAGGCGACCGTGGTGCTCACCACACGCGCCCTTCGATCGAGCCTGCCCGCCGGCACCGCGGAAGTGGTGTTGGTCGACGACCCGGCCGTGCTCGCCGAACTGGCGAGCCAGCCGACGACCCCGCCCGATCGGCCGACGCTGCGCCACGATCACCTCGCGTACGTGATCTACACGTCGGGCTCGACCGGCAAACCCAAGGGTGTGCTCATCGAGCACGGTGCCCTGATCGGCTACCTGCAGAGCGTGACGGAGATCTACGGCCTCACCAACAGCGACCGGCTGTTCCAGTTCTCCGCGTTGAGCTTCGACACCTCGATCGAGGAGGTGTTCAGCACCCTCGTGAACGGCGCGCTCCTCGTGCTGCGCGACGACGAGATCACCAGCTCCGCCGACGCGTTCCTCACGGCCGTCGAACGAGAGGGCATCACCCTCATCGGGACCCCGACCGCGTACTGGCACCTGCTGGTGCAACACCTGGAGGAGACCGGCGCACCGGTGCCCGCCAGCGTGCGCGGCGTGATCGTCGGTGGCGAGAAGGCATCGCGGCGAGCGCTCGACTCGTGGCGTCGCGCGGCCCCTGCGACCACGTTCTACAACGGGTACGGACCCACCGAGATCACGATCGCGAGCACGTTCTTCCAGCTCGAGCCGGGTGCCGAACTCGAGGCCGGACGCGAGGTGCCGATCGGGCGTCCGGCGCCCTGCTCGCGCAACTACGTCCTCGACCAGTACGGCGAACCGATGCCGATCGGCGTCGCCGGTGAGCTGTGGGTCGGTGGGCCGTGCGTCGGCCGCGGGTACCTGAACCAGGGAGAGCTGACGCTCGACCGGTTCCGGCCGGATCACCTGTCCGACGAGCCGGATGCGCGCATGTATCGCACCGGCGACCTCGCCCGCTGGTGCCCCGACGGCAACATCGAATACCTGGGCCGCGTCGATCGTCAGGTGAAGCTGCGCGGCTACCGCATCGAGCCCGGCGAGATCGAGTCCACGCTGGAGCGCCATCCGGACGTGGTCCGAGCGGTCGTCGCCGTCCACGGCGGCGACGGTGCCGAACGTCTGGTCGCCTGGGTGCTGCCCGCGCCAGGTGCTCGCCCCGAGCCCAGCGATCTGCGTGAGTTCACCCGCGATCTGCTGCCCTCGCAGATGGTGCCCGCCACGGTGGTGATCGTCGACCACCTGCCGGAGACCCCTGGCGGCAAGGTCGACCTGCGCGCCCTCCCGACCCCAGAGGTGCGTCACACCGCGGACGCCACCTCGGCACCGCTCGACGAGACCGGTCGCGCGGTGCAGCAGTGCTTCGTCGACGTGCTGAAGAACTCGACCGTGGGCGCCGACGACTCGTTCTTCGACCTCGGTGGCCACTCGCTCATGGCGATGAAGCTGATCGAGCGGATCGACCGAGCGGTCGGTCGTCGGATCACCCTCGGTGAGCTGCACCACGCGCCGACGCCACGCGAGCTCGCAGCGCTGCTCCAGGGAGACACCGACCGCCCCGCGTACGAACACCTCCTGCCGATCCACCCGGCCGGCACGCGGCCCCCGCTGTTCGGCGTGCACGTGCTCGGACCGAACGCCGCCTGGTACCGGCCGCTGTCGGCTCACCTGGGTGACGACCAGCCGGTGATGGGCCTCTGGATCGCGAATCCCGACGTCGACACACCCGCCGACCTCCGGGTGATCGCTACCCGCTACGCCGACGAGATCGAGCGGTGGTGCCCGAGTGGCCCCGTGGGCCTCGCCGGCATCTCCCTCGGCGGCTACGTGGCCTACGAGCTGGCACAGCAGCTCCGCGCTCGCGGGCGCGAGATCTCCGTGCTGGCGATGTTCGACACCGCGGGCCCCGGCGGCCGCCCCCAGCTGGTCGGCCGCGAGCGGCTCGGTCGTCACCTGCAGCACCTGCGCGCCGATGGCTTCGAGTACGTGCGCGGGCGGGTGCACGGCAAGCTCTGGAAGCTCGGCGAGAAGGTCCGCGCCGTGCGCGCGAAGCAGCGCCAGGAGCGCGGTGGCGAGATCCCCGCCGACATGTGGATGTCGCGGTTCATCGAGCTCAACCAGGCTGCCGCTCGCGACTACGAAGTGCTGCCCTACGACGGGCCGATGACGGTGTTCCACGCGACGAAGGTGAGCTTCGACCGCCCCGAGGTGATCGACGCCGGGCTCGGCTGGGGCCCATACGCACAACGAGGTGTCGAGGTGATCGACGTGCCGGGCGACCACATGTCGATCCTCGCCGAGCCCCACGTGGCTGTCATGGCCCGGCACCTCGCCCACGTCATCGATCGGGCCGTTCGCCGGACGAGCTGAACCGGCCCAACTGAACCAGTCGGGCGCGCCCGCACACGGTGCGAGCCGATAGGTTCGGCGTCGCCGTGGACCTCACCATCGACCCCGACGAACTCGCCACCTGCGTCAGCTGCGGGTTGTGCCTGCCGCACTGCCCCACGTTCCGCGCCACGGGGGAGGAGGCGCTGTCGCCACGAGGGCGCATCGCCGCGATGCGGTCGGTGCAGCTCGACGGCGCGCCGGCGGACGACTCGTTCGTCGAGTTCATGAGCAGCTGCGTGCAGTGCCGCGGGTGTGAACCGGCGTGCCCGAGCGGCGTGCCGTTCGGGCATCTCATGGAGGCGACGCGCAGCACCCTCGCCAGGCAGGGACGGATCACGCCGTGGTGGCAGCGGGCCGGGTTCCGGGTGCTCGCGCACCACCGCCTGCTGCTCGCCGGATCGACCCTGCTCGCTGCAGGCCAACGGCTGCGGCTCGTGCCGTCACGCCTGGGACTGTCGCGCCTGCCGCTGCGGCGGCCGCCGGCGCTGCGCAGCACCGGCACCGACGTGTGGCTGTTCACCGGCTGCGTCATGGACGCTTGGCTGCGCGACGTGCACGTGGCCACCGCCCGGGTGCTGCAGGGCATCGGCGTCACCTATGCGTTGCCCGGCGCGGGCGGCGGATGTTGTGGCGCACTCCACGTCCACGCCGGCCTCACCGCCGACACGCAGCGGCTCGCTCGCGACGTGATGGCATCGATGCCCGGCGACGCCCCGATCGTCGTCAACTCCGCCGGCTGCGGCGCGGCACTCAAGGACTACGGCCATCTGCTCGACACCGCCGAGGCTCGGGCGTTCGCCGCCCGAGTGCTCGACGTGCACGAGTTCGTGGCCCGTCACGCCGATCGGCTCGCACCCGTCCGTCGGCTGGCACCGGTGATCGTGCAGGATCCGTGCCACCTGCGGCACGTGCAGCGCACGCACCTCGCCGTTCGCACCGTCCTCGCCAAGGTGGCCGATGTGGTCGAGCTCGACGACGACGGCCTGTGCTGCGGCGCCGGCGGGGCCTACTCGGCACTCGAACCCGAGCTGGCCGGCCAGATCCGTGAGCGCAAGCTCGCGTCGATCTCGCGGGCCGGCGGGGCCGACGGCGCGCGCATCGTGGCGAGCGGGAACCCGGGCTGCGCGATGCACCTCCAGGTCGTCGGTGTCGAGGTCCGTCACCCGATGCAGCTCGTCGCCGAGGCGCTCGGATGAGCGACTACGACGACCTCGCCGAACGGCTCGAGGCGATCGTCGCCGACCTCGACGAGCGTCAGTTCGACATGTTGCGTGAGGCGGCCCGCGAACGCACCGGCCGTCCGGCCGACGACAAGCGCCTCACCCAGGCACGCCGCTCGATCGAGAAGGCCATCCACCTGCTCCGCGACGACCGCGGTCGAGGCGACGACGACTGACCAGGCGATCGTCAGACGAGGGTGACGGTGTCGCCGGTCGAGACGACGCCCGGGGTCGAGACGGTGGCGTACACGCCCACGTTCTGGTCGAGCTCACGCACCACGTGGCGCAGCACGGCCCGGTCGCCGGGGATCGTGGGCGACACGTCCCGGGTGATCATCACGCAGCGCGGACACCCCGCCGCCACGTCGAGCACCGCGGTGCCCAATCGCAGCTGCCGGCCCACCCAGGCGAACTCGGGATGTCCGCCCTGTTCGCCGGTGTCGACCACCAGGCTGGGTCGGAACCGGCGCACGTCGATCACGCGTTCGGGCAACGCCTCCGCGAGCGAACGCAACGCCGAGGTGGTCATCAACATCACCGGGAAGGCGTCGAGGTAGGTGCCCGGCGGCGACTCGAACTCCATGATCTCCGGCGGGAAGATCGAGAAGTCGGGGAACGGCTCGTCCTCGTCGCGGCCGAAGATCTGGCGCAGCTCCGTGATCGGGTCGTCGCTGTCGGCCGGCCCGCGGCGGTAGTGGTTGAGCTGGTCGGGTGGCTGCAACGGCCACAGCGTCACGCGCTGCCCGAGCGCTTCCGACAGACGGGCGTCGGCGTCCTCATCGGACGAGCGGATCACACGACCGTCCGGCAGCTCGATCTCGACCTCGTCGAAGCCGTTCTCGAGGTAGCGCGCGGCCAGCTGCATCAGCGAGCCGATCTTCTTCGCGCCACGGATGCCGCCGCGCTCTTCGTCGCGCACCGCCCAGGTCCGGTCGCCCACCATGCCCTCGGCCACGAGTTCGGCCGCGCCCACGCGCACGCCGAGCATCGACTTCACCGGGTACTGCCACACTTCTGCCACATGCATGGTGCGATGTTCGCGCATCGCGGCAGGGTCGTCAGTCCTGTTCAGGTGTGAAGCTGTTCAGCGTGTCGATCAAGGCACGCAGTTCGCCGTAGCCGTGCTTCGCGAACGTGAACGCGATGCGGGGGAGCGCGACATGGTCGTGCTCCTTGCGTTCGGGGTCGAGCGCCTCGACGCGGGCGATGGTCCCTCGCTTGCACAGGTGCCCGAAGCGCGTGTTGAGCACCTCGAGTTGCTCGTCGGTGACGGTGTGCTGCATGCGGATCACGAGCAGGTCGCCCACGTACCGCAGCGAGTGGTAGTTGGCGTAGAAGCGCAGGATCTCGTCGACCGCACGGTGGCAGTCGTCGGTCACGAGGTACAGCTGGGTGTCGGCCTCCGCGACGAGCCCGAGCTTCACGAGCAGGCCCTCGATCACGTCGTGCACCGATTCCCAGTACTTGCCGCCCGGCGTGTCGAGGAAGACGATCGGCACGGGCAGGCCCTTGCCGGTCTGGGTGAGGGTGAGCAACTCGAAGGTCTCGTCGAGGGTACCGAACCCGCCCGGCAGGCAGATGAATCCTCGGCTCTCCTTCACGAGCATGAGTTTTCGGGTGAAGAAGTACTTCATGCTCACGTACTTCTCGTCGCCGGCGATGACCGGGTTGGCGCCCTGCTCGAACGGCAGGCGGATCGACACCCCGATCGAGTGCTCGCGACCAGCACCTTCCATCGCGGCCTGCATGATCCCGGGGCCTGCGCCGGTGACGACCATCCACCCTGCCTGGGCCAGGTCGTAGGCGACGTCGCGCGCCGCCTGGTACAGCGGATCGTGGTCCTTGGTGCGAGCGGACCCGAAGATGGCGACCTTGGGTGCGTCGTGGTACGGGGCGAACATCTCGAACGCCTCGCCCATCTCGAGCAGGGCAGCGCTGGTGATCTTCAGGTCGACGAGATCCGGCTGGATGCGGAACATCTCGGTGAGCGCCTCGACCATCTGCGCCGCGGTGCGGCGGTGACGTTGGCTGGGGAGCGCCTCGAGCGCGGCTGCGAGCGCGGCGTACGTCTCGGCAGGGACGGTTGCGGGCACGGTCGGATCGGTCACGGTGGAACCGTCCGATCAGCCGGCGCGGAACTCGTCGGCCTTGGCCGCGAGCGCCCCGAGCAGTTCGTCGAAGCTCTTCTGGAAGCTCGCGACGCCCTCGCGCTCGAGCTTGTCAGCGACGTCGTCGAGGTCGATGCCCACGGCGGCGAGGCCCTTCCAGGCCGCTTCCGCCTGGTCGACGTCGGCGTCGACGCGCCGGACGAGGTTGCCGTGATCGGCGAACGCCTCGAGCGTGGCATCGGGCAGAGTGTTCACCGTGTCGGGACCGATCAGCTCGTCGACGTACAAGGTGTCGGGATAGGCGGGGTTCTTGGTGGAGGTGCTGGCCCACAACGGACGTTGCACCACGGCACCGCGCGCCTTCAGCGCCTCCCAGCGGGGGCCGCTGAACGTGCGCTGGAACAGCTGGTAGGCGAGCTTGCCCTGGGCGACGGCACCCTTGCCCCGCAGCGCGAGCGCATCGGGCGACCCGATCGCGTCGAGGCGGTAGTCGATCTCGGAGTCGACTCGGCTGATGAAGAAGCTCGCCACGCTGGCGACCTTCGAGAGGTCGGCGCCGGGCGTCGTCGCGTACTGCTCGAGCCCGGCGATGTATGCCTCCATCACCTGCTCGTAGCGGGCGAGGCTGAAGATCAACGTGACGTTGATGCTGCGCCCCTCGGCGATCATCTGCTGGATCGCCGGCAGCCCTTCGAGGGTCGCCGGGATCTTCACCATCAGGTTCGGCCGGTCGATCGTCTGGTGCAGGATGCGGGCCGCGGTCTCGGTGCCCGCCGCGTCGTGGGCGAGGCCGGGATCGACCTCGACGCTCACGTAGCCGTCGGCGCCGTAGCTCTGGTGGTACACGGGTGCGAACACGTCGAGCGCGCTGTTGATGTCCTGCAGCACCATCGACCAGTAGTCCTCGATCACCGGGCGGCCTTCGGCGGCCAACTCACGGAACTGCTCGTCGTAGTCGGCAGAACCCTGGATCGCCTTCTGGAAGATCGTCGGGTTGCTCGTGAGGCCGCGCACCCCGTTGGCGGCGAGGCGGGTGAGTTCACCCGAGGTGATGTAGCCGCGCTTCAGGTTGTCGAGCCAGGGGCTTTGGCCGAACTCGTTGTAGAGGCTGAGCAGTCGATCCATGGGGGAGATCCTTTCGGGGAGTTCTGACGTGTCTCAGCCCGCGACCATGTCGCGAGCCGTGGTGACCACGTGGTCGAGGTTGATGCCGAGGCGATCGAGGACGACGGCGCCCGGTGCACTGGCACCGAAGCGGTCGATGCCGATGGAGCGGTCGGCCCAGCGGGCCCAACCGAACGTGGTGGCGGCCTCGACGGAGAGCACCGGCACGCCGGCGGGCAGGATCGCCGCCCTGACGTCGTCGCCCTGGCGCTCGAAGCGGTCCCAGCTCGGCATGCTCACGACGCGCACGCGGATGTCGCCGGCGAGCGCCTCGGATGCGGCGACGGCGAGCGCCACCTCGCTGCCCGTGGCGACGATCACGAGCTGCGGGTCGTCGGCGTCGCGGACGATGCCCGCGCCGGTGTGGACGGCGCCGCCGTCGGTGCGGACGGGGATGTTCTGGCGCGACAGCACGAGCGCCGTGGGACCGTCGTGTTCGACTGCGGCGACCCAGGCCTGCATCGTCTCGTTGGCGTCGGCCGGGCGGATGACCTGCAGGTCGGGGATGGCCCGCAGCGTGGCGACGTGCTCGACGGGCTGGTGGGTGGGGCCGTCCTCGCCGACGCCGACCGAGTCGTGGGTGAACACGAACACGACCTTGGCCCGGCTGAGGGCTGCGAGGCGAACGGCCGGCCGCATGTAGTCGAGGAACACGAAGAACGTGCCTCCGGCGGGCAGCACGCCGCCGTGGAGCGCCATGCCGACCATCGCCGAACCCATGCCGTGCTCGCGGATGCCGTAGTAGATCTGGCGGCCGTCGGGGTGCTCGACAGACTGGGGCACCTGCCCGGCGAGCTTCGTGCCGGTGTTGCCGGTGAGGTCGGCGGCGCCGGCCACCAGGGCGGGCACCGAGTCGAGCGAGGCGTTGAAGGCCTTCTCGATCGCGACGCGCGTGGCGATCGACTCGCCGTCGGCGTACGAGGGGAGTGCCTCCTGCCAGCCGGCCAGACCGGTCGCGTGCCAGGTGGCGTCCCACAGCGCCGCGTCGATGCCGGCCGCGTGGTGCCGTTCGCGCCAGGCGCTCACCGCTGCGTCACCGCGCGATGCGCAGTGGGTGCGGTACGCGGCGACGAGGTCGTCGGGCGCCCAGAACGGCTCGTCGGGGATGCCCATGACGGCCTTGGTGTTGGTGACGTGCTCGGCCGTGAACGGGTTGCCGTGAGCGTGGGGGTTGTCGGTGAGATCGGGGCTCGGGTACCCGATGTGGCTGCGCAGGATCAGCAGGCTCGGACGCTCGGTCTCTGCCATGCCGAGCCGGATGCCGGCTTCGAGCGCATCGAGGTCGTCGGCGACCTCGCCGAGCTGCTCGACGTGCCAGCCGTAGGCCTCGAAGCGCTTGGCGACGTCGTCGCTGTACGACAGGTTCGTGTCGCCGTCGATCGTGACGTGGTTGTCGTCGTAGATGCAGACGATGCCGCCGAGGCCGAGGTGCCCGGCGAGCGAGGCGGCCTCGTGGCTGAGGCCCTCCATGAAGCAGCCGTCGCCGACGATCACGAAGGTGTGGTGGTGGACCGACTCGGCGCCGAAGTGGGCGCGCAGGCGACGCTCGGCGATCGCCATGCCGACCGAGTTGGCGAATCCCTGGCCGAGCGGACCGGTCGTGACCTCGACGCCGGCGGTGTGGTGCACCTCGGGGTGGCCGGGTGTGGCCGACCCCCACTGGCGGAACTCCTGGATGTCGTCGAGTTCGAGGCCGTAGCCGGCGAGGAACAGCATCGAGTACTGCAGGATCGACGCATGGCCGTTCGACAGGATGAACCGGTCGCGGTCGACCCAGTGTGGATCGGCGGGGGAGTGCCGCATGATCCGGCCGTAGAGCACATGGGCGAGCGGGGCGAGCGACATCGCCGTGCCCTGGTGGCCGCTCTTCGCGTAGAGCGGGGCATCCATGGCGAACCCACGGATGAGCGAGATGGCCTGTTGTTCTTGTTCGGGGGTCAGCGACACGTGAGCCGACTGTAGTGCAGGCAGGCGCACCGCATCGGTGGGACCACGGGGAATCCGAGCGGCGACAGGCTCACGCCGTGGCCGGTGTTGCACGGCGATGCCCGCTCGGCGCGGCCGTAGCCTGCCCGCATGATCAATCGGGTGAGCGAGGCAGCGTCGCGAGCGATGCGTTCGGCATCGCGCTTCGCCGCGGCGCGGATCGCGTCGAGCGACCGGATGATGGAACTGCTCTACGACCAGGCGAACGAGACCAACTTCGGCGGGTTCGCAGCCCATGAGGAGATGCTCAGCGATTCGGTGCGTGTCGACGCCTACCACCGCGGCATCCACCGCAACGTGAAGCCTGGTGACGTGGTGCTCGACCTCGGGGCCGGCACGGGGCTGCTCGCGTTCATGGCGAGTCGCGCCGGGGCGAAGAAGGTCTACGCCATCGAGCACTCAGACTTCGTCGATGTCGCCCGCGAGATCGCCCGCGTCAACGGCTTCACCAACATCGAGTTCGTGCGAGCGAACAGCCGCGAGTTCACACCGCCCGAGCCCATCGACGTGGTGGTCCACGAGCAGATGGGCGACGAACTGTTCAACGAGAACCTGGTCCAGAACCTGCTCGATGTCCGCGAGCGCGTCTTGCGGCCCGGAGGGCGGATCCTTCCGGCGAGGTTCCGGCTCTTCGTCGAGCCGGTGACCATGCGTCCGTCGATGCGTGTCCGCCGCTTCTGGAACATCGACCTGCCCGACGACATCGACCTGAGCGGCATGGAGCACTCGCCCGTCGCGTCACGGTTCGACACCCGCAACGAACAGACGTGGGCCCGGGCCGGGTCGGTGGCGGCAACGTTCGGTGTGCCACGACCGATCCTCGAGTTCGATCTGAACGCGCTCGACTCCGTCGGCTCGATCCCCACCGACTTCGTCGTCGATCGGACTGCATCGGCCGACATGATCGTCGATGGCACGTGCGTGTGGTTCGAGGCGCTGTTCGACGACCAGACCGTCCTGTCCACATCACCGTTGGCCACCAACACCAGCTGGGGCAACAGGATGTACCGCCTCGACCAGGAGTTCAAACAGGGCCAGCAGCTGCGGCTCGCGGTCCACCTCGAGCAACTGGTCGACGCGTCCACCTGGACCGTGTCGGTGGTGTGATCCGGCAGGCGGTTCCACCCTCAGCGCTCGGGAGTGGGACCGGCCGACAGTCAGGCGACGGGCGGGAGGAGGGTGAACGGCACCAGGTGCCACGGGCCTTGGCCGACGCGGCAGTGAGCGAAGATCTGCCGGTACTCGGTGAACTCGAGTTCGCCACGCACGAGGCGGTAGGTGAACTTGCCGGGATCGACCGTGAACGGGCTGACGTTGCGGGCGATCTGCTCGTCGTCGGGGTCCAGTCCGTTGCGGAACACGACCTCGAACACGCCCTGACCGCTCTCATCGGGCGGACAGAAGATGAGCGCGACCAGGTGTGGCGACAAGGTGACGGGCACGGGCGACGGGGCTGCCTGGCTGAACATCGCACCGGTGAGGTCGATGCGGGTGGACGGCCCGGGCGCCTGGCGCATCTCGAAGTTCTCGACGAACAGCGCTGACACGATCTGCATCGGGCCGAGGGTACCGTTGCCCGATGGGCTACACATCCGCTCCCGACGGTTGGTGGCAGGCGTTCGTCGCCGCTCTGCCGGCCCGCACCGCGAAGTTGGCCGTCACCCGGGCCGACGGCAGCCCGCACGTGGCACCCGTCTGGGTCGACCTCGACGGCGACGACATCGTGTTCATGACCTCCGCCGACACGATCAAGGGCAAGTCGATCCTGCGCGACGGCCGCGTCGCCCTGTGCTTCGACGACGAGCGGCCGCCGTTCTCGTTCGTCACGCTCACCGGCACCGCCACCACGTCGACCGACCCGGACGAACTCCAGGCGTGGGGCACCCGCATCGGTGGCCGGTACATGGGCGCCGACCAGGCCGAGGCCTACGGCCGTCGCAACGCCGTGCCGCCCGAGATGGTGGTGCGGGTCACCGTCACCAACGTCGTGGCCAAGGTCGACGTCGCCGACTGAGCCGTCGTTCGGGCGCTGAGCTCGCCGGGCCACTACCGAGGTCGAGCGGTCGTCGCGCCAGGTGTCGTTGCGATGGCGAGCAGGTGTCATCCAGGTGACACCGGTGGCCGGGCGGATGTGGTCTGATATGGCTCGATCGGCCCTGGGGAGGGCGATCGAGGACCTGTTGGGGGGACCGTCATGGACGATCGACTGGCGCAGCTGTTGCATCGGCTGCTGCCCGATGTGGATCACGTCAGCATCGAGGCGCTCGAGCCGATCCCGGGTGGCTTCTCCCGGGAGACCTTCCGGTTCGATGCCCGGGTACGGCGAGGCGGCGCCGAGGAGGTGCTCCCGCTCATCCTGCGCAAGGACCCGCCCGCGGCCGCGGCGCTTCTCATCACCAGCCGGCAGACCGAGCACGAGCTGCTGGAGGCGATCCGGGAACACACGAACGTGCCGGTGAGCGCGAGCTACGGCTGCGAGATGGACCCGTCGGTGTTCGGCGAGCCGGCCATGGTGATCCAACGCATGCACGGCAGCGGGCGTACGAGCAACCTGTTCCACGACGGCCCCGACGTCGATCAGGCCGACGACGTGATGGCGCACCTCTGCGAGCTGATGGCCGAGCTGCACACCGCCGACATCTCGAAGCTGAACGTCGGGGGCAAGCTCAGCGACCCGCGTGGCGTCGGCATCGACACATCGTCGTGGGACGCGTACATGGACTCGACGTTCGACTACTACATCCGCTCGTACCCCGAGCTCGCCTACGACCCGATCGCGATGATCATCCTCGACGGCTCGCTGTGGTTGCGGAGGCAGAAGCCCCGGCCGTTGCCGCTCGCCGTGGTGCACGGCGACTTCAACCCGGCGAACTTCCTCTACGCCGACGGCAAGGTGACGGCGCTCATCGACTGGGAGAACACCCGCATCGGCGACCCACGCGAGGACCTCGGGTGGATGGTCGCGATGGACAACATGAGCAACACCACGGTCATGTCGCACCCGAAGCAGAAGGGCGGATTCCTCGCCTACTACAACGAGCTCACGGGCTTCGACATCACGCCAGAGGAACTCGGGTACTTCATGATCTTCGGCACGATGAACATCGCCGTCCCGATCACCTCGGCGGTCAAGCGGCGCGTGATGAAGGAGCACCTCCAGTTCCTCCACCTGTACCTGCTGCAGCCGAGCATCACGACGCTCGTCGCCTTCACCCAGCTGCTCGGCTACCCGGGCGCCACCCCCGACACGGATCCAGGAGCGAACGCATGAACACCCAGCCCGGTCCCGACGGCCTCCTCGAAGGCGTCATCATCGGCCTCGAGCAGGAGGTGCTCCCGTTCGTCTCGAGCGAGAAGGCCTACGCCACCGTGGCGATGATGCAGTCGATCCTGCAGGCCGTGCGTCAGATGCTGCCCGTCTACGACGCGTACCTCGTGGACGAGCACAACTCGATGACGGCGACCCTGCGCAACGCTGCCGCCGCGCTCGACGGGGTCGCGGGCCCTGAAGCCGACCACATCCGCGACCGTGCGGCGACGCTCGGCCAGCTGCCCGACCTTCCGGCCCCCGCCGACCGCGAGGCGCTCATCGATGCCCACACGCGACTCGGACGCGCGCTCGAGGCGTCGATCCTCGACCTCGACACTATTCAACGTCAGCCGGACACGGCCGACGCGGGCGATCGTTCGCTCATGGCCATCCGCGCCCATCTCGCCCCGCGGGTGGTCAGGGACACCGCGGTGATCTCGGTGAGCGCCGGCATGATCGGCCGCGGCTGACGCGATCCGGCCCGTCGCGCGCTCACGAGGTCATGTAGCCGCTGACGTCGATGATCACGTGGGTTCCCACGCTGGTGAACACGCCGATGCCTGGCCCGCCGACGGGCACGATGAATGCGTTGGCCACCGTCTCGCCTGCTCGGGTCGGGTTGATGTTCGACGTCGCACCATTGGTCATGGTGGCTGCCGGGCCGAGCTGGACGAAGCCGGGCCCGTCGGTGTCGACCACGGTGATCGTGCCGACGATGGCCTGACCGCTCGCAGGGAGGCCGAAGCGCTGCCCGGCGGTCGGCTTCGGTCCGCTCCAGAGCCCCGAACCAGGTCGCGTGTCGAGCTGGCGTGGGCTCTGCGCTGAGGTGGTGGGCACGAACATCCCGTCGGTCCCCGGTGCGACGGAGGCGTCGGTGAACCAGCCGGCGACGTCGACGATGAGGTGGGTGCTCGACTGCGAGTACAGCGCGATGCGGCCCTGCGCGTCGACCGGGACGATCGTGGACGCGGCGATCACCTGGCCCGGCCGACCGACGTTCAGGGTCGACGAGGCGCCCGGCTGCAGCGTCGCTGCCGGCGCGGCCTGGACGAACCCGAGCGACTCGGGTTCGGCGATGGTGACGTTGAGCACGACCGCCGAGACCCCGCTGCTCGGCAACCCGAGTCGGCCGGTCACCTGCACCGGCGTGACGGAGCCCGCGGTCGGCTTCGGACCGTCGTGGTCGACACGTGACTCGGGACGCGTGTCGAGCATGCGGACCGGGCCGACCGGCTGGAACCGGCCGGCGCTGGTCGCGCCAGGGCTCGGCGTCCACCAGCCGGCGAGGTCGACGATGGCGTGTGTGGAGGCGTTCGTGTAGAGGACGATCGAGCCGTCCGAGCCGATCGGGACGATCGCCGAGTTGGCGATCGTCTCGCCGTCGACGTCGAGGTTCAGGTTGGAGGTGATTCCGGGTTGTGTACCGCTGGGGATGAGGCTGACGTAGCCGGTCCGTTGCATCGGTGGGCACGCCGTGTCGGCCGCGCACCGGGATGACGATCGAGGTGCCCCGCGCCGGCAACCCGGCGGGGGTGCCGAGGCCGGTCCGCGTGTCGAGGATCCGCACGGGCGTCCGCCCGGTGAACACCCCGGCGCCGGTCGGCCCGGCCGACCCGACGGTCGGCACGGTCGACGTCGTCGGCGGAGCGGTGGTGGTCGGGGGAACCGTCGTCGGAGGAGGCGTGGACGGTTCGCCGAAGAGATGGACCCGTTCGATGCCGGTCCCGCCTCCAGGCGTGAACGCATCGGACGACGTGGAGATCAACACGCCGCGGTCGGTCGGGTGGATGCAGTCGACGGCACCTGCGGCGTTGCCCGCACTGTCCCGTGTCAAGAACTCGATCGGTCCGACGCCAGTCTGTCGATGCACGCCGGGTACGGCGAACGTGCTCCCGCTCGGGAGACGCAGCGACTCCACGCCGAGCCAGGTGATGGTGGCACCGTCATCGGAGATCGCGATGCCCTTGCACCGGTAGCCGCCGCCTCCCATCGCCTGGACGTTCAACGGCTCCGGCAACCCGGCGCCGCACTGCCGCCAGACGCCCCGATTGGTCCGATCGACGAAGGCGATGCAGGAACCGTCACCGGTGATCGCTGCCGGCGCTCCCTCGATCATCACGCCGTTCGCGCCGATGGCTCGCGGCGCGCTGACCCCGGTCCGACGGTCGAACTGCATGAGCGCATACGGAGCGCACGACGGGTCGGCACCACAGGTGCGGAAGATCGAGAAGAGCACCAGGTTGCCGTCGTCGCTCATCCCGTGGACCGTGAAGTCGGTGCCGGACGGGGAGAGGTCGCGGAGGCCGGTCGCTCCACCCATCACGTACCGGCCGTCGAACAACGCCCGTGACGATGCGGACATGACGGCCACGGAGCCGTCCTCGTTGGTCGCGAGCGGGAAGAACGAGTACTGGGCGTATCCCGGCGAGATCCATCGAACGTCCGACTGGTTCGTGATCGACATCGAGTACACGTCGGTCTCGAGGTCGTCGTCGGCCGGGTCGAGCGCGGCGCTGGTGTCGAACACCACCCGTCGTCCGTCGCCGCTGAGGAACATCCACCGCCCGACGAACGACGGCAGCGCCACGGCGGAGCCGGTGACGAGGTCGATGAGACGCATCGGGGTGCCGCCGCTGAACTCCGCTGTATCGGTGAGGACGTACCGGCCGTCCTCGCTCGCGTCGTACATCGTGCGACCCTCGGCGGACGAACCTGCAACGAGGGTGAACACCGGTGCAGCGGACGCTGCATCGGACAACGTCGCGGTGAACGCTGCCGCGGCCAGCGCGGCGACGGAGATGATGGCGGCCGTTCGTCGCATTCGCTCCTCCTCGAAGTGGGAACGAACCTAGACAATCCTGCGGGGACGTGCCGCGGGCGGTCCGGTGATTGAGCCGAACGACCCAAGCGGCGCGGGCCGAATCACATGGAGGCGTAGACGGCGTCGATCAGCGAGCGGTTACGGGTGCTCTGCCAGCGCGGGATCACGTGGTTCATCACGTACCCGAACGCCACGCCGGCGTCGGGATCGGCGAACCCCACGGCGCCGCCCGT
>JAPLAA010000003.1 GCA_026393475.1 Actinomycetota bacterium
CGCGCGGGTTCGGCAACGCCCGCTTCGTGCGCAACCTGTTCGAGACCGCGGTCGCCCACCAGGCGATGCGCATCGCCCCGCTCACCGACCCGAGCGACGAACAGCTCACCACCTTCACCGCGGTCGACATCGTCCCCGTCGACAACTGACCCGTCGACGACCGACCGCTCGACGACCGGCCCTTGGACGACCGGCCCGTCGAGGTCAGCCGACAACTCCGAGGGGGACCGCCGTTCACCGAGCGTGTGGCCGGTCGGGCGGAGGCGCTCGCAATAGGCTCACCGCCGTGGAACTCGTGCCCGTGCTCATCGGCATCGCCGTGTGTGCGGGGGCAGTCGTGCTCGCGCTGCGTCTCCGGCCGTCCAAGCAGGCAGCGGGAAAGGGCGGCGGCGGCACGACACGGGTCGACCCGTTCGGTGTCGGCGAGCCCTGGCGCCGGCACGTCGCCGCGGCACAGTCGGCGCAGCGTCGGTTCGCCAAGATCGTCTCGACGATGAACCCGGGCCCTCTGCGAAGCCGCATGGCCGAGATCGGTCGCCAGGTCGACCGCGGCGTCGACGAGTGCTGGCAGATCGCGAAGCACGGCGACCAGCTCGACGACACCATCCGCGGCCTCGACGGCGCCGGGCTGCGCGCCCGCCTCGAGCGGGCCACCGACGACGCCATGCGAACGTCGATCCAGTCGCAGCTCGACGCGGTCGAGCGCATCCGCACCGCCCGCGACCTCACCGATCAGCGCCTCCACGGGCTGCAGACCCGACTCGGCGAACTGGTGAGCCAGGCGGCCGAGGTGTCCATCGGCAGCGACACCACCGGTGACCTCGGCTCCGCCGTGGGCGATGTCGTGGTGCAACTGGAAGCGCTCCTCCAGGCCGTCGACGAGGTGAACACCACGGGCCGCTCCCGAGGGTTCGAGGCGAACGGTCCGGGCACCGCGTCGCCCACCACGTGAGCGACCTGCTCAAGAGCAACCTCGTCGTCGCGGTCGGCACGGCGCTGTCGCGCGTCACCGGCCTCGTCCGCGTCGCGGTGTTCGCGTTCGTGATGGGGCAGAGCGCGCTCACCGATGCGTACAACGGTGCCAACAACTCGCCGAACGCGATCTACGAACTGCTGCTCGGCGGCGTCCTGTCGGCATCGCTCGTGCCGTTGTTCACCCGCCACGCGGAGGACGACGACGACGACGCCACCTCGGCCGTGCTGAGCGTCGCCGTGCTCGCACTCACGGCGCTCACGGCGATCGCCGTCGCCTGTGCACCGCTCATCTTCCACCTGTTCTCGTTCGATGTCGCCGACGGCGTCGATCCCGCCGAGTACCGCGCGGTCGGCACGGCCCTCGCCCGCATCTTCCTGATCCAGATCTTCTTCTACGGCGTGAGCGCGCTGGCCAACGCACTCCTCCACGCGCGCCGGCGGTTCTTCGCGGCCTCGTGGGCGCCCGTGCTGTCGAACCTGGTGATCATCGCCTCGTTGCTGATGGTGCCCGCCACGGTCGACGGCCGCGAGCCCGAGCTGATCGAGGTGCTCACCAACGACCGCCT
Source organism: Actinomycetota bacterium (assembly GCA_026393475.1). Classification (GTDB taxonomy): domain Bacteria; phylum Actinomycetota; class Acidimicrobiia; order Acidimicrobiales; family Ilumatobacteraceae; genus VFMC01. The sequence continues at coordinate 1,542 of JAPLAA010000003.1, forward strand.
CCGGTGGACCCTCGGCATCGGCGCCACGGCGGGCATCGCGGTGATGGCTCTCGCGGTGCTCCCCGCGCTCACGCGGGCGAACGTGCCGTTGCACTTCAACCCCCAGTTCGGACATCCCGCCGTACGTCAGTTGTTGAAGCTCTCGGCCTGGACGTTCGGCTACGTCGCGGCCAACCAACTCGCGATCGTCGTCGTGCAGAACCTCGCCGAACCGGGCAGCGGCGCGCTCGACGCGTACTCGAAGGCGTACATCTTCTTCGTGCTCCCCCACGGCCTGCTCGCGATGTCGATCGTCACCACGTTCACCCCGGAGATGGCGCGCGCCGTCGCCCGCAAGGACAAGACGGCGTTCATCGACCGGACGTCGATGGGTGTACGGCTCGTCGCGTTGGCCACCTTTCCCGCCGCGGCCGGCATGTTCGTACTGCGGCGCCCGCTCATCGGCGTCACGCTCGACCACGGCAACTTCGATGCCGGCGACGCGCTGCTCACCAGCCGCGCCCTTGCCGGCTTCTCGCTCGGCCTCGTCGGCTTCTCGGTCTACCTGTTCGTACTGCGGGCGTTCTACGCGCACACCGACGCGCGCACGCCGTTCGTCATCAACCTGTTCGAGAACGTCATCAACATCGTGCTCGCGATCGTGCTCGTCGGACGGTTCGGCGTGCTCGGCCTCGGCCTCGCGTTCGCGATCGCGTACCTGGTGTCGTCGGTGTGGGCGCTGCAGGTGCTCGCCTACAAGGTGCCCGGCTTCGCGTTCCGCCCGATCCTCGGCAGCCTCGCCCGGATGGCCCTCGCCGCGGTCGTGATGATGGAGGTGATGTGGGCAGTCGCCCATGTCGTCGGCGGCAACACCGGTATCGATGCGCTGCTCCGCGTGAGCGTCGCCGGCATCGCCGGCATCGCCGTCTACGTGGTCCTGCTCACGCTGCTCGGCGTGCAGGAGCTCACCCAGCTGCGGGACCGCATCACAGCACGCTTCGCCTAGGCTGCCAGCCATGTTCAAGGGACTCAAGAAGTGGTGGAAGTACCTCGGCGCGAAGTTCAACCGCAGCTTCGAGAAGAACGCCGATCCGGCCGTGCAGCTCGAGCAGGCGCTCACCGAGGCCCAGCAGCAGCACCGCAGGCTCAAGGAGCAGGCCGCCAACGTCATCGCGAGCCAGAAGCAGGCAGAGATCCGCCTCAACGGCAAGATGACCGAGCTCGAGAAGCTCAACGCCAACGCCCGTCAGGCCCTGATGATGGCCGCCGACGCGGAGAAGGCCGGCGATGCCGCGAAGGCCACGCAGTACACCACGGCCGCCGAGACGATCGCGAACCAGCTGATCCAGGTCGAGAAGGACGTCGAGAGCCTGAAGGCCATGGTGATGGAGAGCACCCAGGCCTCCGATCAGGCCAAGGCCGCCGTCGCCCAGAACAGCCGCCTCCTCCAGGAGAAGCTCGCCGAGAAGAACAAGCTCCTCAGCCAGCTCGAGCAGGCGCGCATGCAGGAGGAGATGAACTCCGCCATGGCCCAGCTCAACGAGACCGTCGGCGACGACGTGCCCACGTTGAAGGAAGTGCAGGAGAAGATCGAGGCGCGCTACGCGAAGGCCAAGGCGACCGCCGAGCTCGGCGAGACCTCGGTGCAGAGCCGCATCCTCGAAGTCGAGCAGGCCACCGCCAACATCGAGGCGCAGAGCCGTCTCAGCCAGTTGCGTGCCGAGCTCGGTCTCGACAGCGCCGCGGCACCCGCTGCCGTCGAGCAGCCCAAGCCCGCCGAGGGCTGATCACCCGGCACGCGAAATCGGTTCGCCCGGACGACCGCGATCGGTTCAGATGGGCCGATGATCGCCGTCCGACGCATCAGACCCGACGAGGCCCGGGTGCTCCGGGCCGTCCGGCTGGCCGCACTCGCCGACACACCTGCTGCGTTCGGTTCGACGCTCGAACGTGAACTCGCCTTCGACGACACCGACTGGACCGACCGCGCGATCGGCGGTTCGGCAGGCGATCAGCGGTGCACCTTCCTGGCCTGGCACGACGACGGTCGCGTCGTGGGCATCGTCGGTGGGTACCGCCTCGATCCCGCGGAGGGCGCACCGACGTCGCAGGCGGTCGACCTGGTGAGCATGTGGACCGATCCGGCGGTGCGACGAGCAGGCATCGGCGCGGCGCTCGTCGATGCGGTGATCGACTGGGCCCGCGCCGGCGGCGCCGCTCGAGTGGAGCTGTGGGTCACCAGAGGCAACGACCCGGCCCAGCGCCTCTACGAGTCGATGGGTTTCGTGGTGACCGGCGACCACCAGCCGCTGCCGTCGGATCCGTGCAAGGACGAGATCCGGATGGTGCTGACGCTCAGCTGAGCACGACGAGGTCGTCGCGGTGGACGACCTCGTGGGCCATCTCGGCCGGCAGGTCGGCGGTGCGCCTGCCCTTGATGGCGCGCAGCGTTGCGGCGTCGCACAGCACCATGCCGCGGGCGATCACCGTGCCATCGGTGGCGCGCACCTCGACGATCGACTCCTCGTCGAAGGCGCCGCGCACGTCGATCACCCCGGCGGGCAGCAGCGACGTGCCCCGCTCGAGCAACGCCCGCCGCGCACCGTCGTCGACCGTGACCGACCCCTCGACCAGGCTGGCGAATCCGATCCAGAGCTTGCGTGCCGACAGCTTGCGGTCGTTGGGCATGAACGTGGTGCCGACGTCGAGATCGTTCGCCGCGTCGACCAGCACGTCGGGTCGCGCCGACGCGGCGATCACGGCACGCACGCCGCTGAACGACGCCGTGCGGGCCGCGGCGAGCTTGGACGCCATGCCACCGCTCCCCCGGTTGGAGCCGGACTCACCGGCGCTCACCGACAGCAACGGGTCGTCGGCCGCCACGCGGGCGATCAGCGCCGCAGCCGGATCGGTGCGTGGATCACTGGTGTAGAGACCCGCGGTGTCGGTGAGCAGCACCAACAGGTCGGCGGCGAGGTTGTGGGCGACGAGCGCAGCGATCCGGTCGTTGTCGCCGTAGCGAATCTCGTCGTTCGCGATCGCGTCGTTCTCGTTGATGATCGGCACGCAGCCCAGTTCGAGCAGGCGGACCAGCGTCTGGCGAGCGTGCAGGTACTGGCGCCGATCGACGAAGTCGTGCGGGACGAGCAGCACCTGGGCGGCCACCACACCTCGCGAGCCGAGATGGCGGTTGTACACCTCCATCAGCCGGCTCTGCCCCGCCGCCGACAGCGCCTGCAACGTGGGCGTGTCGGTGGGACGCGCCGGGAGACCGAGTGCGGCCACACCGGCCGACACCGCGCCAGAGCTGACGACGACCACCTCGTGTCCGAGCGAGCGCACCTGCACGAGCTGCGCGCAGAGCGACTCGATCACGCGCTCGTCGATCACGCCGAGCTCGTCGGTGAGCGACGACGTGCCGATCTTCACGACGATGCGCACGTTCAGGTGCCTTGCTGGTACTCGAAGCTGAAGTCGGCGATCCAGACGATGTCGCCGTCCATCGCACCCGCCTTGGCCAGCAGCTTGGGCACGTTGAGTCGCTCGAGCTGGAAGTCGATGTAGTTCATCGCGTCCGGCGTGCTGACGTCGTTGAGCGCGACGATGCGCTCGACCTGGCGTCCGACGAGTCGGAACTCGTGCTCGCCCATGCGCTCGACCATCGCACCTTCGGGCTGCGGCCGGATGATGACGATGCCCTCGCGGTCGGGCAGCGCCTGGCGGGCCTGGTCGACCAGCGTGGCCAACCGACCCACGAGCTCGCGGACGCCCTGGTGCGTGATCGCCGAGATGGAGTCGCCGTCCCAGCCCTCTGCCATTCCCTCGGTCAGCATGTCGGCCTTGGTGCCGATCACGAGGCGGGGCCGTTCGAGCAGCTCGGGCTGATAGTCGCCGAGCTCACGCAGGAGGATCTCCTCCTGCTCCTTCGGACCGATGTCGTCGACGGGCGCGAGGTCGACCATCACGCACAGCACCCGCGATCGTTCGATGTGACGCAGGAACTCGTGACCGAGGCCCTTGCCCTCGCTCGCGCCCTCGATGAGACCGGGGATGTCGGCCACGACGAAGTTGGTGTCGTTGTCGACCCGCACGACACCGAGGTTCGGCTCGAGCGTCGTGAACGGGTAGTTCGCGATCTTCGGGCGGGCTGCGCTGATGACGCTGATGAGCGTGCTCTTGCCCACGTTCGGGAACCCGACGAGCGCCACGTCGGCCATCAGCTTGAGTTCGAGGCGCAGCCAGCGGTCCTCACCGTGCTCGCCCTGTTCGGCGAAGGTCGGGGCACGGCGCTTGTTCGACCAGAACTTGGCGTTGCCGCGGCCACCGCGACCGCCGTGTGCCGCCAGCCAACGGTCGCCGTGGTTCGGCAGGTCGGCGAGCAGTTCGCCGGTGTACATGTCGAACGCGACGGTGCCCTCGGGAACGTGGATCTCGAGCGGCACACCGCGCTTGCCGTGCTGGTCCTTGCCCTTGCCGTGCACCCCGCTGACCGCACGACGGTGCGGGTGGTCCTTGAACGCGATGAGCGACGACGTGTTGCGGTCGGCCACGAGCCAGACGTCGCCACCATCGCCACCATCGCCACCGTTCGGACCGCCGAACGCCTCCGGGCCCTCGCGTCGGAACGACACACAGCCGGCTCCGCCGTCACCACCACGCACGTTCAGTTGGACGTCGTCGACGAAATTGCTCATCGGTTGTTCTTCCGTTGCCCTTGGTTCGACTTCGTTCTTCAGTTCGATACAGGTCTCGAACGCCGCCGGAAGGCGACATCCCAGGCTACCGGCAGCCTCCGCAGCCCCGACGGAGCCTTTCACCGCCGTCGGACACGCCCGTCGCACCCGACTCGCACCCGACTCGCACCCGCCGCGGTGGCCCGCCGACGTGACACCCGTTCGGTACCCTGGCGTCACGATGACCGATCAGCCCCTCACCCCTCGGGCGGCTGCACGCGAGGCCGACGGCGATCTCGCGGAACGTGCCGAGCGCGCCCGGAAGTGGGCGTCCACCATGGCCGGGCACACCGCCGACCACGGCGTGCGGCTCGCCCATGCCGACTCGTGGGCCGGCAGCGGCACGGCCGCGATCTTCCCCCGGGCCGAGCGCGAACTCCGCGAGGCCGAGCATCTCGCCGTGCTCGCCACCCGCGCCCACGGCCCCGGTGACCGTCTGGTCGACGAGGAACCCGACCAGTGGCGCACCTGCTTCGAACGCGACCGCGACCGCATCCTCCATGCCAGCGCCTTCCGCCGGTTGGCCGGCAAGACCCAGGTGTTCGTGTTCCCCGACGACCACCAGCGCACTCGGCTCACCCATGCGCTCGAGGTCGCCCAGGTCGCCACCTCGGTCGCCCAGGTGCTCGGCCTCAACGTGCCGCTCACCGACGCGATCGCCCTCGGCCACGACTGCGGCCACGGGCCCGGCGGTCACGCCAGCGAGGACGCGCTCAGCCCGTACCTCGACGGTGGGTTCGACCATGCGGTGTGGGGAGCCGACGTCACACTGCGCTCGCTCAACCTGTGCATCGAGACGATCGACGGCATCCGCAACCACTCGTGGAGCCGCCCGGCACCGATGACGCCCGAGGGCGAGGTGGTGAGCTGGGCCGACCGCATCGCCTATGTGTGCCACGACTTCGAGGACGCGGTCGCCGCCGGCATCGTCAGCCTCGACATGCTGCCCGCCCTCGTGCGCGACCGGTGTGGGCTCATGCGCCGCGAGCAGCTGAGCGCGTTCATCGGCGCCATGATCGAGGCCTCCGCGATGTCGGGCCGCATCGGCATGACGGCACGCTTCGCCGAGGCGCTCGCCACCTTCCGGCAGTTCAACTACGAACACGTCTACCTCCGACCCGCGTCGGTCACCCAGGGGCAGGCCGTCATCTCGATGCTGCGGGCGCTGGTCGAGCACTACGCCGATCGACCAAACTCCCTGCCCGATGTCGAAGGTGTCGACGCCGGCAGCGCCGAGGCGCTCCACGCAGCGGTCGCCTACGTCGGCGGGATGACCGACCGGTTCGCCTGCCGTCAGGCCGTCACCCTGCTCGGGTGGTCGGTCGACAAGCTGCCGCAGGGCATCGGCACCACCCCCTGAGCGCCGGCGCGACGGTGGAACCGGGTCAGCCCCGTCGCCACACCCGCAGCTGCCCTGCCGGCCGGAAGCCGACGTCGCGCAGCGCGTCGAGCGCGAGCCCCCGCTCGTAGCCCACCACCCCGAGCTCGGGCGCCAACCACGACACTGCCGACGAGGCCCGCTGCCACAGCGACGCGGTGTCGTTCGCCGGGTCATTCGCCGTGTGGTTCGGATCCGGCTCGGCCGGACCGTCCGCCTCGTCCACCCGGAACACGTTGCTCATCCCGAGCACGCCACCAGCGTGATGGGCGACCGCTCCGCCGACGAGCCGTTCGCCGACACGCTCGGCCAGGAACGACACCGGAGCCCGCTGGAGCAACGCCGGCGACAGGCCGCCGGGCGCTCCCCCGCCCGATCGCCAACCCTGCTCCCACGCGGCCAGGTCGTCCGGATCGTCCATCACCTCCCAGCCGGGATCGGCGAGCTCGGGCACACCGGCGGCACGCACCACCCAGGTGGCGTCGAACAGCACGACGAACCCGTCACCCGAGAGGTCGAGCGTGCCGAAGGAGTCCTTCACCGTGCACGTGGGCCGATCGTCCAGCAGCGACGCGAGCACCTCGTACGACACGTCGGCGACCGTCGTGATCACGTCCGGGTACAGCGGCGGGGCATCGTCGTGGGTCCACCACAGCACATCGGACCGACCGGTGGTCACGTCGAGGCTGCGGCACACGAGGTCGCACCACTCGACGTTCTCGTGCACCGCCTGGGACAGCGTCGGCACCATGGCCGTGCTCAGCGACGACGAGCGGGGGCCACGACTCGCTCGCGCACCGGCGCGACGACGGCGGGCGCTCGACGCCCGACCGTGTAGGCCGCCCGCACCATCTCGGCGGCAGCGCCGGCGGCGGTGTCGGTGCGGGCGTGCACGACGCACAGCGGCCGGTCGGGGCCGACGAGGGTGCCGAGCGAGGCGAGTTCGGTGAGGCCGACCGCATGGTCGACCGAGTCCTGCGGCCGAGTGCGCCCGCCGCCGAGCACCACCACGGCGAGGCCGGTCGAGCGGGTGTCGATCGCCGTGACGACACCGGCGCGCTCGGCGAACACCGGCACCGTGACGGGCGCCCGCTCGAGGTGCTTCCACGGCTTGGCGACGAGATCGCCGGGGCCGCCGAGCGCCTTCACCATCTTCGCGAACGTCTCCGCGGCGGCACCGCTGTCGAGCGCGGCCTGCAACCGCTTGCGGGCGGCGGCCGTCGTCGATGCGAGCTTGCCCAACACCAGCATCTCGGCGCACAGCGACATGACCACCTCGTGCATGCGCTCCTCCCGACGGGCACCGGTGAGGTAGTCGATCGCGTACGCCATCTCGAGCGCGTTGCCGGCCGTGCTGGCGAGTGGTTGCCCCATGTCGGTCAGCAGCGCGGCGGTGGGCATGCCCGCACCGCCGGCGACACCGACGATGCTCTGCGCCAGTGCCCGCGCCGCCGGCACCGTGGCCATGAATGCGCCGTTGCCGAACTTCACGTCCATCGCCAGCGCGTCGAGACCGGCGGCCAACTTCTTCGAGAGGATCGAGGCGGTGATGAGCGGGATGCTCTCCACCGTCGCCGTCACGTCGCGCACGCCGTACAGTCGCTTGTCGGCTGGCGCGAGATCGGCCGTCTGGCCGATGATCGCCACGCCGACCTTGGCCACGACCTTGCGGAACTCGGCCATCGTCGGCGTCGCCCGGTATCCCGGGATCGACTCGAACTTGTCGTAGGTACCGCCCGTGTGGCCGAGGCCGCGGCCCGAGATCATCGGGACGTAGCCGCCGCACGCAGCGACCATCGGTCCGAGCATGAGGCTCACGGTGTCGCCCACGCCACCGGTGGAGTGCTTGTCGACGACCGGGCCGTCGAGGCTCCACTGCAGTTGGGTGCCGCTCGCGGTCATCGCCCGGGTGAGCGCCACGCACTCGTCGGTGTCCATCCCGCGCAGGAACACGGCCATGGCGAACGCTCCGGCCTGTGCATCGGCGACGGCGCCGCTGGTGATGCCGGCGACGAACTGGTCGATCTCGTCGACCGTCAAGCGCTTGCCGTCACGCTTCGTGCGGATAATCTCCTGGGGCAACATGGGTACGTCCGTCCGTGGCAGTGGTGGGGGTGGCAGTGGTCAGTAGGTCGTCGCGTCGGAACGGGAGGTGCCGTCGCCGACACCGTGTTCGATGGCCGACTCGAGCGCGTCGAGCAGTCCGCTGGCGCCGAACCGGAACGTGTCCGGGCCGGCCCAGTGCTCGCCCATGATCTCGTCGGCGAGCCGAAGATACGTGCGGGCGTCGTCGAGGGTGCGGATGCCACCGCTCGGCTTGATCCCGACCGGCCAGCCGCTCTCGCGGATCTCGGTGAGCATCGTGCGCACGGCCTCGACCGACGCCGACGCCGACGTCTTGCCCGTGGAGGTCTTCACGAAGTCGGCACCCTGCTCGATCGCGAGCCGGGCGGCCCGACGGACGGCGTCCTGGTCGGGATAGCCGCCCGTCTCGAGGATCACCTTGAGCCGAGCCGGCGCCACCACGGCGGCCCGCACGGCCGACACCATCGCCTCGGCCGACGCGACGTCGCCGGCCAGGAACGCGGTGTACGGCAGCACGAGGTCGATCTCGTCGGCGCCGTCGGCGAGTGCCTGGGTCGTCTGCGACACCGTGGCGGCGACGTCGGTGCCGCCGGCCGGGAAGTTCACCACGGTGGCCACCAGCACGGGCGACCCGGCGAGCAACCGCGCCGCCTGCCCCACGAACGCCGGCCACACGCACACCGCTGCGGTGTGTCCGAAGGGACCGTCGGCGCGTCGGCACAGCGTGTCGATCGCCTCGGCGGTGCAGTGCTCGTCGAGGTCGGTCAGGTCGACCAGCGCGAGCGCTCGACGCGCCGCGGCGACGATGTCGGTCGGTGCATCTGGCGATGCAACTGGTGTCCGGTCGGCCGCTTCGTGATCCATGCGTGCCCCCTCGAGCAGTCGGCGGCCGTGTGGCCACGACCCCAGACTAACGAGGCCGAAAAGCACGAGACCCGGCCATGAGGCCGGGTCTCGTCAGTTCATTGGTCCCGTCCGTGTGGACGGGAAGTGGGTTCGTCAGGCGCTCAGGCCACCGGGACGACGTCGACGACCTTGCGGCCCTTGCGCTCGCCGAACTGGACCGAGCCGTCGACGAGGGCGAACAGCGTGTCGTCGCCACCGATGCCGACGTTCTTGCCGGGGTGGAACTTGGTGCCGCGCTGGCGGACGATGATCGTGCCGGCGGTGAGCTGGGTGCCGCCGAACACCTTCACGCCGAGGCGCTGAGCGTTGGAATCGCGGCCGTTGCGGGTTGACCCGCCACCCTTGGTCTTTGACATGGTCGCTCAGCCCTTCGTGATGGAGGTGATCTCGATGACGGTGTACTTCTGACGGTGGCCGTACCGGCGACGCTGGTTGGTGCGGCGCTTGTAGGTGAAGCCGTCGATCTTCGGGCCCTTGGCCCACCCGACGACCTTCGCCTTGACTGCCGAGCCCTTGAGCTGGTCGGGGGTGGCCAGAACCGTGTCACCGTCGACGAGCAGAACGGGGGTCAGCGAGATGTCGCTGCCCTGCTCGGCTTGCAGCAGATCCACATGGATCTGCTGGCCTTCGGTCACCCGTTCCTGCTTGTTGCCGGATTCGATCACTGCGTACATAGCGGTTGCCCACTCTATCGTTCGAGGGATCGACGGCCAACGCCGCGACCCCGGTTGTTCCTGGTCGCCAGGCGGCGTCCAGGGAGTTCATGAGCCGACACGAGGCCGGCGGAACGGCCCGATGCGTCGGGCCGTCGGATCAGCCCAACAGGGCGTGGTCGATCCGCACACCCCGACCCTCGCAGTTGGGGCACTGATCGGCGAAGTTGGTCAGCAACCCCTCGCCGATGCGCTTGCGGGTCATCTCGACCAGACCGAGCTCGGAGATGTCGAACACCTGCGTGCGGGTCTTGTCGCGAGCAAGGGCGGTGCGGAAGCTCTCGACCACCTTCTTGCGGTTGTCGCGGATCTCCATGTCGATGAAGTCGATCACGACGATGCCGCCGATGTCGCGCAGACGGAGCTGCTTGGCGACCTCCTCGGCGGCCTCGAGGTTGTTGCGGTACACCGTCTCCTCGAGATTGGTCGTGCCCACGTTCTTGCCCGTGTTCACGTCGATCACCGTGAGCGCCTCGGTGTGCTCGATGATGAGCGAACCACCACTCGGCAGCCAGACCTTGCGGTCGAGCGCCTTGTGGAGCTGCTCGTGCACATGGTGGCGCTCGTAGATCGGGAGCCCGTCGGTCGCCTGGTCGTGGAACTCGATGCGGTCGGCGAGCTCGGGGTTGAACGCACCGACGTAGTCCTTGACGTCCTCGTACAGGCGCTGGTCGTCGATGATGACCCCGCGATACTCGGCGTTGAACTCCTCACGGATCACGCGCACCGCCAGCTCGGGCTCGCGGTACAGCAGCGTCGGGCCGTTGGCCTTCTTCGCCTTCGCCTCGATCGCGTTCCACTGGTCGAGCAGGCGGGTCATGTCGGCCCGGAGCTCGTGCTCGGTGGCGTTCTCGGCGGCGGTGCGCACGATCAGGCCGTGTTCTGCCGGCTTCACCCGGTCGAGGATGTTGCGCAGTCGCTTGCGGGTGTCGTCGGGGAGCCGCTTGGAGATGCCGTAGGTCTTCGAGTTCGGGATGAGCACCACGAATCGGCCGGGCAGGGAGACCTCCTGGGTGAGGAGTGCGCCCTTGGCCCCGATCGGGTTCTTCGTGACCTGACAGATGATGAGCTGTTTGGCCTTCAGCATCTGCTCGATGCGGAGGTTGTTGCCCTTCTCGACGATGTCCTCGGCGTCGTACTGCACGTCGCCGCGGTAGAGCACCGCGTTCTTCGGCGTGCCGATGTCGACGAACGCCGCCTCCATGCCGGGCAGGACGTTCTGCACCTTACCGAGGTAGATGTTGCCGTGGATCTGGCTGATGTCGTCGGCCGGCCGGCTCACGTAGTGCTCGATGAGGTTGCGACCCTCGAGCACGGCCACCTGGGTGAGCGTCGGGCGGACCTGCACGCACATCAGGTAGCGGCCGACCGGTCGGCCGTTGCGCTCGCGGCCCTTGCGCTTCTCGAGCACCTCGGGATCGACCTCGACCGCGGTCGGCCGCGTCGACGTGACGACACCCGAGCCGGACCCTGCCCCGCTGCGACCCTTGCCACCACGGCGGCGCTTCTTGGCACCCGTGCGTTCCGCATCGCCGGTGGCTGCGGTCGCTGCGGTGGCTGCGTTCGCGGCGGCACCGTTGGCGGCAGCCGGCGACGAGGCCGCGCCTGGCGCAGCCTTGGTGCGCCCACCGCGGCCGTTCTGACGGGTGCCGGCTGCCGGCGCAGCGGCGGGTGCGGCAGCAGCAGCGCCGGCGGGTGCCGGACGGGTGTCGCCGATCTGCGGCTTGCGCACGAGTGCGGCGTCGGCGGCAGCAGCGGAGGGCCGGCCCTCACCGATCCGCTCGGGCAGATCGGGCTGATCGCCGTGATCGAGCTGATCGACCGAGGAGGCCGAGGAGGCCGAGGAGGCCGAGGAGGCCGAGGAGGCCGAGGACGCCGATGCGGCATCGTCGATCTGGTCGGCCTGGTCGGCCCGGTCGATGTCGATGGCGTCATCCGCGTCGGCGACGGCGCGCTCGGCACGGGGCGGCCGCGGCGCTCGGGGCGCTCGTTGGCGCGGCGCGGCAGCGGGCTTGGGGGCGGCGGCACCTGCATCACCTGCATCGAGGACGACACCGTCGTCAGCGCCGTCGTCGATGCTCTCGTCGCTCTCATCGCCGTCGAGATCGTCATCGCTGTCGTCGCCGTCGTCGCCATCGGCCCGGGGCGCACCCGGCTTCTTGCGACCCTTGCCGCCACGCGAGCCGCGCCGCCGCTTCTTCGGTCCGGTCCGCGCGACCCCGTCGGCACCGTCACCGTCGGCACCGCCACCCGATTCCCCGGCGTCCCCGCCGTCCCCGTCGGACAGCACCCGGTCGTCGGTCGCGACCGCCGGCTCGGTCGCAGTGCCCGCCACCGGCGCCATGCCGGGATCGATCGGGCGAGGCCCGGTCGTGCGGGGCTCGGTGACCTGGGCCTCGGTGGCCTGGGGCTCGGTCGGGCCGCGGCCCGAGGCCGCAGGCTGATGCTCGCCGCCGGGGGCGTCGAGTGTGCTCTCGTCCATGGAGGAAATCCCTTCTGACGTGCGCCAGGCTGGGGTACAGGCACACGTTGACCACCGTTCGGGCGCACGATGCTGCCGCTCGATGATCGCGTTCGGTTGTCGGTTGCTCACCTTCGGTGCCGTCGTACCGCCGGCGGCACACCCCGGGCGAGCCGCGGGTGCGTCGGGAGCCCGGCGGCGCCGATCGACACGATCGGTGGCGTCGACGAACTCCCTTGTCGAGCACGGCATTGACCAGAGGGTCAACACACGTGACCGAAGTGTACCGCCACGCGACCGCCGGACCCGGCATCTCGCGGCAGTCCCACCACGGAGGGTGGCAGTCGCGGGCTGGTGTGCGCGCGGTCAGCGGTAGCGGCGCATGTGCACGTTCTGCACGAGCGCGAGCAGCACGAAGAACGTCACCAGGCTCGAACCGCCGTAGGAGATGAACGGCATCGGCAGACCCGTCACCGGCATGATGCCGACCGTCATCGCGATGTTCTGGAACACCTGCCACAGGATCATCGTGAACACGCCGGCGCACAGGTAGGTGCCGAGCATGTCCTTCGACAGATGGGCGATGCGCCAGATGCGCAGCAGCATGATCGCGAACAGCCCGACGACCACACTGCAGCCCACGAGTCCGAACTGCTCCCCCACCGCCGAGAACGGGAAGTCGGCCCACTGCACCGGGATGTCGTTCTTCGCGTTCGTCATCGGCCCTTCCAACCACCCCTTGCCGGTGATGCCGCCCGTCGCGATGGCCCGGATCGCGTTGCGGGGTTGGTAGATGTAGTCGCGCAGCGCGTCATCGGCGGAGTCCTGGTTGAAGAACGCCTCGATGCGACGCAACTGGTACCGGTTGACGATGCCCGACACCACCGCGGCGATCACCGTCGCCACCGACATGAGCGTGATCAGGGCGATGTACTTCGGCTTGGCACCGGCCACCAGCAGCACGCCCATCGCCATCGCGACGAGCACCGACGCCGACCCCAGGTCGGGCTGCACGATGATCAGCGCCGACGGCACCCCCACCATGATCAGCCCCCCGAGGAAGCGCGGATAGGAGACCTCGTCACTTCGCTCCTCCGCCAGGTACGCCGCCAGCGCGAGCAACACCGTGGCCTTCGCGAGTTCCGCCGGCTGCAGCTTGAGCGGTCCGAGGTCGAAGCTCAGACGGGCACCGCCGCTCACCGTGCCGGCCACGTTCACGAGCACGAGCATCATGATCGTGACGCCGTAGAAGAACCTGGCCCGCTCGCGCAGCGTCTCGTAGTCGATCGCCATCACCACCACCATCGCGATGACCGCGGCGATGAGGAACACCACCTGACGGGTGACGTAGGTGAACGGATCGGGCTGCTTGGTCCGCGATGCGGAGTAGATGATGAAGCAGCCGATCGCGGCGAGCGCCGCCTGGACGAGCATCAGCACCCAGTCGACGTTGCGCCTCGGGTCGCTCGGGCTCGAGCGGATGTTGCCGAGGCCCGAGTCGGGCTTGCGCTGGAGGAACGTGAGGGTCACGAGGCGCTCGCCTCGACGTCGGCGCTACTCACGGATCGAACCGTCGTACCCGCCGAGACACGCGGTGTCGGCGAGTTCCTTGGGCGCGGCGGTGTAGGGCGAATTCACGTCGAGCGGGTCGGCCGGGACGACCGGGTCTGGCGTGATCTCCTCGGCGAGAACCGTGAGCAGACACTTCACGACGGGCCCTGCAGCCTTCGATCCGTACCCGCTCTTCTCCAGGTAGGCGACCACCGTGTACGGCTGGTCGGCGTCGGTGCTGAACGCGCCGAACACCGACGAGTCGTTCCACGGGTACTGCCCGGCTCCCTGAGCGGTGCCGGTCTTGCCCGCAATCGGCAGCTTGTCGTGGGGATAGTCACTGAACATTCGCTCACCGGTGGTCGCGCGGTAGCGCGTGCTCTCGGGCGGATAGGTGACGCCGCACCGCTCACCGTTGCGGAACTCGGGGCACACCACGCGCGTGAGTCCGGCGATGATGGGCAGTCTGACCTCGGGAGGCATCTCGATCTGGTTGATGATCTCGGGCCGCTCGAACGCCTGAACGACAACCGCTGCATCCAGGTCGGCCATCGCGGCGACGCCCTCCTCGTTGGGCGTGAACGGGGCGAGGATGTTCTTGACCAGGTGTGGCCGCATGACGAACCCGCTGTTCGCCAACGCGGCATAGGCGTTCGCGAGCTGCAGCGGCGTCGATGCGAACAGACCTTGGCCGATCGCGACCTGCACCAGGTCGCCGGTCACGAGTCGCGGTGCCTCACCCTTGGCCAGCACTTTCTTGTCGACGAGTTCCTTCTTCACGGCGTCGTCGGGGATCCGTCCGTCCCACTCGTACTGGAGGTCGATGCCGCTGTCGGCGCCGAAGCCGAACTCCATCAGATCGGCCTTGAGTTCGTCGCGGCGGCCGAGCAGCGTGAAGAAGTTCTCGCCCAAACGGTAGAAGAACGTGTCGGAACTCACCGCGAGTGCGTCCTCGACCTGCACCGGTCCGTAGCGACTGGGCACGCCGAAAGGATCGAGTGCGTTCTTGAACTCGCACCGCACGCCTTCGGCACAGATCTCCTCCGGCACCGACACGAGCTTGTACACGCCCTCGTCCATCCAGATGTCCTGGGAGTTGATGAGGCCGCTGTGCATCGCCGACCAGGCGATGAACGGCTTGATCGTCGAGCCGATGTTGTAGCGACCCTGGACGGCGCGGTTGACGAGGATCGACCGATCGGGGTCGTCGGTCGGCGGGAACAGTTGCTCGAGCTTCTGGCTGCTCACGCCCGCGTTGAACCAGCGGTTGTCGAACGTCGGGTAGCTCGCCATCGCGATCACCTGGCCGTTGGAGTGGTCGAGCACGACCACCGAACCGGCGGGTGCCTTGTACTGGATCCACTCCTCGGTGCCGAACTCCTTCGAGCTCGCGTACACGCGTGTCTCGCCACCTTCGATCTTCGGATCGATCGGGTTGTGCGCCGCCAGGTCGGCGCACTTGCACTCCTCTTTGTCGGTCGGGAGTTTCCGGCGCTGCTTCAGCTTCGTCTCGAGTGCCTGCTCGGCGTACTGCTGCACGTCGAGGTCGATGCTGAGCTGGATGTCGTTGCCCCCGACCGGCAGCACCTCGTCGAGCAGTCTCACGGTGTTGCCGGCAGCGTCGATCTCCCACTTCTGGAAGCCCCATTGGCCGTGGAGTTCGGTCTCCATGCTCTGCTCGATGCCGAACGCGCCGACGCGTTCGTTGAGGTTGTACCCGAGTGCGAGGTACTCGTCCTTGGTCTCTTTGAAGATCGCGCTCATGTAGCCGACGACGTGGCTCGCGAGCGGCGCGTACGGATAGACCCGACGCCACTGCTCGGTGACGTCGACGCCCGGGAAGTCCTCGGAACGTTCGAGGAGGAACTGCACCGTCTCCTCGTTGACGTCCTCGACGAGCGGCATCGGCAACAGCGGGTCGTAGAGCAGCACGCCGTCGTCGTAGCGCTGCTCGAGCTCGGCGACCGGCTTGCCGAGCGGTCCGCTCAGCCGGTCGAACAGTTGCTTGCGGTTGCTGCTGTTGCGCAGCACGCGCCACTCGACCGTCACGGTGAGCACCCGCTCGTTGTCGGCGAGGATGCGACCGTCGGCGTCGAAGATGCGGCCCCGTTCGGGCGGCAGGCTGACCGTGCGGATCTTCGACAGGTCCACCGATTCCTGGTACGCCTCGGCCTGCACGCCCTGCAGGAACCACAGGCGGGTACCCAGCGCGCCGACCAGGATGACCCCGACGAGGGCGAGGACGCCCAGGCGACTGCTCCGTCGATCGATGGCCATGGCCGACATTCTGGCTGATGCGGCGCCGCGAGCGGGCGCGCGGCTACTCCCTGATGGCCTTCCACTTCGGTCGCTTCACGCACATGCACCATCTGCCGAGCGGCACGAACAGCGGGCTCAACAGCAGCGCGAAGCCCGACACGACCGGGACGATGGTGAACAGACGTGACGTGAACCACCCGTCCTGGCCGATGAGGGTGCGCGCCACGGGCACCGCTGTCTCGCCGACGGCTGCGCCGATGGCGGTGAAGATCGAGGCGAGCCACCACTGGGGCGTGGGGGTCAGGGTGAGCACATAGCCGGCGACGAACCCCGCCAGGGCGTAGACGAGCGCCGTGAGACCCAGCGGGCTTCCCGTGGCGAGGTCGTACATCAGGCCGAGTGTGAACCCGCCGATGGCCCCGCGCTCGGGACCCGCACCCGCACCGGCCGCCGCGGCGAGCGCCAGCACGATCTGGAGCACCACCCCGAAGACCTTCATCTCGCTGAGGAACGTTCGCTGCATCGCGATCACGCACAGCCCGACCGGGAACAGCCGGACGAGCGGTCCCATGAGGAACGCCCGCACGGATCAGCCGCCGCTCGTGTTGGGGACGTACAGGATGACGCGGACGAAGTTGAGCTTCGAGAGGTCGCCGGCCGACGAGCGGACCTCGACGAGCTGCGCACGCGACCCCGACTGCTGGCGGATCGCGGTGATCTCGCCGATGGGGAGGCCGGCCGGCGCGATCGACTGCGTACCGCCGGCGGTCTGCACGGTCGACCCCACCTTCACCCGTCCCTGTGAGGACGAGTCATTGACGAACCGGAGCACCAACGGCAGGTTGGCGCCCTGCCCGCTGAGCGTGCCGGTCTCACGGATGATCTCGACCGGAGCGACGGTGGTCGTCGTGGCGACGGTGGCATCGGTCGACGGGATGGTGGTGGTCGTCGTACCGGTGTCGATCGGATCGAGCGGACCCTGCACCGGGTCGATCGTCGAGGCCGGCGCCGACTCGGTGGGCGCGACCGCGACGGTGGTGGTGGTCGACGAGGTCGTGGTGCTGTCGGGGTTGAGCGAGATGCCGCCCGTGGGCGAGGCGGTGATGAGCGGCGCCGGCGTGACCCGCTCGGCCTGGGTGAGGACCTTGGCGCCGATCGAGAAGTCGGGGTCGACGATCAGCAGCACGATCGACGAGTTCGGCGTGACCCTGGTGATCTTGCCGACGAGGCCGCCACCGTTCACGACCGGCATACCGACCGCGATGCCGTCGACGCTGCCCTTGTCGATCTCGACCGTGTATTGGAAGTTGCTCGGCGAGTCGCCCTGCACCTGCGCCGTGGCGGTGGGATAGCTGCTCGAGCCGAGGAGCCGGTTGAGCGTCAGCAACTCCTGGTACTCGAGGATCGCCGCGCGGGCCACGATCTCGGCGCCGCGCTGGGAGTCGATCTGTTCCTGGAGGCGCTCGTTCTCACGGACCAGTTCGTCGTACTGCGTGATGCCCTTCCACGCGTTCACGACGGGGCGCGAGATCACGCGTGCCGCGGCGTCGAACGGTTCGAGGACGAGCGACATCACGCTGCGCGTGCGGTCGATGATCGCGCTGCCTCGCTGGTCGAGGGTGACCAGCAGGATGGACGTGAGGACGAGCAGGGCGATGACCCGCCGGCGCCCCATCGAATAGAGGGCCATGTGCTGGACGGACTACTCGTCGCCGCCCAGCGACATCAGCCCCCGCATCGCGTCGATGTTCTCGAGTGCCCGCCCCGACCCGATCACGACGCTGAACAGCGGCTCGCGAGCGATCTTGATCGGCATGCCGGTCTCGTGCGCGAGGCGCTGATCGATACCGGCCAGGAGCGCACCGCCACCCGTGAGGGTGATGCCCTGCTCCATGATGTCGGCCGCCAGTTCCGGTGGGGTCTTGTCGAGCGTCGTCTTCACGGCATCAACAATGGCAGCTACGGGCTCGGCAAGGGCTTCGCGCACCTGCTCGGTCGTGAGCGGGATGGTGCGCGGGAGACCGGAGATCATGTCGCGGCCACGGATGTCAGCGGTGAGCTCGTCGTCGAGCGGCCAGCACGACCCCATGTGCATCTTGATCTCCTCCGCGGTGCGATCGCCGATCGCGAGGGAGAACTCCTTCTTGATGTACTGCATCACGGCGTCGTCGAGTTCGTCGCCCGCGACCCGCACCGATTGCGCGGTGACGATGCCGCCGAGGGAGATGACCGCCACCTCGGTGGTGCCCCCACCGATGTCGACGATCATGTTGCCGCTCGGCTCGTGGACGGGCAGGTCGGCGCCGATCGCCGCAGCCATCGGCTCTTCGATGATGTGCACCGGCTTGCGGGCGCCGGCGTACTCGGCAGCATCCTGCACCGCCCGCTGCTCGACACCGGTGATGCCCGACGGCACACAGATCACCATGCGCGGCTTGCTCCAGCGGCTGGCGTGCACCTTCTGGATGAAGAAGCGGAGCATCTTCTCGCAGACTTCGAAGTCGGCGATGACGCCGTCCTTGAGCGGCCTGATCGTCTTGATCCGGCCCGGGGTGCGCCCCATCATCCGCTTGGCCTCCATGCCCACCGCGACCGGTCGCCCGTCGGTGATGTCGATGGCCACGACAGACGGCTCGTTCAGCACGATGCCCTGGCCACGCGCATAGATCAGCGTGTTCGCCGTGCCGAGGTCGATGGCGAGGTCACGTCCCAGTGCCAGCGGATTGGATCGCGCCATGGGAACCCTGCCTCCTTCGGACTCCGAGGGGCGCGCCAGGCCGGCAGCCCCGTAGTGGGGCGCCAGTCTAGCGGCGCCACCCGTGGTCAGAGGGTCGGGAAGAAGATCCCGAGCTCGCGCGTCGCCGAGTCGAGCGAGTCGCTGCCGTGCACGAGGTTCTCGGTGAACAGGGTGCCGAAGTCGCCGCGGATGGTGCCGGGGGCGCTCTTGAGCGGGTTGGTGGCGCCCATCATGGCGCGCACGACTTCCCAGGTGTCCTGCGGACCCTCGAGGGCGAGGGCGACCACGGGGCCACGGCTCATGAACTCGACGAGGTCGGCGTAGAAGCCCTTGCCGACGTGCTCTTCGTAGTGGCGGGCCAGCGTGTCGGCGTCGAGGGTGCGCAGGTCCATGGCCACGACCTTCAGACCCTTGGTCTCGAAGCGGGACAGGATCTGGCCGATGAGGCCGCGTTCGACGGCATCGGGCTTCAACAGGACGAGGGTGCGATCAGACATGGCGCCGCAGGCTATCTGCGACATCGCGAGACGCCGCCTCTCCCACCACGCGAGGGCCGGGTCAGGACAGGAGGCGGCGCAGCGCGGGGCGGGCGGCGCCCACCACGTACAGGCTGCCGGCCACGAGGATCGCGTCGTCGACCCCGGCGAGGCGCACCGCTTTGGCGCACGCCTCCTCGGTGGTCTCGCACCGGATCACCTCGTCGCAGCCGATCTCGGTGGCGGCGTTGGCGACGGCCGAACTGTCGAGCCCGCGCGGCGACGGCGCCGTGCAGGTGAGCACCACGTCGAACTCGTCGGCGCGCAGCGCGGACAGCAGTTCACGGACGTCACGGGTCTTCAGACACCCGACGACGAGGTAGCGCATGCCCGCCGGATCGAAGTCCTCGAAGAACACCTGCGACGCGACGTCGGCGCCGGCGGGGTTGTGCGCGCCGTCGACCACCACGAGCGGCTGCCGGCCGATGACCTCGAACCGGCCGGGCATGACGACCTCGGCGAAGCCTTCGCGCAGCACGTCGTCGGCGAGGGGGGCGGCGAAGAACGCCTCGACCGCGGTGAGCGCGACCGATGCGTTGTCGGCCTGGTGACGGCCGTGCATCGGGACGAACACCTCGGGGTACACGGTGGTCGGCGTGCGCAGATCGACCATGCGGCCGCCGATCGCCAGCTGGTTCTCCACGACGTCGAAGTCCTCGCCGCGGACGAAGTTCGCCGCGCCACCGGCGTCGACGAAGATCTGCACGAGTTCGGGGTCGGTCTCACCGATCACGACTGCGCTGCCGGGCTTCACGATGCCCGACTTCTCGCGGGCGATGTCGGCCTTGGTGGGTCCGGCGTATTCGTTGTGGTCCATGCCGATGTTGGTGACGACGGCGACCTGCGACTGCACCACGTTGGTGGCGTCCCACTTGCCGAGCATGCCCACCTCGATGACCGCGACGTCGACGGCGACGTCGGCGAACCAGCGGAACGCCGCGGCGGTGACCAGCTCGAAGTAGGTGGGTCGCACACCGGCGACCAGCTCGACCTCGACGAGGGCGGCGATCTGCTCGACGAAGTCGTCGTCGCTGATCGGCTCGGCGTTGCGGCTGATGCGCTCGTTCAGACGCTCGAGGTGCGGGCTCGTGTACGTACCGACGGTGAGACCGTGGGCCATGAGCAGCCGCGTGATCATCTGGGTCGTCGAGCCCTTGCCGTTGGTGCCCGTGATGTGGATGACCGGGTACGCGAGCTGCGGATCGCCGAGCACCTCGAGGATGCGGCTGATGCGATCGATCGTGGGTGATTCCACGCGTCCGGTGGTGTCGTAGCTGGCGTGCGCGTCGAGGTACGCCATCGCCTCCGTGAGGTTCATCGTCGGGTCCGCCGCTCGAGGTACGCGTGCTCGGTGAGCCGGGTGCTCAGGACGCCGCGCGGCGCGGGCGCGTGTTGCGCGTGGGCTCGCGGGGCACGAGGGTGGGGTTCACCTTGGTGCGCACCGTGTCGGCGTCGATGACGACGCGACCCACGTCGCTGCGGCCGGGCAGCTCGTACATCGTGTTGAGGAGCACCTCTTCGAGGATCGCCCGCAGGCCGCGCGCGCCGGTGGCCCGCAGCAGCGCCTGATCGGCGATCGCCTCGAGGGCGTCCTGGGTGAAGTCGAGCTCGACGTCTTCGAATTCGAAGATCTTCTGGTACTGCTTGACCAGGGAGTTCTTCGGTTCGACGAGGATCTTGGTGAGCGCGTACTGGTCGAGGCTGCGTACGGCGCCGATCATCGGCAGACGACCGATGAACTCGGGGATCATGCCGAACTTCAGCAGGTCCTCGGGCAGGACCTTGGTGAACAGCTCACCGGCGTCCTTGTCGGCCTTCGACCGCACGGTGCCGTGGAACCCGACGCCCTTGTGGCCGATGCGCTGCTCGATGATCTGCTCGAGGCCGGCGAACGCGCCACCACAGATGAACAGGATGTTCGTCGTGTCGATCTGGATGAACTCCTGGTGCGGGTGCTTGCGCCCGCCCTGGGGCGGCACCGATGCCTGGGTGCCCTCGAGGATCTTCAGCAGCGCCTGTTGCACGCCCTCGCCGCTGACGTCACGGGTGATCGACGGGTTCTCGCTCTTGCGGGCGACCTTGTCGATCTCGTCGATGTAGATGATGCCGGTCTCGGCCTTCTTCACGTCGAAGTCGGCGGCCTGGATCAGCTTGAGCAGGATGTTCTCGACGTCCTCACCCACGTAGCCGGCCTCGGTGAGCGCGGTGGCGTCGGCGACGGCGAACGGGACGTTCAGCAGGCGGGCGAGGGTCTGGGCGAGGTGGGTCTTGCCGCACCCGGTGGGGCCGAGGAGCAGGATGTTGCTCTTCTGCAGCTCGACCTCGTCACGACGGCCGACGCCGGCGTTCTGCTGGTACTGGATGCGCCGGTAGTGGTTGTACACCGCGACCGACAGGATCTTCTTGGCCTCGTCCTGGCCGACGACGTAGTCGTCGAGGAAGGTGCGGATCTCGATCGGGGTGGGGAGCTCGTCGAAGCGCAGCTCGTTGCCCTCGGTGAGCTCCTCTTCGATGATCTCGTTGCAGAGGTCGATGCACTCGTCGCAGATGTACACGCCCGGGCCCGCGATGAGCTTCTTGACCTGCTTCTGGCTCTTGCCGCAGAAGCTGCACTTCAGCAGTTCACCGGTGTCCCCGAACTTCGCCACGATGCCTGTCCCCTCCGTCGTTCCTGTCGTCCCGGTCCCGGTCGTCCGGTGTCAGCGGATGGGACCGGTGCGGTCGACGTTCGCACGCGACGACAGCACGTCGTCGATGATGCCATATTCGATGGCCTCCTGTGCTTCCATCACGAAGTCGCGGTCGGTGTCCTTGTGGACCCGCTCCATCGTCTGGCCGGTGTGCAGGGCGAGGATCTCCTCGAGCAGCTCGCGCATGCGCAGGATCTCCTTGGCCGCGATCTCGAGGTCGGTGACCTGGCCGTAGCCCACCTGGCCGTAGGGCTGGTGCAGCAGGATGCGGCTGTGCGGCAGGGCGAGGCGCTTGCCCTTGGTGCCGGCGGCGAGCAGCACGGCCGCGGCCGAGGCGGCCTGGCCGAGGCAGATGGTGGCGATGTCGTTCTTGATGAACTGCATCGTGTCGTAGATGGCGAACAGCGCCGTGATGTCGCCACCGGGGCTGTTGATGTAGATGTTGATGTCCTTGTCGGGGTTCTCCGACTCGAGGTGGATCAACTGGGCGCAGATGACGCTGGCGACGGTGTCGTCGATGGGCGTCTGCAGGAAGATGATGTTGTCCTTCAGCAGGCGGCTGTAGAGGTCGTACGTCCGCTCACCGCGGCTGGTCTGCTCGACCACGTACGGCATCGGGATGGAGTTGCGCATCTCAGTCATGGTCGTGCCCCTCATGGTCATCGTGGTCGTGGTCGTGATGGTGATCGTGGCCGTGGCCACCATCTTCGTCGTGGGTGTGACCGAGGATCAGGTCACGGTCGACCGGCTCGCCCTCGAGGTCGACGATGTCGACGTGGTGGATCAGCCAGTCGAGCGCCTTCGACTTGCGGATCTGCGACATCAGGTCGGTCACCGCGTCGTTGGTCTCGTAGGCCCGCTTGACCTGCTTGGCCTTCTGCTGCACCTGGACGGCGATGCGCTCGTACTCGGCGTCGAGGTCGTCCTCGGTCGCCTCGATCCCCTCGGCGACCGCGACGGCGCGCAGGGCGAGGTCGACCTTGACGGCCTTGTCGGACTGCACCCGCAGGGTGGCGATGAACGACTCGGCGTCCTGGCCGGTGGCGGCGAGCCACTGGTCGATCGAGATGCCCTGCTGCTGGAACTGCTGGATCGTGTTCTGGACCCGTGCCTGCAGATCGCCGTTCACCATCGACTCCGGCGCGTCGACGTCGACGAGCTCGGCGAGTGCGGTGGTGACCCGGTCGATGAAGGAGTTGCGCGCCTGGTTGAGCTTGGAGGCACCGATGCGCTCGGCGATCGAGGCACGGTAGGCCTCGACGGTGTCGAACTCGCCGATGTTCTCGTCGACCCAGGTGTCGGTGAGCTCGGGCAGCACCATCTCCTGCACGTTGCTGACGGTGACCGCGAAGTCGGCCGCCTCGTCGGTGCCGTTCGGGGTGGCCGTGAAGCTGAGGTCGGCGCCCTTCGCGGCGCCGAGCAGCTCGGCGTCGAAGGTGGGTGCGACCCAGCCCTGGCCGACCTCGTACAGCCAGTCCTCGGTGGTGAGCCCGATGACGGGTGCGCCGTCGCGGGTGCCGTTGAGGTCGATCGTGACGTGGTCGCCCGACTGGACCGGCCGGTCGACGTCGACGAGCGACCCGTGGCGGCGCAGCTCGGCGCGGACGGCCTGGTCGATGTCGTCGTCGGAGGCGACGGGCGACGCGAGCTCGACACGCAGACCGCCGTAGCCGGGGACGGTGATCTCGGGGCGCACTTCGCACGTGGCGTCGAAGCTGACCGGACCCTCCTCCTCGCCGCCGGTGATCTCCACCTGCGGGGTGGCGATCAGATCGATGTCGTGCTCGCGCACGGCACTCGCCAGGTAGACGGGGATCGCGTCGCGCAGTGCCTGCTCGCGGGCGGGACCGAGGCCGATACGGGCCTCGAGCACCTTGCGGGGCACCTTGCCGTTGCGGAACCCCGGCAGGCGGACCTCGGTGGCGATCTTGCGGAACGCCTGGTCGATGTCGCGGTCGAACTCGGCTTCTTCGACGGTGAGCGAGAGCTTGACGAGGCGCTTGCCGGGGGCGTCCTCGAGGTTTTCCAGCGTGCTTTTCACAGGCCGTGGAGCCTATCCACGTGGTTGACGGTTCCCGGCGCTCCGCGCGAGACGCGACGCGCGATGGACCGCAATCGACCGCTCAGGACCGCTGCAGGACCCCTGACGGACCGCTGACGGACCGCTGCAGGACCGCGGATCGTGCGGAGCACGGGCTCGGCGCGGGTGGATTGCGTGCTCGCGACCCCGGATCGGGCAGACTGTGCCTCTATGCCGACCTGGAAGCCCCACGCGCTGGCCAAGCCCCACGCCGATCAGCTCGAACTCCGCGCCAACGACAAGGTGCGCACCACCGTCGCACTGCCCGGCGTGCCGCTCGGCACCGAGGGCAAGGTGCTGCTCGCGAACGGCTTCAACTGGCTCCGCTACCGCGTGCTGTTCACGAACGGTGTCGAGGTCGGCGATCTCGACGCCCGCCAGCTCGAGCCGTCCGGGCGCACCGCGAAGCGGCTCGCCAAGGCCGCGGCCAAGGCTCGCTGACCGCTCGCCCCATCGGCCGATCGCGCTCCTCGCATGACACACACATCGATCCGTCATCGTTTCCCGGGCGTCGCCGACGGCTGGTCCCGCTTCGACGCACCCGCCGGCACCCAGATGGTCGACGTCGCCATCGAAGCCACGTCGGCGTGGATGCGCAGCACCACCACCGCCTGCAGCGGCGGCTGGTTCGAGGCGTCGGAGGCCACCGGCGAGCTCGTCGGCAGGGCGCGAGCGATGGTCGGGCGCCTGTTCGGTGCCGATCCGGCCGGCGTCTGCTTCGGACCGAACATGACCACGCTCACGTTCGCCGTGAGCCGTGCCATCGGCGCCACGCTGCGCCCGGGCGACCGGGTCGTCGGCACCCGGCTCGACCACGAGGCCAACGTCTCGCCCTGGCGCTACGCCTGTCAGGCGGCCGGCGCCGAGCACGTGCTCGCCCCGTTCGACACCGCTACCGGCACGTTGCCGCCCGAGTTCGTGATCGATCTGATCGACGAGCGCACCAAGTGGGTCACCCTGCCGGGTGCGTCGAACCTGCTCGGCACGGCACCCGATCTGAAGCCGATCATCGACGCCGCACACGCGGTCGGCGCACGCGTGTACGTCGACGCCGTCGCGCTGGCGCCGCACCAACGGATCGACATCTCGGCGCTCGGCTGCGACGCGCTCGTCAGCTCGCCGTACAAGTGGTACGGCCCGCACAGCGGCGTCGTGTGGATCGACCCCGACCTGCTCGACGAACTCCCGGCGTTCAAGGTGCGTCCGGCGCCCGACGCCGGTCCCGGCCGCTTCGAGACGGGGATGCCGAACTACGAGGCGATCGCCGGCGTCGAGGCCACCGCGAGGTTCCTCGTCGAGGAGGGCATGGATCGTGTGGCCGCTGCCGAGATGGAGGTGTTCGCACCGCTGCTCGAGGGCCTGCAGTCGATGGCCGGCGTCACGGTGTACGGGCCGCAGGGCCTGCAGGGCCGCACCCCCACGGCTGCGTTCCGCGTCGACGGGGTCGCGCCGGCCGACGTCGCCCGTGCGCTCGCGGCCGAACGCATTGCCGTGTGGGACGGCCACAACTACGCGGTCGAGGTCGTCGACTCGCTGGGTCTGAGCGACCAGGGTGGCGTGGTGCGGGCCGGGCTCGCCCGCTACATCGAACCCGACGACGTGCAGCGACTGCTGTCGGTCGTCGAGCGTCTCGCCGCCTGGAGCTGATCCCCGCTCCGATCGGTCGAGCTGATCGGGGGCGCCTCGCTCAGGCGCTCACGTCCTTCTCGAGCTCGCGATCGTTGATCGGCTGCACCGGACGGTTGTTGGCCTCGCTGAACCGTGAGGTGAAGGCCTCCATCTGTTCGGTGCTCATCGTGATCGTGCCCTGCAGGACCGACCATTCCACGCCTTCCGAGCACGGAGGAGTCGTGAGCGAACCGTCGTAGCGGTACGCGGCCGTCAGCTCCGGCAGGAACGCTGCGATGTCGACCTGTCCGTACACCTTGTCCTCGACGTTCTTCTCGAGCGGCAACGAGTCGATGATGATGTCGAACGGCTGCCATGCGGGCCCTTCTTCGACGAGCACGCCGAGCACCGCGAGCGAGCCGTCCTCCGCCTTGTGCACGAAGTGCCACTCCATCGGCCAGTGGTCGCCTTCGACCGTGTGCTCGCTGGGCGCGTGGAAGTGGAACTGGGCGAAGGCGTAGGTCTTCCCGTCGAGCTCGAGCGTGCCGGCCTCGGGGACGTTGACCTGCACGGTGTGTCCGTTGTCGACCACGGTCGCATCCGCCGGCACGTAGTCGAGGATCGCGTTGGGGAGGTCGAGGCCGACTGCACCGGTGAGATCGATCGGCGACTGCTGGGCACCCTCACCGCACGCGCTGAACTCCTCCGAGAGTTCCTGCCATCGGGCGGCCTCCTCGTAGGTCCAGTGCGGGGCGTCGCCGTGGGCGGCATCTTCGCCTTCGCCCTCCTCGGCTTCGGGGACCTCACCCTCGGTGTCGAGGCCGGCCAGCACCTGCAGCTTGTCGACCTCGACCTCGAGCTCGAGCACCTGCAGCTTCAGTTCGTCGAACTGCTCCTTGGTGACCGTGTGCTCGGACGTCGCGTGGCCGTCGGTGACGTGCTCGACCTCGAGCACGGTGACGCCCGGCGTCGATCCTTCGGTGGTGGTTTCGCTGGCAGCGGCGTCTCCGCCCCAGCCCCCGCCCCCGCACGCGACGAGGACCAGTGCGGACACGAGACCGAGGGCCGCCACGAGGCGACGTGAATGGGCGCGACGATGGATCACGTGGGGGACGGTCCGGTGACCGGGCATCCCGTCAACCGGGCCGTGGCAGGCGCGACGCCGTCCGCTGTCGTTCGGGGTCGTCCGCTGTCGTCCGCTGTCGTTCGGGGCCGTTCGCTGTCGTTTGGACTGCGGTCGGGGCCGGTCGGGGCTCGTGCCGCCGGCGAGGGTCAGTCGGTGCCGTGGTGCGAGCGGTCGTGCTCGCGGCGGGCGACGAAGACGGCTGCCTCGGTGCGCCGCTCCATCCCCATCTTCGCCAGCAGGCCGCTCACGTAGTTCTTCACGGTCTTCTCCGCGAGGAACATCTTCTCGCCGATCTGACGGTTGGTGAGGCCCTGGCCGATGAGGTCGAGCACCTCGCGCTCGCGTGCCGTGAGGCTCGACAGCCGCTGGTCCTCGCTCGACGGGTTGCTGAGGCGGCGCATGACCCGGCCGGTGACGGCCGGATCGAGCAGGTGCTCACCGGCGGCGACGCGACGGATGGCGGCCAGCAACTCGGTGCCGCGGACCTGCTTGAGCACGTACCCGGACGCACCGGCGATGATCGCTTCGAACAACGCCTCGTCGTCGGAGTACGAGGTGAGCATCAGGCACTTCACCTCGGGCATCCGGCTGCGGATCTCGCGGCAGAGTTCGACACCGTTGCCGTCGGGCAGCCGCACGTCGAGGATCGCCACGTCGGGCTGCACCGCCAGCACCCGTGCCAGCCCGGTCTCGACCGAATCGGCCTCGCCCACGACCTCGAGGTCGCCGGAGGCGTCGATCAAGGAGCGCACGCCCTGGCGCACGACCTCGTGGTCGTCGACCAGGAACACTCTGACGCGGGTCTCGTCGCTCATCCCGCCAAGTCTGGCGCGTTCGCGTGACATCTGACAGGGACCTTCGGCCCTACCGTCGGCCCGAGGCTGCTCGGCGGCGCCTGCGGCCTCCGCTCGGGGTGCCCCTGCGTGAGGGGGTGCTGGTTAAGGTGGCCTGGTGACCGACGATGCTGCAGACACGACCGTGACGTCTGCCGATGCAGCCGATGCGCACGCCGATTCGGAGTTCGCCACCTGGATCGACGAGCTCCCGGACGGGCTGATCGTGTGCCGCCCCGACGGCACGATCCGCGTGGTCAACCAGCGACTCCTCGAGATGTCGGGCTATTGCAGCGCCGAACTCATCGGCGGCACCATGAACGTGCTCGTCCCGATCCGATCCCGCGACCGCCACGAGGCGCTCCGCAACGGCTTCGTCGAGGCGAACCGGGCCCGCCCGATGGGTCCCGGCATGCAGTTGTCGCTCCAGTGCAAGGACGGCAGCGAGGTGCCGGTGGAGATCAGCCTCTCCCCGCTCAGCAGCGGCGACCACCGGGGTGTCGTCGCGATCGTGCGCGACGTGACCGAACGCCTCCGGGCAGAGTCGGTCCTGCGCACCACCAGCGACCTGTTGACGTTGGCGGGCGAGCGCGAGCGCATCGCCCGCGATCTCCACGACACGGTGCTGCAGCGTCTGTTCGGCCTGGGCCTCGAGCTGCAGGCGACGGCGATCCGGTCGCCTGACGTCTCCGACCGGCTCGAGCATGCGGTCGACGAGATCGACCTGATCATCCGCGAGATCCGCACGGCGGTGTTCACGCTCGGCTCCGCGGGCCGCGACGGCTCGCTCGGCCAGGAGCTCAGCACGGTGACGGCACAGGCCAAGCGGGTCCTCGGCTACTCCCCCCGCGTCCGCATGGACGGCCCGGTGGAGACGGCGACGACGCCCGAGATCCGTACCGAGCTGCTCGCGAGTCTGCGCGAGGCGCTCACGAACATCGCCCGGCACGCGGGCGCGTCGGAGGCCGAGATCGAGCTGCTGGCCACCGACGTGCTCGAACTCAGGGTCCTCGACAACGGCCGAGGCGTCCCGTCGGAGTTCGACACGAGTTCCGGCAACGGGCTGCGCAACATGGCCGAGCGGGCGCGCCTGTTGGGTGGCGGGTGCTCGCTGTCGCCACGGCCCGAGCGCGGCACCGAGCTGCGCTGGTGGGTGCCGCTCAACCACTGAGCAGCCGGACCGGCGGCCCCGAGCGGGCTGCCGAGTCGCTCGGCGCGCCCGGGTGGTTCCCGAAATCGCCCCGCTCGGGACTTTGGTCCCGGGTCGGACTGTCTTGTGGCCCTGAACCCCCGGACCGGTCCCCCGCATAGTGGAGCCCACTATGAGCAGAGCAGACCGATCCGTCCTGGGTTGGGGTGCGTTCGCCGTTGCGATCGCAGCCCTCGTACTCGCCATCTTCGGATTGCGGGACAGCAGTTCCGCCGCGGGCGGTGAGAGCGATGGTGGAGGCGTCACCGTGGTCGACGTCAGCCTGAAGGAATGGCAGATCGGTCCGATCATGACCGAGATCCCTGCCGGCGAGGTCGTCCTCAACGTCACCAACGAGGGCACGATGGTGCACAACCTGTCGATCCCCGGCCTCGGCGTGAAGACGGCCGACCTGCAGCCCGGTGAGTCGGAGAAGCTCGAGCTCGGCAACGTCGCCGACGGCCAGTACGACATGCTCTGCGAGATCGCCGGACACGCGGCGAGCGGCATGACCGCTGCGCTGATGGTCGGGTCGGGCGGCGACGGCATGACGGCCGGCGGCCCGATGGACTGGCAGACGATGGAGCAGACGATGCTCGATCGCAACCTGCTGTTCCCGGCGAAGACCGAGAAGACGGGCGGCGCGCTGATGGAGCCGACCAGGATCGATGCCGACGGCACCAAGGTGTACGACATGACGGTCGAGGAGGTGCAGTGGGAGGTCGAGCCCGGCAAGTTCGTCACGGCGAAGGCCTACAACGGCGTCGTGCCCGGCCCGCAGATCCACCTCGAGGTCGGCGACAAGTTCCGCATGAACGTGAAGAACCTGCTCAACACGGGTACCAGCGTGCACTTCCACGGCATCCGGGTGCCCAACTCGATGGACGGCGTGGAGCCGTACACCCAGCACGTGATCCAGCCCGGCGCCGACTACGTGTACGAGTTCACCGCCCTCGAGCCGGCGGTCGGCATCTACCACTCGCACACCAACGGCCAGGAGCAGATCCCCGACGGCCTGTTCGGTTCGTTCACCATCGGCGACATGCCGATCCCGGACTACCTGAAGGACAAGGGCTACACCAAGGTCGACAAGACCGTGAACATGGTGCTCAACGACGCCGGCACCATCGGCCTCAGCCTCAACGGCAAGAGCTTCCCCGCCACCGAGCCGTACACCCTGCGGATCGGTGAGGTCATGAAGGTCAACTACTACAACGAGGGCCTCACCGCCCACCCGATGCACCTGCACCAGCCGATGGGGTGGATCATCGCGAAGGACGGCGTCCCGCTCGACTTCCCGATGCCCGGCGACACCATCAACATCGCACCCGGCGAGCGCTACACCGTGCTCTACAAGGCGACCGACCTCGGCGTGTGGGCCTGGCACTGCCACATCCTCACCCACGCCGAGAGCCAGCAGGGCATGTTCGGCATGGTCACCGCGCTGATCGTCACCCAGTAGCCGAGGGGTTGCGGCGGGGCCCCGATCGTCGGCGACGATCGGGGCCCCATCGCTTTTCGCCCGGCCATCTCACCCGTCCCCGCTCCGCGACGAGCAGGAGGTTCCCATGAGTACCGAACGTTTCGAGCTCCCCGGCTGGGAGAGCGTGTCCCTCCTCCGGTCGCAGCACATCGGCCGAGTGTGCGTCCTCGACCACGGTTTCCCGCTGGCGCTGCCGGTGAACTTCCTCGTGATCGGTCCGGACGAGGCGTGCCAGGTGGTGATGCGTACCGGCCCGCAGACGCTGATCGGCCGGTACGAGGGGCCTGCCTCGTTCGAGGTGGACCAGGTGGACGAGTCGGCACGCCAGGCCTGGAGCGTGATCGTGCGCGGCTCGTTGCGCCATGTCACCGGGGCGCACGGGCTCCCGGATCCCGGCCCGTGGCTCGACGGACGCCACCACTGGATGGTGCTGACCGCCGCGGCCGTGACGGGCCGCCGCTTCGTCGGCAGCCAGGGCACCGACGGCTTCTCGGTCGATTGGCAGATCCGTACGGGGTGACCGGACCCGGCCGTCGCGGCCGCCGGTAGCATCGTGGCCGTTCGGGGCGTGGCGCAGCGGTAGCGCACCTGCTTTGGGAGCAGGGGGTCGGGAGTTCAAATCTCCCCGCCCCGACCATTTCGACCAGGCCTCGGCCCCGCGTCGCTCGGCACGGGCGTCGACCACGTTCGACCACGTTCGACCACGTTCGACCACGTTCGACCACGTTCGACCACGTTCGACGACGTTCGACGACGTTCGACGACGTTCGACGACGGTCGACGACGGTGTGATCGGGCGGGTCTGCGGCTCGATCGGTCAGGGACCGAACACGTAGGCGGCGCCGGCGTTGTTGCCCCGGTCGTCGTCGAGGTGGGCGCCGACCACCATGCGACCGGCGATGTCGACGCTGTACCCGAACTGGTCGCCGACCGCCGAGTCGCTCGCCAGCAGCTTCGTCGTCTGCGACCACAGGCCACCGACGCGGTCGAACACGTAGGCGGCCCCGGCCTGGCTGCCGGCGATGCCCTCGCGATCGGCACCGACCACCGTGCGAGTCGCGTCGATGCCGATCGAGAATCCGAAGCGGTCGCCGGCCTCCGGGTCGGCAGCGACCAGCTTCGCCTGCTGCGACCACGAGCCGGCGGATCGCACGAACACGTAGCCCGATCCGCTGTCGGCCGCGGTGTCGTCGTCCAACGGTGCACCGATCGCGATCGCGTCCCCGTCGATCGACACCGAATTCCCGAACAGATCGCCCGCTGCTCCGTCGGAGGCCACCGGCTTCGCCTGCTCCGTCCAAGTCGTTCCAGCGCGGGTGAAGACGTAGGCCGAGCCTCGATTCTCCTCGACCCCGTCGCCGTCACCCGGGGTGCCGACCACCATCGAATCGAGATCGATCGCGACGGCCGCACCGAAGTTGTCCAGCACGGCTGCGTCGGAAGCGACGACCTTCGCCTGCTGGGTCCACGTGGTGCCGCTCCGGGTGAACACGTAGGCCGCGCCTGCGTCGCCGCCACCGGCATCCTCCAGTGGCGCGCCGATCACGATGGTGTCGCCACTGATGCCGACTGCGTAGCCGAAGCCGTCCCCAGGGCCGGCGTCGGCTGCGACGAGCTTGGCCTGCTGTGTCCAGGTGGTGCCGGTCCGCGTGAACACGTAGGCCGCACCGCTGTCGACGCCACCGGCGTTGTTGCCGTACGAACCGAGCACGATCGTGTCGCCGGAGATGTCGACGGCCCAGCCGACGTAGTCGACCGGTGCCGGGTCCGTCGCGACGAGCGTCGCCTGTTGCGACCAGGAGATGCCGTTGGAGGTGACGTACACCTGTGCGACGCCGGCGAACTGGCTCGGACCGCTCGCGTACGGCGCACCCGCGACCACGGTGGTGCCACTGACGCCGACGGACTGCCCGAGTCTGGAGTTCGCGGAGTTGCCGACGGTGACGAACTTGGCCTGCTCGACGGGGACGAAGCTGCACTTGCCGGCGATGCCTGCACCGTGGATCGCCGACACCTCGGCAGCGGTCAGCGCCCGCTGCCAGATCGTCGGCTCGTCGATGACACCTGCGAAGGTGAAGCGATCCCCGATGCCGTTCTTCGACCCGATGCGGACCGAGGTGGACACGGCAGGGTTCAGCGTGCCTCGCTGCGACGGCGCCGACCCGACGAGCGACCCGTCCAGGTAGACGGCGAACGACGTGCCGTTCCAGGTGGCGGCCACATGATGGAAGCCTCCGTCGAAGATGGCAGGGACGGAGGCCAGCAGTTCCACGGGGCGACGGGTCGTCAGCTCATCGGTGCTCCACACGAGCGAGCCGAACGGGTCGAGCATGAGGGAGTAGGAGCGTGCCGTGTCGTCGGTGCTCGGGAAGTCCCAACGCGTCAGCAACGCCTGGACGCGTCCTGCAGCCGGGTCGGGACGCACCCACATCTCGACCGACACCGCATCGGTGACCGTCGAGAGCCCCTCGACCCGCACATCGGCGGTCGGCCCGAAGGCGAGTCCTCGTCCGACGGCACCGTCGGCGTACGCGATGGTGCCGATGAGATCGGGGCCGATCTGGGCGACCGGGACGTCCTCGCCACGCCACCAGCCGATCGCGCCGGTGAGATCGACCACGCATCCGGGCGTGGGATCCGCCGACACCTCGCGGGTGGCGATCGGGGCCGAGGTCGCACCGATGGTCGAGACAGCGAGCAGACCCAGCGCAGCCAGCGCGGTGGCTCCGCGTCTCATGTCTCGCTCCGCTCGTACATCCGCATCCTCGGTGGCGTTCGTCCGGCGGAGCACTGCACGCTCCGTGACCACCTTGCCCCAATCTTGAAGTTCTTGCCCCAATCTTGAGGTGATCGCCTGTCGCGGACAAGCCAAGTCCCGACGAACGTCGTGTGAACGGGCAATGGCTCCTGGGAGCGTCAGTACGACTTGGGCAGGCCGAGCACGCTGGAGGCGATGTAGTTGCACACCATCTCCTGGCTCACCGGCGCGATCTTCATCAGCCGGGCCTCGCGCCAGTAGCGCTCGACGTGGTACTCCCGTGCGTAGCCCATGCCGCCGTGGGTCTGCATGGCACGGTCGCACGCGAAGAACGCGGCGTCGGCGGCGAGGTACTTGGCGGTGTTGGCGGCCTCGCCGCAGGGCATGCCGGCGTCGAACATCCACGCTGCCTCGCGCACCGCGAGCTCGGCGGCGTGCAGCCGCATGTGCGCCTCGGCGAGCGGGAACGCGAGACCCTGGTTCTGCCCGATCGGTCGGCCGAACACCACGCGATCGCGGCCGTACTGCACCGCTTTGTTCATCGCGGCCCGCCCGATGCCGAGCGCTTCCGCGGCGATGAGGATGCGTTCGGGGTTGAGCCCGTCGAGCAGGTAGGTGAACCCCTTGCCCTCCTCGCCGATGCGCCGGCCCACCGGGA